>NZ_JBFREF010000003.1:0-723191 GCF_052114165.1 Pseudoduganella sp. RAF19 | reverse complement strand
GTGCCAGCGTCGAATTATGCCTAATAAAGCCACGTCGATCACTCCGATCTCCTGTCGAAAGGACAGGGAGAATTGTGCTACGAACGTGGGTCAGATTCCGTTGCAAATTCGTGGGGAAGGTGGGTCAACTTTCAATGCAAATTAACAGTCTAAGGGTATAAACCAAACACCGGCTCCGCACAGTTCATCGCCCGCAAAACAGGGCCTGAAATGCAAAAAGCCCAGCCGGTTAAGGCTGGGCTTTTCTGTGTTCTGGCTCCCCGACCTGGACTCGAACCAGGGACCTGCGGATTAACAGTCCGTCGCTCTACCGACTGAGCTATCAGGGATTAGAGGCAACATTATATACTGTCAAAGCAACACTTTCAAGGTATTACTCAACGGCACTTTCTGCTGCCATTCGCGCCGCCGTAACGACGCGAGACCGAGATATTAAAGCACCTTGGCGACTGCGTCAACCACAGCGTCGATGTTGCGAGTATTCAACGCTGCAACGCAGATACGGCCGGTGTCTACGGCGTAGATCGACTGCTCGCGCAGCTTGCCTACCTGCTCCTTGGTCAGGCCGGAGTAGGAGAACATGCCGATTTGCTCGCGCACGAAGTCGAAGTCGTGGCCTGGGGCTTTTTCTGCCAGCTTGCGCACAAAGGTGTCGCGCATTTCCTTGATGCGCACGCGCATGCCGGCCAGTTCGTCTTCCCACAGCTGGCGCAGTTCCGGGGTGGACAGCACGGTGGCCACCACTTTGCCGCCGTGTACTGGCGGGTTGGAGTAGTTGGTACGCACCACGCGCTTCAGTTGGGACAGCAGGCGGGAAGCTTCATCAGCGGAAGAAGCCACCACGCTCAGCGCGCCCACTCGCTCGCCGTACAGCGAGAAGGACTTGGAGAAGGAGTTGGACACCAGCAGCGGCACGCCGGTGGCAGCGAAGCGGCGCACTACAGCGCCATCTTCCGCGATGCCAGCGCCGAAGCCCTGGTAAGCCATGTCCAGGAACGGAATCAGGCCGCCAGCCACAACGGCAGCGATCACTTCATCCCACTGGCCCTGGGTCAGGTCGGCGCCGGTCGGGTTGTGGCAGCAAGCGTGCAGCACCACGATGGAGCCCTTCGGCATAGCCTTCAGCGCAGCGATCATGCCGGCGAAGTTCACGCCCTTGGTCGACGGATCGTAGTAAGCGTAGTTGTTGACCTTGAAACCGGCGCTTTCGAACAGAGCACGGTGGTTTTCCCAGCTCGGATCGCTGATGTACACGTCCGACGATGGCGAGAAACGCTTCAGGAAGTCGGCGCCGAGCTTCAGCGCGCCGGTACCGCCCAGTGCCTGCACGGTCACTGCACGTTTCTCTTGAATTACGGCGCTGTCGGCACCAAATACCAGCTCTTGTACTGCCTTGTCGTAAGCCGCCAGGCCTTCGATCGGCAGATAGGTACGCGGCGCATGCTGAGCAATCAGAATCGTTTCCGCTTTATCCACGCACGACAGCAGCGGCACTTTGCCATTGTCGTCATAATAAACACCTACACCCAGGTTAATTTTGGCTGGGTTGGTGTCTGCATTAAAGGCTTCGGTGATACCAAGAATAGGGTCGCGCGGGGCCATCTCGATGGCGCTGAAAACGGAAGGATTCGTCATGATAAGATTGGATTCGATTGGAAGCGGTTCGCAGCGTAACATGCCGGCGCCCGAACAAAATCCGGTTTAGGCCGCCGACAAGCGCATATTCTATCAAAGGTCTGAGTTCAATGTCTGATTCGCAAAACGCCGGTACGCCAGAAGCGACCGTCATCACCTTTCCAGATTCACCTTTCCGGCTCCATCAGCCCTTCCCTCCCTCGGGCGACCAGCCCACGGCGATCAAGGAATTGTGCGAGGGCATTGACGATGGTTTGTCGTTCCAGACCCTGCTGGGTGTGACCGGTTCCGGTAAGACTTACACCATGGCCAACGTGATCGCCCGCATGGGCCGACCCGCCATCGTGTTCGCGCCCAACAAGACGCTGGCAGCCCAGCTGTATTCCGAGTTCCGCGAGTTCTTCCCGGAGAATGCGGTCGAATACTTCGTGTCGTACTACGATTACTACCAGCCGGAAGCCTATGTGCCGCAGCGCGACCTGTTCATCGAGAAGGACTCGTCGATCAACGAGCATATTGAGCAGATGCGACTGTCCTGCACCAAGTCGCTGATGGAGCGGCGCGACGTGGTGATCGTGGCTACCGTGTCGGCCATCTACGGTATCGGTAATCCGAACGAATACCACCAGATGATTCTCACGCTGCGCCAAAAGGATAAAGTGGCCCAGCGCGACGTGATCGCGCGCCTGATCCAGATGCAGTACACGCGCAACGAGATGGACTTCGGCCGCGGTACTTTCCGCGTGCGCGGTGACACCATCGACATCTTCCCCGCAGAACACGCGGAGCTGGCTGTGCGCCTGGAGATGTTCGACGATGAAGTCGAATCGATCCAGCTGTTCGACCCGCTCACAGGCCGCGTGAAGACCAAGATCCCGCGCTTCACCGTCTATCCAGGCTCGCACTATGTGACGCCACGTTCAACTGTGCTGCGCGCCATCGAAACCATCAAGGCCGAGCTGCGCGACCGCCTCGAATTCTTCCGCAAGGAAGGCAAGCTGATTGAAGAACAGCGTCTGGAACAGCGCACGCGCTTCGACCTCGAAATGATGGCGGAAATCGGCTTCACCAAGGGCATCGAGAACTACTCGCGTCATCTGTCCCGCGCCATGCCGGGCGAGCCGCCGCCAACGCTGGTGGACTATCTGCCGAAAGACGCGCTGATGTTCCTGGACGAGTCCCACGTGCTGATTGGCCAGCTGTCGGCCATGTACAACGGCGACCGTTCGCGCAAGACCAATCTGGTGGACTATGGCTTCCGCCTGCCGTCCGCGCTGGATAATCGTCCGCTGAAGTTCCAGGAATTCGAATCGAAGATGCGCCAGACGGTGTTCGTATCCGCCACGCCCGCCGACTACGAGCAAAAGAATGCGGGACAGGTGGTCGAGCAGGTGGTGCGCCCTACCGGCCTGGTGGACCCGCAAGTCATCGTGCGCCCTGCCCGCACCCAGGTGGACGATCTGATGTCCGAGATTCAGGACCGCATCGAGAAGAACGAGCGCGTGCTGGTGACCACGCTGACCAAGCGTATGGCCGAACAGCTGACCGAGTACCTGGGCGACCACGGCATCAAGGTGCGCTATCTGCACAGCGATATCGAAACCGTGGAGCGCGTGGAGATCCTGCGCGACCTGCGTATCGGTACCTTCGATGTGCTGGTCGGTATTAACCTGCTGCGCGAAGGCCTGGACTTGCCGGAAGTCTCGCTGGTCGCGATTCTCGACGCGGACAAGGAAGGCTTCCTGCGTTCCGAGCGCTCGCTGATCCAGACCATCGGCCGCGCGGCGCGTAACCTGAACGGCGTGGCCCTGCTGTACGCGGACCACATGACCGATTCGATGGAGCGCGCGATCGGCGAGACGGAGCGCCGCCGCGCCAAGCAGATGGCCTACAACGAGAAAATGGGCATCATCCCACGCGGCGTGCACAAGGTCATCAAGGACATGATCGACGGCGTCTACAGCCCGAACGCAGCCAAGGAAGAGATGGCGGTGCAGGAGTCGGCGGCCAAGTACGAAGCCATGAGCGAGAAGCAGGTCAGCAAGGAAATCAAGCGCCTGGAGAAACTCATGATCGATCACGCCAAAAACCTGGAGTTCGAAAAAGCCGCCCAGGTGCGCGACCAGCTGCACGTGCTCAAACAGCAGCTCTTCGGCGCGCCCGGCGCCGATGTGGTGTCCTAACACCCGCGGCAAAAAGCGGGTGGCTGCCACATCGTGGCAGCCACCTGGTTCACGCCTCTGGTTTTTTCAAAATTCCGGGAACGCGGCGCTCCCAAGCCGCATCTAATGGTCAACTACTCATGAAAACGAATCGACCATGTCCTCCCAACTCGCCCGCGATCATGCGCTGATCTCAGCCGCGACCTGCGGCGCATTCGAGCCGCTGATCCGGCGCTACAACCGCCTGCTCTACCGCACTGCCCGCAGCATCGTCAAAGATGACACCGAGGCCGAGGACGTGCTGCAGGACGCTTACCTGCAAGCTTTCCGTTCCCTGTCCAGCTTCCGCGGCGAATCCAGTCTCGCGACCTGGCTGACGCGCATCGTCATCAACACCGCCCTGGCCCGCCTGCGCAAAGGCGCACACCAGGCCGAGGTCATTCCACTGGAGGGCGCCATGCCGGAAGAACACTGGGAAGCCGAAGCCGAAACCCCGGATACCTCCGCCATGCGCGCCGATGTGCGCCGCCTGCTGGAAAAGAAAATCGATACCCTGCCGGATGCCTTCCGCACCGTCTTCATGCTGCGTGAGCTGGAGGAGATGAGCGTGGAAGAAACCAGCGCCGCGCTGAGCATCCCGGAAGCGACGGTGCGCAGCCGCCACTTCCGCGCCCGCAGCATGCTGCGCGAATCGCTGTCGCGTGAGCTCGACACCGGCCTGCAAGACTCGTTCGGCTTCGATGGCGAACGCTGCGACCGTATTACCGCACGCGTGCTCGCCGCCATTCATCAACCACAAGGAGAACAACCATGAAGAGACTCATACTCGCATCCACCCTCGCCGCCATCAGCACCTTCGCGCTGGCACAAGGTCCTAACGACGCACAGATCGCAGGCATTGTCGTCGCCGCCAACACGGTCGACATCAACGCCGGCAAGCTGGCCGAGAAGACTTCCACCGACAAGAACGTGCAAGCCTTCGCGCGCATGATGGTCAACGACCACACCAGCGTGAACGAAAAAGCCACCGCCCTGGTGAAGAAACTGAAGGTCACGCCGGAAGACAGCGACACCGCCAAGAGCCTGAAAGCCGGCGGCGATGCCAACATCGCCAAGCTGAAAAGCCTGAAGGGCAAAGAGTTCGACAAAGCCTACGTGGACAACGAAGTCACCTACCACCAGGCCGTGATCGACGCGCTGGACAAGACCCTGATCCCGAACGCCAAGAACGCTGAACTGAAGCAGACCCTGGTCAACGTGCGCCCCGCCTTCGTAGCGCACCTGGAGCACGCAAAACACATTCAGTCCGAACTCAAATAATCGGTTGCGGGAGGTACCGGGGCAGCCACTTGGCAGGCCCCGGCGGCGATAGGGTTATTTCGGCTGCGGCACGATGCGCAGATAAGGCTTCGGTGCTTTCCAGCCATTGGGGAACATGGTCTTGGCGTCGTCGTCGCTGACGGAGCCGGCGATGATCACATCTTCCCCGTGCTTCCAGTTCACCGGCGTGGCGACCTTGTGTTTGGCGGTCAGCTGGATCGAGTCGATCACGCGCAGGATCTCATCGAAGTTGCGGCCCGAGGTCATCGGGTAGGTCATCATCATCTTGATTTTCTTGTCCGGACCGATGACAAACACCGAGCGCACCGTGGCGTTGGTGGCGGCAGTGCGGCCTTCCGAGGTGCCCGGCTCCTCAGCGGGCAGCATGTTGTACAGCTTGGCCACGGCCAGGTCGGTATCGCCGATCATTGGGTATTTCACGGCAGCGCCCTGGGTTTCCTCGATGTCGTGCGCCCACTTGCTGTGGTTTTCGACCGGGTCGATGGACAGGCCGATGATCTTGGTATTCCGCTTGGTGAACTCCGGCTCGATCTTGGCCATGTAGCCAAGCTCGGTGGTGCATACCGGGGTGAAGTCTTTCGGATGGGAGAACAGCACCGCCCATTTATCGCCTATCCACTCGTGGAAGTCGATGGAACCTTGGGTAGTCTGGGCTTTGAAGTTTGGTGCGGTATCGTTGATGCGGAGAGACATGACAACTCCTTTCAGGACGGGTCGCGACAAAAATCCAGACCACTATGGTCGCACCACCGCCCTGCGAAGGCAATCTCAAAATGATGACATCAATACACTAGTTCGCTTCCCATGCGCATGAAGAATGGCAGGCCGACCGATTGCAGGCGGTCCATCAGGAAGGCGGCCACCTCTTCGCAGGAGGTCATCGAAATTTCGATATTGTCGAAGTTGTTGTTGTCGAGGCGGCCCAGGCGCACGGTCCATTCGGGCTGCAGGTGGACGTCATCCAGCTGGGCTTGCGAGATCAGCGAGGGACGCTGATGCTGCGGGAAAGCGCCCTGCTCCGACCAGCCCAATTCCACCGTAACCGCATCGCGCAGGCCGCGCGAGTCCGGCGACAGGATGATGAGGCTGTTTCCGTTTTTCCACACCAGCTCCCCGTCCATCAGGCTGGGCGCGGTGACGTTCCATAATTTGAATTCCGGCAGGGATGCACGCATCTGATCGGCGAACGCGCTTGCCAGCGTCAGTCTTAGTTTCCGGTCCATGAGGCTCCTTTGCGCTCAAACATCGCGCAATTATAAGGATGCTTTCCCGCCGGAAATCTATCGAATTGTAACTTCCGCTAATAAAATTGAAAGTTAGTCAAAATATCCGGGCGGGATTGGCCTTGTTCATAATGTTTTGACGAACTCGCGGATACCGCCCAGCAGCATTTCAATCGACATCGCAGCGAGGATCAGGCCCATCAGGCGCTCAAACGCCGTCATCACTTGCGGCCCCAGCACCTTCTGCAAGCGCTCGGCGCCAAGGAAGACGGCCAGCCACACCGCCACCACCGAACCCAGTGCGGCAACGTGAATCAATACCTCGCCCGTGCTTTCGCGCGAGAACAGCAGCACGGTCGCCAGCGCGGAAGGGCCGGCCAGTGCAGGAATCGCCAGCGGCACGATGAAGGGCTCGCCGCCTTCCGTGCGTCCCAGCACTCCATCCGGATGCGGGAACACCATGCGGATGGCGATCAGCAGCAGGATCACGCTGCCCGCAATGCGCAGCGAGGCTTCGGACAGGCTGAGCGCCTTCAGGAAGTGCGAGCCGAAGAACATGAACACCAGCAGCACGATGAAGGCGATCAGGCATTCGCGCACCACGATCTTGGGGCGGCGCCGCGGCGGCACCGGCGCCAGCGCCGTCGCGAACAGGGGAACGTTGCCGAACGGGTCAGTCACCAGCAACAGAAGAATAAAGGTCTGGAAGAAGTCTTGAGTCATGCCGGGATCTTACAGATCTATCAACCGTGCTTCAACAATTTGCGGTCGCAGGCGTCCACAGGCCAGCTGTCCGGCCACAGCTCGGGCTGGATGCGCTCGCCCAGCTGGGTGCGCAGCTTGCCGTAGGTATCACGGTCATTGGCGCGGCAGGCGAAGGAAGCGAACTTGTTGCGCGCCGCCGCGTCGCCCGGATAACGCTGCAGCAGGTCTTCGAAACCCGTCTTCATCAGCGTCCACTCCGGCAGGCTGCGGCGGTCGGGGAAAGTGATGGCATCGCTGCCGTTGCCGTCCTCGCGCCAGTACAGGCGGGCATACATGCTGCCGCCATCGTTGGAGCGCGTGAAGAACACGGCGCGGCGCGCGAACTGGTCGAATTGCACCGCGCTGCCGCCGCCACGCGGACTATAGGCGCGGCCCATGGCGAAGTGGATCTGCTGGTCCTGCGGGAATACCTGCACGGCTTCCAGGTAGGCGCTGGCGACGGCGCGGCGCGTGGCGCCCCCTTCCAGCATCAGGCCGATATTCAGGCTGTACCACAGCGGGCAGCTGGCGGCCTGCGCCTTTACTTGCTGCAGGCGCGCAGTGCCGTTGCCGATCTGTTCGTGATACAGATCCAGCGCTTCCTTCGGCATCGTCGACACCGCGCCCAGGCGCAGCTGCGAGGCATAGGCACGCCAGTAAATCGCTTCCACGAAAGCCTGGGCCAGGGAATCCGGTTGCTGGCTGCGCCATTGGGCCAGCGCCGTGCGGTCGGCTTCCCAGCTTTGCATGCTGCGGAATTGGCTGTCGAAGGCGGGTTCGAAAGCGGCCAGCTCGGGCAAGCCTTCGGGCGTACGGGCGCCGCCGCACCACTCGTGCAGGGTCTTGTCGATGGCCTCGAACTTGTGCTCGGACCACAGCTTCTGCAGCGGGGACGCCGCCAGCGCGGCAGGCGCCGCCGTCAACAGGGGAAGAATCAGGAACAGCCGGGACAACATGCACATCTCCGCAAAACGATGCCAGAGATTATACATATTTTGCCGAGTGGCAATAAAAAATGGCGGCCAGGCTGTGTGCCTGCCGCCACGTTTCAGGGGGATTACGGAGCGATTACGCGCCGGCCTCGCCCTTCTTGATCCAGGCCGCCAGCTGGTGCGGGCGGATGCCGTCGTAATCTTCGAACGGCTGATGAATCCATGGATTGTGCGGCAGTTCTTCCATCTGGTAGTCAGGCTTGAAGGCGGAGCTGCCCTTGGTCCAGATCACTGCGGACTTCACTTCGGTCACGCCTTCGAAGTTTTCCTTCAGGTGAGACATCACCTTGGTCAGGGTCACGCCAGAGTCGGCCAGGTCGTCCACCAGCAGGATCTTGCCTTTCAGCGGGCCCTTGGTCATGGTCATGTACTTGGCGATATCCAGGTCGCCGCGCACGGTGCCCGCTTCTTCGCGGTAGGAGCTGGTCGACAGAATGGCCAGCGGCACGTCGAAGATACGCGAGAACACGTCGCCCGGACGCACGCCGCCGCGCGCCAGGCACAGCACCATGTCGAACTTCCAGCCGGATTCGTACACCTTCAGCGCCAGGCGCTCGATCAGGCGGTGATACTCATCCCAGGAAACCCACAGATGTTTTTGGTCAGATACAGGGGTAGTCATATTGCTCGACTCTTTTCTTATTCAAATGGGTGACGCAGAACGATGGTCTCTTCGCGGTCCGGACCGGTCGAAACCATGTCCACCGGCACGCCCACCAGTTCTTCGATACGCTTGATGTAGGCACGGGCATTGGCCGGCAGCGCAGCCAGCGACTTGGCGCCAACGGTGCTTTCGGTCCAGCCAGGCATTTCTTCGTAGATCGGCTCGCAGCGCGCGGCTTCTTCAGCGCCGACCGGGAAGATGTCCACGTGCTTGCCATCGACCATATAGCCGGTGCACAGCTTCAGGGATTCCAGGCCATCCAGCACGTCCAGCTTGGTCAGGCACATGCCGGACACGCCGTTGATCTGCACCGAGCGGCGCAGCAGCGCAGCGTCGAACCAGCCGCAGCGGCGGGCGCGGCCCGTCACGGTGCCGAACTCGTGGCCCACGGACGCCAGGTGCTTGCCTACGCCCTGGTCGGTCGGCAGTTCGGATGGGAACGGACCGGAACCAACGCGGGTAGTGTAGGCCTTGGTGATGCCGAGGATGTAGTGCAGCATGCCCGGACCCACGCCAGCGCCGGCAGCGGCATTGCCGGCCACGCAGTTGGAGGATGTCACGAACGGATAGGTGCCGTGGTCAACGTCCAGCAGCGAACCCTGTGCGCCTTCGAACAGCAGCGAGCCGCCGTTCTTGTGCACCGAGTACAGTGCGGACGACACGTCGGTCACCATCGGGCGCAGGCGCGGCACGTAGGCCAGCGCGTCGTCCAGGGTCTTCTGGTAATCGATCTTCGGCGCCTTGAGATAGTTCTCCAGCACGAAGTTGTGGTAGTCCAGGTTCTCTTTCAGCTTCTCTGCGAAACGCTCGGTGTTCAGCAGGTCGGCCACGCGGATGGCGCGGCGCGCCACCTTGTCTTCATAGGCCGGGCCGATGCCCTTGCCGGTGGTGCCGATCTTGGCGGCGCCGCGCGCTGCTTCGCGGGCTGCATCCAGCGCGGTGTGGTATGGCAGGATGACCGGGCAGGCTTCGGAAATCTTCAGACGGGAAGCCACTTCCACGCCGGCTGCTTCCAGCTTGTCGATTTCGCGCAGTACGTCCGGCACGGACAGCACCACACCGTTGCCGATGTAGCAGGCCACGCCTGGGCGCATGATGCCCGAAGGGATCAGTTGCAGCGCAGTCTTCACGCCGCCGATAACGAGGGTGTGGCCCGCGTTGTGGCCACCCTGGAAGCGAACCACGCCCTGTGCGTGTTCGGTCAGCCAGTCGACGATCTTGCCCTTGCCTTCATCGCCCCACTGGGTGCCGATAACGACGACGTTCTTTGCAGTTTTCTTTGACATCACACTTAACCTAGGTTTTTAAGAATCCAGTTACTACCACTTTCGTCGAGCACCAGCGCGCGGTCGCACTCGAACTCGTCCTGTTCGTTGTTGTGACCCGGCAGGGACTGGATCACAACTTCGCCGGACTTGCGCAGCTCGGCGATTTTTTCTTTCAGTTCGGGCGCATTGCCCCACGGCGCGCGGATCGAATGCTTGCGCTCCGCCGTCGGCAGCAGGCGCGCCAGCTCGCGCAGATCCATCGAGAAGCCGGTTGCCGGACGCGCGCGGCCAAAAGCTTCGCCCACGTGGTCGTAACGGCCGCCACGCGCCACCGCGTTCGGCAGGCCCGGCACGTACAGCGCAAACATGGCGCCGCTCTCGTACTGGTAGCCGCGCAGGTCGGCCAGGTCGATCGCCACATTGGCGCGGCCGATGGCCGACGCCGCCAGTGCCGCCAGCTCGGCCAGCGCCTTGCTGATACCCGGCAGTTCCGGCAGCTCGGCGCGGGCGCGCTTCAACACTTCCACATCGCCGTACAGATTCGGCAGGGCCAGCAGCGCCTTGCGCGTGCCTTCGGCGTAATTCGCGGCCAGCGCCTTCAGGCCTGGCACATCCTTACCCCGCAGCAGAGCCACGATGGCGTCATGATCTTTTTCGGCGGCCTGGTCCTGGCTCAGGATGGCGCGCAGCACGCCGACATGGGTCAGGTCCAGACGCACATCGGTGAAACCGGCCAGCTCCAGCGAGCCCAGTGCCAGTTCCTGGATTTCCGCGTCCGCTTCCAGGCCGGCGTGGCCATAGATCTCGGCGCCGATCTGGATCGGTTCGCGGGTGGCGTGCAGGCCGGACGGACGGGTATGCAGCACCGAGCCGCAGTAGCACAGGCGGGTCACGGTGGCACGGTTCAGCAGGTGCGCATCGATACGCGCCACCTGGGTCGTCATGTCCGGGCGCAGGCCCAGCATGCGGCCGGAAATCTGGTCGACCAGTTTGAAGGTGCGCAGGTTGCTGTCCTCGCCGGCGCCGGTCATCAGGGACTCGACGTATTCCAGCAGTGGAGGCATGACCAGCTCGTAGCCATACAGCCGGAAATTATCCAGCATCAGGCGGCGCAACTCCTCAATCTTGCGTGCTTCGGACGGCAAGACGTCGGCAATGTGTTCAGGCAGAAGCCAATTCGGCATTGGAAGAATCTATTGAATGATAAACAATGCAGGCGCAGGTGCGCCGCCCGGAAAACCGGAGAGCCAAACCGCGTATTCTACGCGAAAACGTGGCTCAACTGGAAAAAAAATGGGGACGGAACACATTTGCCGCCTCGGCGGAAATTGTGTTCCGTCCCCATTTTCTGGCTGGCTGGGACGGCTTATTTGCCTGCGCCCGGGGCCTTGAAATATTTGAAGAACTCGGTGTTCGGATCGACCACCATCACGTCCGCCTTCGACTTGAAGGAGCCGCGATAAGCTTCCAGACTACGGTAGAACTTGTAGAACTCCGGATTGCGGCCAAACGCTTCAGCATAGATCTGGGACGCCTTGGCATCGCCCTCGCCCTTGATCTTCTCCGCGTCGCGGTAGGCTTCGGCCAGGATCACGGTACGCTGTTTCTCGGCGTCGGCGCGGATCTTTTCGGATTCCGCCGCACCGGTGGAACGCAGCTCGTTCGCCACGCGCAGGCGCTCGGCCTTCATGCGGTCATACACCGAGTTGTTGATCTGCTCAACATAATCGACCCGCTTCAGGCGCACGTCGATGATGTCGACGCCGATCTGCTTGGCCTCATTCACCACCTTGCCGCGCAGTTCGTCCATCACCTTGCCGCGCTGGCCCGAGATCACTTCGCGCACGGTGCGCTTGGTGATGGCGTCGTTCAGCGCTGCCTTGACGATCTGCGACATGCGGTCACGCGCCCTGCCCTCGTCGCCACCAAAGGAAACGAAGTACAGGCGTGGATCGGTAATGCGCCACTTCACGTACGAGTCGACCAGGATGTTCATCTTCTCGGCCGTGATGAAGCGGTCAGCGTCCTGGTTGTCCAGGGTCAGGATGCGCTTGTCCAGATACAGCACATTCTGGAACGGCGGCGGCAGCTTGAAGTGCAGCCCTGGTTCGCTGATGACCTGCTTCACTTCACCCAGGGCGAAGACGATGGCGAACTTGCGCTGGTCCACCACGAACACGGTGGAAGACAGCAGCATCAGAGCGACAAACGTCGCAATCAGATAAGTAACGAGTCGGTTCATTAGCGGCTCTCCCGGTCACGGGACGAATCGCGCGAACGCAGGTCGCGGCGGTTCGGGTCGAGGTTCTGCATGCTGTTGTCCGGCGTCAGAAGCACGGCAGCAGGTGGCGGCGGCGTCTGCGAGGCGGCACGCGCAGCATCGGCGGCGGCCACCTGGGCAATCAGCTTGTCCAGCGGCAGATACAGCAGGTTATTGCCATTGCGCGAATCGGCCATGACCTTGGTGGTGTTGGCGAAGATCTGCTGCATGGTGTCGAGGTACATGCGGTCGCGCGTCACGCCCGGCGCTTTCTGGTACTCGGCCAGCACCGACTTGAAGCGGTCGGCGTTACCGGTCGCGTTCTCCACGGTCTGGGCGCGATAGGCTTCCGCCTGCTGCACCAGCGCGAAGGCGGTGCCGCGGGCTTTCGGCACCACGTCGTTGGCATATGCCTGGCCTTCGTTCTTCTGGCGCTCGCGGTCCTGGCTGGCTTTCACGGCGTCGTCAAAGGCGGCCTGCACCTGCTCCGGCGGCTGCACGCCCTGCATGGTCACATTGGTGATCTGCACACCGGACGCGTAGCGGTCCAGGATGGTCTGCATCAGCTGCTGGGTTTCCAGCGCCACCTTCTCGCGGCCTTCGTACAGCACGAAGTCCATCTTGCTGCGGCCAACCACTTCGCGGATCGACGTCTCAGCCACCTGGCGCACGGTTTCTTCCGCATCGCGGTTGTTGTACAGCCAGGCCACCGGGTCTTTCAGCTTGAACTGCACAGCGAACTGGATGTCGATAATGTTCTCGTCATCGGTCAGCATCAGCGATTCGCGCGCCTGCTTGGAGCGCACATTGCCGCGATAGCCCACTTCCACCGTGCGCACCTGCGACACGTTCACCGTCTCATCGTTCTGGAACGGATACGGCCAGCGCCAGTTGAAACCGGCCGGCGTGGTGTGGCTGAATTTGCCGAAGGTGGTGACGACGCCGGTCTGGCCTTCCTGCACGATGAAGGCGCCGGATGCCAGCCATACCAGCACGGCAATCGAAGCCACCGCGCCGAAGGTAAAGCCGGCGCCCTTCATGTCGCCGCCGCTGCCGCCGCCGGAGCCGTTACCGCTGTTGCGGTTGCGGCCACCGCCGAACAAGCCGTTCAGGCGCTGATTGAAGTCGCGCCACAGCTGGTCGAGATCGGGCGGGCCATCGCCGGGCTTCTTGCCCTCCTGCGCCTGCTTATTGCCATCGCGGTTATTGCCCCAACGCGGGTCATTCAGCGACAGATTCAGGCCGGGTCTTTTCTTGAAAAAGGAAAAAGCCATGTTTTTATTAGTGTGATCCAGCATGGATTAGGTTGGAAATACTGTCCGGCGCCATCGGTTCTTCCCGGTGCGCGGCGGCTTCCTGCTCGTCCTTGGCGGCTTCACTGATTGCTTCGCGCAGCAGGTCCAGCCCTGCACCCGTGCGTGCGCTGATGAAGACGCGGGAAATCTTATCATACTCATCACGTTCGACCGCCGGCTCAAGGTCGGCCGCATCAATCTTGTTCCATACCAGGATCTGTGGAATATGGTCGGCGCCGATTTCCTGCAGCACCGCATTGACCTGTTCGATCTGCTCCATGCGCACCGGACTGGAACCATCGACCACATGCAGCAGCAGGTCGGCGTGGATGGTTTCCTCCAGCGTGGCGCGGAATGCCGCCACCAGCTGGTGCGGCAGTTCGCGCACGAAGCCCACCGTGTCCGACAGCACGACATTGCCGACCTCTTCGCCCATGTAGATGCGGCGCGAAGTGGTGTCCAGGGTGGCGAACAGCTGGTCCGCGACGTAGACGCCGGCTTTGGTCATGGCGTTGAACAGCGTGGACTTGCCGGCGTTGGTATAGCCGACCAGCGACACCGAGAAGGTGTGGTTGCGGTTGCGCGCACGGCGCTGCGTCTCGTGCTGCTTGCGCAGCTTGGCCAGGCGGGTACGCAGCATCTTCACGCGCTCGCCGATCAATCGGCGGTCGGTTTCGAGCTGGGTTTCACCAGGGCCGCGCAGACCGATACCACCCTTCTGACGCTCAAGGTGGGTCCAGCCGCGGATCAGGCGGGTGGACAGGTGCTGCAGCTGTGCCAGTTCCACTTGCAGCTTACCCTCGTGGCTCTTGGCGCGCTGCGCGAAGATATCGAGGATCAGGCTGGTGCGGTCCAGCACGCGGACGCTGAGACGTTTTTCGAGATTGCGCTGCTGGGCGGGCGACAGCGCGTGATTGAAGATGACGATTTCGAGTTTGTGGTCCTGGACGGCAAGGCCGATTTCATCCGCCTTGCCGCTGCCGACGAAATACGCGGCGTCGGGCGACGACCGCTTGCCGGTAATGGTCGTTACCGGCTCTGCTCCCGCGGAACGCGCGAGCAGCGTCAGCTCCTCGATACTGGCAGCAAAGTCGCCCTGTCCGAAATCTACCCCGACTAATGCTGCACGCATAGGAACGGCTTTACTCCGCCGCCTCGGAAGAGGATTCGATATTCAGGTTGACGGCGCGGGCCGGCACCACCGTAGAAATCGCATGCTTGTACACCATCTGGGTGACGGTGTTACGCAGCAGGACCACATACTGGTCGAAAGACTCGATATGACCTTGCAGCTTGATGCCGTTGACCAGGTAGATCGAGACAGGAACGTGCTCTTTACGCAGCGCGTTCAGGAATGGGTCTTGTAACAATTGCCCTTTATTGCTCATAACAGCTCCAGTTTTATGTTGTTGTCTAGAATTGGAGGCGAAACTCTTGAATTCAAGTGCCGTGGGGATGCTCCAAAGCTACTGTACCTTGTTTTTTCGAATCCTGCAGGAGTGCGCGAGGATTATTTCTCGCTTTTTGCAAAGGGATTCTTGCCGGTGCGCAATTCTATGCGCAGTGGAGTACCAACCAAGTTAAAAGTGTCACGGAAGTGTTTTTCCAGGTAACGCTTATATGGCTCCGCAATCGCGTCCAGCGAGTTACCGTGGATGACGATCACCGGCGGATTCTGGCCGCCCTGGTGGGCATAGCGCATCTTCGGACGGGTACCGCCCTTGCGCTTCGGCTCCTGCTTCTCAATCGCTTCCTGCAGCGCGCGCGTCAGCTTCGGCGTCGGCAGATTGGCGGTGGCCGCAGCATAAGCCTGGTCCACGGATTTCATCAGCGGGCCGATATTGGTGCCCTTCAACGCCGAAATAAAGTGCGTCTTGGCCCAGCTCAGGAAGTCGACCTTGCGGTCCAGGTCCATCTTCACCTGGTCGCGCTGGTCCGATTGCAGGCCGTCCCATTTGTTCACGGCCAGCACCAGGGCGCGGCCGGATTCGAGAATGAAGCCGGCGATGTGGGCATCCTGCTCCGAGATATCCTGCTGGGCATCCAGCATCAGGATCACCACGTTCGCTTCCGAGATCGATTGCAGGGTCTTCACCACCGAGAACTTCTCGATCGCTTCGAATACCTTGCCGCGGCGACGGATACCGGCCGTGTCGATCAGGGTGTAGTGCTTGCCATCGCGCTCGAACGGAATCTCGATCGAGTCGCGCGTGGTGCCCGGCATGTCGAAGGCGATTACGCGCTCTTCGCCCACCAGGGTGTTGATCAGGGTGGACTTGCCCACGTTCGGGCGGCCCACCAGCGCGATCTTCACGCCGCGTTCGGACGGCAGCAGCTCGTCTTCATCGGCCGGGCGCGAGGCGAAGGCCTTGTCCAGCGCCTCGTTCACCAGATCGTGCACGCCGTCGCCATGGGCGCCGGAAATCGCATACGGATCGCCCAGGCCCAGCTCGTAGAAGTCGGACACGGCCGCCGTATAGCGCATGCCTTCCGCCTTGTTCACCACCAGCAGCACCGGACGGCCCGACTTGCGCAGGAAGTCGGTAATGGTTTTGTCGTGCGGAGTCATGCCCTGGCGGCCATCCACCAGGAACACCACCACGTCCGCTTCCGCGACGGCCTGCTTGGTCTGCAGGGCCATCTGGAACATGATGCCTTCCTTCGCAACCGGCTCAAAGCCGCCGGTATCGATGACCAGGAACGGGCGGTCGCCGACGCGGCCCTCGCCATAGTGACGGTCACGCGTCAGACCAGGCAAGTCCGCCACCAGCGCGTCGCGCGAGCGGGTCAGACGATTGAATAAGGTCGACTTCCCGACGTTCGGGCGACCTACGAGTGCGATTACCGGCTTCATTTTCTTCTTATTACTCGGCCGCGATGGCGGCCACTGTTCCTGCTTGGGTTTGAACGATCATATTCGAGCCGGACAACAGCGGCACGGACTTAATCGCGCTGCTGTCGAGCGAGACTCGACCTAACAACGTGCCATCTTCCCGCGACAGGAAGTGCACATATCCATCATAGTCGCCCACGGCCACCAGGCGGCCGAAGGACAGCGGGGTGGACAGCTGGCGGTTGGCCAGGGTGTCCACTTTCCAGGCGCTGGCGCCGCCGTCGCGGGCGTAGGCAATCACGCTGCCCTTGTCGTCCGCCACGAAGACGAAGCGCTGATCCACCGACACGCCCACGTCAGACGAGGCATCCTTGGTCCAGCGGGCCACGCCCGTGTTCACGTCGAAGCAGCCTACCTTGCCCTGGAAGGTCACGGTGCAGATGTCCTGGTCGAACACCACCGGAGTGCCGCCGATGTCGGACACGCGCTCCAGTTCCGTGGCGCCCTTCGGCTCCGCGACCGGCACTTCAAAGCGCGGCACGCCATTGCTCAGGGCCAGGCCCAGCATGCGGCCGGCCGGCTGCGCCGCCACCACATTGGTGCCTGCGATGACCATGCCCGGCGCATTGCGCAGGGTCAGAGCCGGGGTCGGACGCTGAATGAACCAGCGCTTTTCGCCCGTCTTCTCATCGTAGGCGGTGATCTTGTTGTCCACGCTGCGCACGATCACATTGCCGCCGCCAATCACCGGCGTCGACAGGATCTCGCTGGAAGCCTGGGTGGTCCACAGCTCCTTGCCGCTATTGGCATCGAACACCAGGACCTTGCCCTTGACGCCGCCCACAACGACCACGGTGCCATCGCTGCCTACGCCTGCCGTCAGGTCGGTGCCGGCCTTGACATGCCACTGCTGTTTGCCGCTGTTGGCATCCAGGCGGTCCACATTGCCGTCCGCATCGGCCACGAACACGCTGCCGTTGACCAGGGCCGGGTTGAACACGTTGGCGCCCGCCTTGTTCATCGAGTGCTTCCACACGATCTTGGCAGGAATCGGCGACTTCAGCTCGACCAGCTTGGCGGGAGCGTTCTTGTCTTCCTTCTTGAACGGATTCAGCTTGCTCATGGTGCTGCAGCCGGAGATGGCCAGCGCCATCACGCTCAGTGCAATAACTTTTCCAGTAACGCGCATGCGATTAGGCCTTCTCTTCCGGTACGGTGCCGCCGATCGATTCGAGCTTCAGCTGGATCAGCTGACGGCCCGGGCTCTTCTTGTCGCTCGATTCCAGCGCGGTCTTGTAAGCAGCGCGCGCTTCCTCCAGCTTGTTCTGTGCGGCGAGGATATCGCCCTTGCGGTCAGCAGCGGCAGCCTTGAACTGCGGCAGCGCTTCGCCGGACACCAGCTTCAGCGCTTCGTCGTACGCTTTCTCGTCCAGCAGCACGCCGGCCAGGCGGATTTGCGCGATGGCTTTGTATTCGTCGTTGCCATGATCGATCACCCATTGCAGCTGGGCCTTGGCGGACTTCAGATCCTTCGCATCGAAGGACGACTTGGCAGCCGACAGCGCGGACATTTGCGCGTAAGCGGTGCTGCCGAATTTCGATTCGATGTCGCCGGCGGTACGCAGCACCTTGGCGTTGTCCTTGCCGATATTGCCTTGCAGGTCTTCAAACAGCACGGATGCTTGCGCTGCCTGGTTGCGCTGGTAGTAGTTCCAGCCGGTCCAACCCGAATAAGCCGCCAGGCCCGCGATGATCACCCAGGTGCTCGCATTGCCGTATTTCGCCCACCACGCCTTGAGAGTAGCAAGCTGTTCTTGTTCTTCGAGATCGTATGCCATGGTTCTGTCTTTATCGCTTTATCGATTAATGGTAGTGGGAGTGGTGGTGATGGGTCGGATCGTCGCATTCGTCTCCACAGCCTGCGATCTGATCCACGATGTAATCCACCACGCCTTCAAACGGCACGGTGGCTTGCTGCTGTTCGCTTTCTTCGCCGCGCAGCGCTTTCACATTGGCTGCCTTGTTGGCGATTTCGTCTTCGCCGATGATGACCGCGTAGGAAGCACCGCTGCCGTCCGCCTTCTTCATCTGCGACTTGAAGCTGCCCGCGCCGCTGGCCGCAGCGCAGTGCAGGATCACATCCAGGCCCGCATCGCGCAGGCGCTCGGCCAGCACAAAGCTCTGCATCTGCGCTTCATCGCCCTGGTGCACCATGTACACGTCGCACTGGCGTGGCTGGGCGGTGTCGCCCAGGCCTTTCATCAATTCGATCAGGCGCTCGATGCCCATCGCGAAACCGACCGCAGGCGTTGGCTTACCGCCCGACATTTCGATCAGAGGGTCATAACGGCCGCCGGCGCACACGGTACCCTGCGCACCCAGTTCGTCGGTCACCCATTCGAACACGGTGCGGTTGTAGTAATCCAGGCCGCGCACCAGACGCGGGTTGACGGTGTACTGGATGGCGTTCATGTCCAGGATCTTCTTCACGCCATTGAAGTGGGCCAGCGATTCCTCACCCAGATAGTCCAGCAGCTTCGGCGCGCCGTTCACCATGGCCTGCATGGCCGGGTTCTTGGTGTCCAGGATACGCAGCGGGTTGGTGTTCAGGCGGCGCTTGGCTTCCGCGTCCAGCAGCTCTTCGTGCTGCTGCAGGTAGGCGATCAGGTCCACGCGGTGGCGCGCGCGCTCTTCGGCGTCGCCGATGGAGTTCAGTTCCAGGCGCACGTTCTGCAGGCCCAGATCATCCCACAGGCGGCGGCACATCATGATCATTTCGGCGTCCACGTCCGGACCGGTGAAGCCCACGGCTTCCGCGCCGAACTGGTGGAACTGGCGGTAGCGGCCGCGCTGCGGACGCTCGTGGCGGAACATCGGTCCCTTGTACCACACGCGCTTCGGGCCTTCGTACACCAGATTGTGCTCGATCACCGCGCGCACTACACCGGCCGTGCCTTCAGGACGCAGGGTCAGCTTGTCGCCGTTCATGGAGTCTTCGAAGGAGTACATCTCCTTTTCCACGATGTCGGTCACGGCGCCGATGGCGCGCGTGAACAGGCGCGTTTCTTCCACGATCGGCGTGCGGATCTGCTGGAAGCCATAGCTTTGCAGCACCGACTGCGCGGTGTTTTCAAACAGTTCCCACAAGTGGGCTTCGGACGGCAGGAGATCGTTCATCCCCTTTACGCCGGTAATCTTTTCGGCTTTGGACATTTTATTAAGCTGCTTTGCTGTAGTTCTTTTTCACGTAATCGAGCACGATGGTCTGGAACTCCTGCACGATGCCTTCACCGCGCAGGGTCGCCACTTTCTGGCCGTCGACAAACACCGGCGCGGCCGGCGATTCGCCAGTGCCGGGCAGGCTGATGCCGATATTGGCGTGCTTCGACTCGCCCGGTCCGTTGACGATGCAGCCCATCACGGCCACGTTCATCGCCTCCACGCCGGGGTAGAGTTTTTTCCATTCAGGCATCTGTTCGCGCAGGTAGCTCTGGATATCGTCCGCCAGTTCCTGGAACACGGTGGACGTGGTACGGCCACAGCCCGGGCAGGCAATCACCATCGGGGTGAATTTGCGCAGGCCCATGGTCTGCAGGATTTCCTGGCCTACCACCACTTCCTTGGTGCGGTCGCCGCCCGGTTCCGGGGTCAGCGAAATGCGGATGGTGTCGCCGATGCCTTCCTGCAGCAACACCGACAGCGCGGCGGTCGACGCCACGATGCCCTTGCTGCCCATGCCCGCTTCAGTCAGGCCCAGGTGCAGCGGATAGTCGCAGCGCTTGCCCAGTTCGCGGTAAACGGCGATCAGGTCCTGCACGCCGGAGACTTTGCAGGACAGGATGATTTTGTCGCGGGCCAGGCCCAGTTCTTCGGCGCGCTGCGCATTCTCGATGGCGGAGGTGATCAGCGCCTCGTACATCACGGCTTGCGCACTCCACGGATTTTCGCGGGCCGCGTTTTCGTCCATGATGCGCGCCAGCAGGGCCTGATCCAGCGAGCCCCAGTTGACGCCGATGCGCACCGGCTTGTCGTGTTTCGCCGCCACTTCGATCATCTGTGCGAATTGCGTATCGCGCTTGGCGCCCTTGCCCACATTGCCCGGGTTGATGCGGTACTTCGACAGCGCAGCGGCGCAGTCAGGATAATCGGTCAGCAAGGTGTGGCCGTTGTAGTGGAAGTCGCCCACCAGCGGCACGTCGACGCCCATCTTGTCCAGCTGGTCGCGGATATACGGCACGGCAGCTGCGGCTTCCGGACGGTCCACCGTCAGGCGCACCAGCTCGGAGCCGGCGCGCGCCAGTTCCTTGATCTGGATCGCGGTCGCCACGGCATCGGCGGTGTCGGTATTCGTCATCGATTGCACGACGACCGGCGCGTCGCCGCCTACCCAGATCTTGCGCTCACCGTACTGCACCAGCACGCGGCGGCTGGCGCGGCGTGCCAGAGGTCCCGAAGGGATGGGGTTGTTCGAATCGGTCATGTGCTTCACTCTTTACTTGATGTTGACGCGAGAGATGGTGCCACCCGGTACTTGCGGCAGGTCCAGCGGCGCACCTTGCAGGGTCGCCTGCACGCCGGACGGCTTGCCGACGATGATCAGGTCCTTCGCACGCACGTCAAAGCTCTGCGTGTCGCCCGCCTTCACCAGGCGCGCGATCAGCGAGTTCGAGCCCGGACGGCGAATCTCGATCCACGAATCTTCATTCACTTTCAGCACCAGCTTGCCGCCACCTGCGGCAGGCGCGGCTGCCGGTACGGCCGCAGCCGGGGCAGGCATTGCCGCCACCGGCGCTTGCGCGACAGGCTGCGCCGCAGCCGATGCAGGTGCAGGTGCAGGTGCTGCAGGCTTGCCCGCCGGCGCAGCAGCTCCCGCCGCGGTTGCGGCCGGAGTTGCCTGCGCTGGCTGCGCGCTGGCCGGTGCCGGCGCGGTCACGCCAGCCGGTGCAGCAGTCGTTGCGCCAGGCGCGGTTGCCGGTGCCGCCGGAGCTGGATTCACGCCAGCGCCAGGCACCACGGCCGGTGCATTGGACGCGCTGCCTGCTGGCGGCGGTACGGAAATCAGCGGCACGGACGGCGACTGCAGCGGCGCCTGATCGGCAGGCTGCGCGGCTACCGGAGCGGCCGTCGTGGTCTCGGGTGCCGGCGTCTCCGTCACAACAGCCGGATTCTTCGCGCCGAAGGTCGCCGGCGAAATATAGCCAGCCTTCCAAGCGCCGGCAACGGCGATCAGGGCCACCACGCCAATGCCGGCCACAATGGCGCCAACCGGCTTGGACTGGCGTTCAGTCAGCGTCGGAAAACGCGATTCGCTGAACGAGGCAGTGACCTTGGTTGGACGCACGGTCGCCGTCGCGTGGCCGGCTGCGCCCTCCACTTCAACCATCGCCACCAGCGGCGCCGGATCGAGGCGCACGGCTTTGGCGTAGGCGCGGATGAAACCGCGCGTGACAGCCATATTTGGCAAAGCATCGTAGTCCGCGTTTTCAATCGCGATGACCTGACGCTGCGCCAGCTTCAGCTGGTCCGAAATCTGTTCCACCGACAGGCCCATCGCTTCACGCGCGGCCTTCAGCTCTGCTCCGGGCGTAGAAGCATGACGCTGATGTTTCGGCTCTTCCTGCCATTCTTCCATTGGTACCCCTGTCTCACTCATCAAACGCCCCACGTTGATACGCAGCGTACTCGGGCGAATCCGCATGGTGACGACGCAGCTGGGTCACCCAGCCTTGCTCCGCACCCTGGTCACCCATTTTGTGCTGCACCTTAATCGCCAGCCACAATATATCGGCTGACAGGCTATCCGTCTTCGCCACTTTGCCCAGCCGAGTGATAAAGAAATTCGCGCGCGTGTAATCGCGGCGCTGGTAATACACCTTGGCCAGGTTGGCGTTCGTAATCGGCAGGTCCGGCGTCAGCTGCAACGCCTGCAGCAGGTATTTTTCCGCCAGACCGTAGTCCTTGATCTTCAGGGCGCAATCGCCCGCATTGTTCAGCGCACTCGCCGGCGACTGGTACATGCGATTGCCCAGCGCCGCATCGAAATACTTGAACGATTCCCGCACTTTGCCGTTCTGGCACAGATAGGAACCGTAGTTGTTGTTCAGTTCCGGATGATCTGGCGCCAGCTTCAGCGCATGCAGGAAGTTATCGTTCGCCAGTTCCTTTTCGCCCATGCGCATGTAGATCACGGCGCGCATGCCGTAAGCATCGGCATACGTCGGGTCGGCGGCAATCGCCTTCTTGATCTCGTCCAGCGCAGTCGGCAGTTGCCCCTGCTCGAAGTAGCCGACCGCCAGCTGCATGCGGATGTCGGCGCGCTTCTGGGCCGACGTCGTATCGGACGCGGTCTTCAGTTCTTCCTTGCCGCTGGGGTTAGTGCCGGTCCCCGCGCAGCCAGCCAAAACAACGGCCAGCGCAACGGCGGCCAGGCGCAGGCTGCGGCGCTGGGCGAAGTCGGTCATCAGGAACGGATCTCCACAATCTTGCCGAAATCGGCGCCGTACTTCTGCTGATACTCGGTCATCTTGCCCATACGCTCCTGCACGCGGGTACGGTCTTTCACCTCGCCTGCCAGCTGGCCGCAGGCCGCGTCGATATCGTCGCCGCGCGTCTTGCGGATGGTGGTCACGATGCCCGCGTTCATCAGAATCTCAGCGAAAGCCTTGATGCGCGGGTTCTTGGAGCGCAGCAGGCCCGATTCCGGGAAGGGGTTGAAAGGAATCAGATTGAACTTGCAGTTAATGCCGTATTCCGGGTGATTCACCAGGGCGATCAGCTCGCGCGCATGCTCGTCGCTATCGTTGTAGTTATCGAGCATGCAGTATTCGAAGGTGATGAAATCACGCGGCGCGAATTCCAGGTAGCGTTTGCACGCAGCCAGCAGTTCGGACAGCGGGTACTTCTTATTCAGCGGCACGAGCTCGTCGCGCAGCTTGTCGTTGGAAGCGTGCAGCGAGACGGCCAGCGCGACCGGCACATCCTGCGACAGCTTGTCGATCATTGGCACCACGCCCGATGTGGACAGGGTCACGCGGCGGCGCGACAGGCCGTAGGCGTTATCGTCCAGCATCAGCTTGAGCGCGGTGGCGGTCGGGCCGTAATTCAGCAGGGGCTCGCCCATGCCCATCATGACCACGTTGGTGATCTGGCGCTCGCCTTTCGGACCCGGTTCGATGCCCTTGGTCTGGCGCAGCGCGAATTCGGCCATCCACAGCTGGCCGATGATTTCGCCCACGGTCAGGTTGCGGTTGAAGCCTTGCTTGCCGGTGGAGCAGAAGCGGCAGTTCACGGCGCAGCCGGCCTGGGTCGAGATGCACAGGGTGCCGCGGTTTTCTTCCGGGATGAACACGGTTTCCACGGCATTGCCATTGCCCACGTCCACCAGCCATTTGCGGGTGCCGTCGGCGGAAGTATGGTCGCTGATGACGGCCGGCGCCGTGATGTGGGCGCGCGTCTTCAGCTTCTCGCGCAGGGATTTCGCGAGGTCGGTCATGCTATCAAAGTCGGACGCACCGAACTGGTGAATCCAGCGTTGCAGCTGCTTGGCGCGGAAAGGCTTCTCACCCAACTCTGCGCAGTAGGCGACTAATTGCTCCGGATCGAGATCCAGCAGGTTGGTGAGGGTCGTTTCCGTCATTTCTTGCTCAATATTCAAAATGCCTTTGCCCCGGACCAGGGGACCGGGGCAAGCGCAATACTACTTTACTACAGTACAACCGTTACAGAAAATTAACGGGAGTAAACGTTCAGTGCTGGGAAGAAGTAAGCGATTTCCACAGCAGCGGTTTCAGCTGCGTCGGAACCGTGCACAGCGTTCGCGTCGATGGAGTCAGCGAAATCGGCGCGGATGGTGCCTTTTTCTGCTTTCTTCGGGTCGGTAGCGCCCATCAGGTCGCGGTTCTTGGCGATCGCGCCTTCACCTTCCAGAGCCTGAATCATCACAGGGCCGGAAATCATGAAGTCCACCAGATCCTTGAAGAAAGGACGGGCAGCGTGCACTGCGTAGAAGCCTTCAGCTTCAGCGCGGGACAGTTGGGTCATGCGAGCAGCTACGACCTTCAGGCCGGCGCCTTCGAAACGGCTGTAGATCTGGCCGATAACGTTCTTGGCTACTGCGTCCGGTTTGATGATCGACAGGGTGCGTTCGATTGCCATTATGAAAAACTCCAATAAAAAGAAAGGTTTAAAACAAAATTGATATCTGGATCAACCTTCGATTTTACCATAGAACACCCCGGATATCCGATAGCGCGGCAGGGAATTCCCTGCGACCGCTGGTTTAAGCCGCCCCTAAGGGCCGGATTTCCCCTTTCCCCACCCTGCATGCTATGCTTTTATTAAGAGGTACACCGTACCGTCTAAGGAGCTTTTCAATGGAACGTAATCTGAATTCTGTCTATGATCTGCCGGGCAGCACCGTTGCCACCCGCAACAAAGTCCTGCGCAATACTTACTGGCTGCTGGCCCTGTCGATGATCCCGACCGTGTTGGGCGCCGCCCTGGGCGTGGCCTTCGGCTTCCCTATGCCGCGCGGCTTCCTGGGCCTGATCCTGTTCTTCGGCGTGGCCTACGGTCTGATTTATGGTATCGAGCGCAATAAGGATAGCGGCCTGGGCGTCGCCCTGCTGCTGGGCTTTACCTTCTTCATGGGCCTGATGCTCACCCCGCTGCTGACGCACACCCTGCAGTTCAGCAATGGCGGCCAGCTGATCATGACGGCGTTCGGCGGTACGGCTTGCGTGTTCCTGGCGCTGGCCAGCTACGCAACCGTGGCCAAGCGCGACTTCTCGATGATGGGCAAGTGGCTGTTCGCTGGCGTGATCGTGCTGCTGCTGGCATCGGTGGCCAACGTCTTCCTGGGCATGGGCGCCCTGGCGATCACGATTTCCGTGCTGGCGATCGGTATCTTCTCGGCCTTCATCCTGTTTGACGTGCAGCGCATCGTCAACGGTGGCGAGACCAATTACATCACCGCCACCCTGGCCCTGTACCTGGACGTGTACAACATCTTCACCAATCTGCTGGCCCTGCTGGGCCTGGGCGGCAGCCGCGACTAAGCAGCACCCTGTCCTTCAAAAAGCCGGCCTCGCGCCGGCTTTTTTATTAGCCGGAACATCAGCACATGGGTGACCAGCAGCAGCGGCACAATTGTGGTCGGCAGGAAGTAAGCGGCGCCGAACTGTCCCGGGTACAGGCCGGAGGCGCCAGCCTGGAAGAATGCATTCAGCAGGTCAACGCTGCCCCACACATTGAAGATCCAGAGAAGCGCCGTTCCCAGGCCGCTGCGCAGGAAGGCCAGCGCCAGCAGGGCCAGCACGGCGGCGGCCAGGTCACCCAGGGCCGCGCTGCGGGCAAACGTCATCGGCAGGTCCGCCGCGACCACACCCGGTACCAGGAAAGACAGGCCGATATAGCGGAACGCATGCAGGGTGAGCAGCGGCTTCAGCGCGTCTTCGCGCGGCTGCTTGCGCAACCAAGGCCATAAATACATGGCGCCGACCGCGCTCCAGGCCGACAGCCCGAATAAGACACTGACAAAAAAGGCAAGCTGGCCGTTCATAGGGATTCTCCGGTTGATATGCGATGCCGGAAGTCTAGGGCGCTTGCACCGCGGGATAAACGGGGCTAATCTGCACGCACTATGAAGCAGGACTACACAATCCCCCGTGGAGCGCTGGACGGCGTGGAAGCCTTCGTGCGCGTGGCCGAGCGCCGCAGTTTTCGCCAGGCTGCCGCCGATCTGGACATCACGCCCTCCGCCATCAGCCAGGCCGTGCGGGCGCTGGAAGCGCGCGTGGGCGTCGCCCTGTTCACGCGCACTACGCGCAGCGTAGGCCTGACGGAAGCGGGCCAGCGCTTCCTGGAGCAGGCGCGCCCCGCTTTCGACGCTATCGTGTCCGCAACCGCGGCCGCACG
This sequence comes from Pseudoduganella sp. RAF19, assembly GCF_052114165.1. Classification (NCBI taxonomy): domain Bacteria; kingdom Pseudomonadati; phylum Pseudomonadota; class Betaproteobacteria; order Burkholderiales; family Oxalobacteraceae; genus Pseudoduganella; species Pseudoduganella sp. RAF19. The sequence continues at coordinate 696,859 of NZ_JBFREF010000003.1, read as the reverse complement.
CGAACTGGGCGCCAAACCCTCCGGCCTGCTGCGCCTGACGGTGCCGCGCTCGGTGGTGCAGATCATTCTGCAGCCGGTGCTGGCGTCGTTCAGCGCGCGCTACCCCGACGTGGTGGTGGAAGTGGTCGCCAGCGAAGAACTGGCAGACCTGGCGAGGGATGGCTTCGACGCAGGCATCCGCATGGGCGAATTCATCGACCCGGACATGGTCGCGCTGCGCCTCACGCCTCCCCTGCGCCTCGCGATGCTTGCCAGCCCGGACTATCTCGCGCGCTGCGGGCACCCAGCCACGCCAGCCGATCTGGCCAACCATTCCTGCGTGAGGATACGGCGCTCCAACGGCACCGTGGCGCCATGGCGCGTTCTGGAGGCCGATGGCCCGCACGACCTCGCGGTGACGGGCTCAATGATCGTCAACGATATGCCGACCATGCTGTCCGCGGCGCTCGGCGGCGCCGGCCTGGCGCAACTGCCCGCGCCATTGGCCGCCGAACAACTCGCGTCCGGGCAATTGGTGGAAGTGCTGGCGGATTACGCGGCTTCGTCCCCCGGCCTTTTCATCTACTTTCCCAGCCGTGCACAGGTCATGCCAAAACTGCGCGCCTTCATTGATCACATGAAGGCCTACGCGCAAGAGGCCCTGCTCAATTAAGCTTTTCGCCTCGCACGTGGAACGTAGCGCGCGCGATGGCTTTCGCGCCATCGGTCAGGATCAGCTCATGCTCACCCGGCGTCGGCTGCCAGCTGTAACTGCGGTCGGCGGGGCCGAGCAGTTGGCCGTTGAGCTGCCATTGCAGGCCTTGCGCAGCCTGCGCTTCGAACACCACCCGCTGTCGGTCTTGTGGGATATCCGGGTCCAATGCGAGGATGCTGGCGTCGGCGGGATAGAGAATGCGCGGCGCGCGCTGGTGTTCGGCCACCAGCACTACTTCCGGCGTCTCCGTGCCATTCAGGAACCACTCGGCGCGCGCGGGCTCCACGGCTGGCTGAAAGCGCACCTCACGCTGCACCAGGCCGCGCGGCGGCACAGGCGCCGGCGCGGGCGCGCTGCGGTGCAGATAGTCCATCACGTCGCGCCACACGGGCGCTGCGCCGCTTACGCCGGAGACGTCCCACATCGGCTGTCCCACGAAATTCCCGACCCACACCGCGACCGTGTAGCGCGTGCTGTAGCCAATACACCAGTTGTCGCGCATGTCCTTGCTGGTGCCCGTCTTCACGGCGGCCCAGTAAGTCGCGGCCAACTCATTCTTCAGCCCGAAGGTCAGGCTGCGCGCGGCGCGGTCCGACAGGACATCGCCCACCACAAACGTCGCAGCCGGATCGAGCACCGCGCGCGCTGCCTCCGGCTTCACATTGAGGCGCAGCGTGATCGGACTGTGCTTGCCGCCGTTCGCCAGCGTGCGGTAGGCGTTGGCCAATTCCAGCAAAGTGACTTCGGCGGAGCCCAGTGCCAGCGAATAGCCGTAGTAGTCCGGCGACTCGGTCAGGCTGTCGAAACCCAGCGCATGCAGGCGCTCATTGAAGCGGTCCAGTCCCACCAGCACCAGCGTACGCACAGCCGGCACATTGAGCGAACTCGCAAGACTGGTGCGCGCGCTGACGTAGCCTTTGAACTCGCGGTCATAGTTCTGCGGGATGTAGAGGCCGGAGCTGGTCGAAATATCGATCGGCGAATCGTCCATCAACGAAGCGGCGGTAATCAGCTTGCGCTCCAGCGCCAGCTCGTACAGGAAAGGTTTGAGCGTGGAACCGGCCTGGCGCAGTGAGGCGACACCATCGACTTCCGTGCCGCCTGCATTGCCGACGTAGGCCAGGATCTCACCGCTGGCGTTATCCAGCACCAGCACCGCGCCATCATTCACATTGCGTTCGCGCAGGGACATGATCTGCTGGCGCAGCACATCCTGCGCGTAGTGCTGCAAGTTCGCATCCAGAGTGCTGCGCTCCTGTTGTCCGGGCGATTTAAGCAGCAGGCGTGCGGCATGCGCGGCTGGCGGCAATGCCGGCATGACGGGAGGACGGTTGAAGGCCAGCATGGCATCTGCCTCGATATCGCGGCAGCTGGTGGTTGACTTCAGCTCTGCCGCCAGCGCGCATGCGCGCCGCGCGACCATCTTCTGCGCTGCTTGCGGCCCCCGCAGCAGGGCCGCGAGGATGGCCGATTCGCCCATCGTCAGGCCCGACGGCTCTTTGCCAAACAAGCCATGCGCGGCGGCGCCCACGCCTTGCAGCTCGCCGCGAAAATTCGCCAGATTCAGATAAGCCTCCAGAATCTGCTGCTTGGTCCAGGCGGCATCAAGCTCGCGCGCTTCCTTCATCTGGTCCCACTTCTGCGACAGGGTTCGTCCGCCTGCACTGGCGGGCTGCAAATGCGGATCGAGCATGGCCGCCAGCTGCATCGTGATGGTGGATGCGCCGCGCGGACGTTTGCGGAACAGATTGTCCCAGGCCGCCTGCCCCATCGCCTGCAAGTCCACGCCGCTGTGCTGCATGAAGCGCTGGTCCTCTGCCTCCAAGACGGCCAGCGGCAGCGCGGGCGATATGTCAGTCAGCATGGTCCACTGCTGTCGCCGCGACTGCAGGCCAATACGCAGCGTCTGCAACGGCTCGCCGTGGCGGTCCAGCAGGACAGCGTCGGACGAGCGCCAGGCCGCCCTGACCTGCTCGTAGCTCGGCGCGGCGGAGGCGGCCCCTGCGAGCAGCAGCAGTGCAAATGCGCAGCGCTTCATTTCACCGTCACGGGAGCGTTCGGCAGTTCGCCAAACATCTCCGGGCTATACATCGCTTCGACGCGCGTCGGCGGCAGCACGAACTGGCCGGGATTATTCAGGCGCACCGTGTACTCCACCGTCCATTTGCCTTTCGGGACATACTCGAAATAGCTGCGGAAGGCTTCGAAGGTGCGCTCCTGGAAGGCCGGCCACACCCAGCCGCCCTGCTGCTTCTCGCCGGTGGTCAGAATTTTCGAATCACTGCCCAATCCCGTGCCCAGCACACTCGCACTGGCCGGAATCGGATCATCCACCGCCACCCAGGTCATATCGCTCTGCGCTTCCAATTCCAGCCGCACGCGGTACACATCGCCGCGCGACCATGAGCCTTTGGACGATTGATCGACTGGCGTGATGGTCTTGCGGATCGTGTAGCCGCTCGACAGCGGCTCCTTCAGCGGAATCGCGGCGCGGCTCTGCACCGTAGCCCAGGGCTTGCCGGTGCCTGTATGCTTCAGCTGCAGTTCCTCCGTGCCGCGCGGCCAAGGCAGCAGCACACTGGCGTTCTTCGTATCCGTCGTCAGCGTCACGCTCTTGCTGGCGCCCGCCAGCGCCGCGGTGCTGCTGCCGGCGACCGGCTCGGACTCGAATTTCTTCGAGAACTTCTCCAGCGCCAGCACACCCCAGGCATTGGCCACCGTCGTGCTCCAATGGCCTTTCTTGTGACGGCTCAATGCGCCGCGCGCCAGACGCCCCATGTCGGCCTGCCACGATGGCTGGTCAAGCACGGCCAGCATCAGGCGGTTCGCGTTGGCGTCGGTGGATACCATCAGCCACCACCAGTCGTCCCTGCGTTCCGTCGAGAAGGTCATGATCGTGCCTTGCAGGTTCAGGCGGGTGCGCAGGATCTGGTCGGCCTCCTTCATGCGTGCTGCATGCTCCGGCAATGACGGCGTGCGCTGAAGGATCAAGTACCAGTCGATCACAGCGGACGTCGGCCACAAATTGGGCGCAATCGTGAAGGATTCGAGCATATTCGGCTTCACACGCTTCACCCGCGACAGGGCTTCCAGTGCGGACAGCTTGCGCACAGCCAGATCGGCCGTCGCCAGCGGCGAGCCGCGCACGATGCGGCCATAGACAAAGCCTTCCAGCGCATCGAGCATGCGGGCTTTCTGCATCTCGGGCACCACGTAGCCGGCTTCGTCGGCTACGGACAGCACATAGGCCGTCAGCGCATCGCTGCCCCGCTCCATCATCGGGAAGTATTTGAGCAGGCCATCCTCATCGAGATAGCTGGCCAGCTTGCCGGCAGTGGCGTCCCACATCTTCGCGTCGCGCAGCGCAACGGCGCGCGAAGCCTGCTGCTCGATGCAGGTGTAGGGATAGAGCTGCATGTACTCGCGCACGCCGGGCAATTCGTCAGCCAGGCGCGCCGTGAACAGGGTCTGCACGCCGCCGCGGCCAGGCATCGCGTCGGCTGGTGCGGCGACCTTCATCGATTGCGGGCCGTCCAGCTGCAGCAATGTGGCCTGAAGCGTGCGCACCGGCACAGCGGCTTTGACGGCCTGCTTGACGCGCAGCCTGTCGGCCCCCGACGAATTGTCGCCGGCGCGGACGCTCACGTCCCAGGCGAGTTCGGTCACACCGGCTGGCACCGCGTAGTCCCAGCCGATCTCGCGCGCTTCGCCCGGCGCCACTGTCACGCTCTGCACCGGCAAGGCCTTGCCGGAGACACTGGCCACCAGTTCGACCTTGAGCGGCGCTTCTGTCGTATTGCGCAGTGTGAAGCCCGCGCGGAAGCGGTCACCCTCGCGCACCATCGGCGGCAGGCCGGAAAGCAGCATCACATCCTGCGTGCTGCGGATATCGGTGCGGCCCGTGCCGAACAGCTCAGCGCCACCGGTGGCGATGGCAACGATGCGGAAAGCGGTCAATGAATCGTTCAGCGGCACCTGGGCGGTCGCCTCACCGTTTGCGTCCAGCACGATGCGCGCGTTCCAGAACAGCAGCGTGTCGAACAGTTCACGGCCTGCCCCCTTGCCGCCGCCGCCACCGTGCGCAACAGCCTTGCGGCCGAAGTGCCGCTTGCCGACCACCTGCATTTGCGCGGTGGCCGTCTGCACTTGCAGGCGGCGCTGCTGCATCATGGCTTCCAGCAGATCCCAGCTGGTGTTGGGCATCAGCTCCAGCAAGCCGACATCGACAGCCGCCAGCGCGATCTCGGTGCCGGCTGGCGGAATGCTGCCATCAGCGCGGCGCACGCTGACTTTTACGGCCGCCTTGTCGCGCACTTTGTAGACCTGTTTGTCCGCAGCGATCTGCACTTTCAGCTCATTGGCGGACCAGCCCACGCGCAGCGGCGCGATACCCAGCTTGTAGGCTGGTTTGCCAAGATCGACCAACGCGGTCGGCGCCACACCGGCCACGCGGCCGCGCACCACCAGCGCGGACACATACACGTTTGGTGCATAGTTGGCTTTCACCGGAATCGTGAAGGCTGGCTCTTTGCCGCTTAACTGGCGCACATACGTATCGATCACGCCCTCGCGTTCGACCGTGATCAGCGCAGTCGCCTCGCGGAACGGCATGCGCACCTGGAAGCTGGCATCCTGGCCCGGCTCGTAGCGTTTCTGCTCGGGCAGCAGATCGATGCGGTCGCTGTCGGTGGCGCCGAACCACCAGTCCTCGCCTTCAGCCACCCAGGTTTCGCGCTGGGTGACGGCGCGGCGGCCTTCGCCATCTTGCGACGCGGCGCGCAGGATCAGGTTGCCCGATTCGGGCGCCTTCCCTTCGCAGATCAGCAAGCCCTTGGCGTCCGTATTGCCGCGACAGGCCTGGCCAAGAGCCTTGATTTCGCTGCTGTTCTCGTAGGCGTAGAAGCCACCGATCAAACGGCGGCGGTGCGAATAGGTCTGGCGCCGGAAATAGTCCACCGTGACCGGGGCGTTGGCGACTGGCTTGCCCTGCACGTCCAGTACGGCGACGGTGAACTTCAGCTTGTCCTTGCTGGCCACCCAGCCATCGGGCTGAATGCCGACTACCACGCCTGATGGCCACAGCGGGATGCGCGTGGAGGAACTGAGCGTTTCGCCGTTCGCGTCCTGCCAGGACATTTCAGCCAGCAGATCGCGCGGCGTGGTAATCGCTGGCAGCTGTTCGATCGTGATGCGCGCGCCGCCCGCCTTGTCCATCGTCAGGCTGCGCGTGGCAACAGCGCCCGCCGTTTCGCCACCCTCGCCTTCTTCGAAATCGCCCTCGTCCTCGTCAAATGCAGGCGCCGCGCGCTCAACGCCTTCCTTCACGTCGCCTGCTGCGAAGCTGAAGCCATCGTAATCGCTGAACTGCACCGGCTTCGGCTCGACCATGGTGCGCAGCTTGACGGGCGCGCCGCCTGCCGCACCGCCGGACAGATACATCAGCTGCGCGTCCAGCGTTATTTGTTTCGGCTGAACTGCCGGTTCTTTTGGCCCCTGCAGGGTCGCCTTCATGGTCGGCACGCGGAACTGCTCGACGCGGAAGCGGCCTGCTTCGCGGCCATCCAGCAGCACGGCGTACCAGCCTTGCTTGGCGTCCTGCGGAATGGGCCAGTCATTGGCAGCGCTGCCGTTGGCGTTCCAGCTCAAAGGCAGCTCGTATTTGGTGTCGCTGCCTTCGTGCAGGAGGAAGACTTTGTCCGGACCTTTGACCAGCGCAAAGCCTTGCTGCACATGGCGGCGCAGGATGTGCTTCATGTGCACAGTCTCGCCCGCGCGCAGCAAGGTGCGGTCGAAGACAGTGCTGGCGATCACGTTGTCGGCAGTCGGTCCATCCACGGGCAGATTGAAGCGCCAGCTTTCGATACCGCGGTCCCAGTCGGACAGCGTGAACGTGAAGTCGCCGCCACTGCGCGCGCTGACGAAGTAGTGGTGGTTGTAGCCGCAGGCGACATCCGGCAGCTCATCGTTGATGCGTGCGATGCCGTTGCTGTCGGTCGTGCCCTGCCACAGCAGCTTGCCGTCGCAGGAGCGCAGCGCCACCTGCGCTTTGGCGACTGGCCGTGCCTTGTCCAGTGTAGTGACCCAGACGATCGACGAGTGCGCGCCGTGCTTGAAGTGTGCTGCCAGGTTGGTGACCAGCGCCGCGGCACTCACGTATGCCGTGCCTCCCTTCGGCGTGATGCCTTTGCCCAGTTTGGGGCTGGCCAGTTCAACCACATAAAAGCCAGGCTGGCGCAGAGGGATGCCGATCACTTCAAACGCGGCGCGTCCATTTGGCTTAGGCAGCGTGATAGGAGTTCCTTCTTTCTTCAGCAGCTGCGTCGCCATGTCGTAGCTGTACTGGTCGGAAGGCTGCCAGCCGTCACTGCCGCCGCCCAGGCGCTTCATCCACTTGATCACGTCGATATCCTGGCCTGCGGCAACGCGCAGGACGGAACCAGTCACGGGCGCGGCCGGCGCGGTCGCAGCCGTTGGCGCGGCGCTGCCACCCGCTGCGGCGGCAGCGCCTGCAACGGGGCCGGACGCGGGTGCCACCGCGCCAGGTTTTGCGAGGCGCGCGGCGATCGCCGCTTCGATATTGCGCACCGTGACAGGCAGCATGCGGTCGCCGCGCGCTTCGATGATGCCGAAGCGGGCTGGGAACTTGACCAGCGGCGGTTCCTCGTCCGTTTTCACGGTCAACGGGAAGCGGCTGGCGTTGCTCAGCACGCGGCCAGCATCGTCCTTCATCCCTGCCGGCAGCTGCAGCTTGAATGTGGATTTTTCCGGGAACGGCCCTTTGAAGGTCAAATAGCTCACATGGCTGGCTTTCTCCTCTTCTTTCGGCACGACCGGCTGCCAGCTCATGCCGCGCGGTCCAGTGAGCGTGATGGCCTTCGCATCGGCCATGCTGACCGGCGCGGTGAAATAGAGGTTCATCGGCAGGATGGGGATGCAATTTCCGTCGCGCTTCAGGCGCTCGCAGGAGAAGTCCGCCTTGAAGTCCGGGCGGGTGCGCATGCGCAGCTCCTGGTCCTGCGTGTTGGCGATTCCCGTTTCCGTGGCGATGCCGGCGCCCCAGACCAGCGACACCGCGCTGTCCATCGGCAGCGTTTGACGGCACTGAAGCACCGCTAGCGGCAGCTTCTCCTGCGCCGGATTCTTCACCCGCGCCGACGCCTTCCACACCACACCGCGCGCCGCGAAATAGATATGCAGCTGGCGATCGATAAAGCTTTTGCGCGCAGCCAGAATTTCGTCGCGCTCCTTACCCTTCAGCAGGCGCACCGGGATTTTCTCGTTGATGCCCTGGGCCATGCACCATGCGTTGGCTTCAATGGTGCGCTCGTCCGGCACCGCGTCCAGCGCCAGCACGAAGACCTGGTTTTCGTCGATCTACCCGCGCGGCAGCGACTGCATGATGGCGGGGCCGCCGGTATCGAAGGTGTAGGAGGTCTGCCCTGTCAGCGGTGCGCCCGCCAGATCCTTGAGGCCCGCCTTGAGCGTGAACTTGCAGCGCACGCCGCCCGGCAGATCACGCTCGAAATCGTAGCTCCAGCTGCTGCCATCGATCCAGCGTCCCTTGCCCTTCTCCGTACATTCAACATCCATCGGGTCGTCCAGGCGCAAATCGCCGAAGGCCACCATCTGCGTATCGAAGCGCACCTTGACCTGTCGCACCTCTTTGATGGTGCCCTCGGGCGAAAAGGAAGTGATGGATTGAGCGCTTGCCAGGACTGGCAGCGCAAGCAGGCAAAGGACTGCGGAAAGGATACGCATCATCGCTCCACGAGGGTCGTTGTGTTACCATTTTCGCATGAAAATCCTTGCAGCTTTGGCCTTCCTGCCTTGCAGTTTGCAGGCCGCCACCATCACCTCTGCCGACCTGCAGCGCCCCGAAGGGCCGCGCCATTATTTGCTGGCCACGCCGCAGCAAACAGCGTCCGGCAAGCGGCCCCTGGTCATCGTGCTGCACGGTCATACCGCGTCTGCCAGCGTGGTATTCGGCAAGGAGCGCTTGAACGCGCCAATGCAGCAATGGCTTGCCATCGCGGACCGCGAGCAGGTACTGGTGATTGCGCCCGATGGCAGCAAGGGCAGCGACGACAAGACTGGCTGGAACGATTGCCGCGCCGATGCGGGCACCAATCCCAAAACCGATGATGTGGGCTTCATCAATGCCCTGATCGACAAGGCCATCCAGGAGCACAACGCCGATCCGGCCCGCGTGTACGTGATGGGCACCTCGAACGGCGGCGGCATGACCTACCGGGTCGGCGTGGAACTGGCGCCAAAGATCGCGGGCATCGCCGCGGTTGCCGCGCTATGGCCGGCGAAAAGCCTGTGCGCCGCGCCCACGCAGCCGATGCCGGTCCTGGTGGTACACGGCACGGCCGACAAGATTGCACCTTACGCCGGTGGTGAAGTCGGGCACTTCCTGCTGCGCGGACGCGGCTCGGCCATCAGCGTGGACGACACGCTTGCCCTCTGGCGCAACGTCGATAAGCTGCCGGATGCGGCACAGGAAAGCGCCCTGCCCCATCGCCCGGAATCAGGCGACACGTCGGCACGCCGCTATGTCTGGGGCGCCGACCGGCAGGTCGAATTCATCAAGGTGGAAAAAGGCGGCCACTCGGAACCGAGCATCGCCCACCGCATGCAGTGGTATGTGAACGCCCTGCTGGGCGCACAGAATGCGGACTTTGAAACGGCGGAAGAAGCGTGGAACTTCTTCCGCGACAAACACCGCTAGTTAAGCGAGTTCGAACACCGCCATCGATTCGACGTGGGAAGTGTGCGGGAACATATTGATCACGCCACCTTGCGTCAGGCGGTAGCCGGCGCGGTGCACCAGCACACCGGCGTCACGCGCCAGCGTGGACGGCGAGCACGAAACGTAGACGATACGCTTCGGCAGCATGTCCGGATTGCTTTCCTTCAGCTCCGCCAGCGCCAGCGACAGCGCCATGGCGCCATCGCGCGGCGGGTCGATCAGCATGCGGTCGAATTTGCCGAGGGCGATCAGGTCGTCCTTGGTGATCTCGAACAGGTTGCGGCACTGGAAGGTGGTATGGCCATCCACGCCATTCACCTTCGCGTTGGCCAGCGCGCGCTCAGTCAGCGCGGTCGAACCTTCGATGCCGACCACTTCGCGCGCCTGGGTTGCCAGCGGCAGGGTGAAGTTGCCCAGGCCGCAGAACAGGTCGGCCACGCGCTCGTCCTTCTGCACCTGAAGCAGGTTCAGTGCCTTGTGCACCAGCACGCGGTTGATGTGGTGGTTCACCTGGGTGAAGTCGGTCGGCTTGAACGGCATCTTGATGCCAAATTCCGGCAGTGTGTAATACAGCTCTTTGTCTGCCGGGTAGAACGGATAGGCGGTGTCCGGGCCTTTCGGCTGCAGCCACCATTGAATCTTGTATTCGTCGGCAAAGGCCTTCAACTTGGCTTCGTCGCCCTCGCCCAGCGGCACCATATTGCGCATCACCAGCACAGTATTGTCTTCACCGATGGCCAGCTCGATCTGCGGCACCTTGTCGAAGATGGTCAGCGACTGAATCAGCGCGCGCAGCGGCATCAACATGTCCGACACATGCTTGGGCAGGATCTGGCAGCTCTGGATGTCAGCCACGAACACCGACTTCTTCTCATGGAAGCCAACCAGCACCGTGCCCTTCTTGGCCACGTAGCGCGAGGACAGGCGCGCGCGGTAGCGGTAGCCCCAGGTCGGACCGTACATCGGACGCATCATGGTCTCGGCTTTGACCTTGGACAGATGCCACAGATTGTCTTCCAGCACGCGCTGCTTGATCGCCACCTGGGCCGACGGCTCCAGGTGCTGCATGGAACAGCCGCCGCAATAGTCGAAATGCACGCACTTCGGCTTTACGCGCGAGGACGATTCCTTGTGCAGCGCCGTCATGCGGCCCTGCTCCCAGTTCTTTTTCTTGCGCAGCAGTTCGAAGCTGACTTTCTCGCCCGGCAGCGCGCCTTCGATGAACACCACCTTGCCCGGCGAGCCGTCTTCATTGTCGATGTGGCCAACGCCACGCGCGTCCATGTCCAGGGATTTGATTTCGATGATGGTGTTGTCTTGCATAGCGATTAAGATTGCAGCCGGCGCATGGCGCGCTTAAAGCCCGCTATGATAGCAGAACCCAAGGCAAATTCTGGTGGCAGCCACGCTGTGGCTGCCACCTTATTTCCGGCCGAGGACTTCGGCGGGGTGCCTGCCACCTTATTTCCGGCCGCGGACTTCGGCGGGGTGCCTGCCACGTTGTGGCAGGCACCAGGTTCACGCCTTGGGTTTAGAGCAGGGAATCGCGCACCACGCCGCGCGCCGCCATGGCGCGCTTCAGTTTGACGAGGGCTTCCTGCTGGATCTGGCGCACCCGCTCGCGCGTCACGCCCATTTCCTCGGCCAAGGTTTCCAGCGTGGCCGGATCGTCGTTATCCAGGCCGAAACGGCGCATGATGACAATGCGCTGCTTATCCGGCAGCTTGGTCAGCCAGTCGCGCACCAGCACCGTCATTTCGTGGTGCTCGGCTTTGGAGTCCGGGCTTTCGTCCGAATCGCCGGGCAGCATGTCCATCAGCGAGGACTGGGGATCGTTATCCAGCGGCGCATCCAGCGAGGTAGCGTGCTCGGACAGGGCCAGGATATCCTGCACCTCCTCCACCGGACGGCCCACCAGGTCGGCGATGTCCTCGGCGGTGGCGTCCTTGCCGTTGTGGTGCTGCGACTCCAGCTGGTATTTGCCGCGCAGGATCTGGTTCAGCTCACGCACCATATGTACCGGCAGGCGCACGGTACGCGCCTGGTTCATGATGGCGCGCTCGATGCTCTGGCGAATCCACCAGGTGGCGTAAGTCGAAAAACGGAAACCGCGCTCGGGCTCGAATTTGTCGATGGCGCGCATCAGGCCGATATTGCCCTCCTCGATCATGTCGAGCAGGACCACGCCGCGGTTGATGTAGTGTTTGGCGATCGACACCACCAGACGCAGATTGTGCTCAATCATGGTCTGGCGGGCCGCGAAATCACCCTGCTTGGCCAGGGTGGCGTAGTGGACTTCCTGCGGCGCCGTCAGCAGCGGACGAGTGCCGATCTGGTTCAGGTAGTGCTGGGTGGTGTCGGTGGACAGTTCCGCCGCCAGCACTTTTTTCAGCTCGTCGACGCTCTCCAGCACCGCGCCTACTTCGACCGATGCATCACCGCCTTCCTCTTCGGCGGAATCGATCACCACATCTTCGCTCGCCTCGTCCTGGAACTCGTCCGGCAGCGAGTCTTCATCCATCTGGTCGTGCGGCGAGCGTGTCATGGGTAGTACCTAGCGGTTAGGCAGGAATTTCGACGGGTCCACCGGCTTGCCCTGCTGCCTTATCTCAAAGTGCAGCTTGACGGTGTCGGTATCGGAGTCCCCCATTTCAGCAATTGTCTGGCCCTTGCTCACACTCTGGCCCTCCTTCACGAGGATGGTCCGGTTATGGGCATAAGCCGACAACAGGCTGTTACTGTGCTTCACAATGACGAGATTACCATATCCGCGGATGCCGCTGCCTGCATACATCACTTTTCCTGCACCGGCAGCCAACACTTGTTGTCCCGGACGCCCGGCGATATCGATACCTTTGTTTTTGCCCTCATCGAAGGAGGCGATCACTTTGCCGTCCGACGGCCAGATCCAGGTCAGTTCGCGGTCTTCCGCGCTCAGGGCCGGCGCGGCCGCAGCCGGTGCCGGGGCTGGCGCAACGCTGGCCACCTGGACCGGTTTTTCAGCCTTGCCGTTCTCGCCTTCCGGCTTCTGCATCTCCGCCAGATTGCTGTCGGTGTAAGGCTTCTTGTCGCCCTTCGGCGTGGTTTTCTTGGGTGGCACGACCAGCGGCGGCGGCGGCGTCACGGCAGCCGTGACCACACCTTCCGGTGGCTTCACGCGCAGGGACTGGTCGACCTTGATGTCGTCCGCATTGGACAGATTGTTCCAGGCCGCCAGGTCGCGGTAATTCAGGCCATGTTCCAGCGCGATGCGGATCAGGGTATCGCCCTTGCGGACGGTGTAGTACCCGTCCTTGTCCTTCGGTTCTTCAACTGGCGCCGGCTTGGCGACTGGCGGTGGCGTTACTACGGGGGTACGGTCAACGACAGGCGCCTGGTTCGGGGCCGTGGTACAGGCGCTCAGCGCCAGCAGCATCGTCAACAGCAATAGGGAACTTTTCTTCGTCATTCTCATCTTCAGTGGTTTCATACTGTGCCGGACCGCAGCGGCACGAAATGGCAGTCCTCCAGCGTCTGGCTGACCCATTCAGCCTTAGCGACGCGTGTGACCAGCTCTAAATGTTGGGTGCGGCCCCCTACTGGGGCGACCAGACGGCCGCCGATGCTCAGTTGCTCCAGCAGGGCTTGTGGCACTTCCAGGCCGGCAGCGGCCAGAATTATGCCATCGAAGGGGGCGGCTTGCGGCAAGCCTAGCATACCATCTCCATAGTGCAATCGAATGTTCGGTACCCTCATCGGGCGCAAGTTGGCTTTCGCCAGCTCATGTAACGGTTTAATACGCTCAATGGAATACACCTCTTGCGCAACACAGGCTAAAACAGCGGCCTGGTAACCGCAGCCGGTACCGATTTCGAGCACGCGCTGCAGCGCCGCGCCATTGCGCAGGACCTCGATCATGCGCGCCACGATATAGGGCTGGGAGATGGTCTGGTGGTGGCCGATGGGCAGCGATGCGTCAATATAGGCCTGCGATGCCAGGCCTTCGTCCATGAAGGCGTGGCGCGGCACGCGGGCCAGCGCCTCCAGCACCACCTGGTCCTGCACGCCCTGGTTGGCGACGCGCTGCACCATGGCGCGCCGTACCGCGTCCGACACCAGCGGATTCTGGCGTGGTGCGGCAGCCGGCAGCGGCTGCGAGCGCTCCATCGCGTACGCATGCGAACGGGAGGGCGTGGCCACCACGGTGGGCGGTTTCCATGGACTGTTGGCGGCGGTGCGGGCCGCATTCTGCGTGGCCGTTTGCGGCGTGGCCACGGGGGAAAAGACCTGCTGTTTCTTCTGGGCCTTGTCCGTGACGGATGACAGGGGCAGTGGGAACTGGCGGGTCTTGTCGCTCATGCGAGGGCCTTTGCCAAGGAATCGAGTTGGGTCTTGTGCGTCAGGTCGATCTGCAGCGGGGTGACGGAAACACGTCCGCTGGCAACGGCATGAAAATCGGTGCCCTCGCCCGCATCCTTGCAGGCGCCGGGCGGGCCAATCCAGTAGATGTCGCGGCCGCGCGGGTCCTGCTGCTTGATCACGGGTTCCGCCTGATGGCGCCGGCCCAGGCGGGTCGGGGTCAGCGGCCCCAGCTCTTCATACGGCAGGGTCGGAATGTTCACATTCAGCAGATACGGCTTTTCCAGCGCATCCATATAGCGCTGCACGATGTCGCGCGCCACTTTGGCGGCGGCGTCCACATGCGCCCAGCCGTAGGCGCCTTGCGAGAAAGCGATGGCGGGAATGCCAAACAGATAACCTTCCGTGGCCGCCGCCACCGTGCCGGAGTACAGCGTGTCGTCGCCCATATTCGGGCCGTTGTTGATGCCGGACACCACCAGGTCGGGCAGCTTGTCCAGCATGCCGGTCAGGGCCACGTGGACGCAGTCGGTGGGCGTACCATTGACAAAATAGAAACCGTTGGCGGCTTGCTGCACGGACAATGGACGGTCCAGCGTCAGCGAATTGGAGGCGCCGGAACGGTTGCTGTCAGGCGCTACCACCACGATATCGGCAATGGGGGCCAGCGCATCGGCCAGGGCGTTGATGCCGGGTGCCAGGTAGCCGTCGTCGTTGCTAATCAGGATTCTCATGACAGAGAATTTTACCTGAAGCAATGGCCGCCAAGCGCATGCGGCGGGTCCGAATGGCTAATAATTTTGCAAGCTTGTGCTCACTCAACGGGTGTTAACCGGGCTCAGCCAGGTCGGCCTTGCGCGGCCCGGCCGGACCGCCACGTCCGCGCCGGGGCTGCCAGTATGACGCCCTATCCTGCTCGGCCAGTAACTTGTGGTGATTGTTCAGCTCATGCGGCGCAAACAGCACACTTCCCAGATCCTGCGCCAGCGGCGCTGCGACAGGCAGCGGCGTTTCCGCCAGCGCCTCCCAGGGACACAGCCCCTTCTGAAACCAGCCAAGAAAAGCCTCGTAGCTGTGGGCGAGCGAAAAGCAGTCTCCCTCCTCTTCCAGCGCGGGGAGCGGTTCGCCGCAGGCATGGCCGCCGCACTGCTGCAACTGGACGCGGTCGAAGTAGCCTTCCAGCGACATGCGCGTGTAACCGTAAGCCTCGGCCAGCGCCCGCTCGAACATCGGCTGGTAGCCAGGCACGCGGCGCTCGATATCGCCGCGCCGCCACAGTGCGCGCAAAGCCGGATCGCCGGCGTCGATGCGGGCCGGCAGCGGATAGACCAGCAAAGGGCGCTGCTCGTCTTCGTGGCTGCGGCGGTAGGTGGTGGCGCGGGCGATCAGGGCTTCCAGTCCGTCGAGCTGGGGACGGCTGGGCGTGAACACCAGCACCAGCCGCGTCGGCAGCAAGGTGGTGCAAATGCCCGCGCTGTCGGCACGCCCGCTGCGCGAATCGATCAGCACATGCGAAAAACGCGCCGCCATGCGTTCCGCCAGCGCGCGGAACAGCGAGGGACAGGCATCGAACATGGCTTGCCAGTCCAGGCGCGAGGCGCGCTCGGCGTGATGGCCATCCAGCCGCCCGGCACGCATCAAATACAGGGGATGGGCCTGGTCGACGCGGGTCACATACTGCTCCCAGCCGACGGCATCGAGCACCTTGCCGGCCAGTTCCGCATCGGGCGCTGCACCGTGGCGGCTGCGCAGCTGCTCGCGGCAGGCTTCGAACAGTTCCAGCACGCCGGGGTGCTCGCCGTCGCCGGGAAAGTAGTAATGCAGGCTGGGCGCATCCAGATCCCAATCCACCATCAGCACCGGAATCCCGCGGCGCGTCAGCAGCGCCGCCACATTGGCCAGGGCCATCGTGCGGCCGACGCCGCCTTTATAGGAATAGAAGGTGGCGACTTCTCCGGCCACGGTGGGCGCGGGATGTGGTTGGCGGACGAGTTCCATGGCTAACCTCAACGGGGGAAATGGGGAGGCGGAGCGCTGCGCCACTCCGGGGGCATGGGTGGCAGCACGAAGCGGCTGCAATCGTGGCCGGCCGGCATGCTGTAGCGCAGGTGGTGGTAGTGCATGACGATGCGGTCCACCATCTTGCGGATATCGGGCACGAAGTCCGGGTTGGTCTTCAAATCGCCGGTGGCCAGGGTATAGCGTGAAAAGTCCACATACATGCCCGGTTCGCTGATCTGTGGCGGCAGATTGAGCGGGTGGCGGGTCATGATGACCGGGATGATCAGATGGCTGGGCAGCTCATACCACTGGCTGCGTTCGGCCTCCAGCAGCTGCATGGCTGCGAACTCGCGCCGGGTGTAGCCGTGGGCTTCGTATTTGGGCGTGTAGATCACGATCATGCACACGCTCTGACACAGGGCCAGCGCAATGCGGCGGTCCAGATCATCGCCGCCGCCGAGCTGTTCACTATCGACGAACAGCTCCTTTTCGGTGTCGAAATGCGGCTCCAGATAGCACTTCAGGGCCTCGATCAGATCGTCCTTGAACTTGCTCATATAGGCGTGCTGGCCGTGCGCGTAACTGAAGAAACAGCCGTATCGAATGGACGTGGACATGGCGTTACCTCTTCTTTCTGCCGTCCAGGCCACTGTAGCGTCCTGCCCCATTCTCTCTTTGCGCATGCGCAAACCGTTCTGGGGCATAATAGAACGATCGTTCGATGCCTGGAGTGGAGATGAAAGCGATTGTGTGCAAAGACTGGGGCCTGCCCGACACCCTGCATCTGGAGGACGTGGCCGATCCCGTTGCGACGGCCGGCCATGTCGTGCTGGACGTGAAGGCCGCCGGTGTGAACTTCCCCGATGTGCTGATCATCCAGGGCAAATATCAGTACAAGCCTTCCCTGCCCTTCACGCCTGGGAACGAGGTGGCGGGCGTGGTGCGCGCAGTGGGCGAAGGCGTGTCAAACGTAAAGCCGGGTGACCGCGTGATCGCTTTTTCCGCCCACGGCGGCTTCGCGGAACAGCTGCTGGTGCCCGCCGCCGCGCTGATGCCGATGCCGGAAGGGATGGACTTCGACACCGCCGCTTCCATCACCCTCACCTACGGCACGTCGCATCACGCGGTGGTCGACCGCGCAGCGCTGAAGCACGGCGAAACCATGCTGGTGCTGGGTGCAGCGGGAGGCGTGGGCCTGGCGGCGATCGAGATCGGCAAGGCCATGGGTGCACGCGTGATCGCGGCGGCGTCCAGCGACGGCAAGCTCGCCGTCTGCAAAGCGCACGGCGCGGATGTGCTGATCAACTACAGCAAGGAAGATTTACGCGAAGCGATCAAGAATGCCACCGGCGGCAAAGGACCGGATGTGATTTACGACCCGGTCGGCGGCGACTACTCCGATCCGGCCTTCCGCTCCATCGCCTGGCGCGGGCGCTATCTGGTCGTCGGCTTCGCCAATGGCGAGATCCCCAAGCTGCCTTTGAACCTGGCCTTGCTCAAGGGCGCGTCCATCGTGGGCGTGTTCTGGGGCGAGTTCACCAAGCGCGAACCCAAGGCCAATCTGGCCGGCATGCAGCAGCTGCTTGGCTGGCTCAGCGAAGGCAAGATCCGCCCGCACATCTCGGCGCGCTATCCGCTGGCCGAGACGGCCCACGCGCTGAACGACATGGCCGCACGCAAAGTCACCGGCAAGGTCGTCATCAAGCCCTGAGCGGCTATTCGAAACGCATGCCGGTCTTGTCGATGGCCAGCCGGTCCGGATCGCCCTTCAGCACCAGCTGCAGATTTTCCCGCGCCGCATTGCGCATATTGTCGTAGATGGCCGGCGGCTGCGGCGTTTGCTGATGGGACTTGTAGGCCAAAGCCATGAAGGCGCCCACCATGGCGCTCTGCTCGAAGACGTCGCGCAGCTTGTCGGCATCGTTATGGCTGGTGACCGACTGCAGCTTTTCCTGCGCACGCAACTGGCGGGCCACAGCGTTGAATTCCTCATCCGACACTTCGGAATTTTTCAGGACCATGTAATTCCCGACCAAGAAAGCCGCCAGCCCGCCCGCCATATCGCGCGGCGTCCACCCCATTTTCTTCTCGACCTTCAGGTAGATGTCCATGCTCTGGACGTACAGGCGCTCCATCTCGGCCCGCTTGTTGAGTGGGAAGTGCTGCGCCAGTTTGTGTGCGTTCGCTTGCACCGCAGGTTTCGCCTTGGCCAGCACTGGCGGTGCCGATTTTCTCGGCGCACCCGCCGACGGCACCGGCACGCGCAAGTCGGGCACCGGCCACACCACCACATTGTCGTAGCTCATGCCATAGCCGCAGCACTGGCTGTGCGCGACGGGTGCGGCGCCAGCCAGCAGCGCCA
Organism: Pseudoduganella sp. RAF19; assembly: GCF_052114165.1. NCBI lineage: Bacteria > Pseudomonadati > Pseudomonadota > Betaproteobacteria > Burkholderiales > Oxalobacteraceae > Pseudoduganella > Pseudoduganella sp. RAF19. The sequence continues at coordinate 678,712 of NZ_JBFREF010000003.1, read as the reverse complement.
GCAATGCCAAACAGTGTTTCATCGACGGCCTCGTTGGGAGGTGGAAGGTCGACGAAGATTAGCGATAAAGTCTCCGCACGCCAAGCGAATCGCACTGTGTGCAAGTCACGTCATAATTATTTATCACACTAAACACTTGCGCAATAATGTTTAGCACGCTATTATTCGCACATCAACTCACTTACGAAAGGAAAAACCATGAAAGCCAAATTCTTCGCCGCTACCGCCATCGCCGCTGCTACCCTGTTCGGCGGCTCCGCTGCCCTTGCTGCGGAACGTCCAACCATCGTGCTGGTACACGGCGCGTTTGCCGACTCCTCCAGCTGGGATGGCGTGTCGCAAAAACTGATCAAGGATGGTTATAAAGTGGTCGGCGCGGCGAACCCGCTGCGCAGTGTGAAGGGCGATGGCGCTTATGTGTCCAGCATCGTGAAGGGCATCCAGGGCCCGGTCGTGCTGGTCGGCCACTCCTACGGCGGCGCGGTGATTACCGCTGCGGCCAGCGGCAACCAGAATGTGAAGGCCATGGTGTATGTGGCCGCGTTTGCGCCGGATGCCGGTGAAACCGCGCTGGAGCTGTCGGGCAAATTCCCGGGCAGTACCCTCGGCCCTACCCTGGCTGCGCCGGTGATTCTGGCCGACGGCAACAAGGACCTGTACATCCAGCAGGACAAGTTCCCGAAACAGTTCGCCGCCGACGTGCCGGCCGCGAAAGCAGCCCTGATGGCAGCGGGCCAGCGTCCGATTACTGAAGCAGCGCTGACCGAGAAGACCGAAGAGGCGACCTGGAAGACTATCCCGTCCTACTTCGTGTACGGCAAGGCCGACAAGAATATCCCGGCCGCTGCGCTGCAATTCATGGCCGACCGCGCCAGCTCGCGCAAGACGGTGGTGATCGATGGCGCATCGCACGTGGTGATGACATCTCACCCGAAGGAAGTGGCTGACCTGATCGAAAACGCAGCCAGCGCCAACTAAGCGGCTAAGCCGCGCGGCGTTCGACCAGCAGGCGCAGGGGTTCCGGCAACACCCCGCGCAGGCTGGCGCCAATGGCCGCCTCACGCCGCTGCCAGAATATCCCGGCCGCGATGACACCAATACCGATGGCAGTCAGCGCGACCGGGAACAACAGGCTGTCGCGGAAGACCGAGTACGACAGGTGCCCCAGATAGCCGGCAATCCCCAAGCCGCCAAATACGGCAAACACGCGCCGCGACAAGGCCGCGCCGATACCGATCATCAGCACATTGATCAGGCAATACACCAGCTTGCCGAATTCGCTGCCCGAGTCCATGCTGCTCAAGCCGCCCCAGAAAGCCAGCACACCCCACAGGTACAGCCAGAAGGCGTAATCCTTCGCGCTGCGCGTGCGCAGGTCGATCCACAGCGCGACCAGCGTCATCGCCAGGCCGAACACGGTCGAAATGATTTTGCCTTCGTGCGAGAAGAAGCTGTAAGTATCGCCTCCCAGCAGCATGGGCACGATGTCCATGCTCATGTACCACAGCGTAACGGCAACCGGCATCACGGTGAACGGCAGGCGATAGCGCCACAGCGCCACGGCGCCGGCGGCCAATGTGGCCAGTTCCATGAAGATCCAGCGCCAGTCGATGTACTGGTGGAAGTCACGGTACGCCGGGTGGCGCCCCTCGGCCCAGTAACCCAGCATGTGCTGCAGACCATAGACTGCCAGCGGCACCAGCACCACGGCCAGCGCCGCCAGCAAGCCTGCCGGCAGCACCAGGCGCCGCGCCAGCATCCATTCGACGCCGCCGATGGCCGCGGCCATATAGCACAGGGAAATGCAGAAAAGTCCGCTGCCGCCGAACTGCTCCCAGCCGACGTTCATGAACAGCGACATGGCGCCGATTGCAATCAGGCCACCGAGATAATAGAGAATATGCGCCGGCTTGAATGCCGGGGTGTCCTGCTCATGCGCGAGGAGAAAATTCCACAGCCGCGCCGCCTGCTCGTTTGCCAGCAGACCTTCCGATACTGCTTCATCAAGCATTGTGCGCGTCAGTTTCATTTCACTCCTCCTTGAAAAACGCTATGACCTCGGCCGCTTCGCGCGTGCGTTTGAATGGCGGCAGACTTTGCCAGATGCGGCGGCCGTACGGTTTGCTGATCACGCGCGGGTCGCACAGCATCAGCACACCGCGGTCGGATTCGTCGCGGATCAAGCGGCCCGCGCCCTGCTTCAGGTTGATGATGGCTTCGGGCAGCGTGTGTCCCATGAAGCCGTTCAGGCCCTGGCGCTCCATCACTTCGATGCGGGCGGCCAGCACGGGATCATCCGGCGGCGCAAACGGCAGCTTGTCGATGATGACCAGCGACAGCGCATCGCCCCGCACGTCGACGCCTTCCCAGAAACTCTGCGAGCCAATCAGCACGCCGTTGCCGGCTTTGCGGAACTGATCCAGCAGCTCGGTGCGGCCGCGGTCGCCCTGCACGAACAGCGGGAAGTTCAGGCCGCGCTTGTCGAATTCATCGCGCAGGCGCTCGGCAGCGCGCTTGACGGCGCGCAGCGTGGTGCACAGCAGGAAGGTGCGTCCGCCGGCCGCTTCGATGATAGGCAGTGCCATATCGAGCACCGCGTCCGTGTAGCCCATCGAGTTCGGGTCCGGCAGGCCGGTCGGCACATACAGGATGCCCTGCTGCTCGTAGTTGAAGGGGCTCGGCCAGCTGCGCGCCACTTCGTTTTCCAGGCCAAGCTGCTGGGCGAAGTGCTTGAAGTCGTTCTTTACCGCCAGCGTGGCGGAAGTGAAGATCCAGCTGCGCGGCACGCCTTCGCGCTGGCCGTTGAAGATCGGCGCGATGGACAGCGGCGTCTTATGCAGCTGCAGCGAGCTTTGGAAAGCTTCAACCCAGTACACGGCTTCCTCGCCTGGCGTTACCTTGGCCTTTGGATCGAACTTCCAGGCTTCCAGTTTTTGCGACAGCTCGGCGCCACGCACGCGGCATTGCTCGATCGTCTCCGCGCGTTCGGCGGTGCGTTCCAGCACGGCGACCATGTCGATCAACTCGTCCTTCAGCGTTTGCAGCGCAGGGAAAAAATCGGAGGACGGCGCGATCTGCGGCAGCGACAGGCGCACAATGTCTTGCGAGAAGGTCAGACGCAGGTCGCGCGCGGCCTTTTCCACCGGCGTCACGACCTTGGCCCAGTCGGCGCCATCGCGCGCGTGCGCCAGGCCCTCGGCCAGCACATCGCGGCACAGTTCCAGCACATGCGAGGTCGATACCGTCTCGCCGAAGAACAGCGTGGCGGTATCGGGCAGCTGGTGCGCCTCGTCGAAGATCACGGTGTTGGCGGACGGCAGCAGCTCGGCCACGCCGGTATCCTTCAGCGCCACGTCGGCAAAGAACAGGTGGTGATTGACCACCACCACGTCCGCCTGCTGCGCCTCGCGGCGCGCCTTCATCACGAAGCAGTCCTGGTAATACTGGCACTCCTGGCCCATGCAGTTTTCGCGGGTGGAGGTCACCAGGTTCCAGATCAGTGCATTTTCCGGCACGCGCGCCAGCTCAGCCTTGTCGCCGGTGCTGGTCATTTTCAGGAAGCGCGAGATTTCACGCAAGTGGCCCACGTCCTCGCGCGAGGTCATGCGGCCGTTCTGCAGCGTGCGTTCCAGGTGGTAGTGACAGAGGTAGTTGCCCCTGCCCTTCAGCAGCGCCACCGATACCGGCGCCTGCAGTGCGGCGCGCACGGTCGGGATATCACGCAGGAAGAGCTGGTCCTGCAAGTTTTTGGTGCCGGTGGAAACGATGGTCTTGCCGCCCCACATCAGGGCGGGCACCAGATACGCAAAGGTCTTGCCCGTGCCCGTGCCGGCCTCGGCGATCAGGGTTTGCTGCTGGTCAATGGCGCCGGCGATGGCTTTGGCCATCTCGGTCTGTGATTTGCGCGGACGAAAGCCTCCGACTGCGGGCCCCAGCGGACCGCCGGTGCCGAACAGACGTTCGATCTCTGCATCATGTTTTCCGGGCGGCTCCAATGGCAGCTCGGGCTCGCCGGGAACGGCGGGCGTCAACTGTTGTTCGGTCAAGGGGAAACGGAGTTAATGGCCCTGCTCAGGCCGGTACGTCGGGCACCAATTGCATTTTCAGCAGGGTGATATAGTCTTTCAGTTGCAATTTTCGCTTCTTGAGGCGGCGCAACTGTAGTTGATCGTGATGACCATCCAGGGTCAACATTTCGATCACGGCGTCCAGGTCGCGATGCTCGACATCGAGTTCGATAATGCGGCGCTGGATTTCTTCTACGTTGGTCATGGGGTGGTATTTCGCTCAGGAAACAATCTATACTTGCAACAAAACTGCAGTCCGGTGCATAGTTTAACTCAGGTAAGCATCGGAAAAAAGCAGTCACATGAAGGACTTATGAGCGCATACAAGATCGAAGCCGGCACTGCTCAGCACATTGGCAGCCGCCCCCAGCAAAATGACCGGGTTGCATTGTTCACGACGCCAAAGGCGCCGGGCTATGTGCTGGCCGTGCTGGCGGACGGCGTCAGCGGCGGTGCGGTCGGCTCCGACCAGTTATTGCACACAGCCAAGCAATTGTTTGACGAGTACCGCGCGGCGGACGTCGCCAACCTGACTCGCTTGCAAGACCTGCTGCGTGAAATCGCGCATGACACCCATCAGATCCTCGTAATGAATCCCCTTACCGGTGCGAGCGAACCGCAGTCCACCATGGTGCTGCTGATGCTCACGCCGCAGCGCCAGATCGTGTGGGCGGTGGTTGGCGACTCGCGCTTGTATCGTTTTTCCAACAAGGAATGTGTTGCAAGAAGTAACGATGCCGACTACATCGCGCACCTGATTCTGCGCGATGGTTTGCCGGAAGATGCAGCGCGCAAGCACCGCAGTTCCAAGCTGCTCGCCAACGTGCTGGGCAATAAGCAGAAGGAACCGTTTGTGACTGTTGGTGTGCAGGAGGAACTGAAAGCAGGCGATGCTTTCCTGCTCTGTTCCGATGGTCTGTGGTCTTACTTTACCGATGCCGAACTGGCTACGGTCGTGGCCAAGAAGTCACCACGCGAGGCGTCGGAAATGCTGATCAACAAGGCGCGCGAACGCGCGCAGGGCAAGGGCGACAACTGCTCGATGGCGATCCTCAAGCTGGTCGCCCCGCCGAAAGAAGAAGTGAATTACACCGTCCAGAAATTGCGCAAGGCAGTGTGACGCCGGCGCCCGGCGGATCGGATGATCCGCCCTACGCCGAGCCGCGGTGTTGCGTAGGGCGGGTCATTGACCCGCCGGTTGCGGCGCGGAGGCGGCTTTCGCAGCTTCGGCCGCCTTGGCCGCTTCGCGCTTGCGCCTCTTCTCTTCCTTCTCCGCCTTCTTCTGCGCCACTTCCGCCTGGCGTTTTTCGGAATCAGCTTTGCGGCGCTCGAACGCGGCGGCATTGGCTGCGCGCTTCGGAGCTTCGGCGGCCTCCTTCGCTACGCGCTTCTTCTCCTCCGCATCGTGCCGTGCCTGGCGCTGTTCCGGCGTGATGGCATCCGGCTTCGGCGCCGGCTTATCGGAAGGGTCTGCGCGCTGCGGCTTCGGATTCGCCAGGCGCTGCGCTTCCTCCGCCGCATCCTTCTGCGCGCGGTCTTCCAGGTCGCGGTCACGCAGTTCGACGGCGTGACGGCGCTTGAAGTAATTGGCTTCCACTTCCACCGCGCGGATATCGGCCAGGCGCGCGCGGCGCTTTTCCTTGGCCTTGTCCAGGCAGTTATTGACGAAGAACTTGGTGTAGCACACCTTCTCGGCTTCGACGAACTCCGTTTCGGTCACGTCGCGATCCTTCTTCACCTGCAGCAGCTTGGCATCCGCCTGTTCGACGGAGTGGGTCTGGGGCACTGCCGGGTCGGTGATGGGACGGCCGATGTCCTGCGCCAGCGCGACGCCGGGCAGGAACAGTGCAAGCCACATCCAGTTTTTCAAATTCTTCTCCTTGTCAGCTCAGCGCTGCGGCAGCGCCGCGCTGTTCTTTTTCCATATACTCGCGCGACTGCATCTCGACGATACGCGACACGGTACGGTGGAATTCATTGGCCAGCATGCCGGTCGTGTACAGCTCTTCCGGCTCGACTTCGGCCGACATGATGAGCTTTACTTTCTGGTCGTAGAACACGTCGATCAGCCAGGTAAAGCGGCGCGCTTCGGACGACTGGCCGGCCGACATCATCGGTATCCCGGACAATATCACGGTATGGAAGCGGCTGGCGATTTCCAGGTAGTCGTTCTGCGAGCGCGGGCCGCCGCACAGGGTCGCGAAATCGAACCAGATAATCGTGCCGGCCTTACGCAGGGCCTTCAGCTCGCGGCCTTCAACGGTAATGACCGGGTTCTCGTCTGCGGTTTCAGCAACGCCGGCAAAAGCGTCGCGCAACTTGGCGTCGGTCTGGGCGTTGAGCGGCGTGTGATAGGCATCCACCTGCTCCAGCGCGCGGCCGCGGTAGTCCACGCCGGCGTCCACGTTCAGCACATCCATCTTCTCCTTCAGCAGGGCGATGGTGGGCAGGATGCGGTCGCGGTGCAGGCCGTCCGGGTACAGCGTGGACGGCTCGTAATTCGAAGTCATGATGAAGGACACGCCATTGTCGTACAGCGCCTTCATCAGGTTGTACAGGATCATGGCGTCGGCCACATCCGATACGTGAAATTCATCAAAGCAGATCAGGCGGAATTTCTTGGCGATGCGCTTGGCTACTTCATCCAGCGGATCTTCCACGCCGCGCAGTTCGTCCAGCTGCATGTGCACGTCGCGCATGAATTCGTGGAAGTGCAGGCGCGTCTTGCGCACCAGGGGCACCACCGAATAGAAGGAATCCATCAGGAAGGATTTGCCGCGCCCTACTCCGCCCCACATGTACACGCCACGCGGAGGCGTCGGACGGTTGATCAGGCGTTTGAAGCTGTTCGAGCGCTGGGCTTTGTACGCTACCCATTCGTCGTAGCACTGCTGCAGGCGATCGACGGCACGCTTCTGCGCGGCGTCGGCTTTGAAGTCGCGCTGCGTGAGCGCGTGTTGATAGAACTCTTGGACGTTCATGAATGAAATTCGGCGGGTCAATGACCCGCCCTACGACACTGCGTAGGGCGGATCATCGATCCGCCGATTGCCCGATCAGAAGTTGAGCGTGCGCTTGTCAACGGCCAGCGCAGCTTCCTTGGTCGCCTCGGACAGCGATGGGTGTGCGTGGCAGATGCGAGCGATGTCTTCGGAAGAAGCCTTGAACTCCATCGCAACAACCGCTTCGGAGATCAGCTCGGAAGCCATCGGACCCACGATGTGAACGCCCAGGATCTCGTCGGTGTTAGCGTCGGCCAGGAACTTCACCATGCCGTTGGTGTCCCCCAGCGCGCGTGCGCGGCCGTTCGCCAGGAATGGGAAGGTGCCGGCTTTGTACTGCACGCCTTCAGCCTTCAGCTGCTGCTCGGTCTTGCCCACGGAAGCGATTTCCGGATGGGTGTAGATCACGGACGGCAGGGTGTTGAAGTTGGTGTGGCCATGCTGGCCGGCGATACGCTCAGCCACGGCAACCGCTTCTTCTTCCGCCTTGTGCGCCAGCATCGGGCCGCGCACCACGTCGCCGATCGCCCATACGTTCGGCAGGTTGGTCTTGCAGTCGTCGTCCACGGTGATCATGCCGCGCTCGTCGGTCGCCAGGCCCACTTTGTCGGCGCCCAGGCCGATGGTGTTGGCAACGCGGCCGATGGAGACGATCAGCTTGTCGAAGGTGACTTTCTGTTCTGCGCCGGCGGCGTCGGTGTATTCAACCGACACATTGTCCTTGCCCGCTTCGACCTTGGTGATCTTGCAGGACAGGTTGATGGACAGGCCCTGCTTGGTCAGCAGCTTGTGCGCTTCCTTGGCGATCTGCTCGTCGACAGCGCCCAGGAAGGTCGGCAGACCTTCCAGCACGGTGACCTTGGAGCCCAGACGGCGCCATACGGAGCCCAGTTCCAGCCCGATCACGCCGGCGCCGATCACGCCCAGGTTGGCAGGGACGGATTCGATGGCCAGTGCGCCGGTGTTCGACAGGATCAGTTTCTCGTCGAACGGTGCGCCAGGCAATGCACGCGGATTGGAGCCGGTCGCAACGATGATGTGCTTGCCGGTGATGCTGTCGGTGGTGGTGCCGGTGATGGCGATCGGGTAGCCTTCAGCGCCAGCAGCGCCGGCGAATGCGCCGCGGCCGTGGAAGAAGGTCACCTTGTTCTTTTTGAACAGGAACAGGATGCCGTCGTTGTTCTGCTTCACAACGGTGTTCTTACGCTTCAGCATTTGCGCCACGTCGAAGGAGATACCTTCCACGTTGATGCCGTGTTCCTTGAAGCTGTGCTGTGCGTGGTCGTAGTGCTCGGACGATTGCAGCAGTGCCTTGGACGGGATGCAGCCTACGTTGGTGCAGGTGCCGCCAGGAGCCGGGCCGCCCTTTTCGTTCGCCCACTCGTCGATACAGGCCACGGAGAAGCCCAGTTGTGCTGCGCGGATGGCAGCGATGTAGCCGCCAGGACCGGCGCCGATAACTACTACGTCAAATTGTTTGCTCATGTCTTAATATCCAGTCATCTCGTCCTCAGGGACGAATATCCATAGCAGGAGATAGATCACCCCTCCGAAGCCGAAGGTAATCGTGAAGAGTGTGAACACCAGGCGCCAGATCCACGAATCCACGCCGGACGCTTTCGCGATGCCGCCGCACACGCCTCCGAGCCAGCGGTCCGTGCGCGAGCGGCGCAGGCTGCTGAATTCGGATGCGATGTCCTTGTCGCCGGCCGGCGTGGCGCCGTTCAGCAGGCGCTCCTTGGCGCGGGCAAATTCTTCATCGCTCAAAGCACCAGCCTGATGCAGCTCGTGCAGACGCTTGATTTCTTCCGAGACGCTCATGAAACCTCTCTTCTGCGATCTACGCCAAAAAACCAGGGGCGGAAACCTGGTGGCAGCCACCTCGTGGCTGCCACCTGTTTTACGCCGTGGGTTTGAATTACAGGTCCAGCAGCAGGCGTGCAGGATCTTCCAGCGCTTCCTTCATTGCCACCAGGCCCAGGACGGCTTCGCGGCCGTCGATGATGCGGTGGTCGTAGGACATTGCCAGGTAATTCATCGGACGGATGACGATCTGACCGTCAACCACGACAGCGCGGTCCTTGGTCGCGTGAACGCCCAGGATCGCGGATTGTGGTGGGTTGATGATCGGGGTCGACAGCATGGAGCCGAAGGTGCCGCCGTTCGAGATGGAGAAGGTACCGCCGGTCAGGTCTTCCAGGGTCAGCTTGCCTTCTTTCGCCTTGGCGCCGAATTCGCCGATCTTCTTCTCGATTTCAGCGATGGACATCTGGTCGGCGTTGCGCAGGATCGGCACCACCAGGCCGCGTGGGGAGCCCACAGCGATACCGATGTCGAAGTAGCCGTGGTAGACGATGTCGTTGCCGTCAACCGAAGCGTTCAGGATCGGGTACTTCTTCAGTGCGTGCACCGCGGCCTTCACGAAGAAGGACATGAAGCCCAGCTTCACGCCGTGTTCTTTCTCGAACTTGTCCTTGTACTTGTTACGCAGGTCCATCACCGGCTTCATGTCCACTTCGTTGAAGGTGGTCAGGATGGCGTTGGTGGACTGGGACTCAACCAGGCGCTCGGCGATACGTGCGCGCAGACGGCTCATTGGCACGCGCTCTTCCGGACGGTCGCCCAGGTTTGCCGGAGCGGCAGGTGCGCCAACTTTCGGCAGCGATGCTTTAGGAGCGGCTGGCGCCAGTGGAGCTGGAGCAGCTGGCTTCGGTGCTGCGGCAGCAGCCAGGGCGTCGCCCTTGGTCACGCGGCCATCGCGGCCGGAACCGGCGACGTCGGAAGCGGCGATGCCGGCTTCGGACAGGATCTTGGCGGCGGCAGGCATTGCCACGTCGCCCTTCGCGCCGCCAGCAGCTGGTGCGGCGGCTGCAGGAGCAGCGGCTGGTGCAGCAGCAGGCGCAGCAGCGGTTGCGGCCGGAGCCGAAGCGCCCGCGGTTGCAGCGGTATCGATGATGGCGATCACTTCGCCGGCAACGACGGTGGCGCCGTCGTTCTTGATGATCTGAACAACGACGCCGCTGTCAGGTGCCGGCAGTTCCAGAACAACCTTGTCGGTTTCGATGTCGATCATGTTTTCGTCGCGGGTCACTGCCTCGCCGACTTTCTTGTGCCAGGCCAGCAGGGTCGCTTCAGCGACGGATTCCGACAGTTGGGGAACTTTAACTTCGATTTGTGCCATGTTTATTTAACTCCGTGTCTTTTTGTTTGTGTGCGCCGCCCGCGCTGATTGGCGGTGCGGCGCGCCCGCATGATTACTTGGTCAGAATGAAGCCCTTCAGCTTCGAGAATGCCGTCTCCAGCAGATCCTTCTGCTGTGCATAGTGCTTGTCGTAGTAACCGACAGCTGGCGATGCGGAAGCAGGACGGCCGGCGTAAGCCAGGCGCTGGCCCGATTCCATGGACTCGAAGATGTTGTGCTGGATCTGGAACCATGGACCCTGGTTCTGCGGCTCGTCCTGTGCCCACACCACTTCGGCCAGGTTCGGGAACTTCTTCAGTTCAGCAGCGAAGGCCTTGTGCGGGAATGGATACAGCTGTTCGATACGGATGATGGCCGTATCGGTTTGGCCGCGGGTTTTGCGGGCATTGGCCAGGTCGTAATACACCTTGCCGGAGCAGGCGATCACGCGCTTGACCTTCTTGGCGTCGATCTTCTCATCGACTTCACCGATCACGGTCTGGAAGGCGCCTTTGGCCAGTTCGGTCAGTGCCGAACCTGCGTCCTTGTTACGCAGCAGCGATTTCGGGCTCAGGATGACCAGTGGCTTGCGGAACTGGCGCACCATCTGGCGACGCAGCACGTGGAAGATCTGCGATGCGGTACTCGGCTGCACAACTTGCATATTGTTGTCAGCGCACAGCTGCAGGAAGCGCTCTGGACGTGCGGACGAGTGCTCAGGACCCTGGCCTTCGTAGCCGTGCGGCAGCAGCAGCACCAGGCCGGAAGCGCGGCCCCACTTCACTTCGCCGGAGCTGATGAACTGGTCGATCACAACCTGGGCGCCGTTGACGAAGTCGCCGAACTGGCCTTCCCAGATGGTCAGGGTGTTTGGCTCGGCGGTCGAGTAGCCGTATTCGAAGCCCAGCACTGCCTCTTCGGACAGCACGGAGTCGATCACGGTGAACGGCGCCTGGCCTTCAGCGATGTTCTGCAGTGGGATGTAGGTGCCGGCGTCCCAACGTTCGCGGTTCTGGTCGTGCAGTACGGCGTGGCGGTGGGTGAAGGTGCCGCGGCCCGCGTCCTGGCCGGTCAGGCGGACAGCGTAGCCGGAGGACACCAGGGACGCGTAGGCCAGGTGTTCGCCCATGCCCCAGTCCAGGTTCACTTCACCACGGCCCATGGCGGCGCGGTCGCCCAGCACTTTCTCGACCAGCGAGTGGACTTTGAAGTCTTCCGGCACGGTGGTGATACGGGTGGCCAGGCGCTTCAGTTCGGTCAGCGGAACAGCGGTATCGGCCGCGTCGGTCCACTTGCGGTTCAGGAACGGCAGCCAATCAACGGCGTACTTGTTCTTGAAGTTGGAGATCACTGGATCGACGGTGTGCTTGCCGGCGTCCATCGCAGCGCGGTATTCGGCCACCATGGCGTCGCCGCCATCGGCCGGGATCACGCCCTGGGCGATCAGCTTGTCCGCGTACAGCTTGCGGGTGCCTGGGTGCTTGGCGATCTTCTTGTACATCAGCGGCTGGGTCAGCGCCGGGGTGTCCTGCTCGTTGTGGCCCAGTTTGCGGTAGCAGATGATGTCGACAACGATGTCCTTGCCGAACTGCTGGCGGTAGTCCAGAGCGATCTGGGATGCCAGCACTACAGCTTCAGGATCGTCGGCGTTCACGTGCAGCACCGGCGCTTCGATCATCTTCACGACGTCGGAGCAGTAGATGGTGGAACGTGCATCGCGCGGATCGGAAGTGGTGAAGCCGATCTGGTTGTTGATCACGATGTGAACAGTGCCGCCGGTGCCGTAGCCGCGGGTCTGCGCCAGGTTCAGGGTTTCCATCACAACGCCCTGGCCGGCGAATGCTGCATCGCCGTGCACCAGGATAGGCAGCACTTGCGCGCCTTTGACGTCGCCGCGGCGGTCCATACGGGCCTTCACGGAACCTTCAACCACCGGGTTGACGATTTCCAGGTGGGACGGGTTGAACGCCAGCGACAGGTGGACCGGGCCGCCTGCGGTGGAGATGTCGGACGAGAAGCCCTGGTGGTATTTCACGTCGCCGGCCGGCAGGTCGTCGGCGTGCTTGCCTTCGAATTCTTCGAACAGGTCCTTAGGCGCCTTGCCCAGGGTGTTCACCAGCACGTTCAGACGGCCGCGGTGGGCCATGCCGATCACGATTTCCTGCACGCCCTTTTCGCCGGCGCGCTGGATCACTTCGTCCAGCGAAGCGATGAATGTTTCGCCGCCTTCCAGCGAGAAGCGCTTCTGGCCGACGTATTTGGTGTGGAGGTAGCGCTCCAGGCCTTCAGCGGCGGTCAGACGCTCCAGGATGTGCTTTTTCTTTTCGGCGGTGAAGTTCGGGGTGGAACGGATCGATTCCACGCGCTCCTGCAGCCAGCGCTTTTCGGCCGGGTCGGAGATGTACATGTACTCCGCGCCGATCGAACGGGTGTAGGTGTCTTTCAGGAAGTTGGTCAGGTCGCGAAGGGTCGCGGTCTCTGGACCAAAGTAGGTGTTGCTGATGTTGAAGACGGTGTCCTGGTCGGCATCGGTGAAGCCGTAGAAGGATGGTTCCAGTTCCTGGATGTTCGGACGTTCCTGGCGCTGCAGCGGGTCCAGGTTTGCCCAGCGAGAGCCAAGGTAGCGGTAGGCTGCGATCAACTGGGTGGCGGCCACGCGCTTGCGGCCCATTTCGGCGTCGCCGGATGCGACCACGGTGCGGATTGGACCGGACTTTGCGCGCTCGGCGAAGGAGGCGATTACGGACGAGTGGACGACGTCTGGCTTGGTGGAACCATCGACAGCCGGTACGTGCTGCATGGCGTCGAAGTAAGCGCGCCAGTTATCTGGCACGGAACCTGGGTTCTGGAGGTACGCTTCGTAGAGTTCCTCTACGTACGGCGCATTCCCCCCAAACAGGTAGGAAGTGGACGTCTGTTGTTGCATCATTTTTGCTCACCTTTCTTCGCGCTTCGCGAGGAATTAGCGGGTTAATCTAACCTTCCGCGACACGGCCTGACCGGTTAGCGGATTGCACATCAAGTTGTGGGGGAAGGGCTCTGTTGTTTCCAGAATTTCCAAAAACGGTCGCCTAGCATAGCACGATGCGTTGAAGAGCAACAACCTTCGCCTTTATTTGGCTTGCCTTCTTTTCAATCATGAGTTTTTTACCAAGTGATAAACTCCGTCAATGCACACCTTAGAAGATCTTCGCGCTGGCCGGCTGGCCGGCATCACGCGCTTGCAACTGGCTTGCGGTCTGACGGAATTCCCACCTGAGATTTATTCGCTGGCTGATTCGCTGGAAATACTCGACCTTTCCAATAACGCACTTGTTGAGCTTCCGGATGACCTGCCGAGGCTGCATCGGCTGAGGATTATTTTCTGCTCTAATAATCCCTTCACGCATCTGCCGGAAGTGCTGGGATCGTGCAGCGAACTGACCATGATCGGCTTCAAATCGTGCCGCATCCGCACGGTATCGGCGCGCGCGCTGCCGCCGCGGCTGCGCTGGCTGGTGTTGACGGATAATCAAGTGGAGTCGCTGCCGGAGGAACTCGGTTTGCGTCCGCTGCAGAAGCTGATGCTGGCGGGGAACCGCCTGCGCACCCTGCCCGCGTCGCTGGCGGGCTGCTATACGCTCGAACTGCTGCGCCTCGCAGCCAATCAATTGACCGATTTGCCGCACTGGCTGGCCGGCCTGCCGCGCCTGTCCTGGCTCGCCATCGCCGGCAACCCATTCGATCTCCGCGCTCCCGCACCTGCCGCCCCTGCCGCCCCTGCCGCCCCTGCCGCGCCATCCGCAGCCATGCCGCCCGCCTTTTCGCGCGGCGCGCAGCCCGGCACGCCCGCCAGCGACTGCCCGGACGTGCCCTGGTCCGCGCTGCACATGGGCTGGCAGCTTGGCGAAGGCGCCTCCGGCGTCATCTTCGCCGCTACGCTGGGCGAGCGGCCCGTCGCAGTCAAGCTATTTAAAGGCGCCGTCACCAGCGACGGCCTGCCTGACTCCGAAATGGACGCCTGCATCGCCGCGGGCGCCCACCCCAACCTCATTCCCGTGCTGGGCCGCGTGATCGGCCACCCGGCGGGAACGCACGGTTTGGTGCTGACCCTGATCGATCCGCACTACCGCAACCTGGCCGGCCCGCCCTCGCTGGACAGTTGCACCCGCGACATCTACGCAGCCGACAAACGCTTCGATTTACAGTCGGCCCTGCGCATCGCCACCGGCATCGCCTCGGCGGCCCGCCAACTACACACGCGCGGCATCCTGCACGGCGACCTCTACGCGCACAACATTCTGCATTGCTCGCAAGGCAATCCTCTGCTGGGTGACTTCGGTGCCGCAGCTTTCTATAACCCGGACACAACCTGGCTCCAGCGCCTCGAGGTACGCGCCTTTGGCTGTCTGCTGGAAGAACTTCTCGACCGCATCGAGGCCCCGCCCGGCGCTCAAGCCGTCGCGCTGCTAACGACCCTTGCTGCCTTACGCGACGACTGCCTCGCCGCCCCGCCCGCCCGGCCGCTGTTCGCACAAATTGAGCGCCGCCTCGCCGCGCTAGACAAATCGATCTAGATAATTTATTCTAGGTTCATGAGCACGAACGCCCTCCCCAAACCAACCGCCGCCGAACTGGAAATGCTGCGCCTGCTGTTTGCATCAGGCGGCTCGGCAACGGCACGCCAGGTTCACCAGGCTGCCGTCGAAACGCGTCCGGACATGCAATACGCCACGGTCCTGCGCACGCTGCAGGTCATGCACACCAAAGGTCTGCTGACGCGTGACGAAAGCCAGAAAGCCCACGTCTACGCGCCCGCCCAGGAAAAGGACTCGCTACAGACCAGCCTGCTCAAGGACCTGATCCACAAGGCGTTTGCCGGTTCCGGCAAAGCGCTGATCCTCGCCGCCCTGCGCGGCGGCCACGTCACCGCCAAGGAGCGCGCGGAAATCCAGCAGCTTCTCGACGAGGAAAAGTAAACCCACGGCAGAAGCAGGTGGCAGCCACATCGTGGCTGCCACCAGGGTTACGCCTCTGGTTTTATTTGCTCTTGTCCGGATAAGCCGGGCGCGGAGGCCGGGATGGCGGGGTTTTCGTCAGCTCGGCCTTGATCACTTCGATGGCCTTCTCCAGCTGCGGATCGTGACCGGCGATGACGTCGGCCGGCGTCTGCTCGACTTCGATATCGGGCGGCACGCCGACGTTTTCGATGCCCCAGCCGCCGTCGCGTGTCCAGAACGCCAGGTTCGGCGCGGTGATGACGCCACCGTCCAGCAGGACCGGGAAGCCGAGAATACCCACCAGCCCGCCCCAGGTGCGCTTGCCGATCAACGGGCCAAGCTTATTTTTGTGGAACATCCACGGCAGCAGATCACCTCCGGAGCCCGCCGTTTCATCGATCAGCATCGCGCGTGGCCCCTGAATCGACGCGGACGGCGTCTTCATATCCGCACCATAGCGCATCGCCCACCACGCAATCTCCTGCTTTTGCAGAATATCGATGTAGTAATCGGCCAGGCTGCCACCGCCGTTGAAGCGCTCGTCGATAATCACCGCATCCTTATATGACTGCGGGAAGAAGTAGCGCTTGAAGTAGGTATGACCCAACGTCGCAGTATTTGGCACATACACATAAGCCACGCGTCCATTGGTCGCCTCGTTGACCTTGCGGATATTCCCCTCCACCCAGTCGCGGTTGCGCAGCGCATCCTCGCTGGCGACCGGCACCACGGTAATGGTGCGCGAGCCCTTGCCATCTGCGTTCGCACCGACCGTGATGTCGATGGCGCGGTTGGCACTATTCTCGAAAGCGCTATACAGATTGGTCGGCGGCGCCAGCGGACGGCCTTCCACCGCCAGCAGGTACTCCCCTGCCTTCACGTTCAGGCCCGGCTCCGTCAGCGGTGCGCGCAAAGTAGGATTCCAGTTCAGGCCACCGTAGATTTTGCGGAAGCGGTAGTGGCCATTAGCGATCTCGTAATCCGCACCCAGCAGGCCGCCGGGCACGGGGCGCGCATCGACAAAGTTATCCCCTCCCCCGCCGCGATGATGGCCGACCGACAGCTCGCTGCACAGCCACTGGATCACGCGGTTCAGATCCGCACGCGAAGCCAGATCAGGCAGGAAGACGGCATACTTGTCGCGCATCTTCGCCCAATCCACGCCGTGCATATGCGGATCGTAGAAGTAATCGCGATTGATACGCCAGGCTTCGTTATAAATCTGCGTCCACTCGGCGCGCGGATTGGCTTTGACCTCCAGCGCATCGATGCGCAGCTTGCCTTCGCTCGGCGACAGCAGTTTGCCGGTGGCCGAGCCCATTGCCCAGTTTTCCTTCAGGCGATGCAGCAGCTTCTTGCCGTCCGCACTGACTTCGAAATCGTCCGCTTCCGCGACCAGGGTTTCAGCCTTGCGCTCTTTCAGATCAAAGCGCTGCACCTGTTTCTTGCCATCGCTTTCGCGCAGGAAGAAGATCTGGCCTTCCGCACCGGCCTGCAAATCAAAATACTGCGACGCTGGCAGCGGCAGGTCGACCATGCGGGTCGAGATGCCATCGAAGTCGATACGGATTGGCGCCACGACCTTCAGCTTCACTTTTGGATCGTCGCGGCCAGTGACCGGATCGACCGGCGGCTTCTCGTCTTTTGGCGCTTCCTTCTTGTCCGCTGCCGCTTCCTTCTCTGGCGGCGGCGGTTCCTTCGGCGCGCCCTTCTCTTCATCGCTTTCCTTGATCAGCGGCGAAGGCAAGTCCTTGCGCAGTACCGTCATCCAGATCGTGCGCGTAACGCGGTTGTCCTCATTCTCCAGAGAGAACCAGTTGTTGCTCGGTCCCGCATCGGTCGAAGCGAAGTAATAGAGATATTTGCCGTTCTTATCGAATACGGGACTGGCGACATCGGACAAGCCATCGGTCACGGCATACGATTTGTTCTCGTCCAGCGCATAGATATAAGCGGTACGCGTGTAAGTGAGGGAGTTGAGCGTGTAAGCGATCCAGCGCGAATCCGGCGCCCAGGCTGCATACAGCGATTTGTTCACGCCGTAGATCGGTTCCGTAGCGATCTTCTTGATCGCGCCGCTTGCGAGATCGATCACGTACAGCGACCAGCTGTTGTCGATGTATGCGATCTTCTTGCAGTCCGGCGACCAGGACGCGCGTTCATAGAAACCTGCACCCTGCAGCTTGTACTTGCGGACTTCGCCCTTGCCATCCTGCTGGCGCACATGCAGCGCATACTCCCCCGACTCGTCGGAGAAGTAAGCGACCTGGCGTCCATCGGGCGACCATGCCGGACCGCGCTCGTGCACAGCGGGCGACTGGGTCAAATGGCGCACATCGCCTTTATCTGCGGGCAGCGTGAGGATATCGCCGCGGAATTCAAACGCCACGCGCGCACCCGATGGCGACAGCGAGGAATCTCGGATGTACTTAGCGCCGCGCACCCAGCGCTCGCGCGACAGGCCAAGATCTGCGCTCACGCCAATCACGAGGCGCTTGTCGCCGCCGTTGTCGAGATCGAGCATATGCAGATAGCCCGCCTGTTCGTAGACGATGTGATTGCCGTAGGCCGCCGCATTCAGCACGGGGAAGTCCACGTGCCGTGTCACCTGGCTGACCGCTTTCGTGCGCGTGTCGTACACCCACAGATTGAACTCGCCCACGCGGTCGGAGCGGAAGTAGACCTTGTCGCCGATCCACATCGGATCGACATCGTTGACGCGCGTTTCGGGCTGCGGAATTTTCTCAACCGAGCGGTCCGCGCCATTGAACAGCCAGAGCACGGAATTCAGACCGCCACGATAGCGCTTCCATTGCAGGAAGGCCGGCGAAGTCGGGTTGTAGGCGATGCGCTTGCCGTCCGGCGAATAGGCGGCGCGCGCTGCGTTGGGGATCTCCAGCTGCGTCTCCACGCCGCCGGAAACGGGCACCGTGTATAGCTGGCGATAGCGGTTGTTAAAGGCCGCTCGGGGCGACGTGAACATCACATGGCGCGAATCGGGCGTGAAGGCTTGCACCAGGTCCGCGCCGGGATGCCAGGTCAGGCGCTGCGGGATGCCGCCGCTGACCGGCAGCACATACACATCGGTATTGCCATCCACCTGAGCGCTGTAGGCAATCAGCTTGCCGTCCGGCGAAAACACGGGATTGGACTTTTCGCCGATGTCAGACGTCAGTCGTCGCACGCCGCCGCCGTCGTGGTTAGCGAGCCACAAGTCACCACCATAGATAAATGCAATGTGATCGCCCGAGATCGCGGGCTCGGACAAAAGGCGGGTATCGACAGTATTGGGAATTGCCCACGCCGCCATAGGCAGCAGAGCGAGAATGGTGCAGAAAACGCGGGTAAAGAACAAGCACGCCTCCTTCAAATAAGCGGCGCGGAGCGGCCCCAAACGCGCGGCACTCAACGCCAAATTAGCTAAACTAGCTACTTGCAAATAAGTGGGCCAGGACAGCCGGCATCCGCCCATCGTTATTTCGCCGGCAACAACAATAACATAAACAATGTCGGGGAAAATATGGACACAGACCAGGCTCGGGTCGGCGCTGTCCCGCTCATGGACATCATGAATCTGCTCGCCAGTACGTTTTACGTGCTTGATGAGGCGGGACACTTCATTCTCTGGAATAAGCGGCTGGAATTCGCCACGGGCCTCAGCGCGGCGCAGCTGCGCACTGTCCATATGCTGGACCTGGTGGAACCGGCCGACCGTCCCAAGGTCGCGGAAGCTTTCTGCACTGTATTCCAGCAGCAGGAGCAAGTGCAGCTGGAAGCGCGGCTGCGCTTCGACGGACGTGACCTCCCCTACCTCTTATTTGGTACCCGGCTGCGCACCAGCGGCCAGGATTATCTGTGCGGCATGGGCGTCGACCTCGGTCCGCGCTACCGCCAGCAGGAAGCGCTGGAGCTGCGCGAACGGGCGCTGCATGCGGCCAGCAATGGCGTGGTAATTACCCGTTGCGATGGCGACAACAATCCGATCGAATATGTCAACCCGGCCTTCGAGCGGATTACCGGCTATAACGCGGACGAGGTGCTGGGCCTCGATTCGCGGCTGATGGCCGCGCCGGGCCTGGACGATCCGCAGCGCGCGGCCCTGCATGATGCGCTGATGGCGCATCGCCCCTGCTCGGTGGTATTCCGCAACCGGCGCAAGGATGGCCAGGTGTTCTGGAATCAGCTGTCGGTGACCCCGGTGGGCGACGGCGGCGGGCGTGTGACGCATTTCATCGGCATTATCGAGGATATTACAGCGCTGAAGGAACGCACCTCCCAACTGGAGCATCAGGTGACGCACGATGCGCTGACCGGCGTGGCGAACCGGACTCTGCTACGCGACCGGCTGGAACATGCCGTCCACTCCGCGCATCGCACGGGCGGGCATGTGGCGGTCGCCCTGCTCGATCTGAACAAATTCAAGGAAATCAACGACACCATGGGCCATGACGCGGGCGACCAGGTGCTGAAGCAAATCGCCCTGCGCCTGCGCGAAGCGGTCCGCGACACGGATACGGTGGCCCGGCTGGGCGGAGATGAGTTCGTGCTGGTATTGGCGGAGCAACCATCGCTGCGCTTCACCTTGCGCATGATCGAGCGCGTGCGCCAGGCTTTGGGGGAGGACTTGCATATTGATGGGCGGGATTTGTCCGTGGGCGCAAGCATGGGCGTGGCGGTTTATCCGCAGGATGGCGATAGTTTTTCTACGCTGCTGAAGGCGGCCGATGCGGCCATGTATACCGGCAAAGGCGCCGGTCCGGGAGCGGTGCATTTTTATTCGCCGGATATGGCATCCAGCTCCGAGGCGCGCCAGAAAATGGAATCGGCTTTACGCGACGCGGTAAATGGCGAAGATATTTATCTGCTTTATCAGCCGCATGTCTGTGTTTCGACCGGTAAATTGCAGGGATTGGAAGCTTTATTGCGGTGGCGCCATCCCGAGCACGGAGAATTATTACCCGGCGATTTTTTACCCGATGCCGAAGAAAATGGCTTGATCATTCCTATTGGACGGCGCGTATTGGAAGACGTTTGTGAAACGCTGGGCCGTTTGGCCTATTTAGGATTCGACGAGGTGCCCATTTCCTTTAATTCCTCGAATCGCGAATTCAGTCAGCGCGATTATTTGCCGCATATTGCCCGACGCGTGAAACACTATGGCTTGAATCCGGAACGATTGGAAATTGAGCTGAAGGAATCGCAGCTGATGAATAATCCGGAACGGGCGCAACGGCTGGCACATGGCGTGCACAAACTCGGCATTGGCCTGAATATTGATGAATTCGGTGCCGGCGCATCAAATATCGCTTGCCTGGGTGCGATGCAGGTACGGCGACTGAAAATGAGTTTCGGGCCAATTCGCAATATCGGACGCAGCGCGGCTTTGGCCAAGACCATGCTCGATATCGGGCATAACCTGAACTTCAAAGTGGTCGCTACCTGCGTCGAAAATAAAGCGCAGCACGACTTCCTCGCCGCGCACGGCTGCAGCAGCATGCAGGGCAATTTCATCTCCCGCCCACTGCCCCGGCCCGACCTGGAAAAATGGCTCACCGCTCTCTGAATATGCCAATATCTGGCACGTTCGCACCATAAAACAGCTCATTGAACTTTTCACTGCCCTACCTGTCCTAGCTCAACACCGCCGCCCATCGCGTGGGCTACAGTGCCTGAACTATCTCATCGGGGGTGCGCCATAAACGACGGGTTGGAAACTTATGAGAACAGAATTACCAAGCTTGAGGTAGCCGTGGAAAACAACGATAAAGCGTTGACCGCCATCAATGCGACGCTTATGGCAATTCATCAGGAAATAGCGGCGATTCGCGAAGAACGCAAACGCGATATAGATCCATTGCGCAATGAATTTACACTCAGTATTAATCAGCTGCGCACAGAGTTTCATCACGAGATTAATCAGCTACGCACGGAGTTCAATCATGCGATCGATTTGATGAGGGAAGAACATAATCGCAGCTTGCGCTGGATTGTTGGCGTGGTGATTGCCAATATGATGATGAATGCGGGAATATTAGCGCGAATGGCGCACGTGATATAAAAAAAGCCAACCCGCAGGTTGGCTTTTTTACTGAAGCGGCAAATGATTATTTGCGGTCTTTCAGTGGTGGTACGTCGCGAACGGTGGAACCGACGAACAGCTGGCGTGGACGGCCGATTTTCTGTTCTGGGTCGGCAATCATTTCGTTCCACTGGGCGATCCAGCCAATGGTACGGGCCATTGCGAAAATACCGGTGAACAGGGAAACTGGAATACCCAGGGCCGATTGAACGATACCCGAGTAGAAGTCCACGTTTGGATACAGCTTGCGGGAAACGAAGTATTCGTCGTTCAGTGCAATCTTTTCCAGTTCCATGGCCAGCTTGAACAGTGGGTCGTCCTGCAGGCCCAGTTCGTTCAGCACTTCGTAGCAGGTTTCGCGCATCAGTTTCGCACGCGGGTCGAAGTTCTTGTACACGCGGTGACCGAAGCCCATCAGCTTGACGCCGGAATTCTTGTCTTTCACCTGAGCGATGAAGGCAGGGATATTCTCAACGGTGCCGATTTCTTTCAGCATGTTCAGTGCCGCTTCGTTGGCGCCGCCGTGGGCAGGGCCCCACAGGCAAGCAATACCGGCAGCGATACAGGCGAACGGGTTGGCGCCCGAGGAGCCAGCCAGACGCACGGTCGAGGTGGAAGCGTTCTGCTCGTGGTCTGCGTGCAGGATCAGGATGCGGTCCAGAGCGCGCACCAGCACGTCGTTGACCTTGTACTCTTCGCATGGGTTACCGAACATCATGCGCATGAAGTTCGCGGAGTACGACAGGTCGTTGCGTGGGTACATGAACGGCTGGCCGATCGAATACTTGTACGCCATGGCGACCAGGGTCGGCATCTTGGCGATCAGGCGGATCGCGGAGATTTCACGCTGCTTGGCATCGTTGATGTCCAGCGAGTCGTGGTAGAACGATGCCAGCGCGCCGACGGTGCCAACCAGCACGGACATCGGGTGCGCGTCGCGGCGGAAGCCACGGAAGAAGAACTGCATCTGCTCGTGAACCATCGTGTGCTTGGTCACGGTATCTACGAACTCTTTCTTCTGCGCTGCGTTCGGCAGTTCGCCGTTCAGCAGCAGGTAGCAGGATTCCATGAAGTCGGCGTTCACTGCCAGTTGCTCGATCGGGTAGCCGCGGTATTGCAGTTCGCCCTTGTCACCGTCGATGTAGGTGATGGTGGAATTGCAGGACGCGGTCGACATGAAGCCCGGGTCATAGGTGAACTTGCCGGTAGCGCCGTACAGTTTGCGGATGTCGATGACGTCCGGACCAACGGTGCCCTTGTAGATCGGCATGTCAACGGATGGGCTGCCATCCGAGAACGACAGGGTTGCTTTGGTATCAGAAATGTTCATAGGACTCTTCCTTCTTGGAGAGATGCGGCTTAATAAAAAACTTACTCTGGCGGCGCCAGGCCATCAAACAATGATCAGGCCTTGCGCAGGCGTTGCAGCAGTGCGTGCACATGCGGCAGATCGATCTCGCCTTCCGGCTCCTTGCGGGCCAGCACCAGATCCATCAGCGCATTGTCCGACAAATCGAGGAGCCGCGTGAGTGCGTCCACTTCTTCGTCAGTCAATTCCGTTTCGTGCGCATCCAGAAAACGCGTCAGGATGATGTCGTTTTCCAGCAGGCCCCGTCGGGCGCGCCAGCGAAGGCGCGCGCGGTTCGACGGGTCGGCCTGATGCGCACGTTTTTCCAGTTCAGCCATAAATCTAAAAAATCAGATTGCGCGGCGAACCATCAGTTCCTTGATCTTGCCGATGGCCTTGTTCGGGTTCAGGCCTTTCGGGCACACGTCCACGCAGTTCATGATGGAGTGGCAGCGGAACAGACGATATGGGTCTTCCAGGTTATCCAGACGCTGGCCGGTGGCTTCGTCGCGCGAGTCGGCGATGAAGCGGTAGGCTTGCAGCAGGCCGGCCGGGCCGACGAACTTGTCCGGGTTCCACCAGAACGATGGGCAGGAGGTCGAGCAGCAAGCGCACAGGATGCACTCGTACAGGCCATCCAGCTCTTCACGTTCGGCAGGCGATTGCAGGCGCTCTTTCTCCGGCGGGATCGAGTCGTTGATCAGGAACGGCTTGATCGAATCGTACTGCTTGAAGAACTGCGTCATGTCGACGATCAGGTCGCGGATCACCGGCAGGCCTGGCAGAGGGCGCAGCACGATAGGCTCGCTCAGCTCGTTCAGGTTGGTGGTGCAGGCCAGGCCGTTCTTGCCGTTGATGTTCATGGCGTCCGAACCGCACACGCCTTCACGGCAGGAGCGGCGCAGGGCCAGGGAATCGTCAACGTCGGACTTGATGCGCTGCAGGGCGTCCAGCAGCATCTTGTCGGTGTCCTTCAGCTCGACGGTCACGTCTTGCATGTACGGCTTGGCATCCTTGTCCGGATCGTAACGGTAAATCTTGAGTTTGAGAGTGCGTGGCATGTTCTTCTGGCCCTTAGAAAGTACGTGGTTTCGGTTTGAAGGTGTCAACCGTCAGCGGCTTGGTTTGAACTGCCTTGTATTCCAGGCGGTTGCCTTCCGAGAACCACAGGGTGTGCTTCATCCAGTTGTCGTCGTCGCGATGCGGGTAATCGTTGTGGGCGTGGGCGCCACGCGATTCCTTGCGTGCTGCTGCGGAGGTGATCGTCGCTTTGGCGGTCTCGATCAGGTTGTCCAGTTCCAGCGCTTCCACGCGGGCGGTGTTGAACACCTTGGACTTGTCCTGGAAGGAGACGTGCTTGCGGCGCTCGTCCAGCTTCATGATTTCAGCGTAGCCCTGCTGCAGCATGTCGTCGGTACGGAACACACCGCAGTATTTCTGCATCGCGGCGCGGATATCGTTGGCCACGTTCTGTACGCGCTCGCCGCCGGTGGAGGTTTCCAGCTTGTTCAGGCGGTTCATCGCGAAGTCGGCTGCATCCTTCGGCAGCGGCTTGTTTTCCTTCTCTTCCAGGTGGGTCTTGACCACGTGGTTGCCTGCTGCGCGGCCGAACACGACCAGGTCCAGCAGGGAGTTGGTGCCCAGGCGGTTAGCGCCGTGTACGGAAACGCAAGCGCACTCGCCGATCGCGTACAGGCCGTTGACGACCTTCTGGCTGCCGTCGCCGGTTGGCACAACAACCTGACCGTGGATATTGGTCGGGATACCGCCCATCTGGTAGTGGATGGTCGGCACGACAGGAATTGGTTCCTTGGTCGCGTCGACGTTGGCGAACTTGTGGCCGATTTCCAGAATCGACGGCAGGCGCTTCTTGATGGTGTCCGAGCCGATGTGGCGCAGGTCCAGCAGAACGTGGTCCTTGTTCGGACCGCAGCCGCGGCCTTCCTTGATTTCCTGGTCCATGGAGCGGGACACGAAGTCGCGCGGCGCCAGGTCTTTCAGGGTCGGAGCGTAGCGCTCCATGAAGCGTTCACCGTTCGAGTTGATCAGGATGCCGCCTTCGCCGCGCACGCCTTCGGTGATCAGCACGCCCGCGCCGGACACGCCGGTCGGGTGGAACTGCCAGAATTCCATGTCCTGCAGCGGCAGGCCGGCGCGTGCCGCCATGCCCATGCCGTCGCCGGTGTTGATGAAGGCGTTGGTCGACGCTGCGAAGATACGGCCTGCGCCACCGGTGGCGAAGATGGTGGTCTTCGCTTCCAGGATCATGCATTCGCCGGTTTCCATTTCCAGGGCCACCACGCCGACCACGTCGCCTTCAGCGTCGCGGATCAGGTCCAGTGCCATCCACTCCACGAAGAAGTGGGTGCGGGCGCGCACGTTGCGCTGGTACAGGGTGTGCAGCAGTGCGTGGCCGGTACGGTCAGCCGCGGCGCAAGCGCGCTGCACGGCCTTCTCGCCGAAGTTCGCGGTGTGGCCGCCGAACGGACGCTGGTAGATGGTGCCGTCCGGGTTACGGTCGAAAGGCATGCCGAAGTGTTCGAGTTCATACACGACCTTCGGTGCTTCGCGGCACATGAATTCGATCGCATCCTGGTCGCCCAGATAGTCGCCACCTTTGACGGTGTCAAACATATGCCAGTACCAGTTGTCTTCGGCCATATTGCCCAGCGATGCGCCGATACCACCCTGCGCTGCCACGGTGTGGGAGCGGGTCGGGAAGACCTTGGACAGCACGGCCACATTCAGGCCGGCTTCCGCCAGTTGCAGGGAGGCGCGCATGCCGGAACCGCCGGCGCCAACGATCACCGCATCAAAGCGGCGGGATGGGATTGCAGATTTGATAGCTGCCACGATTAAACACTCCAGAGGATCTGTACCGACCATACGGCGCAAGCGATCAGCCAGCCGATGGTGATGATTTGCAGGGCCAGGCGAACACCAACTGGCTTGACATAGTCCATCCAGATGTTACGGATACCAACCCAGGCGTGATAGAACAGGCCGGCGAAGGTCACCAGGGTAAACAGCTTGAACCACTGTTGGGCGAACAGGCCGGCCCAGCCTTCATAGGAATAATTCGAGGCAGTGAAAATGCAGAACAGCAGGATGGCCGTGTAGACCACCATCAGAACGCCGGTCACGCGCTGTGCCAGCCAGTCTTTCAGGCCGTAGTGGGCGCCGACAACCTTGCGCTTCGGGCCGATGCCATTGTTATTGATAGACATTTAGAACACTCCGAACAGTTTCAGGGCGACCAGCACGGTCACGATGACGGTAATCACAATCCCGGTAACCGCGGTCTTTTGCGCGGATTCCTTGTCGGCCAGGGTGTGGGTATCCATGATCAGGTGGCGGATGCCCGCGCAGAAGTGCTGGGTGTAGCCCCAGACCAGCGCCAGGAAGATCAGCTTCACGATCGGGGTCGACGCGATTTCCTGGAAGTGAGCGAAGGAGTATTCAGAGCGGAGGCTTTGTTCCAACAGGTAGAGCACGACCGGCAGCAGCAGGAACAGCAAGCCGCCACTGATGCGGTGCAAGATGGATATCTTGCCGGCCCACGGCAAGCGGTAGCCCATGAGGTCCGTGACGTGGATATTACGGAACTCTGGCCGTTCTTTTTTCGGTGCTTCCCGCACGGCTTCAGACATAACAAAACCTCCTTGTACTTTGTTGCTAATTATTTGCCAAACTTGGCGAGAATGTGATTTTCGCCGATTTTCGCCCCATGAACCAATATGTATTCTTACATATAACCAAAATTTTATTGCGGCGCGGCGTTTTTGTTATCGCCTCTACAACCCCGCCTCAACTCAAATCGTTTTGGTAGTGATGACGCTCCGTCAGATAGAGGCCGCGGCGCAGCTCCACCGGCTTGTCGCCATAGGTGAAGGACACGCGCTCGGCGCATAGCAGCGGCGTGCCGGCCGCTACTTTGAGCAGTGCAGCATCGCCCTCTTCCGCGCAGACGGCGCGGATCTTTTCGGCCGCGCGGATCATGCGCGTGCCGAATTCACTCTCAAACAGCCCGTACATCGGGCCTTTGTATTCGTTCAGCCGTTCCGCGGTCAGGCCTTTGAAGATCAGACCGGGCAGCCACAGCTCCTCGACGATGGTCGGCATGCCGTCGAAGGACTGCACACGCTTGATGTAGACCACGGAATCGCCGGACTTGAGATCGAGCAGGCGCGCCACATCGGCGGGCGCTCGCAGCCGCTTGACCTCAATGAATTTGCTCTCCGGGTAGTGCGGCACGCCCTCGTCGGGCATCAGGCGCAGGAAGCGGTAATGCGCACGCTCCTCGTGGTGGGTGGCCACGAAAGTGCCCTTGCCCTGTTTGCGCGACACCAGGTTCTCCGCCGCCAGTTCGTCGATCGCCTTGCGCACCGTGCCCTGGCTGACCTTGTAGCGGCCGGCCAGCTCGACTTCGCTGGGAATCAGCTCGCCCGGCTTCCATTCGCCGGACTGCAGGCTCTGGGTAATCAGGGCCTTGATTTGCTGGTAAAGGGGAGAAAAAGTAGGAGATGGACCCGCCGCGCCACCAGTGTTTGGTGTCGCCGGCGAACTTGCGCCTGTGTTGTTCTGATTGGGCGGGACGGGGTTCATAGACCACGATTTCACCACAAAAGGGCACGTGCGTCCAGAAAAAACCTCACAACTTATCTGTCTTATATAAGACATAAGATATGATTGACAGTGAGCAAATACCGGCCTAAACTCCCCGTCGATGCTGGCTCTGTAAATGGGGACGTAGCGCATTTGCAGGCCCTAAATCTGTTACGTCCCCATTTACAGAGCCAGGATGAGCATAGTTCGTTCAGCGTGCCATTTCAACCACGTTGATGCGGTATCATTACGTGCTTCGGACCGTTTTCTATTCCACTTTGGAGATTCATCATGGCTAAAACCCCAATGCGTGTTGCCGTTACCGGCGCCGCCGGCCAGATCGGCTATTCCCTGCTGTTCCGCATCGCCAACGGCGACATGCTGGGCAAAGACCAGCCAGTCATCCTGCAACTGCTCGAAATCCCGGACGAAAAAGCTCAGAAAGCGCTGAAAGGCGTGATGATGGAAATCGACGACTGCGCTTTCCCTCTGCTGGCCGGCATGACCGCCCACTCCGACCCGATGACCGCCTTCAAGGACGCCGACGTGGCCCTGCTGGTCGGCGCGCGTCCACGTGGCCCAGGCATGGAGCGTAAGGACCTGCTGGAAGCGAACGCACAGATCTTCACCGTGCAGGGCAAGGCGCTGGACGCCGTCGCTTCGCGCAACGTGAAGGTGCTGGTGGTGGGCAATCCAGCCAACACCAACGCTTACATCGCAATGAAGTCGGCGCCATCCCTGCTGGCCAAGAACTTCACCGCCATGCTGCGCCTGGACCACAACCGCGCCCTGTCGCAAGTGGCTGCCAAGACCGGCACCCAGGTGAAAGACATCGAAAAGCTGACCGTCTGGGGCAACCACTCCCCAACCATGTACGCCGACTACCGCTTCGCCACCGTGAACGGCAAGTCCGTCAAGGAAATGATCAACGACCAGGAATGGAACGCCAACACCTTCCTGCCAACCGTCGGCAAGCGCGGCGCAGCGATCATCGAAGCGCGCGGCCTGTCCTCGGCAGCTTCCGCAGCGAACGCAGCGATCGACCACGTGCGTGACTGGGTACTGGGCACCAACGGCAAGTGGACCACCATGGGTGTTCCTTCCGACGGTTCCTACGGCATCCCTGAAGGCATCATGTTCGGCTTCCCGGTGACCACCGAAAACGGCGAATACAAGATCGTCCAGGGCCTGGAAATCGACGCATTCTCGCAAGAGCGCATCAATCTCACGCTGAAGGAGCTGACCGAAGAGCGTGAAGGCGTGAAGCACCTGCTGCCGTAATTTGTTTTAAACACAGTGGAACCGGTTAAACCACCGATCCGCCGTACCCGCCGCGCTGCCGAGAGCAGCGCGGCGGCTGTTTCTACCGCATCCATGCATCCATCCGAGGTTTTATTCCAGGGCACACGCCAGCCGCTCCTGCTTCCCGCCTGCGATCACTACGCCGGCAGCGAGAAGCTGATGCGCAAATCCATGGCCCTGCAACAAGAGCTTGGTCCCCTGTTCGACATCACCTTCGATTGCGAGGACGGCGCCGCCGCCGGCAACGAAGAGTCCCACGCCAAGCTGGTCGCCCTGCTGCTGCTGGACGAAGCCAATGTGCACAACCGCATCGGCGCCCGTGTCCACGACATCAGCAGCCCGCACTTCGAGCGCGACGTCGAGATCATCTGCACCGAAGCGGGCCACAAGCTGGCCTATATCGTCCTGCCCAAGCCGGAAAGCGTACAGGAAGTGGTGCGCGGCATCGATATCGTCAACAAATACGCCGCCAAGTCCGGCCGCACCACGCCACTGCCGGTGCACGTGCTGATCGAAACCCACGGCGCCCTGCGCGACGTGCACGATATCGCCGCCCTGCCCCAGGTCGAGTGCCTGTCATTCGGCATCATGGACTTCGTTTCGGCCCACTACGGCGCCGTGCCGGGCAGCGCGATGCGCACGCCGGGCCAGTTCACGCATCCGCTGGTGGTGCGCGCCAAGCTGGAAATCGCTGCCGCCTGCCACGCGCACGGCAAGGTGCCTTCGCATAACGTGACGACCGAAATCAAGGATTCGGCCGTGGTGGCCACCGACGCCCAGCGCGCGGCCGCCGAATTCGGCTACACCCGCATGTGGTCGATCCACCCGAACCAGATCAAGCCGGTCATCAAGGCCTTCACGCCGCGCGTCTCCGAAGTCAACGAAGCGGCCGCCATCCTGCATGAAGCAGAGAAGGTACAGTGGGGCCCGATCTCCCAGCACGGACGCTTGCACGACCGCGCAAGCTACCGATATTATTGGACGGTTCTACAGCGCGCCAAGCTCGCAGGCCTGCCGCTGCCGGACAACGTAGCCGCCCTGCTGGGCGATGGTCAAGTAACTCCCGGAGACAATTAAGCATGTCGATCACCAAATTCATTCTCGCCTGCGCTGCCTGCGCCTCGATGGCTCTCACTCCGCTGGCGCATGCCGACGACAAACCCGTCAAGCACACCGCCACCGCCAAGAAAAAGGCCGCCAAGCCGAAGAAGGCCGAGAAGGCTGACAAGGCGGATGAAGCGCCGGCGTCCGCAGAAGCCAGCGAAGACGCCAAAGAACCCAACGTCGCAGAGTCCAGCGTGACCGATTACGCCTGCGAACTGGGCAACAAGATCACGATCTACGAAAACGCCACCGATCTCGAACACATCGCGATCCGCTGGAAGCAGAAGCTGCACCGCCTGACGCGCGTGGCCACCACCACCGGCGCCCAGCGTTTCGAGAACAAGCTGTATGGCCTGATCTGGATCGGCATCCCTGCCAAGGGCATGCTGCTCGATTCGAAAGCGAACCGCCAACTGGCGAATGAATGCAAGACGTCCGAGCAAAAACTCGGTCTTTGATTTATTAATAACAGACGATACCCACCTGAAGGAGAGGTCATGTCCCGCAACACACTGAATACGCTCAAGGATTTCCCTATTTCTGGCAGCAAAAAGGGTCAGTTCTATTCCCTGCCCGCGCTGGAAAAGGCATTGGGCGCCAAAATCTCCCGCCTGCCGGTATCGATCCGCGTGGTGCTGGAATCGGTGCTGCGTAACTGCGACGGTAAGAAAGTCACCGAAGAGCACGTGAAGCAGCTGGCTAACTGGGGCGCCACCGCGGCCCGCACCGACGAGATCCCGTTCGTCGTAGCCCGCGTTGTACTGCAGGACTTCACCGGCGTTCCGCTGCTGGCCGACCTGGCTGCCATGCGTAACGTGGCCTCCAAGATGGGCGTGAACCCGAAGAAGATCGAGCCGCTGGTGCCGGTTGACCTGGTGGTCGACCACTCCGTGACCATCGACCACTTCCGCGAGCCGAAGGCGCTGGACCTGAACATGAAGCTGGAATTCTCGCGCAACAACGAGCGCTACCAGTTCATGAAGTGGGGCATGCAAGCCTTCGACACCTTCGGCGTGGTGCCTCCAGGCTTCGGTATCGTGCACCAGGTGAACCTGGAATACCTGGCACGCGGCGTGCACAATGCATCGTCCGTGTACTACCCTGACTCGCTGGTGGGTACCGACTCCCACACCACCATGATCAACGGTATCGGCGTGGTGGGCTGGGGCGTGGGCGGCATCGAGGCGGAAGCCGGCATGCTGGGCCAGCCTGTGTACTTCCTGACCCCGGACGTGATCGGCGTGAACCTGACCGGCCACCTGCGCGAAGGCTGCACCGCGACCGACCTGGTGCTGACCATCACCGAAATGCTGCGCAAGGAAAAAGTGGTTGGCAAGTTCGTCGAGTTCTTCGGCGAAGGCACCGAGTCGCTGACCGTGACCGACCGCGCAACCATCGCCAACATGGCGCCGGAATACGGCGCGACCATGGGCTTCTTCCCGGTCGACGACAAGACCATCGAATACTTCGAAGGCACCGGCCGCACCAAGGACGAAATCGCCGCCTTCCAGTCCTACTTCAAGGCACAGGGCATGTACGGCGTGCCGAAGAAAGGCGACATCGACTTCACCCGCGAACTGCACCTGGACCTGTCCACCGTGACGCCTTCGCTGGCTGGTCCTAAGCGTCCGCAAGACCGTATCGAAATCGGCAACGTGAAGTCCACCTTCACCTCCCTGTTCTCCAAGCCGACTTCGGACAATGGCTTCAACAAGAAGGCCGACGAGCTGACCAAGACCTACACCACCAGCAATGGCGTGAACGTGAAGAACGGCGACGTGCTGATCGCTGCCATCACCTCCTGCACCAACACCTCCAACCCGAGCGTGCTGCTGGCTGCCGGCCTGCTGGCCAAGAAAGCCGTGGAAGCCGGCCTGAACGTCGCTCCGCACATCAAGACCTCGCTGGCGCCTGGCTCGCGCGTTGTGACCGAGTACCTGACCGCTGCCGGCCTGCTGCCATACCTGGAAAAACTGGGCTTCGGCGTGACCGCTTACGGTTGCACCACCTGCATCGGTAACGCCGGCGACCTGACCCCGGAACTGAACGCCACCATCACCGGCAACGATATCGTGGCTGCCGCCGTGCTGTCCGGTAACCGTAACTTCGAAGCGCGTATTCACCCGAACATCCGCTCCAACTTCCTGGCATCGCCACCGCTGGTCGTCGCTTACGCGATCGCCGGCAACGTGACCCGCGACCTGATGACCGAACCGGTCGGCCAGGGCAAGGATGGCAAGGACGTCTACCTGGGCGACATCTGGCCGACCTCCGCCGAGATCCAGAAGCTGATGAAGTTCGCGATGAACTCCAAAGTCTTCAAGGAAAACTACGCCGACGTGAAGGGCGCTCCTGGCAAGCTGTGGGAAGCCGTGTCCTCCACCGAAGGCCAGGTCTACAACTGGCCTGATTCGACCTACATCGCTGAGCCGCCATTCTTCGACGGCTTCGAGATGAAGCCGAAGGCAGCGGAAGCCGGCATCACCGGCGCCCGTGCACTGGGCGTGTTCGGCGACTCCATCACCACCGACCACATCTCGCCAGCCGGCTCCATCAAGGAAGACGGCCCGGCAGGCAAGTGGCTGAAGGAAAACGGCGTGATGAAGGCCGACTTCAACTCCTACGGCTCGCGCCGCGGCAACCACGAGATCATGATGCGCGGCACCTTCGCCAACGTGCGTATCAAGAACAAGATGATCCCTCCGAAGGCCGACGGTTCCGCGGTTGAAGGCGGCATCACCCTGCACCAGCCTTCCGGCGAACAATTGTCGATCTACGACGCAGCGATGAAGTACATCGACGCGGGCACCCCGACCATGATCTTCGGCGGCGAAGAATACGGTACCGGCTCTTCCCGTGACTGGGCAGCCAAGGGCACCCAGCTGCTGGGCGTGAAGGCTGTGATCTGCCGTTCCTTCGAGCGTATCCACCGCTCCAACCTGGTGGGCATGGGCGTGCTGCCACTGCAGTTCATCGGCAACGATTCCGTCGAGTCGCTGAACATCACCGGCAAGGAAGTGTATGACCTGAAGGGTCTGGAAGGCGAAATCAAGCCACAGCAACAGGCTACCCTGGTGATCCACCGCGCCGACGGCTCCAAGCAGGAAGTGCAAGTGCTGCTGCGTATCGATACCCCGATCGAAGTAGACTACTACAAGCACGGCGGCATCCTGCCGTTCGTTCTGCGCCAGCTGCTGGCTGCTTAAAAACCTACGGCGTAAAACAGGTGGCTGCCACGATGTGGCAGCCACCAGGTTCCCGCCTCTGGTTCTGAATAAAACGCCGGCTCGCCGGCGTTTTTGTTTTTGGGCGCCCTTTCTTGCCGAATCCACTACAATATATGTGACAAGGTTTCCTTTTTACACTGAGCAAAAGCGCTATGCGTCGACCATCCAAAGATTCAACCCAGAAATTGTCCGCCGACAGCCAGCGCCTTCTGAACCTAGCCCAAGCCGTGGGCCAGGCAGCCTCCCGGATTGAAGAGCGTAACTGGGAGCGAACGCTGGACACGCAGCTGCACAAGCTGCTGCGCACCGGCCATCAGGACACCATTGATGCCGCCCTGAACTCCCTGTTCAGCGTGGATTTGAACGCTTACGACGTCCTCATGGATAGCGTGGAAGCGGTAAGCGAGTCCGACACCATCGTGGTGGAAGTGGACGGTGAATCGCGCGAGTACGATGTGCTGCTCGTGGCCGCGCCGGTCCTGGCCTGGACGCGCTTTTCCATCGCATCCGGCCAGATTCCGGGCGAGATTCTGAACACGCTGTCGGCCCACTTCTCCGCTCACCTGCTGGCGGATGGCACGCATATGGCGATGTCGTCTACTTTGTATTCGATCGACCAGCTGCCGCGCACCCACGCGGAAGCCTATTCGAAGACGCACAAGCTGGGCCAGTCCGCGCTGAAGGGCGTGGCCGTGAAGTCGGAAACCAAGACGCCGGAAACCGCGCCCTTCCTGGCCGATACACGCTACCTGATGGTGGCGGTGGTAGCGCAACATGGCGCTCCCCTGTTCCGCTGGCAGATGCAGGCGGCGGGCATGAATCCGGGCGAAGAGCGCAAGAATGCGCTGGAAGCCTGGAAGACCCAGGCCGAGCCGACCGTTGCACGCCTGCTGCCGGGCTGCGGCATCGAGCTGCTGTTGCCGGAAGCGTACTACATGGCCTGCCGCGAGGCGGACAAGCTGATTCGTCCCGTCTCGATCCGCGCTGCGGTGCATTATCTGACGCATTCGCTGTCCTGCGAGCCAAACGAACTGCGCGCGGTGATTGCGGGCTTCGGCGACGAATCCGCGCCGGACGGCCAGATCGACGAATACCGCGTGGCGTTCACCCGCCGCAGCGACAGCGACGTGATCTACGGCGTGGTGTGGCCGCTGTATGGCCAGGAAGACGAAGAAGGCACGCCGCCGGAAGGCCCGATTACCGCCGGCCACCTGACCGCCATGCTGAAGCCGCGTACGCCGGTGGAAGAAATCATCGAGCACCTGAACGAGGCTGGCGTTTCGCAGGTGAAGAAGCTGGGCGAAAAATACGTCGCTGAGTACTGCGACGACTGCGGCGCTCCCCTGTTTGCCGATCCCTCCGGCGAACTGGTCCACGCCGAGATGCCGGAAGACGCCCCCACCGGCACCGAGCACTTCCACTGACCGCAATGGGGCCGGACCCTATTTAGCCAAAGCTAGATGGGGTCCCTCCCTATTTCTCGCCTATTTCTTGCCTAATTCGCGCCTATTTCGCACCATTTAGCCTTCTGCCATCTAGTTTCAACCCCGTCCAGACACATCCGCAACACCCGCGCGCACGATTGAGAATTCGTTTGCGGCAGGTCGCCGAGTTCGTTACCATCGCGTTTCAATAAATCTGTAAAAAGCAAACCGCGTGTGAGCGCGGGACGCAAAGTCAACGGTCAAGAGGCCAAGGCCCTCTGCGACGGCAGGACTGCCAGACTCGTCAACCCCGGGCCCATCCCGGTGGTGAGCTCTTCACACCGGTCGCCCGACCGGCGGGCAGTCCGCTTTTCGGTAATTTTTTGAAAACTGGACTTAACTACCCAATGAAGAAGCACAGCATTTCCCTCCTCGCAATGACCGCGGCCATGGCCGCCATGATTCCCGCAGCCTATGCTGCCCACAACGCAACGGACGACGCGCCTGAAGGCGAATATGCGCGCGGCCGCATCCTGGTCGAACCGCGCGAAGGCCTGAGTACGGCCAATTTTGACGAAGCCCTGCGCCCGCACGGCGGCAAGCGCCGCAAGATGGGTCAAAGTAATATCCACATCGTCGACCTGCCCGGCAACGGCAATGAAAAGTCGGTCGTGGCTGAACTGCGCAAGAACCCGAACTTCAAGTACGTGGAAGTGGACCGCCGCGTGAAGCTGAGCGCGGTCACCAATGACCCTTACCTGGGCAGCGAATGGCATATCAGCAAAATCGGCGCCAACACTGCCTGGGATAAAGCCCAGGGCGCAGGCGTCACCATTGCCATTCTGGACAGCGGCGTGGACAGCACCCACCCCGACCTGGCGCCGCACATCGTCCCCGGCTGGAACGTGTACAGCAATAACGCCGACACCAGCGACGTGTGCGGCCACGGCACCGCGGTCGCCGGCACCGCTGCCGCGGCCATGAACAATGGCGCGGGCGTCGCTGGCGTGGCCGGTAACGCGAAGATCATGCCGATCCGTATCGCCTACAAGGACGCCGCCACCAACTCCTGCTACGCCTACTACTCGACCATGGCCAGCGCCGTGACCTATGCGGCCGACCATGGCGCGCGCGTGGTGAACATCAGCTACGCCAGCGTTCCCGCCAGCGCCGCTGTGCAGAGCGCCGCACAATACCTGAAGAGCAAGGGCGGCCTGCTGTTCGTCTCGGCCGGTAACAGCAACCGCGATGAAGGCTTCACGCCGACCACCACCATGATCGCCGTGTCGGCCACCGACAGCACCGACAGCCGCTCCAGCTTCTCCAGCTACGGCAGCTTCGTTTCACTGTCCGCGCCAGGTTCGAGCATCTACACCACCGTAGCGGGCGGCGGCTACGGCGGCTGGAACGGCACGTCTTTCGCCAGCCCGGTGGCAGCCGGTGTGGCAGCGCTGATGATGTCGGCCAATCCATCGCTGGACCCGGCCAAGATCGAAAGCCTGATGTATTCCACCGCTGTCGATCTGGGCACGCCAGGCCGCGACATCTACTACGGTTACGGCCGCGTGAATGCCGCCGCTGCGGTGGATGCCGCGATTGCAGCGTCCACTCCGAAGGACACCACCGCGCCGACCGTGGCAATTGCTTCGCCAGCCGCCAGCAGCACCGTGTTCGGCACCGTTGCTATCAACGTGAACGCGGCTGACAACGTCGGCGTGTCGCGCGTTGAACTGAAGGTGAACAACACCGTGGTTGCCACCGACAGCGCAGCGCCTTTCGCCTTCTCCTGGGATTCCAAAGGTGTAGTGAACGGCATGGCCTCGCTGATCGCGGTCGCCTACGACGCGGCAGGCAATGTGGCATCGTCCGCGCCAGTCTCGGTGAACGTGGCCAACGTGGTTGCGGCTCCGGTGAAGGACACCATCAAGCCGGTGGTCACCATCAGCAATCCGGTGGCGGGCAAAGTGACTGGCCTGGTCAACGTGAAGATCGATGCCTCCGACAACAGCGGCCCGGCAGGTCTGACCCTGGCGCTGTACATCGATGGTGTGAAAGTGGCAAACGGTTCGGGCAGTACCATGTCCTACACCTGGAACACAACCAGCATCGCCGCCGGTAGCCACAGCCTGTACGCCAGCGCGCGTGACGCAGCCGGCAACAGCACCTTGTACTACCGCGCTGTTACCAAGTAGTGTAAGGCTGCTTGATCAGGCAGGAGTTGTAGTAGCGGGGATCATGAGTCACATCCTCGCCTGCCCAATCAGGCTTGTCGAAACGCTGGTTTTCGCTGGGGAGTTCGATCTCGGCAATGACCAGCCCGGCATTCACGCCCAGGAATTCATCGACTTCCCAGGTGAAGCCGCCGAAAGGAATCTTGCGGCGGTATTTTTCAATGATGGGTTTCTCGCACACATTGTCGAGAAACTCGACGGCGTCGGCCATCGGCAGCGGATACTCCCACTCGCCGCGGCTGGCGCCGACGTTTTTAGTTTTGATCGTCAAGACCGCCTTATCGCCTTCGATGCGAACGCGCACGGTGCGCTCCGCGTTGGAGGACAGATAGCCCTGGCGCAGCAGCACAGGCTCGCCCTGCTGCTTCCAGTCCTCGTTCGTCACGAGGAATTTGCGTTCGATCTCGACGCCCATGTTTACTCGTCCAGCGACAGCAGGATAGGCTGCAGGATGGCCGCACCCAGCGCCGCACTGCGCGAACCGTTCCAGCCCACGGTCGGCACCGGCAGGTCGGCGTTATCCTTGAACGGCATTTCCAGCGTCAGCGACAGCACCTTGAAGTGGTGGCCGATGTACTTGGACGCCAGCGTCAGCATGTCTTCCTTGTACTTGGACGGCGCGTAGCCGTATTTGTCCTGGAAGTCCGGGCTGGACTGCTTGTAGCGCTCGATGAAGTTCTTCTGGCGCGCCATCTGTTCGGCTGTGAAGTTCTCCAGCATCTCGTTACCGGCCACGAAGTTGTAAGGCAGCGCTTCGTCGCCGTGGATGTCGAAGAACATGTCCACGCCGGTTTCGTGAATTTTCTGCTTCACGCACAGCACTTCAGGCGAACGCTCCAGCGATGGGGTCATCCACTCACGGTTCAGGTTCGCGCCGGATGCGTTGGTGCGCAGGTTGCCGCGCACGGAGCCGTCCGGATTCATGTTCGGCACGATGTAGAAGCAGCAGCGCTGCAGCAGCTTGCGTGCGATCGGGTTGGCATCGTCCAGCAGGCAGTCGATCAGGCCTTCGATGAACCATTCGGCCATCGACTCGCCAGGGTGCTGGCGCGCGATGAACCAGATTTTCTTTTCCGCTTCCGGCTCGCCGATCACGACCAGGTTCATGTCACGGCCATCGACGGTGGAGCCGATATCCAGCACGCGGGCGACCGGATTCTCGGCCACTTCGCCCAGCAGGCGCAGGTGGCGCTCCCACGAATACGGCTCGAAGTAGGCGTAGTAGACGCTGTCGTTGTGCGGGGTGTGCTTGATGGTCATGACCTGGCCGTCGAAGGACGTCGGCACACGGAACCAGTTTTCACCGTCATAGCTCGCTGCGGCGTGGTAGTCCTCGAAACCCTTGGCGTAGGTCGCCTGGCCCGCGTTCAGGAAGCGCATCGTCACGGCCTCGCCGCGCGCGCCCTGCAGGCGGAAGTGGAACCACTGGTGGATGTCTGCGTGCGAGTCTTTGCGGAGGTTCAGTTCGATGTTGGCTGCGCTGTCAGCGCGCAGCACTTCGATGGCGCCGGAGTCGAAATTCTGGCTGATCTTGATGGTCATTACGGTCCCGTTCAGATGATCTGGGTTGATCGGATTTCCGTCATTGTACAACCCACGGCAGAAGCAGGTGGCAGCCACGATGT
This sequence comes from Pseudoduganella sp. RAF19, assembly GCF_052114165.1. Taxonomy (NCBI): domain Bacteria; kingdom Pseudomonadati; phylum Pseudomonadota; class Betaproteobacteria; order Burkholderiales; family Oxalobacteraceae; genus Pseudoduganella; species Pseudoduganella sp. RAF19. Next base: position 640,538 of record NZ_JBFREF010000003.1, on the reverse strand, counting down.
GGCTGCCACCAGGGTTACGCCGTGGGTTTTAAGCGATGTTGCGGCCGCGCGCCTTCAAGGCCGCGCGCACGCCGGCGCCATAAGCCGGATCGGCCTTGTCGAAATGCTCCAGCTGCCGCTGAATAATCTCATCGCTGACCTGACTCATCGGACCTGCCAGATTGGCGAACAGGTTGAGCTTCTCCTGCTCAGGCATCAGACGGAAGAGATTACCGGCCTGGGTGTAATCATCTTCCTTGCCACGCCCATCGTAACGGCCCGCCGCACCACTCAAGCCCAGTGGCCCCTCGCCATTGCCCATGCCGTGCGGATTCACACCGGCAGCTTCCACCGCCGCGTAATTCTGCGCCGCGCCGCCATTGGCAATCGCCATCGCGCCGTCGCGCTGCTGGTTGTGGAAGGGGCAGCGTGGCGCATTCACCGGCAGATGCTGGTGGTTGGTGCCTACGCGGTACAGCTGCGCATCGTGGTAAGCAAACAGGCGCGCCTGCAGCATCTTATCCGGCGAATAGCCCATGCCCGGCACCACGTTCGACGGCGATAGCGCCGCCTGCTCCACCTCAGCGTGGTAATTGACCGGATTGCGGTTCAGTTCCAGCACGCCCACCGGAATCAGCGGGAAATCGGCATGCGGCCACACCTTGGTCAGGTCGAAGGGATTCCAGCCAGTGCGGGCTTCCCAGTCCGCCAGTTGCTGCTCGGTCGCCACCTGCAGCTTCACATCCCAGCGCGGGAACTGGCCGCTGGCGATGGCGTTGAACAGGTCGCGCTGCGCGTAATCGGGATCTTCACCCGCCAGGCGCACCGCATCGGCTGCCGCCAGGTTCCTGATGCCCTGCTGCGTCTTGAAATGCCATTTCACGTAGACGCGCTCACCGGCGTCGTTGATCAGGCTAAAGGTGTGGCTGCCGAAACCGTCCATGTGGCGATAACCGTCCGGGGTGCCACGGTCCGAGAACAGCATGGTGACCTGGTGCAGGCTTTCCGGCGAACGGCTCCAAAAGTCGAACATCGCGGTTGGCGACTTCAGATTGGTCTGCGGATCGCGCTTCTGAGTGTGAATGAAATCGGGGAACTTGATGCCGTCCTTGATGAAGAACATCGGCGTATTGTTGCCAACCAGGTCCCAATTACCCTCTTCGGTATAGAAACGGACGGCAAAGCCGCGCGGATCGCGTTCCGTGTCCGCACTGCCCTTTTCGCCGCCCACAGTGGAGAAGCGCAGGAAGGTTTCGGTCTGCTTGCCAATCTGCGCGAACAGCCTGGCCTTGGTGTATCTGGTGATGTCGTGGGTGACGGTGAACGTGCCATAAGCGCCCGAACCTTTGGCGTGTACCACGCGCTCAGGGATGCGTTCGCGATTGAAGTGCTGCAGTTTCTCGATCAGGTGGAAGTCCTGCAGCAGCACCGGGCCGCGCGGGCCGGCAGTCAGGGAATTCTGGTTGTCGGCGACGGGAATGCCGGATGCGGTGGTGATAGGCGGTTGGCTCATTGTGCTTGCTCCTCTTAGCGTTGGCTGGTGAAACCATTCTAAGTAAGCAAGCTCAATTAATAAATTTGATTGATACTATCTATTCGATAGAAAATTTTAAAAATGCTCATGGATCGCGATGCCTTCGATCGGGTCCGGCAGCACCGCCCAGGGTTTGGCCCCGAATGCGCGCTTGCCGTCTTCGTAGCCCGCCTGCCAGCGCTGCTGGATGCCCTCCTGCGAAAAGTCGATGTCCTTGGTGTGGTCTTCGCAGTGCAGGTGCGGCGCCTTCATCATCACGATGTGCATGGACGTGCCGCAGCCCCACAGCGACAGCTCGCGCACTTCGGGCGACTTGCGGACCTCATCCGGCAGTTTCAGGGTCAGCTGGCGGATCACATGGCGCAGGCGGTGCAGCTTGCGCTGCTGCTCGATGTTGCTGGCGCGGCTGGCGTACTGGATTTCCTTGTGCTTCTCCAGCACATCCAGCACGCTTTGCGGCTCGCTGCCATCCGGGTTCCACACCTGCACGGAGAAGATGACCGAGTCGTGGCGCGGCTCATCGTCCAGCACCGCTTCGATCGGCGTGTTCGAATAAATCCCGCCGTCCCAGTAAGGCTCCTCGCCGATGCGGATCGCCGGGAAGGCCGGCGGAATCGCGCCCGAAGCCAGCACGTTGGTGACGTCCAGCGCCTCCTTGCGTGTATCGAAGTAGCGCATGACGCCATTGCGGGCGTTGACCGCGCCAACGGTGAAACGCGTGTGACGCTCATTCAGATATTTGAAATCGACCAGCGCTTCCATCGTTTCGCGCAGCGCATTGGTGCGGTAGAAGGCCGCATTCTCGACGCCGACTTTCGCCGCCGGATTCCACCATGTGATCGGATTAGGATCGAAGAAGGCCGGGATGCCCTGTGTGATGGTCAGCGCGTTGGCAAAGAGGCGCGGCATATTCGGGAACAGAGCGGAATGCTGCTCCATCGTTTCCCAGAACTGGCGCAGGCGCTTGAGGCGCATCTCCGGCGGATTGCCGGCGATGATGGCGCCATTCAGCGCGCCGATCGAGGTACCGATCACCCAGTCCGGCTCCACGCCCGCTTCGTGCATGGCCTGATAGACGCCCAGCTGATAAGCGCCCAGCGCGCCGCCGCCTTGCAGCACGAGCACGACTTGTCCGGGCAAGGCCTGCGCCTCTTTGCGTTTCACCACGAAGCTTCTCCTTGTTCAGAGGCGGGCAGAGAGCCCGATAGTAAAGCTGAAATCCGGCGTACGGCGATTCAGGCCGAAGAACATCGCGGCGTCGACCTGCCAGTTTTTCGACAGCAGGTAAGTGGCGCCGGTGTCGAAACTGGCCGAAGTGCCGCCGTAGCGCGTTTTGGCGATGCGCTGCGATGCTACCTCAATAAAGGTATGCGTGCTCTCGCTCCACTCCTTGTCGAAGGAAACACCGAACATGCCGCTGGTGAAGTGCCGGCCCTGTTCATCGCGGTCCGCCACGATGCCGGGCATGACGCCGACCGACCAGTTGTCCGGCAAGTCCCATTCGCCCGTAATGCGCACCGATGGACGCGTGCCGTTGCCCTTGAATGCCTGCGAACCGGTGGCGAAGTCCAGCTGTCCGATCAAGCCGATGGCAGGCATGGCGCCTTCGCCATCGCGCACGTGCCACTTCATGCTGACCGCGGCATCGCCCCAGCCGCTGTCACGCGCGTAATCCGTGCCATCGGCGCGATAGCGCATGCGGCCGTCGGTTTCGAGGCGCAGCTCAAGATCATCCGCGACGCCGATACGCAGCAGCAGCGGAGTGCTGCTCGTACGCTCCTTCAGGCCGGCGTCCTTGTTGCGGTCCTGGGCGAAGCCGGCTTCGAGCTGGATGACGCCTTTGCCGACCGTGTCAGCCGAGTCGACAAAGTCAGGGCGGTCGGTAGAAATGTTCTCGTCCGGCGCGGCCAGCGCGATGCCGGATACCATGATCAGCGACAGTCCGAATGCAAGCTTGTAATGCATGTGTCCTCCACCTGGGATTTGGCTTAGGATTATACAAGTCCGACTCAACGAGGAGGTCCGCCATGCAACTCAACCACATCGACCTGCCGGTCAGCGATCTCGAAGCGGCCGTGCATTACTTCGAAAAAGGCTTCGGCTTCGAGCGGCTGGGTGCACCGGCGCCCGGAATGGCCATTCTGCACGGCACAGGCGGCTTTGTGCTGGTGCTGAACCAGCTGGACGGGCCAGTGATCTACCCGCAGGGCTTCCACATCGGCTTCCTGCAATCCTCCGACGAAGCCGTGCACGCTGTTTATCAGCACCTGGCCGACTCCGGCCTACCCGTCCCCGCGCCGCCAGCCCGAGCCTGGGGCGCCCTCGCCTTCTACGCCCAAGCACCTGGCGGCATCCTCATCGAAGTCAGCCACCGGGTCTAGTGAACTAAATTCACCGCTCCCTGTCCAAGCTCAAAGTACGTCCGTCTCAACGGCGCAAAGTAAGAGCACATCAGTGACAGGAGACCGCTATGGAACCCGACGTACAAGTCAAACTGGAGGGTCACGAGGTCCGTATTTCCAAGCTGGAGCTCACGATGGAATCTGTATTAACAGCTTTGGACAAGCTTCAGACATCAGTTGACGGCCTGAGGACCGAACTGCACGACTCGGTAATTCGGCAGAGCATAGAACTTCAACAAGCCCTTGCTGATCAACGCAAGGAGGCCAGGCAGGAGATGGCCATTCAAAATGAAAAGTTCTTGAACGCCCTTGCTGAACAGAAAGGGGAGTTCCGGCGCGGACTCGATGAGCAAAAAGAAGTGCTCCGACGCGCACTAGATCAACAACAAGAAGAGTTCCGACGTGGGCTCGCTGAACAGCGAGATGCGTTCCAAGCCGGGCTCGCCTCGCAAAAAGAAGATTTCCTGCGCACGTTCGCCGAACAGAACGGCAATCTCAAATTTGTGCTGACCGAGCAGCGAGCATGGAGCGAGAAGAGCACCAAGGAACTATGGGACGACCAGCGGGTGCTGCGAAACGAGCTGGCGAATAACACGCGCTGGATAATTGCCCTGGTCGCGGCGAACCTTATTGCCATGTGCACCTTGGTCGTCAGGTCTTTTTAGGCATGCGGCCAGTGCGGAGAAGGTAGGCCCATTCGGCGTTGTCGTGGCGAGCGGCGAAGTCGCTGGCGGCGCTCCAGTCGTAGGCGATGGCGTAGTGTTCGATGGTCCAGCCGCAGGGGGTGCGCTCGAAGATGGCGTAGCGGGCGTGGGGCGTATTGTTCTCTGCCTTGTGATGGAAGGGATGGATATCATCGAACGCAGGCCAACCGACGCTGCCGGGATTGGCGATCAGGCGTCCATCATCAAGGCGGAAGGCGCGCGGGATGTGGGTATGGCCGCAAAGGATCAGCGAAGCGTGCGCATCGCTCGCGCGCTCAAGCACTTCTTCATGCGTGGCCGCACGCCGGCCCTGCTCTGTCACAGTCTCCAAGAAATAGCGTACGTCCGATGACGGTGTGCCGTGCACGAGCAGCACGTCATCGGCAATGCGCAGCGTTTTTGGCAGGCTGCGTATCCAGGCCCGCTGTTCGTCGGTGATGTGGTCGTAAGCGTTACGATCCTCGACGCTGAGTTGCGCAGGATCGTCTTCGAGCACCTGGCGTTCGTGATTGCCCGAGATGGTCGGCAAATTCAATGGCATCAGCCGCTCCGCCGTTTCGCGGGGCTTCAGGGGGCTGGACAGGATATCGCCCAGGTTCACTGTCAGGTCAACTTTGCGTTTGACGATGTCGTCCAGCACCGCATCGAGCGCCCACAAATTGCCATGAATGTCGGAGATTGCTGCGATACGCATCGGCCTCTCCTTTCGCGGATCACTATACCACCGCGCGTCCGGTTCGAAGAGCGAGCGCCCAATCGGGACGACCATTGCGGGCCGCGAGTTCGCTGGCGGGACGCCAGTCGTAGGCAATCGCGTACTGCGCCACTGTCCAGCCATCGGCGCTGCGCTCGGCAATGCAGTAGCGTGCATGCGGCGTGCGGTTCTCGACCTTATGATCGAAGGGATAATCGGCATAGAAAGCTTGCACGCCCACGCTGCCGGGATTGCCGATCAAGCGGCCGTCGTCGAGTTGCATGGTGCGCGGTGTATGCGTGTGCCCGCACAAGATCAGCGATGCCTGTGCATTGGCGGCACGCTCGCTCACCTCATCATGCGTGGAGGGACGAATGCCCTGTTCCGTCACCGTTTCCATGAAATAGACCAGGTCCGAATCCGGCGTGCCATGCACCAGCAACACGTCGTCTGCAAGACGCAGCGTTTGCGGCAGGCTGCGCATCCAGGCACGTTGCGCCGGCGTGATGTGCTCGTGCGCGTGCAAGTCCGATGCGCCCATGCGCGCGGGATCGCCTTCCAGCACCTGGCGTTCGTGATTGCCGGCGATGGTCGGCAGGTTCAACGCCATCAGCCGATCGGCCGTTTCGCGCGGCAGCAAGGGACCTGACAGAATATCGCCAAGGTTGACGATGACGTCCGCACCGCGGCGCTCGACCTCTGCCAGCACGGCATCAAGTGCCCACAGGTTGCCGTGAACGTCTGAAATTGCCGCGATCCGCATAAAATTCTCCATTCATTAAAGCAGCAGGAAGGTGCGCTGGGCTGGCAGCGCTGCATCCGCAGCCACGGTTTCGTCCTTCAGCTGGATGCCGGACAGGCCGCGCTTGCGGGCCTGGTCGAGCAGATAGTGTAAGCGGTAGGCCGCCGTTTCGTAACACAGTCCTTCCGGACGCACATTGGAGATGCAATTGCGCGCTTCGTCGGTCAGGCCGCGGCGTGGCGCCCAGGTCATGTACAGACCCATGCTGTCTGGCGAACTAAGGCCGGGACGCTCGCCGATCAGCACCACCACTGCCTTCGCGCCCAGCAGTTCGCCGATCTCGTCGCCGATCGCGACGCGGGCCTGCTGCACGATTGTCAGCGGCGCCAGCGTGAAGCCGTCAGCGAGCAAGCGCGGAATCAGCTGCGCCAGCAGAGGCGCAGCATGCTGCTGCACCGCCAGCGCGGACAGGCCGTCCGCCACGACGAAGGCCACGTCGGCGCCGTTCACGGCGCGCGGCAGCGCAGCCAATTCGGCGCGCGATGATTCGCCGAGCTGGCGGCCAAGGTCGGGACGCTGCAGGTACACTTCGCGCGTCGCAGCAGCGCTATGCAGGAGCAGGCAACGCGCCGCAGCCGCATCATCCGGCGCGCTGTCCGTCGAGTCGCCAGCGGCATTGCCGGGTGCCAGGCGCAGCGCCTGCGTGACGGCGACGCGCAGTGGCTCCACGTCCAGCGGCGTATGGACCGCATCGCGCGCCATCGCGTGGGCGAGCTGGAAGGCCAGTTGCGGCGCGGTCGGTAAGCTGGGGCCGTGGCGTCCGAGCGCCACGCGGGCCGCAGTGAACTGGCGCAGCGCGGACCATGGATTCATACCGGTCCTCCCTGCAAGCGGCGTAGCGCCGGCTGGAACAATGCCGGCGGCTCGCGCACTGGCAGCCCATCCGCGCCGAATATGCCGGAAGCCTGCAGCCACGCTGCAAACTCCGGCGCCGGCTGACGCTCCAGCAGCGTGCGAGCGTACAGCACATCGTGGTACGAAGTGCTCTGGTAATTGAGCATGATGTCATCCGCACCGGGCACGCCCATCACATAGGTCACCCCTGCCGCCGCCAGCAAAGTAAGAAGAACGTCCATATCATCCTGATCCGCCTCGGCGTGATTGGTGTAGCAGATGTCGCAGCCCATGGGCAGGCCAAGCAGCTTGCCGCAGAAATGATCTTCCAGTCCTGCGCGCGTGATCTGCTTGCCGTCGTACAGATATTCAGGACCAATGAAACCAACCACGCTGTTGACCAGCAGCGGCTTGAAATGGCGCGCGACCGCATAGGCACGCGCCTCGCATGTCTGCTGGTCCATCCCGTGATGCGCGGACGCTGACAGCGCACTGCCCTGCCCCGTCTCAAAGTACATCACATTGCTGCCGACCGTGCCGCGTCCCAGCGCAAGCGCCGCCTGGCGCGCTTCATCGAGCAGCGCCAGATTGACGCCGAAGCTGCGATTCGCCGCCTCAGTGCCCGCAATCGACTGAAACACCAGATCAACCGGCGCACCGCGCTCAATCGCGGCCAGCGTATTGGTCACGTGCGTCAGCACACACGATTGCGAAGGGATCGCGAAGCGGCCGATGATCTCGTCCAGCATCACAACGAGATTGATCACCTGCGCCACGTTGTCGGTCGCCGGATTAATGCCGATCACCGCATCGCCGCAACCGTATAACAGGCCATCGAGAATACTGGCAGCGATGCCGCTGGCATCATCGGCCGGATGATTCGGCTGCAGCCGTGCGGACAACGTGCCACGCAAGCCAAGCGTGTTGCGAAAAGCCGTCGTGACCTGGCATTTGGATGCAGCCAGAATCAAGTCCTGATTGCGCATGATCTTGCTGACCGCTGCCGCCATTTCCGGCGTAATGCCCGGCGCCACGGCAGATAAGCGTGCGCTGCCGGTGTGCTCGTCCAGCAGCCAGTTGCGGAAGTCGCCGACTGTCAGATGGCGGATCTCGGCAAACGCCGGCGCCGAATGCGTGTCCATGATCAGCCGCGTGACCTCGTCATCCTCATACGGCACCAGCGCTTCATTCAGAAAAGTGGTCAACGGTAAATCCGCGAGCGCCATCTGCGCCGCCACGCGCTCCGCAGCGCTGGATGCGGCCACGCCGGCCAGCAAATCCCCTGAACGCGCAGGCGAAGCCTTGGCCAACAAATCCTTCAAATCACGGTACTGAAACTTGCTCATTGAAAGGCTCCGTCGAGGAAGCACCACCTGAGTATAGTCCCGCGAAATCGTTTAAAAATAATGCAATTTGGTGAAACTTTTTTGACAATCCCATGGTAGATTGTCAGATGTGTTAAGCATTTGACATCAACACTTCAAAATCTAGAAAGGGGAGTATGAAGAGCGTAATTTTTGCACTGGGCCTTGCTGCCTCGATCTCTGGCTGCGCCAGTGTTGACTGGACCGGCAACGGCGCGCCAGAAACCGCCGGCGAAAAGTTTACGATGACCGGCAGCATGATCCCGCGTAAGCAAGTACCTGATGGCGTGAAAGCGGTCGATAAAGACCAGATGGAACGCAGCATGCAACAGCAAGGCACCAACAACGGTACCCGCTGATGCGACAAAGGCCAACCGCAATGGTTGGCCTTTTTATTTTTACTGAGCCTGCTGGGGCAGCATGTAGACCAGTTCCCAGACGTGGCCGTCCAGATCTTCGAAGCCGTGGCCATACATGAAGCCATGGTCCTGCGGCTCACGCGGCGCCTTGCCACCGGCAGCCAGCGCCTTCTTCACCAGATCGTCCACCTCCTCGCGGCTATCGCAGCTCAGGCACACGATCACCTCGGTCGCTTCTTTCGCGCTCACGATCGGCTTGCTGGTAAAGCCCTTGAAGAAAGGCTCGGTCAGCAGCATGGCGTAGATGCTGCCATCGTGAATAATCATGCTCGCCGCATGTTCGTTGGTGTATTGCGGGTTGAAGGTGTAGCCCAGCGCCGCGAAGAAGGCTTTCGACTTTTCCAGATCCTTGACGGGCAGGTTGACGAAGATTTGCTTGTTCATTTCTGGTTCCTCATTGAGTGGTTGGTATCCCTACGACGCGCCAGCTTGCCCGCAATCGACAAGACCAATCAAACTTTTTCCAGCACTTTGAGGAACTGAGCCAGCCACTGAGGATGTGCAGGCCAGGCCGGGGCCGTAACGAAGTTCCCGTCCGTGACCGCCTGGTCCATTTCGATGGACATGTATTCAGCGCCGGCCGTGCGCACTTCTGCCGCACAGGCGGGATAGGCCGAGATCTTCTTGCCCTTGATGACGTCCGCCGCCGTCAGAATCTGCGCGCCGTGGCAGACGGCGGCAATTGGTTTGCCTGCCTTGGCGAATTCCTGCACCAGCCGCAGCAGATCTGCATTCATGCGCAGGTACTCGGGTGCGCGGCCACCGGCAATCATCAGGGCATCGTAGCCGCCCACCCTGACGTCGCTGAAGTTTGCGTTCAGGGTGAACATGTGGCCCGGCTTCTCGGTATAGGTCTGGTCGCCTTCGAAGTCGTGAATGGCGGTCTTGATCTTGTCCCCGCTCTTCTTGCCGGGACAGACGGCGTGCACCGTATGCCCGACCATTTGCAGTGCCTGGAATGGCACCATCGTCTCGTAATCCTCTGCAAAATCGCCGGTCAGAAACAAGATTTTCTTCGCGCTCATTTCACTCTCCTTTTCAAGGTTGGATCGGAACCGAATCAGCTTAACTACAATGGATCGTGTAGTCAAAATACATAAAATATTTACGATAGTTGCTGCGTTTACGCCACTAATCAATCGAATCAGTAACAAAACTACTCCATACTTGGCTCACCCGGCGCCCGGCCGGATCACCAAAACGAGGACAAGCAATGGAGACAAAACACATCGGCATCATCGCCGGCACGCTTGCTGCATTTGCCCTGCAAGCACAGGCCGCACCCGACACCAGTGTCGGCAACAAACAAGGCTTCAACACCGACGTCATCTACCAGATCGTCACCGACCGGCTGGTGGACGGCAACAGCGCCAACAACCCGACCGGCGCCTCCTTCAGCACCGGCTGCACCCAGCGCAAGCTGTATTGCGGCGGCGACTGGAAAGGCATTCAGAACAAACTGGAAGACGGCTATCTGACCGGCATGGGCATCACCGCCATCTGGATTTCGCAGCCGGTCGAGAACATCACGGCGGTATTGAACTACTCCGGCGTGAACAGCACCTCGTATCACGGATACTGGGCGCGCGATTTCAAGAAGCCCAATCCCGCCTTCGGCTCGCTGACCGATTTCACCAATATGGTCAACGCGGCGCACGCGCGCAACATCAAGGTGATCATCGACTTCGCACCGAACCACACCTCCCCTGCTTCGGCCACCGATTCCAGCTTCGGCGAGAACGGACGCCTGTACGACAGTGGCTCGCTGCTCGCTTCATACGGCGCCGATCCAAGCGGCTTCTTCCACCATAATGGCGGTACGACCTTCTCTTCGCTGGAGGACGGCATCTACCGCAATCTGTTCGACCTGGCGGACCTGAACCACAACAACTCCACCGTCGACACATACATGAAGGCCGCGATCAAGGTCTGGCTGGACCTGGGCATCGACGGCATCCGCATGGACGCGGTGAAGCATATGCCCTTCGGCTGGCAAAAGAACTTCATGGCTTACGTCCAGAGTTACAAGCCGGTATTCACCTTCGGCGAGTGGTTCCTCAGCCCGGACGAAGTCGATCCCGCCAACCATTACTTCGCGAATCGCAGTGGTATGAGCCTGCTGGACTTCGAATTCGCCCAGCGGGTGCGCCAGGTGTTCAAGGACGGCACGTCGAACATGACGTCGCTGAATCAGATGATCACCGATACCTCCAGCCAGTATTCGCATGTGGGCGACCAGGTGACCTTTATCGACAACCACGATATGCCGCGCTTCCAGGTATCCGGCGCCAGTGGACGCAAGCTGGAACAGGCGCTCGCCTTCACGCTGACTTCGCGCGGTGTACCGGCGATTTACTATGGCACCGAGCAGTATATGCAGGGCACGGGCGATCCCGACAACCGCGCGATGATGACGTCCTTCGCCAACACCACCACGGCGTACAAGATGATTGCGCGCCTGGCGCCGCTGCGCAAATCCAATCCCGCCATCGCTTACGGCACCACACAGCAGCGCTGGGTGAATAACGATGTGCTGATCTATGAGCGCAACTTCGGCGGCAATGTGGCGGTGGTGGCAATCAATCGCAATCTGTCGACTGCGACGCCGATTTCCGGCTTCATCGCGGGTTTGCCCGCCGGCACTTATACCGATGTGCTGAATGGCCTGGGACTGAATGGCAATAACATCACCGTTGCGTCCAACGGCGCGGTCAGCAACTTCACGCTGGCTGCCGGTGCGGTCGCGGTGTGGCAGTTCGCGGCGGCTTCGACTTCGCCGAAACTGGGGCACGTTGGGCCGAATATGTCCATGCCGGGCAAGACCGTCACCATCGACGGCCGCGGCTTCGGTGCGACGGCGGGTACGGTGAAGTTTGGGACGACTTCGGTAAGCGGCGCCAATATCCTCTCGTGGGAAGACACGCAGATCAAGGCGCTGGTGCCGAGCGTGGCCGCGGGCTTGTACAACGTCAGCGTTGTGACTTCCGGCGCCGTCAGCAGCGACACATGGGGCACTTTCGAAATTCTCTCCGGCCCGCAAATCAGCCTGCGCTTTGTCGTCAACAACGCGACGACGGTGTCGGGCGAGAACGTCTACCTGACCGGTGACAAATTCGAATTGACCAACTGGAGCGATACTGCACCGCTTGGCGCGCTGTTCAATCAGGTCGTCTACAGCTACCCGACCTGGTACACCGACGTCAGCGTCCCCGCCTCTTCCACGATCAGCTTCAAATTCCTGAAGAAGAGCGCCAACCCCACCGTGTGGGAAGGCGGCAGCAACCATACCTTCACCACGCCCGCCAGCGGCACGGCCACAGTGAACGTCAACTGGCAGCCTTAACGCCAAGGCGCCGCTGCCTCAGCGCAGCGGCGCTTCCCCACCTTCACTCGCAGCGCCATTTATTTTTTTCTAACCCCCCTTGGAATTTCCAGATGCCAGCCACAGCTTGTGGCTGCGCGCAGTAGTAGTCGGCTTCTTCTTTAACAAACCAACTAAAAGAGACATGAACCGCTATCCTGTCTGGAAATACATCGTCATTGCCGTCATCGTGCTACTGGGCGCACTCTTCACGGCACCAAACTATTTCGGCGACTCGCCTGCGCTGCAGATCACCAGCGGCAAAGCCACCGTTAAGGTCAGCTCCGCTATGGCGGGCCAAGTGGAGGCAGCACTCAAGAAGAACAACATCAGGCAGGACGGCATCGCCTTCGATTCGGGCGCCACTCAATCGGTAAAGGTGCGCTTCCCGGACACCGACGCCCAGTTCAAGGCCCGTCTGGCGCTGGACAAAGCGCTGAATCCAGACCCCGATGATCCAAACTATGTCGTCACCGCCAATCTGATCTCGAACGCGCCGCATTGGATGCATACGCTGGGCGCATTCCCGATGTACCTCGGCCTGGACCTGCGCGGCGGCGCGCACTTCCTGCTGCAGGTCGATACCAAGGCCGTGCTGAACAAGCGCATCCAGAGCATACAAGCGACCGTGCGCACGCAGCTACGCGACAAGAACGTGCGTCACGCGGGGATAGATCGCGTGGGCAACGCCGTGATCATCAAGTTCCGCGACGACGCCGCGCGCCAGGCAGCAAAAGCCATACTGGGCGATCAACAGCCCGACCTGCTGATCAACGAGGGCACGGACGGTAACGACCTGAAGCTGACCGTCACCATCAAGCCCGCAGCGCTGAAGGCCATGATGGACAACGGCATACAGCAAAACATCACCACCCTGAGCAAGCGTGTGAATCAGTTGGGCGTGGCCGAACCGATCATCCAGCAGCAAGGCGCCGACCGCATCGTCGTGCAGCTGCCGGGCGAACAGGACGTGACACGCGCCAAAGCCATCATCGGCCGCACTGCCACTTTGGAAATCCGCATGGTGGACGAATCCATCACACGCGGCACCGAAGCCACGGCGACCATCCCCACGGACTCCGAGCTATTCACGGCAGGAAAAGACGCGCCAGTCGTGCTGTACAAAGACATCGTCCTGACCGGCGACTACATCACAGGCGCCACGCCAACGCTGGACGAAAACAACCAGCCGGCTGTCGTGGTGGATCTGAACGGCGAAGGCAGCCGCAAGATACGCGAGGCGACCCGCGACCGTGTCGGCAAGAAGATGGCCATTGTGCTGTATGAGAAGGGCAAACCGGAAGTATTGAATGTCGCCGTCATTCAGTCTGAACTCGGAAACGCCTTCCGCATCAGCGGCATGGGCAGCATGGAAAATTCCCGCGAACTCGCACTGCTTCTGCGCGCTGGCGCGCTGTATGCCCCGATGGACGTTATCGAAGAGCGCACCATCGGTCCGCAACTCGGCGCCGAGAACATCGCCAAAGGCTATCACTCCACGCTGTACGGCTTTGCAGCGATCGCGGTTTTCATGATTGCTTACTATGCGCTGTTCGGCTTCTTCAGCGTATTGGCACTGGGCATCAACGTCCTGCTGCTGATCGCCATCCTGTCGATGATGCAGGCAACGCTGACGTTACCGGGCATCGCGGCAATCGCCCTGGCACTCGGCATGGCGATCGATGCCAACGTGCTGATTAACGAACGCATCCGCGAAGAGCTGCGCAACGGCGCCAATCCGCAGGCCGCAATCGCCACTGGCTTCAGCCATGCGTGGCGCACCATTCTGGACTCCAACGTGACTACACTGATCGTCGGCCTGGCGTTGCTGATATTCGGCTCCGGTCCGGTGCGCGGCTTCGCGGTGGTGCACTGCCTGGGCATCCTGACGTCGATGTTCTCCGCAGTCTTCGTCTCGCGCGGCGTCGTGAATCTGTGGTACGGCCGCAAGAAGAAGCTGAAATCGCTGTCCATCGGTACGGTGTGGACGCCCAAGGCAGATGTGGACCGGTCCGAAATCAGGCAATCGCCCCGCCGCCATCCACCAGTACCGTAGACCCGGTGGCATAAGGCGTCGTCACCAGATAGGTGATGGCGTTGGCGATGTCTTCCGGTTGCCCGACCCGCTGCGCAGGCAAGCGTACGGCCGCACCTTCATACATGGCCTCGCGCTTCTCCTCGCTCAGGCCAGCCCACAATGGCGTGGCGACCAGCCCCGGTGACACGGCATTCACACGCACTGGCGACAGCTCCAGCGCCAGCCCGCGAGTGAGCGCCTCCAGCGCGGCATTGATCGCGCCTTGCAGCACGGAGGTCTTGCTCGGGCGGACACTGAGGAAGCCCGACACAAGGGTCAGCGATCCGCCTTGGCGAATCCTGGCCGCACGCGCCACGCGATAAGCGCCCCAGAACTTGCTGTTCATGGCCGCGTAAGCATCGACCAGAGCCAGCTGCTTCACCGGACCGGACGCCGTTTGTGCAGCGGAAACCACCACGTGATCGAAGGCATCCTGCGCAGCGAAGAAGGCTTCCAGCGCCGAGTCGTCCGACGTATCGAGGATGGCGGTACGCACGGCGCCGCCGATTTCAGCAGCCGCCGCTTCGAGCTTGCCCGCGTTGCGCGAGGCGATCGTCACTTCCGCGCCCAATGCAGCCAGCGATTTGGCCGCCGCCGCGCCGATGCCTGAACTGCCGCCAACCACCAGCACTTTTTGTCCATGCAAAGTATTCATCATTCATCTCCCTGGTTCAGATAGTTTCAGTTTCGCGTACGGTGATCGGGCTGCTCAAGGCGTAGCGCGCAATCTCGTCCTTGCGCATGAAGGCGACGCCGGGATGCGACCTGGCGTAGCGCAGAAACTCGTCCCACGCCTTCACCATTTGCGGCGTACCGCTGATGCGGTCGTGCGCGCTGATCGACATCATGCGGCGGCGCGTTGCGCCCTCCTCGTACAACTGGTCGAAGTCCAGTTTGATCTGCTCCAGGAACTGCGACGGCGAGTAGTTGCGGCCTTCGATCAGCAGAATATCGTTGTTGCGCAGGGTGTATGGCACCACCACAAAGTCCTTGCCGTTGACCTGCTCAATGAACGGCTCATCGCGGCTCAAGTCGTCGATGTGATAGGTGTAGCCCAGTTCCTGCAGCAGCGACAGGGTGTTTGGCCCACGGCGCAGCCAGTTGGCGTTGTAGCCTACCGGACGCTGGCCCGTCACTTCCTGCACCATCGACGCCGCCTCGCTGATGAACTGGCGTTCCTGCGCAGGGTTCATGGCGTACTGCGAACTCCAGCGCGGACCGTGTCCGGCAGCTTCGTGGCCGCGATTGACGATGTCCCGCGCCAGTTCAGGATGACGGCGGACCGCTTCGCCGATCATGTGCGAGGTCACCTTGATACCGTGGCGGTCCCACAAGTCCAGCATGCGCGGGATGCCTTCACGGTATCCGTAAGCGAACCATGTGTTGACCACCGGGTCCGACGTAATACTGGCCGGGAAGTCCACTTTAGGGAATGGGCTGTCAGTGCCCTTCAACGGCTGGCCGCCTGCCTCGAACTGCATGGAGACGGAAATCACCAGGCGCGCGCCGTTGGGCCAGAATTCGCCGCTCCCGGTCTTGCCGGAAACCGCGGTCTTTGCCGGTGCTGCCTCCGCTTTTTGTGCTGCTGCGCCAAGCAGCAAACCGCCCGCCGCCAATGCGCCTGTTCCTGCTTGCGCCATGAAGCCGCGACGGGAAGTATCGATGGTACGTTCCATGATCAGCCTCCGATTACGCCAAGCTGTTGAAGGAAGGTCAGGTTGTCTTCGATATGCCAGTTGTCGGCAATGCGTCCTTCAACGACGCGATAGATATCGGTGGCGATGAAGTTGACCGTCTGCCCTTTGCCCTGCACGCCTTTGAAGCTGCCCGTGAAATGGCCCTGGAATCGCAGATGCACGACGACGCGGTCACCGGTCACGATCAGTTGCTCGATATCGGCGTGCAGATCGGGAATGGCAGCCCGCACGAACTTCGACGCAGCCAGCGGGCCCTCCAGACCTTGAGCGCGGCCGGGAGGCAGAGTGCGGTCGGTGAAGTTGGGGGCCAGTGCGGCAACGGCAAAAGCTTCATCGCCGTTGTTCCAGAACGAGCCGTAACGGCGGGCGGCGAGCACGCTTGCCTCGGCTTGGGCCGCGCTCAGGGTCGGATCGATGACCTGCACTTGCGGACGTACCAACTGGTCATCGGAGGCGGCTTGCGCGGTCGTGGCGCCCAGCGCCAGCGCGGTCATCAGGGTAGCGGTCAGAGTTTTCATCATATCTCCTTCGGAAAGAGTGGAATTGCGATGGAGTCATGATAGGATGGCCCATTAGGGAGAAATAGCCCCGTTTCGCGGATTGATATTTTCCAAAATACGAATAATGCTGGATGATCTGCCTGCCCTCGCCGCCTTTGCCCGCATCGTCAGTGCGGGCAGCATGTCGGCTGCAGCGCGTGAGCTGGACGTGCCGCTGTCCGTCGTCAGCAAACGTCTGGCGCAGCTGGAAAAGGCGGTTGGCGTCAGGCTGTTACAGCGCACAACGCGCCGCCAAACGCTGACCGAAGAAGGCGCGCAATTCCATGTGCGCGTCCTGCGCATTCTGGAGGAAGTGGAGCAGGCGGAACTGCTGCTCACGCGCAGCCGCCAGGAAGTGGCCGGCCTGCTACGCGTGACGGCGCCGGGTGAATTCGGCCGTCAGCATATCGTGCCGATCGTGGCCGACTTCCAGCGTCTTCACCCTGCACTGGCGGTTCAGCTGGAGCTCACTGACGCCGTCGTCAATCTGCTGGAGACAGGCCAGGACCTCGCCATACGTTTCGGTAGCCTGCAGGATTCGACCATGATTGCGCGGCGCTTGGCGCCCAATTACCGCGTAGCCTGCGCCTCGCCAGCCTACCTCGCACAGTACGGCGCGCCGACACATCCTGCCGAATTGGGCCAGCACCGCTGTATTCTGATCGGCGACCAGCGCCGCGCTGAATGGCGCTTCCAGGGTACTGAGCCAGTGACGGTGCGCGTCAACGGCGCCATCGTCACCAACGATGGCCAGGCCGCCCATGAATTCGCGCTGCAAGGCGCGGGCATCGTCGTGAAGTCGATCTGGGATGTAGGCGACGATCTCTTGCAGCGCCGCCTGCAAAGAGTTCTGCCCGCCCATACGATGCCGACAGCGCCGCTGCAGGCGATCTTCCCTCACAGTCAAAACATGGCCCCGCGCGTACGGGCCTTCGTCGATTACCTGCAGGTTCGCCTGCAGCAGGCCTGGCGCTGGGACGCCGCCACGGATAATTGACGGCACCGCGAGCATAAATAGTTATTACCCCATGTAAAAAGTCGGACGATTGAACCAGCTTTTTGAGCTGATTTCGTCTATGGGCAAGGCGTAATCCCGGCCCCATAAGGTCGCATACGACTAAATCGGAGTCGCTTGACACCGTAAAGTTTGCCACTATACTCCACGTCATCGCTTCCGATTAAATCGCATGCGTCAACTATTTTAGACTTAGGAGTTCCTCATGAAAACAATCGAATCTGTACTGCTCACTGGCAAAACCCGCACCGTCAGCCCCGATGGCGCCGTTATTTCCGGCAACCACGAAGGCCCGCTGAACATCCATCTGACCGCACCAGGTAACGGCGCTGCACGCACCCATGTGTTCGAGGCCGTCCAGCCGCACCCTACTGCCGAACAGCTGTTCGCCGGCGCCTGGTCGGCCTGCTACAGCGCCGCTGTCGGCATCGTGGCAAAGGAAAAAAACGTGAAACTGCCGGCGGATACCGCTGTGGAAATTGAAGTTGATCTTGGCACTGCGGGCGAGGAATACCTGATTCAGGCGCGCCTGACCTTCATCGCTCCAGGCCTGTCGCAAGAACTGGCCACCGAAATTGCGCACACCGCCGACACACTGTGCCCATACTCGAAAGCCACGCGCGGCAACATCAACGTGCAACTGCAAGCAGTGACCAACTGAGCCTTCTCTCTCTCTCGGAATTCCCATGAAACGCATTAACAAAGCCCTGCTGGCAGTAGCAGTGTTCGCACCGCTCGCCGCCCATGCCTTCCCCGACGTCGTCACCTCGGGCGCGAAAAACGTCATCCTGGTCCACGGCGCGTATGCCGACGGTTCCACCTGGCGCCAAATTCACGACCAGCTCTGGCTGAAGGGATACAAGATCACCGTGGTGCAGCAGCCGCAGACCACGCTGGATGAAAACGTCGCCGCCACACGCGCCGCCATCGACGCACAGGACGGCCCCGTGGTACTGGTCGGCCACGATTCCGGCGGCGCCGTCATCTCGATCGCTGGCGCCAGCGACAAGGTGAAAGCGCTGGTCTATCTGGCTGCCGTACAGCCGGAAGTGGGCGAAAGTGTGTCCCAACTGCTCGCCTCCAAACCACTGCCCGGCAATGAAGTGAAGACCAGCCGCGACGGCCATCTGTCGCTAGAACCGTCGAAGTTCCGCGATGTCTACGCTCAGGATGTGCCGCCAAACCGCACCAATTTCCTGTCCATCGCCCAGCCCCAGATCACCAAGGCCACGATGGACGCGCCGGTATGGAGCGCCGCCTGGCACACCAAGCCGACCTACGCCATCGTGGCTTCGGAAGACCGCCTGTTGAATCCTGAACTGCAGCGCTGGATGTACCAGCGCGGCGGCTCTCAAGTCATCGAGATGAAGGCCAGCCACGCCTTGCACATCTCGCAGCCGGAAGAAGTGGCAAAGTTCATCATCAAGGCTGCGCTGGAAGCAAAGTAAGCCCTTGAGGGAAAAAAGGGCTACAGTCCAAAAACTGTAGCCCTTCAATTCTTACTGAACGTCCAGTAGCTCAACATCAAAGATCAGGTTCGCGTTCGGTGGAATCGGGCCGATACCGTCAGCGCCGTAGCCCATCTCCGCCGGCACAATAATCGTGCGCTTTCCGCCCACTTTCATGCCCTGTACGCCCACGTCCCAGCCCTTGATGACCTGGCCGCCATCGACCTTGAAACTGAACGGCGAACGCCCTACCGACGAATCAAACTGGGCGCCATGCTGCGACTCAGCCTTCGGCTCATACAGCCAGCCCGTGTAATTGACTACAGCGATAGAGCCGGCGGTCGCCTCCTTGCCAGTGCCAGCCACGGTATCAATTTTTTGCAGGGAAATCGCCGGAGCTGCCTCGGACGAAGCTGGAGCCGTCGGCTCATTGCGCTTGCAGGCGGACATGGCAAGGGCCAGGGTCAGTGCAACGGCGGAATAGGAAAGCAGCTTTTTCAAATGAATATCTCGCATGAGTGGGTAAATAGATCCGCCAGAAACGAAAAAGGCCAATCCGAAGATTGACCTAAGCTCTTGATTCAAATGGTCGGGGCGAGAAGATTCGAACTTCCGACCCCCTGCACCCCATGCAGGTACGCTACCAGGCTGCGCTACGCCCCGACTCGAGCCACGGATTATAGCAGAGCATATTCAATTTTTGCCAACCTTGCACCATACTATATGCATGATGATCGATACCGCCCTGATTTTGCAGGCTTCTGAACTCATCCAGCAGGCGGATGGGCTGATTGTGGCTGCCGGTGCGGGCATGGGCGTGGACTCTGGCCTGCCGGACTTCCGCGGCAACCAGGGCTTCTGGCAAGCCTACCCTGCCCTCGGCAAGGCGCAGATGGAATTCACGCGCGTAGCCTCGCCTGCGACCTTCCGCCGCGATCCCGCGCTGGCTTGGGGTTTCTATGGCCACCGGCTCTCGCTTTATCGGCACACGGTACCGCATGACGGCTTCCGCATGCTGCGCGAATGGGGCGAGGCGATGGCGCATGGCGTGTCCGTCTTCACCAGCAATGTGGATGGACATTTTCAGCAAGCGGGCTTCGACCGCGTCTACGAATGCCATGGCTCGATTCATCACCTGCAGTGCATGCAGCCCTGCTGCAACGACATCTGGAGCGCGGAAGCATTCACGCCGGACGTGGACAGCAATGCCTGCCGGCTTCTGAACACGCCGCCCCATTGCCCGCACTGCGGCGGCCTGGCGCGGCCGAATATCCTGATGTTTGGCGATGGCGACTGGCTGGAGCGGCGCAGCGCGCAGCAGGCCGAGCGCCTGGAGCGCTGGCTGGAGAATGTAGAACGTCCGCTGGTAGTTGAGCTGGGCGCGGGCACGGCGATTCCATCGGTCCGCTATTTCAGCCAGCAGGTGGTGGCGCGTGGCGGACGGCTAATCCGCATCAATCCCCGCGAGCCGCAGGTATCGGGCAAGCTCGATGTAGGACTGGCAGCGGGCGCGCTGGAAGGCTTGCGCGCCATCGCCACCGCAATGGATTAAACGTATTTGACCGCGATGCCGGACAGGCCTTCAACCCGGCCCACCATGGTCTGTCCGCGCTGAACCGCGCCCACACCTTCCGGAGTGCCGCTGAAAATCAGGTCGCCCGGTTCCAGTTTGAACAGTGTGGACAGATTGGCGATCGTTTCGCTGATCGACCAGATCAGATGCGTCACGTGGCTGGACTGCTTCACCGCGCCATCCACCGCCAGCGAAATCGCGGCAGATTCAATGCCCGGCACTTCCGAAGCGCGGCGAATCTCACCCACCGGCGCGGAGAAATCGAAGGCCTTACCGATTTCCCATGGCCGGCCGGCGTCCTTCATCTTGCCCTGCAGGTCGCGGCGGGTCATGTCCAGGCCCACGGCATAACCGAAGACGTGGGACAACGCATCGGCAACGCCGATGTCCGAGCCGCCCTTGCCGATGGCGACCACCAGTTCGCACTCGTGATGGAAATTGCTGGTCAGCGAAGGGAACGGCAGTTCAACCGTCGCACCCGGCGCAACCGGCACTACGGCGCCGGCATCTCCCGGTTTGCAGAAGAAGAAAGGCGGTTCGCGGTCCGGGTCGGAACCCATTTCACGCGCATGGCCCGCGTAGTTGCGGCCGACGCAGAACACGCGGCGCACAGGGAAGCGCGCATCGGTGCCCGCTATTGGAAGACCCGCAATCTCATGCGGAGGGAAAACGTATTGAGTGCTCATCTTGCTCCTTCAGCTAAACAGCAAAGTACGGCAGGCCGCCTGGAATGGAGGCAGCAAGCTGTCCGCATCCAGATCGGGATTTTGCAGGGCGCGCAGTTGCAGGCCCTGGAACAGAGAGATGATAGCCTCCATTCGCCCATCGATGTCACGGTCGTCCACCAGCAGGCCATGCAGCGCCCTGCCCTTGTGCAGGATGGCGCGGAATTCCTTGCGTGCGCGGGCGTCCGCTTCCTGGGCCACTGTGGCGATGCGCGGATTGCGCGAAGCCTCGGCGTAGATTTCCAGCGGCAGCAGCCAGTGGTTGGGATCGAGGTTCTCGCGCACGCGCAGCGGCACTTCCTCGAGCAGTGCCAGCAGCGGATCGGGACGCGATGCCAGGTCGCGGATCATGGTGGACACGCGCTCCATGTCCTCCTCGACGAAGGCGATGATGATCTCGTCCTTGCTATTAAAGTAGTTATAGATATGGCCCGCGCTCATGCCCGCGGTTTTGGAAATGTCGGACATGCTCGCGCCATGGAAACCGCTACGGCGGAAGCAGGCGGCGGCCGCCTCCAGCACCTGGCGGCGGCGGGTGGCGGCGCGCTCTGGGTCGGATCGGCGTTTGTCGGTGGCAGTCATGATGTGAGGGCTAATTTTCAGTAAGGCGATACTGTGGACAAGCGGCCGATATTTGTCAAACGGCAGTAAATGATTGTAGATTTACAACGAAACCGAATTTTGCGCGGGCCGCGCATTAGCTGATGATATGATGAACGGCAGGTATCCGTTCCCCTTCTGCTGAAAGAGTGTAACGACATGGCCACCCGCACCACACGCACGATCGAAATGCGCCCAGCCGAAGCGGGCGACCAGCGTTTCATGCAGCAGCTGTACGCCAGCACCCAAACTGGCGAATTACGCATGGGCGGCTGCGATGCCAACACCGAACACCTGCTGATCGGTCTTCAATTCCAGGCCCGTCAGACCTGGTTCCAGCACCAATTTCCCAATGCCGACCTGGCCGTGATCCTGGATCGCGACCGGCCGATCGGCCGTCTGTACGTCGATTACGGCGTCGAAGAAATCCGTATCCTCGATATGTGCCTGGTGCCCGAGTACCGCAACCGCGGCATCGGGCTTGGTTTGCTGCGTAGTCTGCAAGCACAGGGCGCCCGCATGCGGGTGCCGGTGCGCCTCAGCGTGTTGCTGGGCAGTCCCGCGCAGCGCCTGCTGCAGCGCTGCGGCTTCAACAACCTGGGTGTGGACGGGCTGCACAACACCATGGAGTGGCAGCCGCCACACTGACGCTTAGCTCCAGCCGCCGCCCAGCACCTTGTACAAGGTGATCTGGTTGGTGGCTTTTGCCAGACGGGCCGTGATCAGGCCTTGCTGCGCCGAATACATCGCCCGCTGCGACACCAGCGCATTCAGATAGGACTCCGTGCCTTTCTCGTAGCGCGCTTCGTGGATTTTGAAGCTCTTCTCCGATGCCGTGGTCAATGCCACCTGCGAGGCCAGACGCTCGTCCATCGTGCCGCGCTGGGCCAGCGCATCGGCCACTTCGCGGAAGGCGGACTGGATCGACTTCTCATACTGCGCCACGGCGATATCGCGGTTGGTCCTGGCGATCGACAGATTGGCGCTGTTCACGCCACCATCGAAGATCGGCAAATTCACCTGCGGCGCAAAACTCCAGGCGCCGCTGCCCGCCTTGAACAGGCCGGAAAGGCTGCTGCTTGCGCTGCCCGCCGTTCCCGTCAGCGTCATGCTGGGGAAGAAGGCGGCACGCGCCACGCCGATATTGGCGTTGGCCGCCTGCAGGCTGCGTTCTGCTTCCACGACATCCGGACGCCGTTGCAGCACGGCGGACGGCACGCCTTCCGGAAGATCGGCCAACTGCGCGACGTTATCGAGCGGACTTTGTGGCAGCAGACGTTCCGGCACCGGTACACCGACCAGCAGGGCCAACGCGTTTTCGTCGGCCGCTACCTGTGCGGTGTAGATTGCCATGTCGTTGCGGGCAGCTTCCACGCTGCTCTGCGCTTCGTACATGTCCAACCCGGATGTTGCGCCGGCATCGAAGCGGCGCTTGCTCAATTCAAAGCTGATCTGCTGGCTTTTCAGCGTGTCTTGCGCCAGACGCAGACGTTCCTTGTCGGCGGCCAGCGTCAGCCAGGCCGTCGCCACCTCGGACACCAGCGCGATCTGCTGCGCATTGCGCGCTTCCTGTGTGCCGAGATAGGTCTGCAAGCCCGCTTCGGACAGATTGCGCACCTTGCCGAAGAAGTCCAGTTCATACGACGGGAACACCAGGCCGCCCGTGTATTGGCGGGTGATGGTGCCGCCCGGCGCACGGCTTGCGTTCTGGTCCACGCCCGCCGACACTTTCGGCAGCAGCGCGGCGCGGTCGATGTTGTACTGCGCACGCGCCTTCTCGATGTTCAGCGTGGAGACGCGCAGGTCGCGGTTATTGGCGAGCGCCATGCCGACCAGCTCACGCAGCTTGTCGTCGGTGATGAAATCGCGCCACTGGATATCGGCGGCGGCTTTCGCGTCCGGCGCCGGTTTGCCCGGCTTGTAAGCCTCGCCCTGCGGCCAGGCTCGCGTCACCGGCGCGTCCGGGCGCTGGTACACCGGCGCCAGGCTGCAGCCGCTCACCAGAGCGGCGACAGCGATGGTAATCAAGGTATTGTTCATATCAGTTTGCTTCCACTACGTTTGTACCGTGCGGCTTGGCGGACTTGCGTCCCACCCAGGCGCGCACCAGCACGAAGAACACCGGCACAAAGAAGATGCCGAGGAAGGTCGCGCTCAGCATCCCGCCCAGCACACCCACGCCGATTGCGTTCTGGCTGCCGGACCCGGCGCCGCTCGAAATTGCCAGCGGCAGCACGCCAAGGCCAAAAGCAATGGACGTCATCAGGATCGGACGCAGTCGCAGCTTCACGGCCTGCAGCGTCGCCTCAACCAGCTCAACGCCCTGCTCCTGCAGCTCCTTGGCGAATTCCACGATCAGAATCGCGTTCTTCGCCGACAGGCCCACCACGGTCAGCAGACCAACTTGGAAGTACACGTCATTCGACAGATGGAACAGCCAGGTCGCCAGCACCGTACCCACCACGCCCAGCGGCACCACCAGCAGCACCGAGAATGGCACCGACCAGCTTTCATACAGCGCGGCCAGGCACAGGAACACGATCAGGATCGAGATCGAATACAGCATCGGCGTCTGCGAACCGGAGTCGCGCTCTTCCAGCGACAAACCGGTCCACTCGAAGCCGATACCCGGCGGCAGCTTGGCTGCGATCTTTTCCATCTCGGCCATCGCCACGCCGGAGCTCACGCCCGGTGCAGGCATGCCCTGGATATTCAGCGAAGACAGGCCGTTGTAGCGCTCCAGGCGCGGCGAGGCATAGATCCATTCGCCGGTGGAGAAGGCGGAGAACGGCACCATCTCGCCCTGCGTGTTTCGCACGAACCATTTGTTCAGGTCTTCCGGCACCATGCGCGAATCAGCCTGGCCTTGCAGGAACACCTTCTTCACGCGGCCGCGGTCCACGAAGTCGTTGACGTAGGAACTGCCCCAGCCCGTGCTCAGCACGCGGTTGACGTCCGCCACCGAGAGTCCCAGCGCAGTCGCCTTCTGCTGGTCGATATTCAGCTTGAACTGCGGCGTGTCTTCCTGTCCATTCGGGCGCACGCCCATCAGCAGCTTGTTCTGCGAGGCCATGCCCAGCACCTGGTTACGTGCAGCCATCAGCGCATCGTGGCCAACGCCACCGACGTCCTGAAGTTGCAGATCGAAACCGCTGGCATTACCCAGTTCCAGCACCGCAGGCGGCGTGAAGGCGAACACCATCGCATCGCGCAGCTGCATGAAGGCGCCCATGGCGCGGCCCGCTACGGCATCGGCGCTGTTCTGCGCACCATGGCGCTCAGACCAGTCCTTCAGCTTCACGAAGGCGATACCGGTGTTCTGGCCATTGCCGCCAAAGCTGAAGCCCGCCACCGAGAACACGGAAGCCACATTGGCTTTCTCCTCTTTCAGGAAGTGCTGCTCCACTTTCTCGATCGTCTTCAAGGTGCGCTGCTGGGTTGCGCCAGTCGGCAGCTGAATCTGCGAGAACAGTACGCCCTGGTCTTCACCCGGCAGGAAGGAAGTCGGCAGGCGCAGGAACACCAGCGCCAGCACGCCCAGAATCGCCGCGTACACGATCATGGAACGGCCACGGCGGCGCAGCAGTGCCCCAACCCAGCCCTGGTACTTCGAGCTACCAGCATCGAAGGAGCGGTTGAACCAGCCGAAGAAGCCCTTGCCCGTCGCAGGATGGCCTGGCTTCAGGAATGTCGCGCACAGCGCCGGCGTGAACACCATCGCCACCAGCACGGACAACACCATGGCCGACACAATGGTGATCGAGAACTGGCGGTAGATCACGCCCGTCGAGCCACCGAAGAAGGCCATCGGCACGAATACGGCGGACAGCACCATCGCAATACCCACCAGCGCGCCGGAGATCTGCCCCATGGATTTACGGGTTGCCTCTTTCGGCGACAGGCCCTCCTCCGTCATCACGCGCTCGACGTTTTCCACCACCACGATGGCATCGTCCACCAGCAGGCCAATGGCCAGCACCATCGCAAACATGGTCAGCGTGTTGATCGAGTAGCCCAGCGCGGACAGGATGCCGAAGGTACCCAGCAGCACGACCGGTACGGCCATGGTCGGGATCAGCGTGGCGCGGATATTCTGCAGGAACAAGTACATCACCAGGAACACCAGGATCACCGCTTCCACCAGCGTCTTCACCACTTCGTGGATGGACAGCTTCACGAAAGGCGTGGTGTCGTAAGGGATCACCGCTTTCAGGCCGGCGGGGAACTGCTTGTTCAGCTGCTCGACCTTGGCGTTGACGGCAGCGGCAGTCTCCAGCGCATTGGCGCCGGTGGCCAGCTTGATCGCCAGACCGGTTGCCGGCTGGCCGTTGTAGCGCGCCACGATGTTGTAGTTCTCGCTGCCCAGTTCCATCTTGGCCACGTCGCGCAGGTGCACGGTGGCGCCGCTGGTCGTCGTCTTCAGAAGGATGGCGCCAAATTGTTCCGGCGTTTGCAGACGGCTCTGCGCCGTCACGGTGGCATTCAGCTGCTGGCCAGGAATGGCAGGCGCGCCGCCCAGTTCACCGGCCGACACTTCCGTGTTCTGCGCCGTGATGGCATTGGCCACGTCGGCAGGCGTCAGCTGGTAGCTTTGCAGCTTCACCGGATCGAGCCAGATGCGCATGGCGTACTGCGAACCGAACTGCGTCACATCGCCCACGCCTTCCACGCGGCTCAGGGGATCGACCACATTCGCTGCCACATAGTCGTTGATATCGTCCTGCTTCATGCTGCCGTTTTCGGACACGAAGCCCAGCACCATCATGAAGTTCTTGGTCGCTTTGGATACCACCAGGCCCTGCTGGGTCACAGCGGCAGGCAGCAGCGGCGTCGCCAGCTGCAGCTTGTTCTGCACCTGCACCTGGGCGATGTCCGGATTGGTACCGTTAGTGAAGGTCAGCGTGATGCTGATACCACCGGCCGAATCGCTGGACGAGCTCATATAGCGCAGGCCATCGATACCCTTCATCTTTTGTTCGATGACCTGGGTTACGGCGTCTTCCACCGTCTTGGCGGAGGCGCCCGGATAGGAGCCGCTAATCGAGATCGATGGCGGCGCAATGCTTGGATACTGCGCAATCGGCAGCGTGCTGATGGCCAGCATACCGCCCAGCATGATCACGATCGCGATCACCCAGGCAAAGATAGGCCGTTCAATGAAAAATCGGGACATGGTTCAACTCCCGCTTATTTCGCCGCAGCGGCGTCGTTGGCAGCACCGCCGGCCGGCGCGGCTTTCGCAGTCGCGCCCACTTTGGATGCCACGGCCGGTGCGCCCGGCTTCACTTTCTGCACACCTTCAACGATCACCAGGTCGCCCGCGGCCAGGCCGGACTTGACCAGCCACTTGTCGCCCTGCGTACCGGCGGTAACCACCGTACGCTGTTCGACCATGCCCTGCTTGTTCAGCACCAGCGCAGTCGCCTCGCCTTTCGGATTGCGGGTTACGCCCTGCTGCGGCACGGCGATCGCATTCTGGTCCACGCCGTTTTCCACCACGGCGCGCACGAACATGCCCGGCAGCAGATCATGCTTAGGATTCGGGAACAGTGCACGCAACGTGACGTTGCCGGTGCTTGGGTCCACGCTCGCATCGGCGAACTGCAGACGGCCTTCCTGTGCGTAGGTGCTGCCATCCGCCAGCTTCAGCGTCACACGCGGCTGGGCGCCGGACTTTTTCAGGCCGCCGTTATCCATTTCGCGCTTCAGGCGCAGCATCTCTTCGCTGGACTGGGTCACGTCAACATAGATCGGGTCCAGCTGCTGCACGGTGGTCAGGGCATTGGCCTGGCCTGCCGTCACCAGCGCGCCTGGCGTCACGGTGGAACGGCTGATGCGGCCGGAGATCGGCGCTTCGACTTTGGTGTATTCGAGGTTGATGCGGGCCGAGTCCAGCGCAGCCTGCGCCGACTCCACATCGGCCCTGGCCTGCTCGTTGGCGGCGACGGCATCGTCGTAATCCTGTTTGCTCACGCCTTCAATGGCGACGAGGTCTTTGTAGCGCGCCACTTTCGGTGCGCTCGCGGCGAGGTTCGCCCTGGCTTTCGCCAGCGCCGCCTTGGCCGAATTGTAGGTCGCCTGGTAGGTGGCCGGATCGATCTGGTACAGCGGCGAACCCGACTTCACATCGGCGCCTTCGGTAAACAGGCGCTTCTGAATCAGACCGCCCACTTGCGGACGCACTTCGGCTACCTGGTAAGCGGAGGTACGGCCCGGCAGTTCGGTGGTCATTGCCAGCGCTTCCGTCTTCACGGCAAACACGCCCACTTCCGGCGGCGGCATCTTGCCGCCATGGCCAGCCATCGCCTCGCCGGATTGAGAATGGCAGCCCGCAACCAGCGCTGCAGCGCCCAGCAAAATCATGCTTTTTTGGAAATTTTTCATCGATTCTAGTTCCTTTCTGGATATAGAATGAACGATCATTCTAACAAAGTCAAGAAAATTACTAACCGACGGGTCATAAAAAACCCGCCACGAGGGCGGGTTGCAAGGGTACTTCTCGGGATCAGGGGGTGACCGGCTCGGCGTCGACGGTCAGGGTCTGCAGGGTCAGTTCGGAGCTGGCCTCGAAGCCTGAGTCGATACCGACCAGCAGCCAGAGGTCGCCGTTGGTGTCGGTCTTGACGGTCATCGGCGCTGCGCTTTTCAGCGTCTTCGACGTTGGCGTGCTGGTGCCGCAAGCCAGGCCGTTGCCGATGGTGCCCAGGATCTGGGCCTCTTTGCCCGCGGTGCCCTGGTTACCTTTATCGAAGTTCATCGTAACGTGGTTGTTGGCCGTGGTGGTCTTCGGCTCGTTGGCCAGCGCCGCCGCGTACACGTACACGGATTCGCCCGGCGAACCGCCCACGCCAAAGCAGCCGGAAGGTACGCTGGACGCAAACTTCAGTGTGAAGGTAACCTTATAGCTGGAGGATTTCACCAGGCCGTGGAATTGCTTCTTCACGTACAGGAACATGTCGTCGCTGCGGTTATGGCCAGTGATGTAATAGCCCTTGCCGGTCAGCGGCGCACCCAGTGCACGCTGTTCGAACACCACGCCGCTTGGCTCGGTGCCGACGGTGTAGTCGCTGCTGCCGCCTACCCAGCCGTCGATGCCTTTGTCGAAATCGACGATCGCGGACACGGTCTGCGGCGTATCGTCAGGATTGTTGCTGCCGCACGCTGCCAACAGGGACAGCAGTGCGACAGCGCTTGCGCTTTTCGCGATGGACATTGTTATAGCTCTCTCTATTGTGGTTTAACTGCGAGCCATTCTAGGGAAAGCAATACGGTCTGGCCGTCGGGACTTTGTATGGACTGTGTCTTAGTTTGTAATCGTCATTTCCACTCGCCGCGCAGGGCTTTCACGCGCTGGTGCAGCAGCTCCGGGGTGACGTCCACCGGCGCCACCGGCACGCCAACCGCCAGCGACAGACGCGAACGCAGGCCCTTGCGGAAGGCGCGCTCCAATACGCTGTCCTTGCTGCGGCTGAGCAGGTGACCCCACAGGCCGCGCAGGGCCATCGGAATCACCGGCACTTTGGAGCGCTCGATGATCTTGGAAATGCCGCCTTTGAATTCGCTCATTTCACCGGTCGTGGTCAAACGGCCCTCAGGGAAGATGCAGACCAGTTCACCGTCGTGCAGGGCATGCGCGATATCGACAAACGCCTTCTCCATCAGCCACGGATCTTCGCTGGAAGGTGCAATAGGAATCGCTTTCGCCGTGCGGAAGATCCAGCCCAGGAAAGGCGTGTTGAAGATTTTATGGTCCATCACGAAGCGGATCGGACGCGGGCTGGCGGCGCCGATCACGATGGCGTCAACATAGCTCACATGGTTGCACACCAGGACCGCCGGGCCTTCGTCCGGAATACGCTCGCCGTCGACGGTTTTCACCTTGTGCACGGTGTGGATCAGCATCCAGGCCAGGAAGCGCATCAGGAATTCCGGCACCAGCGAGAAGATGTAGACCGCCACCACGGCGTTCAGGATGGCCGTGGCGAGGAAGAGTTCAGGAATCGTGAGGCCCTGCCCCAGCAGCACCATCGCCACGCCGGCAGCAGCCACCATGAACAGAGCGTTCAGGATATTCATGCCGGCGATGGTGCGCGACAGGTGCTTGGGATCGCTGCGCAGCTGGATCAGCGCGAACAGCGGCACGATGAAGAAGCCGCCGAAGATACCGAGCAGGATCACGTCCAGCACGATGCGCCAGGCGCCATGCTGCGCCAGCAGGCCCAAGGCATCGACGGCGCTCGTGCCGCCATAGCCTTTGCTGGCGAAATATAGATCGATGCCGAAGACCGTCAAACCGATGGAGCCGAACGGCACCAGGCCGATTTCCACTTTGCGGCCGGACAGCTTCTCGCACAGCAGCGAGCCCGCGCCAATCCCCAGCGAGAACACGGTCAGCAGCATGACGAACACGCTGTGATCGCCCTTCAGATACGTCATCGCATACACCGGGAACTGGGCCAGCACCATGGCGCCGTAGAACCAGAACCAGGAGTTGCCCAGCATGGACAGGAACACGGTGCGGTTCTGCGAAGAGAACTTCAGATTGCGGATCGATTCGGTGACCGGATTCCAGTTCACTTTCAGGTCGGGCTCGGGCGCCGGCGTGACGGGAATACGCGAGGCGGTCATCAGGCCCAGCACCGCAAAGGCCAGCGTGGCTGCCACGATGTACTGGATGCCGTGCGGTTTCTGCATCACGATCACGTCGCCGAACACCTGCCCCAGCAAAATGCCGACGAAGGTGCCCATTTCGACCATACCGTTGCCGCCGGTGAGTTCTTCAGGCTTGAGCTGCTGCGGCATGTAGGCATATTTCACAGGGCCGAACAGCGTGGAGTGGGTGCCCATGCCGACCACCGCCAGGATCAGCAGCGGCAGGGTGTGCGTCAGCCAGCCAATGCCGGCTACGGCCATGATGCCGATCTCCAGCCACTTGATCAGGCGTGCCAGCCTGGCCTTTTCCATCTTTTCGGCGATCTGGCCGGAAGTGGCAGAGAACAGCACATAAGGCAGGATGAACAGGCCGGGGATCAGGTTGGTGATCATGGACGGCGACAGGTCAGTCCAGCTGGCGGCGTCAAAGGTCAGGATGACGATCAGGGCGGTCTTGAACAGATTGTCGTTGAACGCGCCCAGGAACTGCGTCCAGAAGAATGGCGCGAAGCGGCGCTGTTTCAACAGGGTGAACTGGCTGGCGTGGCTCATGGTCGGAGTGACTGACAGTGAAAATACCGACAACATACATGACATTGCCCTGCCGGACAATGCCACTGCCCCTCACTCTGCGTTAGCTCAAGCTCCGCTGTTGCATCAAGCGGAAAAGCGGGCCTATCGCCAGCACCAGAATCGCCATCCGGCAGACGTGGAAGGCTGTCACAATAGGCACGCCAAGATGCAAGGTACGCGCGGTGAGCGCCATCTCCGCGATGCCGCCCGGCGAGGTGGCCAGCACCGCGGTGCCGGGGTGGATGTTCGCGGCCCAGGCCAGCAGCGCGGCAAATCCCGCAGCCAGCGTCATGGCAAACACATTGCAGACGGCCACACTTGCCATATATCTTGGCGCCGCACGCAGGAATTCCGGCGAAAAGCGCGTGCCCAGCGAAATACCGATGGACAGCTGCCCTGCCCTGACCATCCACTCCGGAACACCGCTCAAATGGATGCTGCAACCGGTCAGCGCTGCCGCCGCGAGCAGCGGGCCGATGACCCAGGCGTTCGGCACGCCTTTGCGCTTGAACAGCAGCGCCGCAGCGGACGTCAACGCGATCAACAGCAGCAGCCCCGGCACGTGCACGCCCAACGCAGCGACGCTCGGCGCGGTGGACGTGGCCAGGCCGGAGAGCGTCGCCGTGGCCGTGCCGGCCGCCGATCCGGCAGCGGCGCCGGACGCGCTGATGGCTGCATTGGCCGTAGGCTCGGGCACCGCAGGCATGCCATGCACGCTCCAGTAGCGCACTGCAAACGGTATCGTGGCGACGACCATCATCACGCGCAGGCTGTGTGCCGCAGCCACGCGCTGCACATCGCCGCCGTGGCGCTCGCCCTGTACCGCCATTTCCGACGCCCCGCCCATGGCCATCGAAAAAAATGCCGTGGCGCGATCGGTCCCCGTGAGCCGCTGCAGGAGGAAGCCGCACAGCCAGCCCAATCCGATCGAAAACGCCACGGCCAGGGCAATGAAACCTGCCCGTCCGGCCAGCACTGCCAGCACGGCCGGCGTGAAATACAGTCCCAGCACAGTGCCAATCGCCCACTGCCCCGCTTCGCGCACGCGCACGGGGCTGTGCAGATGTACGCCCGCGAGCCGCAGCGCGGCGGTGCCGAACAGGGGGCCGATAATCCATGGCAGCGGCGTGTTGAGCTGTACGCACAGCAGCGCCGCCAGGATGGCAACCGCCACCGCCCCAAGGAAAGGCCACCGCAGCGGATGCCGCCAGATTGGTCCCGCACCCGCCACGATCATCCTCAGAACACCCAGAGCTTGTCCTGTGGGAGCTGCAGCCAGTAGCTGCCTTCGTCCAGGCGGTACTTGGAGTAGGCGCGCACGCTGATGTCGCCCTTCTTGAACAGGCACTCGAAGCGGTCGCCAAGATACATGCAGGTGAACAGCGGTAGTTCCAGCGCATTGTCGGCCTGCGAGCTGCTGACCTTTACTTCCTCCACGCGGATCAACGGCGCAGTCTCCGCGCCCACGTTGCCGCGCGCCGTGCCGACCAGCTGCGTGCCCGCCACATCGATGCGCACCGTATTGCCATCACGGCTCACCAGCTTGCCCGGCAGGCGGTTATTACTGCCCATGAACTCGGCCGTAAACAAAGTCTCCGGCGTTTCGTACATGGACTGCGGCGTGCCCTGCTGCTCGATCTTGCCGTTATTGAGCAGAAGGATGCGGTCGGAGATCGCCATCGCCTCATCCTGGTCGTGGGTCACCATCAACGCGGACAGGCCAAGGCGCACGATCAACTCGCGCAGGAAGGAGCGCGCCTCTTCGCGCAGCTTGGCATCCAGGTTGGACAGCGGCTCGTCCAGCAGAATCACCGGCGGGTTGTACACCAGGGCACGGGCAATCGCCACGCGCTGCTGCTGCCCCCCGGACAACTGGTGCGGGAAACGCTCGCCCAGATGGCCGAGGCCCAACTGCTTCAGCACCTCGCCCACGCGCCTGGCAATTTCATCCTTCGGCATCTTGCGCAGTTTCAGGCCGTAAGCGACGTTCTCGTTCACGGTCTTGTGCGGCCACAGCGCGTAGGACTGGAACACCAGGCCCAGATTGCGCTGCTCGGCCGGCATCTCGAAATTGCGCGCGCCATCAAACACACGCCGCTCGCCGATGTCGATCGTGCCCTGCTTCGGGCTTTCCAGGCCGGCGACCGCGCGCAACAGCGTGGTCTTGCCGGAGCCGGACGGCCCCAGCAGCGCCACTACTTCGCCCTTGTGCAAGTGCATCGAAACGCCCTTCAGGATCGGATTCGCGCTCGCCCCGCTGCCGTATTCCAGATGCAGCTCATTGACGCTCAATTCATTCATGGTCAAATCTCGTTTCATGATGTTCACTCAGTTATGCAGCTTGACGCCAAAGCGCAGCGCGATACCCAGACCAACCGCCACCAGGGTAATGTTAATGAAGGATAGCGCCGCCACCAGGTCGGTCGAACCGCCCGCCCACAGCGACACCAGCATCGCGCCAATCACTTCAGTCCCGGGCGACAGCAGATACACGCCGGTCGAATATTCGCGCTCGAAAATCAGGAAGATCATCAGCCAGGAGCCCAGCAGGCCATATTTGATCAGGGGCACCGTCACATCGCGTGTGACCTGGCCGCGCCGCGCACCGACTGCGCGTGCCGCCTCTTCCAGCTCAGGGCCAACCTGCAGCAGCGCCGTCGAGATCAGGCGCATGCCGTAAGCCATCCACACCACCGAATAAGCCAGCCACACCGCAAAGATCGTGGAACGCAGCGAGCGCAGCGCCGGCACCAGCGAACCGGAAACCCACATCGCAATCGCGTTGTCGGAACCTTTCGCAAAGCCGTCAATCCAGGAAGGCACGAACAGGAACACCCACAGGAAAGCGAGGCCAGCCAGCAGGCCCGGAATGGCGCGCGGTACCAGCACGCTGTAATCCAGCAGGCGCGTAATCGTGTCCGGCTTGCGGTGCATGGCCAGCGCAATGAAGCAGTAGCAGACAATCGCCAGGCCGCCGCCGATCACACCGATCAGCACCGTGTTGATGATCCCGCGGATCAGGGATGGCTGTTCGAACACCTCGCGGAAGTGCTGCAAAGTCAGCACATCCGTCAGTTTCACACCTTCGCCCCAATATTCAACGAAGGAACGCAATGCGATGCCCGTCAGCGGCAGCACGATGGTGAAGATCAGCCAGCCGCCCAGCAGCGCGAAAGCCAGCCACTTCCAGTGACCCAGCGGCATGGCCTTGGTGCGTGCGCCCTTACCCTTGATCGACACGTACTTGTTGGCAGACTTCAGCAGCCAGCGCTGCGCCATCACCAGCGGCATGGTCACGGCAACCAGGCACACCGCCACCGCCGCCATCAGGTGATACGAAGGCGTACCCAGTTTGTTGGTCAGTTTGTACAGATAGGTCGGCAGCACAAGATGGCCTTCCGGATCGCCCAGCACCAGCACCAGGCCGAATACCTCGAAGCCGAGGAAGAACACCAGCACGCCCGCATACGCCAGCGCCGGCATGATCATCGGCAGCGACACATTGAACATCACCTGAATTGGCGAAGCGCCTGCCACGCGAGCTGCCTCCTCCACGTCCGAACCCAGCGACTTCAGTGCGGACGAAGCGTACAGATACACGTGCGGCACGTGGGTCAGCCCTGCGATCACCACGATGCTGGTGAACGAATAAATATTCCAGGGAATGAAGCCGAGGATATCCTTGGCCCAGGTCGAGTAGAAGCCCACAGGCCCCATCGACACCACGTAGCCAAAGCCCATCACCATCGGCGACACGAAGATCGGCACCAGCAGCATCGGTGCGATCCAGCCACGGCCCGGCAGATCGGTGCGCACCATCAGGAAAGCCAGCATACCGCCCAGCGGCACGGCAATCGCCGCCAGGCCGGCCGCCAGGATCAGGCCATTCTTGAATGCCATCGCGAAGTCCGGATCTTCGAAGATGAACTGATAGGCCTCCAGTCCCACTTCCTTGCCCGGCATGAAGAACGGCGCCGACAGGAAGCTCTGATAGAAGATCAGGAACAGGGGCAGGAAGATCGCGATCGAGGTCAGGACGACCACCACCCCGCGCGGCCAGTTCAGGGCTGGCCGGCCCAGTGTTGCGGTATGCATGGACTACTCCTTATTTCTTACCGGCCGTTTCTTTCCACTGCTTCAGGAAGGCCATACGCTTAGCCGGGCCGAGGAATTGCAGCAGGATCGGATGTACGGGCACCGGTTTGATCTTGTCCTGGCCAATCTGCTTGACCAGATCGGCGGACGTGGTTTCGCCCGTCACATCGGCGCGAATGGCGAACAGCTTGGAGTCGTTAGCGACAATGGTCTGGCCGCGATGCGACAGCATATAGTCCATCCACAGCTTGGCGGCGTTGACGTTCTTGGCAGCCTTGTTGATGAAGATCACGCGCGACATCACCAGCGTGTAATCTTTCGGCAGCTGCACGCCAATCGACGGATCGGTCTTGGCGCGCACCAGCGCGTAGGAACCCAGCACGTTATAGCCGATCAGATTTTCGCCGGAGGAGATACGCTCCATCATGGTGCCGGTGGACGACTGCACGCGCACCTTGGCCGCGCCGAACGCATTCTCAAGCTCCTGGAACTTCGGATATTCACGCGCATCCTGGGTCATGAACATGAAGCCCACGCCGGATTTCTCGATGTCGTAGGTCGTGACCTTGTCCTTGAACTTGGGCTGCTGGATCAGTTTGACGAAGTCCGCGTGGGTCTGCGGCACTTCCTTGGCATCGACCAGGCGCTTGTTGTAGACGATGGCAGCCGGTTCGAAGGTCGTGCCGTAAGCCTGATCGTCCCACACTGCCCAGCCGGGGATCTTGGACGCTTCCACGGATTTGTACTTCAGCGCATAGCCATCGGAGGCGAGGCGCATTTGCAGGTCCATGGCGGACGACCACATCACGTCGGCCGTATTGCCGCCAGCTGCAACTTCGGAGATGAAGCGGTTATACACTTCGGTCGAATTCATATCGTTGTATTCGACGGTGATGCCCGGATAGAGGGCGCTGAAGTCCTTGATCAGCGGCTGCGTCGCCTTGCTGTCGGTGGCGCCGTAGATCACCAGCTTGCCTTCCTTCTTGGCCGCATCCACGATCTTCTGGTAGTCGGCCGGATAGCCCGCCGGCAGTTCTGCGAATGCGGAGCTTGCAAACAGGCCTGCCGCAGCCGCGACCAGCGTCATCTTCATCTTCATCAATGTCTCCTTGGAGGTTTTTATCAGCGCACCAGGCCTAGCTGGCTGGCGCGGCGGCCGTAGTCGTCAACGGCCTTTGTTACGTATTCGGTCAGGGCCTTGCCCGTCATATTGAAGGGGTACAGGCCTGCCGCTTCGCGCATGTGCGCAAATTCCGGATCTGCCATCATGCGGTCGAACTTACTTACCCACTGAGCGTAGTCGGCCTCGGTAGCATGGGGGCTCATCCACACGCCACGGATAATCGGCCACACCACGTCGTAGCCCTGCTCCCGTGCAGTCGGAACGTTGGCCAACAAGCCAGGCAAGCGCTGTTCCGACAGCACGGCCAGCACCCGCACATTCCCGCCAGGCGCCATCAGGTGCGCTTCCGAGGCGTCACCCGACACCACATGCACGAAATTAGCCTGCAGCGCTGTGAAAGCCTCACCGCCGCCCTCCAGCGCCACGAAACGCAGCACTTTCGGATCGATGCCGGCCGTGCGCACCAGCAGCGCAATCTTCAGCCAGTCCTGGCTGCCGATGGTGCCGCTCACGCCGATCAACACCTTGGACGGATCGCGCTTCAGTGCTGCGACCAGGTCGCCCAGCGATTTGTAAGGCGAATCGGCGCGCACGGCGATCATGCCGTAGTCCGCGCCCAGCGCTGCCACCCAGCGCACGTCGGACGCTTTCACCTTGCCGAACTTGCCCTGCGCCATATTGAGCAGGGAGCCACCGGAGAAGGCGACCAGCGTGCCGGGTTCGGCACGGCGGCGGCCCGCCAGCGAATGCCAGGCCACGGCGCCAATGCCGCCGGGTAGATAGCTGAGGTGCATCGGCGGCGGATTGGGGGTAAGCGTGAGGCCTTGCTGCACCAGCTTGCAGGTCAGGTCCATCGCGCCGCCCGGCTTGGACGGCACGATGCATTCGGCGCCGGAGGCCAGCGCCGCGCCGCTCAGGAGAACGGCAGCCAGCAAAAAGTGCAGCAGTGCTTTCATGACTTAGAAGCGATGTTGGATACCGACCATCAGGCCATGCTGGCTGTTGCCGAACGCCGCGTCATCACGCGACAGGCCTGTCAGCAGATCGTGTCGGGCCTTGGTATAGCCGAGTGTCGCGTACAGGTCGGTGCGCTTGGATGCAGCGTAGCGGTAGCGCAGTACGTACATGATCGGATCAGCGTCCTTGCCGTCGGCGACATTCTTCACATCGACATAGTACACGGCGCCGGTCAGCGTGACGTTAGGCTGCAGCTTATAGGCCACACCGGTCCAGTAAGTCGTTGCTTTCACGTCCGGCGTAGCGGCTTTGCCGGCCTTCAGCTTGAAATCGCGGCCGGCCAGCCAGAACTTGAATGGGCCGGTCTGGTAGTAGCCGCCGGCGTGGATCACCGAGGTTTCGTCGCGATTGCCGGTGGCGGCTACGGTATTGCCGTTCTCGCGTTCATAGGTCGCCATCAGACCCAGGCCTTCGGATTCGTAGCTGGTGGCGAAGGCATATTTCGCGCTGTCGGCGTGGCTGCCGTTGGCCTGTTCGCCGAAGGAATACGTCGCGCCGTAGTTGAAGTCTCCGGTCTTGCCGGAATACTTGATCATATTGTCGAAGCCCGTGGTCATACCGTACTTGCTTGGGCCGGTCGCGCTGGCGGTCGTGGCCCACGAGTAGAACGGCGCGAAGCCCATCGGGTCGAAGCGGATCACGGTGTCGTACACGCTGGTGAAGGAGCGGCCCAGCACCACGCGGCCCCAGCTGCCTTCCAGGCCGACGTTGGCCTGGCGGCGGAACAGCTGGCCGTCAATGGCGCCGGTGTCCATCAGAATGCCGCCTTCCAGCTGGAACACGGCTTTCAGGCCGCCGCCCAGGTCTTCGGAGCCGCGCAGGCCCCAGCGGGAAGTGTTCA
Source organism: Pseudoduganella sp. RAF19 (assembly GCF_052114165.1). Taxonomy (NCBI): domain Bacteria; kingdom Pseudomonadati; phylum Pseudomonadota; class Betaproteobacteria; order Burkholderiales; family Oxalobacteraceae; genus Pseudoduganella; species Pseudoduganella sp. RAF19. The sequence continues at coordinate 602,470 of NZ_JBFREF010000003.1, read as the reverse complement.
TGCCGCCCGAGCTGACGCGGCTCAGGGTGCCGCCATTCGGGCCGGCGTTGTTGGATACGTCGACGCCGACGTCGAGCAGGCCATAGACTTGAACGTTGGATTGTGCGTGGGCTGCGCCACCGGCGGTAAGCATCGCCGCGACGGCGATCGTCGTGGAAGTTCTTTTCACAAGCTGTCTCCTGGGTTTATAGTTAGTTGTGCTCGATCTTGCTCTGGCACGGTTCAACTATAAAATCGTCAACCTTTCAATCGCCTTTCAGCCACATTTCAATGCGCATACTGTTAGTAGAAGACCACACAGAATTACAACACTGGCTCTCGAAAGCCCTGCGCGATGCCCATCTGACGGTCGAATGCGCGGACAACGGCGCCGATGCTGACGCGCTGCTGCTCACGCAGGAATATGGCCTGATCATCCTCGACCTCACCCTGCCGAAGATGGATGGACTGGAAGTGCTGAAGCGCCTGCGCGCCCGCGGCCGCAAGACGCCCGTGCTGATCCTGACGGCGCGCGGCGGACTGGAAGACCGTGTGCAAGGCCTGAATCTGGGCGCCGACGATTACCTCGCCAAACCTTTCGAACTGGTGGAACTGGAAGCGCGCGTGAAAGCCCTGCTGCGCCGCAGCAGCGGCAACGAGGCGCTGGTCTATGAATGCGGCGCCCTGAAATTCGATACGGTATCGCGCATGTTCAGCTACTACGGCAACAGCTTGGCGCTGACGCCGCGCGAGCACGCGGTGCTGGAAGCGCTGATCACGCGCGGCGGCAAACCGGTGGCGAAGGAAAAGCTGTTCGACGAAGTGTTCGCCCTGGCCGACGATGCGAACCTCGATGCGATCGAGCTGTATATCCACCGCGTGCGCAAGAAGCTGGAAAGCACGGAGCCTGGCGCGGCGGCCATCACCACCCTGCGCGGCATCGGCTACCTGCTGCAGCCGCGCGACGCCAAGGTCTGATGGCGGCGCTGCTCGAAAGTCTTCGACTGCGCTGGCAAGGCGGCGCGCCACTGGGCAGCTTGCGCCGCCAGTTGCTGCGCTGGCTGCTGCTGCCGCTGATTTTGCTGGAGCTGCTGAATACCGTGTCCGTCTATCGCAATGCGGTCGACGCGGCGGATCAGGCTTATGACCGTTCGCTGCTGGCGTCCACGCGCGCACTGGCGGAACGCGTGTCCGTGGTCGATGGCAGCGTGGTGGCCGATGTGCCCTATGTGGCGCTGGACAGCTTCGAGACCGACACGCTGGGCCGCATCTACTACAAGGTCACCGGCATCAAGGGCGAAACCGTGTCCGGCTACGACGACCTGCCGCCTGTGCCGCCCAATGTGCCGCGCTCCGAGAACTACCCTGCCCTGGTGCGCTTCTATCACGCCAATTACAACGGGCAGCCGATCCGCATTGCCGCCCTGCTGCAGCCGGTGTACGACAGTTCGATGCGCGGAATCGCCCTGATACAGGTGGGTGAAACGCTGGACGCGCGGCGCGGCCTGACCAACAAGATTCTGCTCGACACCGTGGTGTGGCAATCCAGCGTGGTGCTGGTGGCCGGTCTGCTGATCTGGTTTGCCGTACGGCTGGTGCTCCAGCCTTTGATGCGCCTGAAAGCGGAAGTGGAAACGCGCAGCGTATCCGACCTGTCCGATCTCGATCCCGCCCTGGTGCACAAGGAAATGCGCCCGCTGGTGCAGGCCATGAACGCCTATATGTCGCGCATTCAGGAACTGATCGCCAACCAGCGCCGCTTCATTGCCGACGCCTCGCATCAGCTGCGCACGCCGTTGACCGTGCTGAAGACGCAGGCCGAAATGGCGCAGCGTGACATCAACCGTGATGCCAGCGGCGCCGACCTGCGCGAAATCGTGAACAGCATTACCGCCACCACCGACTCCACCGTCCACCTGGCAAACCGCCTGCTGATGCTGGCCCGCATCGAACATAGCGGCAACCACACGCCGGAACCCGTGCCGCTGCGCGCCATGGTGCAGCAGGTGGCACTGGAAATGGCGCTGTCCGCTGTCAACCGCAATATCGATCTTTCGCTGGAAGGCGATACCGAGGCGGAAGTGGCCGGCCAGGCGCTGATGCTGCACGAGCTGGTCGCCAATCTGGTCGACAATGCGCTGCACTACACGCCATCCGGCGGCAGCGTGATTCTGCGCGTGATGCGCTATGCCGAACACACCGTGCTGGAAGTGGAAGACAGCGGCCCCGGCATTCCTGAAGCGGACCGTGACCGCGTGTTCTCACCCTTCTACCGCGCAGCCAGCTCGATGCAGACCAACCCCGGCGGCTCCGGCCTCGGCCTGGCCATCGTGCGCGACATCGCTGCCCTGCACAACGCCACCATTGCCCTCGACGCCGGCGCGAACGGCAAGGGCTTGCTGATCCGCGTCAGCTTTCCAGCGGCAAGCTGATCGCGATACGCGTGCCGTTGGCGGTGGCGATGGCAAAGCGTCCGCCCAGCGCCTGCACGCGCTCCTTCATGCCTGCAATGCCGATGCCTTCTGCCGTGTGTGCCGGATCGAAGCCGACGCCATCATCGGCAACGGCAATCTCGAGGCGGCCATCGCGCCGCAGCAGCGCCACCGTGGCATTGCGTGCGCGGGCGTGCTTGACGATGTTCGATAGCGCTTCCTGCACGATGCGATAAGCGCTGATGGCCACGTTGCCGTCCAGTCCCGCGAAATCGCCTTGGGCCTGCAGCGCAAAATGACAGTCAGGGTGATTGCGTTCATACTGGTTCACCATTTCTTCCAGCGCGCCTTGCAGGCCAAGCATGTCCAGCACTTCGGGACGCAGGCGGCGGACCAGCGAGCGGCCGCTGTTGTATAAGCCCAGCGCCAGTCTGGTGATCGCACGCGCCTTGTCGCCGATCTGCCCGGCCAGCGGCGCGGGCTGCGCCTGCGCGGCCAGCGCAGTGATTTGCTGCGCCTCCAGGCGGACAGCAATCAGCGTGGCATTGAGTTCATCGTGGATTTCCAGCGCAATGCTCTTGCGCTCATCTTCCACGGCGGTGTTCACGCGCTGCAGCAAGCGGCGCTTTTCTTCGTCTGCGGCGCGCAAGGCTTGCATTGACGATTTGAGCGAGGCAGCGAATCCGTCCGTCATGCGGTAAGCCAGCGACAGGCAAAGCAGCAGGCCAAGACTGGCCACGCCCAGCTCGATGTAGAAGCGGCGCCTCTGCTTCGCCAGCAGCGCGGTAGCGGACATGCGCACCTGCACATAGCCCATGGTGCCGACATTGCGGTCGCCGCCGCCGGTCACATACAGCAGCCGCTTATGAATCGGCGCCTCGAAGTAACGGGCTTCCGGCTGGCCGGAGGTACGCGCTTCCACATCGACCAGGGGTTTGCGGCTCGCATCCAGCAGCGTCACGCGCTTAATGGCTGAATCGCCCTGCATCATGCCGTAGATGGACGCCTTCAGTTCGTCGAACTGGCCGCCCATCAAGCTCGCTTCGCCACTGCTGGCCAGCGCGGCAGCCAGCAACTGGCCCCGCTCCGCCAATTCGGCGCGCACTTCCTCCTGGCGCGACTGGTGGCTGTACCAGGTCAGCGTGACGAACAGCACCAGCAAGGGGAAGGTCGTGATCAGCAGCAGCCGCGTACGGGTGCTCAGGCGCGGCATGATGGTCAAGGCTGGATCAGGCCATGGCGTACTGCGAGGCGCGTGATGTCGGCGGCGCGCTGCACGCCCAGCTTGTCCTTGATGGCCTGGCTGGTGTTGCTGATGGTTTTGCTCGACACATCGAGCTTTTCCGCGATTTCGGCGTTGGTCTGCCCTTCCGCCATCATCGTGAAAATCTGCAGCGAACGCTCATCCAGCAGCGCTTGCGGCGATTGCTCGCCCAGTACGGACAGGCTGGCCAGGCGCTCCGCAATCGCCGGCATGAAATACAGCTCGCCGTGCTGCGCGCGCTTGACGGCGAGCGCCAGTTCCTCAGGATCGCAATCCTTGGTGATGAAGGCACGCGCGCCGATGCGGTAGGCCTCCTTGATCAAACTGTCCTGATCGAACTGGGTCAGGAAGATGACGCGGGCGTTCGGCTTGGCCTTCAGGATCTGGCGCGCAGCATCCAGGCCCGTCAGCTGCTCACCGAAACGGATATCCAGGATAGCAACATCAGGTTCCATCCTTTGGAACTCCGAGATCGCCTCTTCCGGCGTTTTGGCGCGCGCCACCACCTCGATTCCATGGGCGCCCAGGGTCATGGCAAAGCCGTCCATTACGATGGGATGATCGTCTGCCAGCAATGCGCGAATGTTCTTGTCCATAGGCAGAACGATATCACAGCAAAAAATTCCACACAAACCCATTGCAAATTTCTACTTACTGGAAGAATATACTTCCATGCACTAGCAAAGGAGAGTTCTCATGAATTTCAATTCCCAGCGCAAGAACTACACCGGAATGGCCGTGATTGGACTGGCACATGTGATGGCTTTCGTGTTCGCCCTGCAGCATACCAAGGTGTGGATCAACCATCCGGATGGACCGGCGGCGGTCGAAGTATTGCCGCTGCCGCCTGAGCCAAAATACGAGACACCTCCCCCGCTGCCGATGCCAACGCAGTTCACGCCGCCCGACGTGCGTCCGCCGACAGATTGGCCGGTCACGGTCACGATTACCGACACCACGCCCACCATTCCGGAAGGCGTGCCCGTGCGGCGCCCCGTGAATCCCGGTCCGCCGGCGGCGGGCGGTGGGGATATCGTGGTGGCGAAACACGAGCCGCTAACCGTGCAGCCGGTGATTGAAATGCGGGCTTGCGCCAAACCCGCTTATCCGCAGTCGGCCTTGCGCAATGGCGATACGGGCACCGTCACGCTGGCCTTCCTGATCGGAACGGATGGCCATGTGGCGGCGTCGAAAGTGGAAAAATCGAGCGGCTATCGGGATCTCGACCGCGCTGCAATTGGCGGCCTGTCGCAATGCCGCTTCAAACCGGGGACGGTGGACGGCGTTCCCTTTGAATCCTGGACGCGCGTCCAGTACGTGTGGTCGCTGGACGATTAATTCTTCTGCGATGGATGGCCGGCCAGCGGCAGCTCGGGCAGGAATAGCAGCGCGAGCAGACCAAGGCCGACCATCACGCTGCCGGCGGCAAACACGCTGGCGATGCCATGGCGGTACACCGCGACAGTCGCCGCGCTGGCCGCGCCGGCAACGGCTGCACCGCCGTGCGCGCCGACCGCAGCCACCGCCTCGATTCCGTGCGCATGCAGCTGGCGCGCCAGGATTGCGCCGGAGCCCGTCACACCCAGCAGCCCGCCCAGCGAGCGGAAGAAGGTCAGCATCGCCGTACCGACGCCCCGCCGCGCCAGCGGCAACGCGTTCTGCACGGCGATGGTCATATTCGGCATGACCAGGCCAAGGCCCATGCCCATCAGGAAAATCGCCGGCTCGATCACGAAATAACCCAGGCCCTTCTCCATTGCCCAGGCCAGCACGCCGAAAGCAATCGTCGCGGCGACCAGGCCAGCCACCTGCACCGCCTTGTACTTGCCGGTACGCGCCATCACGCGGCCATTGGTGATCGAGGACATGATCAGGCCCACCATCATCAGCACCGTCAGCAAGCCCGATTGCGAAGGGCTGGCGCCCATCACCACCTGGAAGAACAGCGGGAAGAAAATGGTCGCGCCCATCAGCCCCGTGAAGGTAAACGCCATCACGATGCTGGCGACATTGAACACGCTGCTATGGAACAGGTCCGGCGGCAGCACGGGTTCGGCCGCGCTGCGCACGTGAATCAGCAGCGCGATACCCATGGCGACGGCCAGTGCCAGGCAGACATAGACCTGCGTCGAATCCCATGGCCACTCGGTGCCGCCCAGCGCCAGCACCAGTAGCAGCGTGGTCAGAGAGCCGGTCAGCAGCGCCGAGCCGAGATAGTCGATGCGGTGCGCATGCTTGATCTGCGGCTTGTGCAGCGAGCGCGCAATCGCCTGAAATGCCAGTGCGCCGACCGGCAGGTTGACGTAGAAAATCCAGTGCCATGACAGCCAGTCCGTGATCAGGCCGCCCACCACGGGACCGAGCACGCTGGTCACTGCGAACACAATCGGAATCATGCCCATGCGCTTGCCGCGCTCCGCCGGGGGCACCACGTCGCCGATGATGATCTGCGCCAGCGGCATGAAGCCGCCCGCGCCAATGCCCTGAATGGCGCGGAACACGATCAGCTGCAGCATATTCTGCGACAGCCCGCATAGCGCTGAACCGAGCAGGAAAATGCCCAGCGCCGCAAAGATGAGCGGACGGCGCCCGTACTGGTCGGCCAGCTTGCCGTACAGCGGCATGGTCACGGTGGACGCCAGCACATAGGCCGTCACCACCCACGACAAGTGCGCCATGCCGCCCAGATCGCTGACGATACGTGGCAGCGCCGTCGACACAATACTCTGGTCGAGCGCACTCAGCCCCAGCACGGTCATCATGGCAAAGTAAATGGCACGGATCTCGGCGCCCGTGATTTGCGCGTCGGGTGCTTGGGTCATTCTGCAATCTCCTTCAAAGGGCCGATGGCGGCCGCGATGGCCTCGATACCGGCCGGGGAAAGACGGGCGATGCGGCGCGCGATCCACTCCAGCCGCTGTTCGCGCAGTTGATGTATCTTGCCCTCTCCCAGCGCGGAGAGGCGCAGGCCACTGCGGCGGCGGTCCGCCGGGTCGGCCTCGCAGCGCTCAACAAGACCCGCAGCCTCCAGCGCCTTCACCTGCGCGCTGATGGTGGGGCCACTCACCTTTTCCATGCGCGCCAGCTCCGCCACGCCGGTGCAGGGATGCTCGGCCAGCGTGGCCATCAGGATGACCTGTGCCATCGGAATGTCGCTCTCGATGATGCCGCTGTCGCGCCGCATCTCGCGCATCAGCATTTTCAGGGCGGTACGCAGCTCGCCGGCGATCTCCAGCGCACGTGGATTGATGGGTTGTTCGTCTGCCATGATAATTAGATAGTTAGTCTACCTAACTATCTTAGCACAGTCCGGCCAATCGGACGCGGCACGGCAACAATTTCCCCTATGATGGTCCGGATAACTAAGCCTCTCACGGCGTCCGCAACAAATGATTACCAAGCTCTCATTCCGCCAATTGCTGCTTGGCGTCTTCCTGCTGATTGCCCTGCTGCTGAGCGCTACTTCCGTCCACGCCCTGCTGACGCTGGACAAGCTGTCTGCGCAAAGCCGCGAGATCGGCCGCGACGCCGTGCTGCTGACCGCCAATGCGCAGCGCCTCGCCGAGCGCAGCGTGGCGATGGAGCGCAGCGCGCGCCAGTTCCTGGTGCTGGACGATCCCGCCTTCCGCGAGCGCTATATGGATGCGTGGCGCGACGGCCAGGCCGCCCTTGACGCGCTGGCCAATGGCTTGCCGCGTGCCGAAAGCGCATCCTTTCGCGCCTGGCGCGAACATGGCGAGGCGGCGTGGTCCGCCATGCAGGTGCCGCGCGCACGCCGCGGCGCACGCCAGCAGATGCTGAACATCGCCCTCGCGGGTCTGCCCGCCATCAATGAAGGGCTGGCCGACGAAGTGAAGCGCGAAGTCGATTACCGCAACAACCAGATCCTGCAGGAGCTGGATCGCCAGCGCAGCGTGCTGACCGGCCAGGTGATCGCATCCATCGCGGTTGCCGCCGCACTGGCGCTGGGCTTTGGCATGTGGTTGTCGCGTCCACTGGGCCAGATCGAAAACGCCATCGGCCAGCTGGGTGGCAACCGCTATGACCGTCCCATTGAAGTGGAAGGGCCGGACGACTTGCGCCGCCTCGGCCAGCAACTGAACTGGCTGCGCCAGCGTCTGGCCGATCTGGAAGCGGACAAGGCGCGCTTCCTGCGCCACATCTCGCACGAACTGAAAACGCCGCTGGCGGCGCTGGTGGAAGGCGTGTCGCTGCTGGAGGACGAAGTGGCCGGCCCATTGGCGCCCAATCAGCGCGAAGTGGCAGGCATCCTGCGCCAGAACACGGCCTCGCTGCAAAACCAGATCGAAGACCTGCTGCGCTATAACACCGCCAATTTCGAAGCCCAGCATCTGCACCGCCAGCCTACCGATGCGGCGGAGCTGCTGCATAAGGTGGTGGACAGCCAGCGCCTGCAATGGCAAGCGCGCAATCTCAAGATTTCGGTCGAAGGCAACGCAGCGCTCATCATGGCCGATGCGGACAAGCTGGGCGTGGTGGTCGGCAATCTGCTGTCGAACGCCGTACGCTTCAGCCCCGAAGGCGGCGAAGTGCGCTTCACCGTTGGCGAACATGCGGGCACCCTGCTGATCGACTGCTGCGACCAGGGTCCCGGCGTGGCCGCCAACGACGCCGAACATATTTTCGAGCCCTTCTACCAGGGTGAACGCCAGCCCGCCGGCGCGCGGCGCGGTAACGGCATCGGCCTTTCCATCGTGCGCGAATACATCAGCGCACATGGCGGCACGCTGCAGCTTCTGCCCTCCATTGAAGGCGCCCACTTTCGAATCGAACTCCCATATGAACGCTAAGACTTTATTGCCGCCGCTTTTGCTCTGCGCCGCCTGCATGACGCAGCGGCCGCCACCGCAGCCTGCCCTGCCGACCATCACGCCGCCTGCGGTCAGTGCGCCGATCACGATACTGCCTGCGCCCATTGATGAAGTGGGGCCGCTGCTGGCCTATCACCAGTCGCTGCGCAAGATGACGCAAGGCGAGCTGCTGAAGGAATTGAGTGGCCTGTCGCTGCAGCAGAAGACGCCCAAGAATCTGCTGCAGTCGGGCATGGTGCTGGCGCTGACGCGCAGCCCCGCCGACCTGGCGCGCGCGCAGGCCCAGTTCGACGCAGTGGCCACGTCGAGCGAGGCCGATGCGACGCCGTTCAAATCGTTGGCGCAAATGCTGTCCAGCTATTGCGCGGAACAGCGCCGCCTGTACGACCACGTCGACAAGCTCAATACGCAGCTGAAGGACGGCCAGCGCAAGAATGAACAGTTGAACGATATGCTGGAAGCGCTGAAGGCGATTGAACGCGGCTTGCCCGTGCGTCCTTCCAGCGGTTCGTCGGCGGGGGTGAAGTGATGGCGGTCGGTGCACATCTTCTTCTGGTGGACGACGACGCGGACCTGCTGCGTCTTCTCTCCATGCGCCTGGAAGCCAATGGCTACAAGGTGACAGCCGTGAGCAGCGCGGAGGCGGCGCTGGCGCATATCGCGATGGAACTGCCTGCCATGGTAATCAGCGACATCCGCCTGCCGGGCCGCGACGGCATGGCCCTGTTCCAGCAGATTCGCAAACAATTCTCAGCCCTGCCCGTGATCTTGCTGACGGCGCATGGCACCATTCCTGATGCGGTGGAAGCGACGTCGCTGGGCGCCTATGCCTACCTGACCAAGCCTTTTGACGCCAAGGTGCTGCTGGACCGCATCGGCCAGGCCCTGAGCCTGAGCGCGCCGAGCGTGGTGCAGTCGCGCAGCGACGAATTCTGGCGGGAAGAAATCATCAGCCGCAGCCAGTCGATGGCGGAGCTGCTGGCGGAGGCCAAGCTGGTGGCGGTGTCCGAAGCCAGTGTGCTGATCCGCGGCGAAAGCGGCACCGGGAAGGAACTGCTGGCGCGCGCCATCCATCGTGCTTCGCGCCGCGCCAAGGCGCCCTTCATTGCCGTCAATTGCGGCGCGATTCCGGAGCAGCTGCTGGAGTCCGAACTGTTCGGCCATGTGAAGGGTTCCTTCACCGGCGCGGTGGCCAGCCGCGAAGGCCTGATCCAGGCTGCCGATGGGGGCACGCTGTTCCTCGACGAGATCGGCGATATGGCCCTGCACCTGCAGGTCAAGCTGTTGCGCGTGCTACAGGAGCGCGTGGTGCGCCAGGTAGGTTCGGATGCCGGCCGGCCGGTCGATGTGCGCGTGCTGTCCGCCACCCACCGCGACCTGGAGCAGGCCATGCTGGAGGGCCAGTTCCGCGAAGACCTTTACTACCGCTTGAACGTGATCACGCTGACCTTGCCGCCTTTGTCACAACGCCGCGAGGACATCGGCCTGCTGGCCACCCAGTTCCTGCAAATGCTGGCCACGAAGTACCAGAAGATGGTCAACGGCTTTGCACCGGACGCGCTGGAAGCGCTCACCCGCGCCGCCTGGCCCGGCAATGTGCGCCAGCTGTACAACGTGGTGGAGCATGTCTGCGCGCTGGCCACCGCGCCCATCGTGCCGCTGACACTGGTGCAGCGCGCCCTGCGCGTTCCGACACTGGAAGTGCTCAGCTATACCGAAGCCAAGCAGCGCTTCGAGCGCAATTATCTGGTCCAGTTGCTGAAACTGACGGATGGCAATGTGGCGGATGCCGCGCGTCTGGCCGAGCGCAACCGCACCGAGTTTTATCGCCTGCTGCAGAAATACGACCTCAACGCGGCCCAGTTCCGCTCTGATCTGACCCCTGTCGCTGAGGAGCGACAAGAATAAGCCCTTTCAAATCAAGCACTTGCCAATACAGCCCCTGGACCTGTCGCTCCCCGGCGACAGGTTATATCCCCGAAGCATTGCTTGTCAGAACGTTTAAATCTTAACTCTTTGATTTTATTGAATTTGCAAGAGCTGGCACGGCGCTTGCAATAGTCTGGGTAACGTCCCAGGGCGTCCTTTTTGACTCATAAATGGAGATAGACCATGACGAAAACCAAACTGATCGCTTCCCTGATCACCGCAGCTACCCTGTCCGCAGCCTCGCTGACCGCATTCGCTCAGCAAGATGGCGCGATGGCAGGCGCCGTCGCCGCTAGCTCTGATACCGCGCTGACCGCCAAAGTGAAGTCCGCGCTGGCTGACCAGAAGCAAATCAGCGTGACGATCGCGCAAGGCGTGGTGACTCTGAGCGGCTCGGTGGCCAGCACTGATGAAGGCACCAAAGCGATCCAGGCTGCATCCGCTGTGGCAGGCGTGAAAGAGGTCAAGAGCGAGCTGACCGTCGCCGCCAAGTAAAGTTCCCCCGTAGTACCCGCAGTAAGCAGTACGTGAGAGAGTAGTAGAAGTACCTCCCCTTCAAACGGGCGACATCTTCGGATGTTGCCCGCTTTTTTTTAAACCGGAAGGGTTGGTGGCAGCCACGCTGTGGCAGCCACCTGTTTGACGCCGCGGACTTCGAATGGGGTGGCTGGCACATCGTGCCTGCCACCTGCTTCTGCCGTGGGTTCAGGAAAGGTTTTCGAGGCGGATACGGGTAACCTTGCCGACCACCGTTTCCAGCGCCTCCATCTTCGCCATTGCCGCAGCTACATTCTTCTCCTGCGTCTGGTGCGTCAGCATGATGATATCGGTGTGCGTCTCACCCTCAGCCGGTTCCTTCTGCATCATCGCGTCGATGGAAATACCGGCATCGGCCAGGATACGGGTCAGCTCAGCCAGCACGCCCGGACGGTCCGCCACATGCATGCGCAGGTAGTAGCTAGTGGTCACTTCCGCCATCGGCAGGATCTTGATATCGGTCAGCGCATTCGGCTGGAAAGCCAGGTGCGGCACGCGGTGCTCAGGATCGGCCGTCGCCAGGCGGGTAATATCCACCAGATCCGCAATCACCGCCGAAGCGGTCGGCTCCGCGCCTGCGCCCTTACCGTAGTACATGGTGGCGCCGATCGCATCGCCCTGCACCAGCACCGCATTCATCGCCCCTTCCACATTGGCGATCAGGCGCTTGGCCGGGATCAGGGTCGGGTGCACGCGCAGTTCGATGCCTTCCGAACCGTTGACGCGGGTGCGCTTGGCGATGCCCAGCAGCTTGATGCGATAGCCCAGCTGCTCGGCGTACTTGATGTCCACCGCTTCCAGCTTGGTGATGCCTTCCACATAGGCTTTGTCGAACTGCACCGGAATACCGAAAGCAATGGCGGACATGATGGTCGCCTTGTGCGCTGCATCAACGCCTTCGATGTCGAAGGTCGGATCGGCTTCGGCGTAGCCCAGGCGCTGCGCCTCTTTCAGCACAGTGCCAAAGTCCAGGCCCTTGTCACGCATTTCGGACAGGATGAAGTTGGTGGTGCCGTTGATGATGCCGGCGATCCATTCGATGCGGTTGGCGGTCAGGCCTTCGCGCAGCGCCTTGATGATCGGGATGCCGCCTGCAACAGCGGCCTCGAAGGCCACCATCACACCCTTGGCTTGCGCCGCAGCGAAGATCTCGTTGCCGTGCGTTGCCAGCAGGGCCTTGTTGGCGGTGACCACGTGCTTGCCGTTGTGGATGGCTTTCAGCACCAGTTCCTTGGCAATGCCGTAGCCGCCAATCAGCTCAATGACGATGTCGATTTCCGGATCGTTGACGATCTCGTTACCGTCGGCGACGACTTTGATCTTGCCGCCGGTGAGCTGTTGCGCGCGTTCGGTGTTCAGGTCCGCCACGGCCACGATTTCGATGCCGCGGCCGGCGCGGCGCGTAATCTCTTCCTGGTTGCGCGACAGGACGTTGAAGGTGCCCGAACCTACGGTGCCAATGCCTAACAGGCCTACTTTGATGGGTTTCATAATCTCGTTATCTATTGTGATCGGTTTCAGCCCTGGCCGTGACGTTTGCGGTAGCCTTCCATGAAGCGCGCCATTCTTCCGAAGGCGTCGGTCATATCGTCGGCGTTCGGCAGGAACACGACGCGGAAGTGGTCCGGCGAATGCCAGTTGAAGCCAGTGCCTTGCACGATCAGGACCTTGGTTTCTTCCAGCAGTTCATAAGCGAATTGCTGGTCGTCCGCGATCGGATAGATCTTCGGATCAAGGCGGGGGAACATATAAAGTGCCGCTTTTGGCTTGACCACGCTGACGCCCGGAATATCGGACAACAACTGGTAAGCCAGGTCGCGCTGCTTGAGCAGCCGCCCGCCGGGAGCCACCAGATCCTTGATGCTCTGGTAGCCGCCGAGTGCAGTCTGGATCGCAAACTGCCCCGGTGCATTGGCGCAAAGGCGCATCGAGGCCAGCATGTTCAAGCCCCAGATATAGTCCTTCGCGTATTTTCGGTTTTCGCCCGAGAGCACCATCCAGCCCGCGCGGTAGCCGCAGGAACGGTAGCTCTTGGACAGGCCGTTGAAGGTCACGCACAGCACGTCCTCGCACAGGGCGGCGATGGAGGTGTGGGTCGCGCCGTCGTACAGCACTTTGTCGTAGATTTCGTCAGCGTAGATGATCAGCTGGTGCTGGCGCGCCAGCTCGATGATCTGCAATAGAACCTCGTCCGGATACAGCGCGCCGGTCGGGTTGTTCGGGTTGATGACCACGATCGCCTTGGTATTGGGCGTGATCTTCTTGCGCATGTCGTCGATGTCGGGGAACCAGTCCTGCTGCTCGTCGCAGATATAGTGCACCGGTTTGCCGCCGGACAGGCTCACTGCCGCCGTCCACAGCGGATAATCCGGCGCCGGCACCAACACCTCATCGCCGTTATTCAGCAGCGCGTTCATGGACATCACGATCAGCTCGGACGCGCCATTGCCCAGGTAAATATCGTCGATGGTCACGCCGGCGATATTCTTGGTCTGAGTGTAGTGCATCACCGCCTTGCGCGGTGCAAACAGGCCCTTGGAATCGGTATAGCCCGCCGCATTCGGCAGGTTGACGATCATGTCATGCACAATCTCATCCGGCGGATCAAAGCCGAACGGCTGCATATTGCCGATGTTCAGCTTGGTGATCTTGTGGCCCTCTTCCTCCATCTGGCGTGCCTTTTCAGGCACCGGGCCGCGGATTTCGTAGCAAATCTCGTTGAGCTTGTTCGATTTCTGAACCGGTCGCAAAATCAATCCCTTACATATCCATGCTGCATTGCGAAAATACCCATTCTGCCGAAAGCTCTTCATTTAGGCAACCACCGGGAAGCCTGTTTCAAGGGAAAACGATACAATAGACGTTCTATTGCGATTAAATACAGGCATTTCCCATGAAGCTTCACCAATCCAGCAACCAGCAGTACCAGACTGTGTCCGGTTATTTCCCCGGCGGCGTCGAAATTAACGGCCAGCCTTTCGACTACAGCCTGCTGGTATTGCCCGAGACGGCGCCGCGCGCCTGGCCGGTAGCCCGCTTCGAGGATCTGACGGTCGAACACTTCGCGCAGCTGGCGGTGGAGCAGCCGGACGTGGTGATCCTGGGTACCGGCGAGCGCCAGCGCTTCGTCCACCCGCGCCTGACCACCCCGCTCACCTCAAAGCAGGTCGGCGTGGAGTGCATGGACACCAATGCCGCCTGCCGCACCTACAACATCCTGATGGGCGAAGGCCGCAAGGCGCTGCTGGCACTGATCATCGAGAAACCGTAAAACAGGTGGCTGCCACGATGTGGCAGCCACCGGATTTTGCCTTTGGGGGTTGAAATAAGAAATATTGCCCTGATATAAAGGGCCGCCCCCACATAAGCTCAGGAGAACAATAGTGGCAAGCCCCAGCAATACCATCGCCGACTTCAGCGCCCCCATGACCAGCGGCCAGACCTTCCAGCTGTCCGGCCGTCCAGCCAAAACCACCGTGCTGTTCTTCTACCCGAAGGACAACACCCCCGGCTGCACCACCGAAAACATGGCTTTCCGCGATCTGCACGACAAGTTCCAGGCTGCCGGCGCCGAGATTTACGGCGTCAGCCGCGACTCGCTGCGCTCGCACGAGAACTTCAAGGCCAAGCTGGGCCTGCCCTTCGAATTGATCTCCGACCCCGAAGAAGCGTTGTGCCAGGCCTTCGGTGTCATGAAGATGAAAAAAATGTACGGTAAAGATGTACGTGGAATCGAACGCAGCACGTTTGTCATTGACGCTCAAGGGCGATTGGTGAAAGAATGGAGAGGCGTGAAGGTTCCAGGTCACGTTGATGATGTACTGGAATTCGTGGCAAGCCAGGGCTGATGGCAAAGCCCTCCTTGCGGTCGAACAACCGTAACTGAGCTTTAATATAGCCAGATTTTGAGTCAAGCTTCTTCCAACCACTCACCCCGGTGCCAACCGGACTGCAATACTGGCCGCAACGGCGGCCTTAGGCAGCCTTTCATTTCCGATTTCCCCACGCATCCATCCCCATGCCCGATCTGCTGCGGCGGCTTTGGCGTGGGCGGAACTTTTTTAGATTGAGATCCTGATGCCACTGCCAAAACTGCCTAGCAAGCCAGCCACCTTACTGCTGGCTAAAGACTACCCGAAGGCGAGCGGATCGAATCCGGTACCCTTCCCCGTTGAAGAAGATGCAGCGCCAGCGCCGAAGAAAGCGGCAACCAAGGCACCTGCAAAGACTGCGGCAAAGAAGACCGCAGCTGCAAAGAAAACCCCGGCCCTCAAGGTCGCCAAGCTGCCGGACGATGTCCCGGCGCCACCACGCACCAAGGCTGCGCCCCTGGCGCGCGGCAAGGTCACGCCGATCAAGCCCGATGCACCGCATCCGGCCAAGCACAAGGCACACGAGGTCGTGCTGAAGTCCGCCTCCAGCCGCCACGCCGATCAGGTGGGCATGACCAAGCTGTTCGTGCTCGACACCAATGTGCTGATGCACGACCCCTCCTCGCTGTTCCGCTTCGAGGAGCACGATGTCTTCCTGCCGATGATGACGCTGGAAGAACTGGACAACCACAAGAAAGGCATGTCCGAAGTCGCCCGCAATGCGCGCCAGGTATCGCGTACCCTCGATGCCCTGGTCAGCAATACCGACGACGACGACATGGAAACCGGTATCCCGCTGAACAAGCTGGGTAACAAGGATGCCAAAGGCCACCTGTATTTCCAGACCAAGGTGCAGGTAGCCGATTTGCCGGAAGGCCTGCCGCAAGGTAAGGCGGACAACCAGATCCTCGCGGTCGTGCGTTCGCTGGAAGCCGAGCAGCCGGGCCGCGCGGTGGTGCTGGTGTCGAAAGACATCAATATGCGCATCAAGGCGCGCGCACTGGGCCTGCCGGCGGAAGACTACTTCAACGACCACGTACTTGAAGACACCGACCTGCTGTACTCGGGCATCGTCCAGCTGCCGGACGATTTCTGGAACAAGCATGGCAAGGACATGGAGTCGTGGCAGGAGAACAAGAACGGCCAGAGCGCCACCTTCTATCGCGTGACCGGCCCGTTCATCCCGTCCCTGCTGGTGAACCAGTTCGTGTTCCTGGAACCGAAGAACGGCGAAGCTTCGTTCTACGGCCAGGTCAAGCAGATCAACGGCAAGACCGCGGTGATCCAGACGCTGCGCGACTATTCCCACAACAAGAACAGCGTGTGGGGCGTCACGGCGCGTAACCGCGAGCAGAACTTCGCTCTGAACCTGCTGATGAATCCCGAGTGCGACTTTATCACCCTGCTGGGCCAGGCCGGTACCGGCAAGACCCTGCTGGCACTGGCCGCCGGCCTGGCGCAGGTGCTGGAGACGAAGCTGTACAACGAGATCATCGTCACCCGCGTCACCGTGCCGGTGGGCGAGGACATCGGCTTCCTGCCGGGTACCGAGGAAGAGAAGATGGGGCCTTGGATGGGCGCTTTCGACGACAACCTCGAAGTGCTGAACAAGTCCGACGGTGAAGGCGGCGAATGGGGCCGTGCGGCAACGCAGGACCTGATCCGCTCGCGCATCAAGATCAAGTCTCTGAACTTCATGCGCGGCCGTACCTTCGTCAACAAGTTCCTCATCATCGACGAGGCGCAGAACCTGACGCCGAAGCAGATGAAGACCCTGGTAACGCGCGCCGGTCCGGGCACCAAGATCCTCTGCCTGGGTAATATCGCGCAGATCGACACGCCATACCTGACCGAGGGTTCGAGCGGCCTGACTTACGTCGTCGACCGCTTCAAAGGCTGGGCCCACAGCGGCCACGTCACCCTGGCCCGCGGCGAGCGCTCCCGCCTCGCCGACCACGCGAGCGACGTGCTCTAAGCGCGCACACGCTCCACAAAAGCCCCGCTTCGTGCGGGGCTTTTTTTATTCCAAACCAGCGGCGCAACCCAGGTGGCTGCCACATCGTGGCAGCCACCCGCTCCTTGCCGTGGGTTCTAATCCCGTCCGCGGCGCGCAACAGGATGGTCTGGTTTCAGCTGCAGCAAATCCCACAAATTGCCGTACAGGTCCGCGAAGACCGCGACCAGGCCGTAGTCTTCTTCCTTGGGCTCGCGCGCGAAATGCACGCCGTGCGCGCGCAGGCGTTCGACGTCGCGCCAGAAGTCGTCGGTATTCAAAAAGAGGAACACGCGCCCACCAGCCTGGTTGCCGACGAAGGGCTCCTGCTCAGGCTTGGCGGCGCGTGCCAGCAGCAGCGTGGTGCCGCTGCCGCCGGGCGGGGCGACGACGACCCAGCGCTTGTCCTGCGCCGGCTGGTAGGTGTCTTCGATCAGCTCGAAACCTAGTTTGTCGACGTAGAAATCGATCGCTTCATCGTAATCGCGTACGACCAGCGCAATGTGCACAATGCTCTGCTTCATAGTGGCCACCATTTTTTGGTCGCCACGCGCGCGTTGCGGGTGACGTTGCCGTTACGGGTAAGAAGAAGCTCGACCACTTTGCCCTGCGGATCGCGCACAAACTCGGCCTGCGACAAGGAATCGCGCACGAAGAAGGCGCTGTCGGAATAAGGGAAAATCTCAACCTTTGGAGCGCCGCTGCGTTCAACGACCAGATGATCGCCATCGCGCTTCACCGTGCGTACCGTTCCTTCGTCGCCGTGATAAGTGCCCGCGAATTCCTCCAGCGTCGATTTGCTCAAAGTGATCTTGCGGTAATGCGGCACCGGCTTGCCCAGGGCGACTGCCGCCACGCGCTGCGCCAGCAGTTCGGTGGTCACGTCGCCGCTGGCATTGGCCAGCACCGCGACGTAGATGCCCTGCTCCGGCAGGCGCGCCACGAAGCTGCTGAAGCCGTAGATCTCGCCGCCGTGCGAGTATTCGGTCACCCCTTGCAGCTTGCCCAATCCCCAACCGTAGCCGTAATTGCTGGGTTCTCCGTTCTGCAGGCGCGCCGGCGAAAACACGCGCTGCCAGCTTTCGCCTTTCAGCAGCTTGCCGCTGGCGATGGCTGCATCCCAGCGCGCCAAATCGTCCACGGTCGACACCAGCCCGCCCGCTGCATAGGCCATGGACATGCTGATCGATTTCGGCTTGCTGTACTTGCCGTTGTCAGCATCGTAGCCTTTAGCGCGCATGGACGCGGCACGTTCATAACCGGCGTAGGCCGTATTGCCCAGTCCCAGCGGCATGAAGATGCGCTCTTCCATGAACTTGCCATAAGGCTCACCGCTCACTTTCTCGATGATGGCGCCCAGCAGCACATAATTCGAATTGCTGTACTCAAAGCGCGCGCCCGGCATGAAATCGAGCGACTTGCCTTTGATGCGCTTCAGCAGATCCGGCAGCGCAATCTCATCGCCGCGATCCAGCAGCAGGAAGCGCCACTGCCTGGTGTAGTCCGGCACACCGGAAGTATGCGTCAACAGCTGCTCAATCGAGACATCGCGCAGCTGCGGCGCAAGGTCCGGCAAGTGCTGCGCCACCGAATCGGTGAGGGACAGCTTGCCCTCCTCCGCCAGCATCATGATGGCCGTGGCGGTAAACTGCTTGGTGACCGAACCAATGGGCATGGACACCGCCGGCTCCATCGGCTGGCGCCTGTCGATATCAGCCCAGCCATAAGCCTTGCGAAATACCGTCTCACCATTGCGCGCCACCAGTACGACCGCGCCGGGCAAGCGATCCTTGCCGACCTGGCCCACCACGTCATCGATCTGCCGCACGACGGCAGGATCAAGCGACGCCGCCTGTGCGAGTCCGCCAGCCGCCAGCGCGGCAAAAAGAAGCTTGACCTTCCAACGGTGGCAAGGATTAAGATGAATCATCATTGAGAAAAAAGGAGTTTCTGATGTACGAACTGCAAGTTGAAAATATGAGCTGCGGCCATTGCGTCGCTTCCGTCACCAAGGCCGTAAAGGCCGTGGATGCGGGCGCCACGGTCGATATCGACCTGGCCAGCAAACAGGTCAAAGTGGACAGCGGCGCCGCACTGGACGCCGTCAAATCGGCCATCGTGGAAGCCGGCTACCCCGTCACCAGCGCGCGCTAATCCGCGCGTCACTTCTCCAGCTCCGGATAGTGGCGGAAGATGCCATCTTCATTGAAGGCAATCCGCCGCTTCGAAGCCAGATAGGCCGCGATATTCGGCCGCTCCGACACCATCTTGTGCAGGGCCACCAGGCCGGGCCAGTCCGGCTCCAGCTTCTTCATCGTTTTCGGGAAGGCGTAGCGCAGGCCTGAAATCAGTTGGAACATCGACAGGTCCACATAGCTCAAACGCGAGCCGGCCATGTACTTGCCGCGTCCCGGATTGTTCTGCAGGATTTGCTCGAAGTAGCCAAGGAACTTGGGAATGCGCTCGGCGCAGAAGTCCCTGGCGCGCGCTTTCGCTTCCTTCTTCTGGTCTTCGTAATAATGATTGGTGGAGATGGGATGGTGCGTGTCGTGTGCTTCGTTGACGATGTCCGCGATGGTCAGCTGCAGTTCATTGCACCACAAGCGGCCCGCTTCCGAACGCGGCGCCAGGCCGTGGCGGGCGCCGATAAACATCAGGATATTGGCCGTCTGGCCGATCAGCAGCTCGCCTGCGCGCAACACCGGCGGCGCGAACGAGGCCCGTTCTTCCTGCGCGGGATCGATGGACGCCATGGTCGGCGGCATGCCCTTCTTCTGGCGCGCCACGTCGACGTAAGGCACGCCGGCTTCTTCCAGTGCCAGGCGCACGAATTCACCGCGTCCCTGGATCGTGGGCCAGTAATACAATTCGTAAGGCTTCATCAGTCCTCCTGCGTTGCCTGGCCGGTGAGCCAGGATTCGACGGTTGCTGCGGCCGCGGACAACTCCCTGTCTTCCAGCCGTACCAAATAGTAATCGAAACCCTGTAACAACGGCGCAAACGGCGCCTCCAGCAATCCCATCGCGATCTCTTCGCTCACCAGCGGCAGGGATGCCAATGCCACGCCCTGCCCCGCAATGGCAGCTTGCACGGCATGGCTCTCTTCAGAAAAGACGATGCCGGCGGAGGCCTCCAATTCCAGCCCCGCCGCTTGCGCCCAGCGCGCCCAGGTCTGCGCGCCGCTGCCGCCGCGCTGCCATTCGAAGTGGATCAATGGATGCTTCAGCAGGTCGCGCGGCCGGCGCAGTTTCAGGCGCGGGCTGGCAACGGGCGCGTAATCGCCGCGCATCAGCAGCGTCGCCTGCAAGCCCGCATAGTGTCCCCGTCCGCCACGCACCGCCAGGTCGGCCCCGCCACTGCGCAAGTCGGCCACCTGCGTCGTCGCCTGCACATGCAGGTCGATGCCGGGATGCGCCTGCTGGAATGCGGCCAGACGCGGCACCAGCCAGCGGGCGGCGAAGGCCGGCGTGGTGGATAGCGTGACCGTACGGCGCCCGGCATTGCGCAGACTTTCCACGCCTGCCGCAATGGCATCGAATCCGGCGCCGGTGGCTTGCAGCAGAATGCGGCCCTGCTCCGTCAACTCCACTGCGCGCGTCTTGCGCACGAACAGGCGGCAATCCAGCGCTTCCTCCAGCGCCTTCATTTGATGGCTGATCGACGTTGCGGTGACGGACAGCTCCTCCGCCGCCAGCTTGAAGCTCAGGTGGCGGGCGGCGGCCTCGAAGGCACGTAAAGCGGAGAGTGATGGCAATCGTCGGTGCATGATACATGACTATAACTCATCTATCGGGTGAGCAATGATCGTTTGTCGCCGCCGCGCGGCAGCGGCACAGTGGAGGCCATCCCCAACCACAGGAGAATACCCATGACCACCTTGCTGCATATTGACGCCAGCGCCCGTCCGGGCCGCTCGGGTGAAACCGCACATGGCTCGCATACCCGCCGGCTGAGCGCTCGCTTTGTCGAACGCTGGCTGGCGCATGACACAAGCACAGAAGTCATCTATCGCGACATCGGCGCCCAAGCGCCGGCGCCCGTCACCGGCGAATGGATTCACGCAGCCTTCACGCCTGCCGCGCAGCGCGAACCGTGGATGCACGCCGTGCTGGCCGCCAGCGATACGCTCGTAGAGGAACTGCTGCGCGCCGATATCATCGTGGCCGGCGTCCCGATGTATAACTTCGGTCCGCCCGCGCAATTCAAAGCCTACATCGACAATATCGTCCGTGTCGGACGCACATTCGGCTTCGACCGTTCGCGTGGCGATGTGCCGTATTGGCCAATGCTGGCGGAGATGGATAAGCGCCTGATCATCCTGTCTTCGCGCGGCGATTACGGCTACGGCGACCGGCTGGCGGACAGCAACCACGTCGAATCATCAGTGCGCACGGCCTTCGCCTATATCGGCATCACGGATGCGCACGGAGTGGCCATCGAATACGACGAATTTGGTGGTGAACGGCTGGAGCGCTCGATTGGGCAAGCCGAGCGTGACGTGGACGCTTTGGCGCTGCGGCTCGCGGCGCCGGTGGCGGCCGCGGCGACGGCAAAAGCTGCCTGAGCGGCCGCCTGCAAGCCCGGCAGGGTCGGTGTAGAATCAAACGTTCTACGTCCCGAACCTGCCATCATGTCCGCCGTCCCACCTCTTGAATTTCATACCATCTTGCTGGTCGCTGCTGCGGGCCTGTTCGCGGGCGTGCAGAACGCGCTGGCAGGCGGCGGTTCGTTCATCACCTTCCCTACCCTGCTGCTGGCGGGCCTGAATCCGATCGCGGCGAATATGACGTCTACGATTGCGCTCTTCCCCAGCCAGACCACGTCCGCCATCGCGGGACGCAAGCTGGTGAGCGATGTTGGTCCGCTGACGTTCAAGCAGATGTTCATCATCAGCATCATCGGCGGCACATTTGGCGCGATTCTGCTTAGCTACACGCCACCAACCTTCTTCGCCAAGCTGGTGCCGTGGCTGGTGCTGTTTGCGACGTCCATGTTTGCCTGGGGCGCTTTCCGCAAGGCCCCAGTGCACGCTGCTGCGAGCATGCCTCCATGGGCACTGATGTTGGCGCAGACTTGTATCGCCATTTACGGCGGCTATTTTGGCGGCGGCATCGGCTTCCTGATGCTGGCGACGCTGACCATTGCCGGCCAGCAGATCCGCGCCGCCACTGCGACCAAGAATATGCTGGCGATGGCGATGAATGCGTCCGCCACCGTGATCTTCGCCTTCTCCAGCTTGATCAGCTGGCCGGCGGCACTGGCGCTGTGCGTTGGCGGCGTCGCCGGTGGCCTGATTGGCTCCTGGCTGATTTACCGCCTGCCGCCGCAGATGATGCGCATCTTCGTGGTATGCGTTGGCGTGGTGCTAACCATCTACATGTTCCTGCGCTGATTCCAGCGTTTCCAGGATCGGGCAATCGGGACGGTCATCGCCGTGGCAGCAGGAAGCCAGCGTGCTCAAGGTGTCGCGCATTTCGGTGAGCTCGCGGATGCGCTGATTCAGCTCCGCCACATGACCCAGCGCGATCTTCTTCACGTCCGCACTGGCCCGGTCTTCGTTCTGCCATAGCGACAGCAGGTCGCGGATCTGCTCCAGCGAGAAGCCCAGATTACGGGCGCGCTTGATGAAGCGCAGCATGTGCAGGTCTTTGTCGCCGTAGATGCGGTAGCCGCTGTCCGTACGCGCAGTGGCTTTGATCAGGCCTATGCTTTCGTAGTAGCGGATCATTTTTGCGCTGACGCCGGATGCGGTGGCGGCTTGTCCGATATTCATGTCGATTCCTTTGCTGGTTGCCAGCGGCGCAGCAGCAGTGCGTTGCTGATCACGCTGACGGAGCTGAGCGCCATCGCGGCGCCTGCAAATACGGGATTCAGCAGGCCGAACGCCGCCAGCGGGATGCCCGCGAGGTTGTAGATGAAGGCCCAGAACAGGTTCTGTCGGATCTTACTGAAGGTACGGCGCGAGATGTCGATCGCATCCGCCACCAGTCGCGGATCGCCGCGCATCAGCGTGATGCCTGCTGCATGCATGGCGACGTCGGTGCCAGTGGACATGGCGATGCCCACATGAGCGGCCGCCAGCGCGGGCGCGTCGTTGATGCCGTCGCCGACCATTGCGCAGATCTTGCCTTGCTGGCGAAGTTCTTTCAGTGCGGCCGTTTTACCGTCTGGCAGCAAGTTGGCGCGCACTTCGCGGATGCCGAGTTGCTGCGCCACGGCATCCGCGCTACCTTCGTTGTCTCCGGTAAGCATGACGGTGTGAATGCCGCGTGCATGCAGGCGCTCGATGGCCGCACGCGCTGATGGCTTGGGCAGGTCGGCAAAGGCCAGCAGTCCAAGCAGCGCATGCTTGCCACTGTCGGCCAGCCAGGAAATGGTATGGCCGCTGGCTTCAAGTTCCTGCGCCCGGGACGCCAGCGGGGCGATATCTACGCCGCGTTCCTGCATCAGGCCGGAGCTACCGAGAATGAGCGCCGCGCCATCTACTACCGCGCTCATCCCGCGCCCCGGCAGCGCGCTCACCGCCGATGCCAGCGGCGCCATGCGCTGCCAGCTAGCGCCGTCGCTGCCTGTGACGCCCGTGCCGCCGGAGACACCTGTACTACCGAAGACATCTGCGCTGCCGGAGACACCTGCGTTGCCGAAGACACCTGCGCCGCCAGATGCGCCAGCGTGCCCCGCAGCGCTGCGGGCCGCAGCGTTAGCGTCCGCCGTGGCCTTATCCACCGCAGACAGGCGCGCGGCAGCCGCATCGAGCACGGCGCGCGCCAGCGTGTGTTCGCTATTGCGCTGGATGGCTGCCGCCAGCTGTAACAGACGATCTTCGCTGACGCCGGCTGGCAGCAGTGCCGCCAGCACCGGCTTGCCCTGCGTGAGCGTGCCCGTCTTGTCGAAGACCACAGCATCGACCTGGCGCGCGAGTTCAAGCGCCTCCGCGTCCTTGATCAGTATGCCGTGGCGTGCCGCGACGCCAGTGCCGGCCATGATCGCCGCCGGCGTGGCCAGGCCCAGTGCACACGGACAGGCAATCACCAGCACCGCCACCGCGTTGATCGTGGCGCGTTCGAAATCGCTGCTGGCGAACCACCAGCCAAGTAGCGTCAATGCCGCCAGTACCAGCACCACGGGCACGAAAACCTCAGCGACACGGTCGACCAGCCGTTGAACGGGAGCTTTGGCGCCCTGCGCGTCCTGCACCAGGCGGATGATGCGCGACAGCGTGGTCTCTGCACCGATAGCCGTGGTGCGCACGATCAGCAGGCCTTCGCCATTGATCGAGCCACCCGTGACATGGCCACCGGGGTGGCGCGCCACGGGCAAGCTTTCACCGGTAATCAGGGATTCATCGACATGGCTGCTGCCCTCCACCACTTCGCCGTCCACTGCCACGCGTTCGCCGGGACGAACAACCACCAGGTCATTGAGATGTACGTCGTTGACCGACACATCACGCTCAGTTCCATCATCGCGCCGCACCCGCGCGGTGGCAGGACGCAGCTGCTGCAGCGCGCGGATGGCGGAAGTCGTTTGCCGCTTGGCGCGCGCTTCCAGCCATTTTCCGAGCAGGACGAGCGTAATCACCACGGCCGAAGCCTCAAAGTAGAGATGCTGGCCGAAGGTTGTCAGCAGAAGATAGACGCTCAGGCCGTAGGCAGCGCTGGTGCCAAGGGCCACCAGCAAGTCCATATTGCCGGCGCCGGCGCGCGCCGCCTTCCAGCCGGCGCGGTAGAACCGTGCACCAAAGACGAATTGGACGGGTGTGGCCAACAACCACTGAAGACGGGCGTCCAGCATGAAATGGATGCCGAACCAGCCAAGTGCCATAGGCACCAGCAAGGGAAAGGACAGGACAGCCGCCAGCGCAACCGCCACGCCTTCGGGAATGGCCAACTCGCGCATGGCAGGAGCCGGTGCGTTGCCCCCTGTGGCGGGGACCTCGGCAACCCTGGCCGGCGCCAATTCTGGCTCCTCGGGCGCGGCCTCGTAACCCGCCTTCTCGACCGCCTGCTGCAGATCGCAGAACTCCAGCGGCGCGTCGGATTCGACGCGCGCCGTCTCAGTGGCGATATTGACCGTTGCACGCCCCACGCCCGGCACGGCGGCAAGCGCCTTCTCGACGCGCGCCACGCAGGACGCGCAACTCATCCCTCCAATACGGACGGTCTGTTGGTAATTACTCATCATGGATACCTGTTAAGCCAGTGATCATGGCTACAGCATCAAGTATCCCATGATGGGAAGGTCAAGTGTTTTTTACCGGACGATGCAATCGACTTCGTTGGACTTCGGAGGGCTGGAGCCCGCCGCTGGCGCCGAAGAAGAATTGAATAACGGTGGCGGTGAGAACTTCAGGCCCGGATTGGCCGGCAGGATAATCGGCGGCACGGTTACGCTCGGAGTGAAACCAAACTGGCCGGCCGCGAAATTCAACGTCCCGCCAGAGTTGGACACGTGAATCATTCCGTCCAGTACCTGGACGTACAGGCCAGGAGTGAGACCACCGACTGGACCTGGTGGCGGCATAGCCTGCGCCAACATCACAGGTGCGATTGGTCCCGCATCGCTGGCGACCGGCAGCGATGCCGTGCTCGCGTTGAGGAAGGAAATCGCGAGAGCCAGCGCGCGCTGTTCGTCCACCGGCACGATCTCCGCGATGAAGGTGGTGCCGCGGATGCCGATGGTCGCCGCCGGCGTCTTCAGCTCGAACTTCTCCTTGCTGCGCTTACCCAGCAGGCCGGTGACGGAACGCAGACCGCCCTTCACCAGATTGAAGTTGGCGTGATCGCCATCCTTGTTATCGCTGGCGAAGCTGAAGTTCTCGATCGTCATCGTGGTGCCAGGACGCAGCGTGATCTCGCTGTTGTCGATGAACTTGATCATGGCGTAGGTGTTCTTCTCGGTGACCAGCGTATCGCCGTTCTCCACCTCGGACTTCATCGACAGCACCTTAAGCGTTCCGCCCGGCTTCTTCGCCACCAGCG
This sequence comes from Pseudoduganella sp. RAF19, assembly GCF_052114165.1. Taxonomy (NCBI): domain Bacteria; kingdom Pseudomonadati; phylum Pseudomonadota; class Betaproteobacteria; order Burkholderiales; family Oxalobacteraceae; genus Pseudoduganella; species Pseudoduganella sp. RAF19. The sequence goes on along the minus strand of NZ_JBFREF010000003.1, from coordinate 576,651 downwards.
GTCCGCTCAACTGCACGATCATACCGACCACCGGCGCAGCCAGCGCCAGCGATCCCGTGGTCCACAATGCCAGCAGGAGCAGGCAGCGCAGTGCAAACTCAGTTGCAGTACATTTTTTTGGCGACATCATTTTTCGTTCCAGTTTTATCGGTACTTGCAGTGTCCTTCTCCTTATCCAGCTTCTTGTCATCCGGCGTGCTGGATGTTGAAGATGGACCGCCCGCCCCGCCGCCCGACGAACTGCTGGACGAGCTGCTGGACGTATTGCTCGCCGGCTGCGTCGGCGCGCCGCTCGGCTTCGAGCTGTTGACGAGATTGATCACCTCGTTCTGCGCGAGATTCACCGGCTTGTTCGGCTGCGAGCTGGTTGGCGGCGCCAACACCTGGCACAGCGCCGACGACGGCGCGATCGTGCAGATATCGGCCGTTGGAGGCGGTTCCACCGGCGGTGTGACCGGCGGCGTCACTGGTGGCGTCACCGGCGGAGTAACCGGCGGCGTCACAGGCGGCTCAACTGGCGGGGTGACCGGTGGCGTCACGGGGGGCTCGACCGGAGGTGTGACCGGTGGAGTCACTGGCGGCTCAACCGGAGGCGTGACTGGCGGCGTTACGGGAGGCTCAACTGGCGGCGTCACGGGTGGCGTTACCGGCGGCGTAACCGGCGGCTCTACGACCGGCATATTGGTATCGTCGATTTTCGAAATGCTGCCGGCTGGTGCCGCGACCGTACCGGAGGCCGTGCTGATTTGATCCCCGGCCGTCAGACGAATATTACCGGTCGCCGTCTGCACCGTCGCGCCGGCGGCAATCGTCAAGTCATCTCCGGCAGAACCCGTGCTGCCTGCCTCCAGCGAAATCGAGCCGGAATGGGAAGTAATACTGCCCAGCACCGTCAATGGACTGTGCGCAGTGATCGAAATATTGCCGCTGTCCGTGGCCACTACTGCGCCGGCATCAATGATGGTAGCGCCGTAATTGTCCAGCGTGATGCCGCCGGCATTGCCCGTCTGGAGCTTGAGCTTCTTGACGGTCAGCTGATGAGAATAGCCTGCTTTGTTATTGGTGATATTGATCGGCAGCGTGCCGGTGGCAGCGCTGCTTTCAGCGCTCAGCTCATTCACCTGTGTCAGCAAGGCGCCATTGCTGGCACCAATGCTGCCGGCAGCAGTGACTGTCAGCGCGTTGGCGGTAATGACGCCATCGCTGCGCGTCAGCGAACCTGCCACATCCAGCGTCACATCTTCCGCCGCGGTGATGCCATTCACATCGTAGGTATTGCTACCGGAGCCACCCTGCAGGCGCGCTACGGCGAGATCCTGGTCATTCGTGAAGTTCAGGTGCCCGCCTACCTGGGCGGCAAGCTTGTTCACGTGGTTGGCCGAATTAGTGAGGAAGACATTACCGCCCGCCTCAATACCCAGTTCCTGCACGCTGATGGCGCCGGACTGCGTGATGCCACCAGTGTTGGACAGCAGGCCGATACGCGTGGTGGACGCGTCCAGACCACTGATACCTGCGATCGAGATCGAACCTGTCATGTCCGTATCGGTCGAACCGATGCCGATCGTCTGGGCGTGCACATTGGCCAGCTGATTTACAGAGAAGCAGTTTTGATTGGAACAGCTGCTCCCCACCACGATATCGTTGCTGCCCGTGTAAGGACGGAGGGACGCCTGATTGGCGGTCAACGTGCCCGAAATATCGACCACATCGCCTTTCAGTTCAACGGAATTACCGGTCAGGTTGGCGGCAACGACAACGCCGTTCACTCCTTCCGAAGTCAGCTCGAAGCTGAGCTTTGGCATATTCACGTCGCCGGTGACTGCAACTTTGTCGCCGGAAGCGATGGAGAGAGTTCCGGCATTGATCCCTGCCAATGCGGCGTCGCCGATAAAGTTAGCCGGGCCGCCGACTGCATTAGCTCCGCCGACACCGATCGAGCCGCCGCTATACAGCTCCACGCGGCCCTTGCCGCTGTTGGCATTGATGCCCGTGCCGGCGTTACCGGTCAGATCGAGATTACCTGCGGCCATGATGACCGAACCAGCGGACACCATCGCATTATTGGTCAGCGTGCTGGCGGCGCTCAAGTCCAGGGTCACCGTCGATGGCAGCTTCACCGAATTCGCAAGCGCAATGTCGTTGCCGGCTGCGACCTTGAAAGTACCGGTCAGCAGGCCAGTGGTGAGATCGAGGCCATCCAGCAACACGGAACCACCATATCCACCATAGCCGCCGTAAGCACCATAAGCCTCGCCGTAGCTGCCGTTGTGGTCCACAAAGATGGTGTAGGCACTAATCCTTTTCAACTCATCGTTGCTCAAGACCAGACCCGTTTCGGTCGCCTGCTGGGCGCCGCCAAGCGTCATGGTGCCCGACGTTGAGGAGCGCAGTGTCACGGTGCCGGAGTTATCGCTGGTCCCCAGTTTGGTCGCTTTGACTGAGCCGCCCAGCGCCATGCTCGATCCGGTGAAAGTAATCCAGTTGCCTTCCACTTTGGAGTTGGCACCGGTCGTCAATGCGCCGTCGGCCTCCAGGTTGATGGCACTGCCTTTCACGGAAGCGCTGCTGGCCAGCGTAATATTATTGCCGGTCAGCTGGAGGCTGCTGGTGCGCGCATCCAGCTTTGTCACATTCAGATCACCTGCTTCGATATGGATCTGGGAGTCTCCCGATCCGGACAGGGAAACCGAATCAACGGTCAGCGCGCCACTATCCACGTAGTAGAAAGTACGCACACCATCTGCCTGCAGATGGTCCACATGATTATCGTAAGACGAGAGGCTGACACTGCCCGTGGTCTTCAACGTCAGCTTGCTGGCCGAGACAGGTGCATCATAATCCTGGCTGAATCTGGTAGCGCTCAGTGTCACATTGCCCGTTGAATTCACGCCGTGGAAGTCGATGCCATGGTCGACGGCGGCCTGACTGGTTGAAGCCAGCGTGAGGTCCTTCGTCGATGTGACGGTGATATTGCCCGCGCTTTGCGCCGCCACGCTGTTGATGGCGTTGTTCGCGCTCAGGGTGATCGCAGAGCCCTTCGCATACAGCGTGTCTGCGGTGATCACGCCCGTCTGTGTGATTGCTCCGCTACCCAGCAGCGCCACTTCGTTCTGCGCGGTCACTTTGCTGTTCACGGCAATAGCGCCCTTACTTGCAGTGATCCAGGCGTTGTTGGCGCTGAGCGTGCCGCCGGACAGATTAATCGAGGCGCCATTCAAGTTAACGTCACCGCTGCCGGCATTCAAATTAGCCCTGACGTTCACGGCGCCGCTGCCGCTGGCGCCCGCTGCCGCGTCATTGGCGGACAGCGTGATCATGCCGCCATTGGTGGTGATGGCCGCGTTGACATTGACGTTATTACCCGCCTGCGCCAGCAGATTCACGCCGGATGCGCCAATAGAGACGGCGCTCGATACGGTCAGATCATGTTTGGCCTGCAGTAGAACGTCGGCCGTTGCCGCGTTAAGTACCGAGGCAGCCACTTTGGTCGGCAAACCCGGCACGCCGAGGAAGCCGAGCAGGTCTTCGATCAAGCCGCCGCCGGACGAGGTGATTTCCAGATCGTAGGGGTCCAGCAGCCAGGTGCCGTGTTTGCCTTGTGCAGCGCCGGCGTCGATATGGATGCCAGCTACGTCCAGCGAATGGGCGGAGGTTTCGATGAAGCCGCCCTTGCCGCCGGCTGCGCCGCCGCGTGCGGAGATCTGGCCGTGCACGGCCGCTGCGTCGTCGCCCCAGACGATGACTTTGCCGCCGTCGCCGTTGTCGATGGCGTCGACGGACACGATGGCGTCCTTGCCGACATAGGTTTGCTGCGCATTCTGTACCGAGGCATTGGCGCCCTGGTAGTCGCCGCCGATCAGCACCGAGCCGCCGCCCTGCTGGCCGCTGGCGTCGACGCGGGCATCGCCGGTCAGGGCCACCTGCTTGCCGAGGACCTGGATATCGCCGCCCTTCCCTGCGCCGCGGGCGCTGGTGACGCTGCCCGCTTCGAGCGTTGTGCGTCCGCTGGCCTTCAGCACGATCTTGCCGTTCTCGCCCATCACCGCGCTGTCCGCATTGACCGCGCCACGCTGATTCACCAGCGCGCCATAGATGCCGATGCGTCCGCCCTGTGCCACCACCTGGCCCAGGTTCAGCGCCTGATCGCTTGGCGCGGAGATGACCACCTGCACATCCGGATTGGCCGAATCGACCAGCTGCACACTCTGACCTGCGGCCAGGACGATGTCGCCCTTGGGCGAAGTGATGATGCCGTTGTTCTCGACGTTTGGCGCGATCAGGTACACCTGGCCGCCTTGTGGCGTAGTGATGTGGCCCTGGTTCTCCACCTTGCCCGCTACGCCGTCAGCCTTGAAGTTGTTTTTCCCTGCCAGGAAATCGGCATTGGAAATGTTCAGGCTCGACGCCACCAGCCCATTCACATCGATGCGCGAATCCTTGCCGAACAGGACGCCGTTCGGATTGATCAGGAATACCTTGCCGTTCGATTGCAGCGAACCGAGGATCTGGCTGGGGTCCTGGCCCGTGATGCGGTTCAGGACTTTGCTGTCCGCGTTCTGCTGGATGAAGCGCGTAATCTCGTTCTGGCCGACCGAGAAGCTCTGCCAGTTGATGATGGTATTCGGCGTGTTCGTAATCGAGAACACATTGCCTTGTTGGCTGAACGCCGCCTGGCCTGCCACGACCTGCGGCGCTACCGGATTCGCGTGGGCCGAGCCGAAGCAGGCCGCGATCGTCGCCACGAGCAGCTTGCGCTGCAGTTTGTATTGATCTTGTCGGTTCATGGTGGTTGCCTCAATAAGAAAGGCCGAGACGCACGTGCACGCGGTCCTCGCCATCGCGCCCGGTGGCGCCGGCGTGGGTCACATGACCGTAGTCCAGTTGCAGATTAACGTTGGTCGACAGCAGGACACGCAGGCCCAGGCCGGCGCTGGCGATATTGGTGCTCTCCAGCTCACCCGCTTGCGCATGGCGGCGCTTGATCCAGGCCGCGTCGTAGAAAGCCAGCGCGCGGCACTGCCAGTTGCCGCCGCAGACGTTGGGGGTGTACAGCTCCAGATTGCTGCCCGCGCCCACATCGCTGGAAATCTCACGCTCGTTGAAGCCGCGCACCGACGATGCACCACCCGCGCCGAACTGCTCGCCCGGAATCAGCGCATCGCTGGTCAGCTGGCCGTTGACGATGGCGCGCGCCTGCCAGTCCGCCGGCAGCACGCGGGTGTAGCTGCCGCCCAGGCGCAGGATGGTGTAGCTGTCTTTCGCGCCCACGCGGGCACGGGTGAAGTCTTCCTGGCCGCCGCGCGAACCGCCGGGGATATTACGCAGCAAGGTCGCCTGGAAGCCCGTTTCGCTGTTCGGCTGGGTCCAGCTGCCCATATAGCTCACGCTGATGGGATGCACCGTCACGTTATTACCCAGCTCCTGATCCAGCAGCACTACGCTGTTCTTGAAGGCCTTGTAGTCGATGCCGTACTGCAGCTTGGATTCGTAGTTGCCGCGCTTGGCCAGGCTTTGTGTGTAGCGCGCGCCATAGACGGCGCCCTTGCCGCTCACGGCCAGATTGAACACGCCCGCCGTCACGGTGCCGGAATCGATATTCGAGTAGCTGGCGAAGAAGTCCAGCGAATCGCCCAGGGCGTACAGCGGAATGTGGTAGCCCGCTGCATACACCTTCACGCGGCTCGGCTCTTGCGCCGACGTGGTGTACTGCAGGCTGGCCACGTGGTCCAGGCCAAACAGGTTCGCGTTCTGCAGCACGACGCCAACGTGGGTGCGGCCGGTCTGCGCGGTACCGGTATTGTCGGCATTGAGCATGGCCTTCCATGGGTTCTCATCGCTCACATCGAGCGCCGCATCCACCTCGTCATCCTGTTCGCTGCTTTGCAGCTTCATGGTGACTTTTTTGGACGGGTTCTCGTTGGCCAGTTTCAGCTCGTTGGAGATGCGGTTCAGATTGGGCGTCTTGCCACCCTCCAGGTCCGGCAGGCTGCGGCGGATATTGGCTTCGTCGAAATAGCGGTTGTTCTTGACGGTGACGCGGCCGATCCTGGTCTGCACCACTTTCAGGCGCACCACGCCGCGGTCCAGTTCCTGTTCCGGCAGTTCGACCTTGACCACACTGTAGCCCGCCTCGCGATATGCGGCTTCCAGCGCTTCCAGCGCGCGCTGCACGTCGCCGAAGTCGCGGTTCTTGCCTGCGTAAGCGGCGACAACGCGATCCACCTCTGCGGGCGGCAGCAGCGTGTTGCCCTGCACCTCAAAGCGGCTGATATCGAAACGAATCACATCCTCCGCCAAAGCGGCGGACGCAAATAGGGACGTGGCAAGCAAGGCGGCCAGGCGGTATTTCATAAATGGAGTATTGTTGTTAGATGGGAAACGGCACCCTGCATTATCCCGCATTTATGCAGGGAAACTTTCGATTAACTAATGCAAGTCGGAAATTTTATTCCGAAAAGACACAATTTTCGAGCAAAAATTAACGCTCGTTCGTGCGGAAATGCGGGTTTGCGGGACTTAGAAGTTGTAGCCGAGGCGCAGACTGACCCGGGCGCGGGCATCGTCCGGCATCTGGCTGTTGCGGGTGACGCGGCCGGCGTCGAGTTGAAGATTCATGTTTCGTCTGACTTGCATGCGCATGCCGATGCCGACGCTGCCGATCGATCCGCTACGCAGGGTGCCGCCGTAATCGCGGTTGTAGCGGATGTAATTACGGTCGTAGAACATGATCGCCCGGCAGGTGTACAGCCAGGCGGCGCAGAGATTGGGCGTGTGCAGCTCAACGCTCTGTGCAAAGCCGCCGTCGCGCAAATAGTCGCGCTTGGTCATCAAAGCGAGGCTGGTCGAAGCGGCGGGCGCCAGGATTTCCTGCTGGGTCAGGTTGTCCGTCCCGTACTGCGTGCTGACGCTGGCACTGACCAGCCAGTCGCGCGGCAGCGATTGAGTCAGTGTGGCGGCCAGGCGCAGGGTGATATTGCTAGTGGGCGGACCGGGAAAATCGGCGGACGAACGCTGGTAGGCGGCGATGTCGAAAGTAAGGGGGGAAGCAGGCGCTGAAGGGCTCGTCCGCGGTTTGGGTGTGTCCGAGTACGGCTGTGCTGCCGCAACGGTTCCGAAGGCCGACGCAAACGCGATCCCGGCCACGATCGATACGCCACAGGACTTCATTTCAGCTCTCCCGGCAATGCAACTTGCCTAGATTCAGAGCAACTCTCGTTACTTTCAGTATAGTGTGAGTTCGCTGAAAGGATAGGATTATTGTACGCCCGCTGAGGCTTGCAAAGTTGAGTGCTTCCTATTTTGTTTCGAAGGTTGTGACGCCGTCCCAACGCTCGCCGGGCGGGTGTTCACGATAGAACGCGACGCGCTTGACATACAGCGCATACAGGAGGCGGTTTTGGCGCGCCTGTAGCTCAGCCAGCGCCGCGTCCGCCTCGTCCCAGCACTGGGCGCGCACATGCGCCAGCGCTGCATGCCAGTCGCGCAGTTCATCGCGCGTGGCCGCGTCCATCTCGCTATCCAGTCCGACCGGTTCGAAAATGGCCACCGGTTCGTTCTTTCCCTTCACGCGCACCAGATCCAGTTCGCGCCAGGCGAATTCCGGCGCTGCTGAGCGCGTCGCTTCGCCGGCAGTAATGCCCACGCCGTAGACCTTGGTAATGCCCTCCAGGCGCGAGGCCAGGTTCACCGCGTCGCCCATCACCGTGTAAGCGCGGCGGATGCTGGAACCCATATCGCCCACATGCATCAGGCCGGAGTTCAGGCCGATGCCGATCTTCAGTTCAGGCCAGCCGCGCTTGATGAAGTCTTCATTCAGCCGCGCCGCGCTCTGCTGCATTTTCAGCGCCGTCGCCACACCGCGGCTGGCATGGTCCGTGAAAGCAACTGGCGCGCCCCAGAAGGCCATCACGGCGTCGCCGATGTATTTGTCGAGCGTGCCGCGGTGGCTGTCGCGGATATCTTCCGACATCGCCGTCAGATAGAGATTGATGTACTCACGCAGCTGCTTCGGCGTCAGGCCTTCGGAGATGGTGGTGAAGCCGCGCACGTCCACGAACATCACGGTCAGTTCGCGGCTCTCGCCATCCATATTGTATTTTTCCGGGTCCTCGGCCATTTCGGCCACCAGCTCCGGCGCCACGTATTCGCCGAAGCGCGACACCAGTGCCCTGCCCCGCCGCACCTCGAAGAAGTAACCCCAGGCCAGGTTGAAGATGAAGAGGCCCAGCACCAGCAGCAGGATGGTCGCCAGCTTCAGCACTGCATCGTAGTGATTGTAGAAGTAGAGATTGACAGCGCCCGCGCCCATCGCGGCAGCCACCGACAGCAGGATCGACCAGGCCGGCGCCATCACCGGCAGCGCCAGCGTCAACGCGATGCCCAGTACCAGCACCTGGATCACTTCCAGCGCTGTCGCCACATCCGGCCTTGCCTTGAAACTCTGGTCGAGGATGGACTTGATCAGGTTCGCATGGATCTCCACTCCGGGATATTCCGCATTCACCGGCGTGGCCCGCAAATCATTCAGGCCCGGCGCCGTGGTGCCGACAAGGACAATCGTCCCTTCCAGCAGCTTCGGATCGGCACGTCCCTTCAGCACATCGACGGCGGACACGTACCTGAAGGCCCCGCCCTGCGGCCCACCGCGTCCACGGAATTCGACTACGGCTGTCAGGCCTTCCCCGACAGGAATGCGCACGCTGCCCTCCGGATGGAACAGGGCGATCGCATCCAGCCCGCCGCTTTTGCGCTGCGCCTCGCTCAGCGTGTCGACCGTGCCTTCCCACAGCGGCGCAATGGCGCGCGCACGCAGGGCCGTGGCGACCGTGGCCAGGGACAGCGTCGGATAGTAGCCATCGCCGATGCGCTGCAGCAGCGCCGAGCTGCGCACCACGCCGTCCGCATCCGGCAGCGCGGTAAAGATGCCCGCGCCTTGTGCCGCCTGCTGCAGACGCGGGATGTTCGCTTCATAGCCGTCGATGCGGTAAGCGTCCAGCGTGCGGCCATTCAGCGAATCGACCGTGAACGCAGGCTTGGGCAACACGCCCTTGCGCTGAGCGCCGGACACGCTATAACCCAGCACCACCGGCTGCCCTTCCATCGCCTTGGCGAACAGGCCGTCGTAATCCATCTGCGGTTCGAGCTGGTCCAGCTGATGCTGCAGGCCCGGCACATCTTTCAGCTCGCGCTGCGACAGGCGTTGCAGCACATTGAAACCGGAACTGGTGTCCGGCTCGGGGAAGGAAATGTCGAAGCCCACCGCCGCCGCCTGGTAGTGCTGCGTGAGCTGCTGCACCAGTTGCGCCAGCTTGTCGCGGCTCCAGGGGAAACGCCCCACTTCGGCCAGGCTGCGTTCATCGATATCGACAATCACGATGCGCGGATCGATTTCCGGCTTGTCCAGCCGCATGCGCAAGCCGGAGAAAAAGGTGTCCATGCGCTCGATGGACTCGGAATGCAGCTGCCCCGCCAGTTGCAGCGCGGCGAGGCCCGTCAGCACAAGGCCGATCAGCCAGCGCGCGCCGTGGCGGGCAAGCAGCTTGCGCATCAAGGCGTGTAGCCCGGAATACGCGACTCGTCGATCTCGTCGATCTGGCGTGGGTCCATATGCTTGCGCGCGAATTCCAGATAGACCTTCTTGCGGATAAAGATATCGAACAGGTCGGGATCGATATGGCCGTTCAGGCTGAATTTACCGAGGATGTCGAGCGACTCGGACAGCATCTTGCCCTTCTTGTACGGGCGGTCGCGCGCGGTCAGCGCTTCAAAGATATCGGCGATCGCCATCACGCGCGCCGGCACCGACATCTCTTCCTTGCGCAAGCCTTTCGGATAGCCCTTGCCATCCATGCGTTCGTGGTGGCCGCCCGCATATTCCGGCACGTTCTGCAGATGCTTGGGCCACGGCAGCGATTCCAGCATGCGCACCGTCATCACGATGTGGTTGTTGATGATCTTGCGCTCATCGTCGGTCAGGGTGCCGAAGCGGATGGTCAGGTTGCTCACTTCCTCCTCGCTGAGGAAGGGCTGCTCCGCGCCGTCCGGATTCACCCAGCGCCGCGCCGCGATCTGATGCACGCGCTGCTGGTCTTCCGGCTTCATGCCCTCGCCGCCAATATTCGCCTGGCGCAGGAAGTCGCGCTCCTCGCGCAGTGTGGCCAGTTCCTTTTCCAGCCGGTCGCGGATAGCCGCAGGGTCACCGCCATCCAGCTGATTGCGCAGCGCGCGGATTTCGGCGTCGCGCATCAGCACTTCGTAGCGGGTGTCGATCAGGCCGATGCGGTCATAAATGGTTTGCAGCTTGGTGGCCTTGTCGACCACGTGAACCGGCGTGGTGATCTTGCCGCAATCGTGCAGCAGACCGGCCAGCCACAGTTCCTTGCGGTCGCCGTCCGTCATGCTGAAACCGGCCAGCGGACCTTCTTCCGTCAAGTGCACCGCTTCCGCCAGCATCATGGTCAGAATCGGCACAAACTGGCAATGCCGCCCGGTGTAAGGGGATTTTTCGTCGATGCCGATGTTGATCAGATTGACCAGGGCTTCCAGCAGTTCTTCCAGCTGGGCGATCAGGCGCTGATTGGTCAGCGCCACGTCGGCCTGGGCGGCCAGCGCTTCGATGAAACGCTGATCGGTCGGCGTGAAGGCGATGATGTCGCCCGTCGCCGGATTTTTCGCGTTCACCAGCTGCAGCACCCCAAGCAGCTCGCCTTCGTGGTCGTGCATCGGCACCGTCAGGAAGGACTGCGAGTGGTAGTGGAATTGCTCGTCGAACTTGCGCATGCCGAAGAAATTGAACTCGCTGGACTCATACACGTCCTCGATATTCACCGACTTGCCGGCGTTGGCCGAGTAAGCGGCCACTGACTCCATATTCTTGTCGCCGTCCTCCCGCAGCAGAGGCACGGGCGGAATATCGATGGCATGCCCGCCGCTGCCGCCCAGCCGGATTTTCAGGCTGTCATTGACGCTGATATGGAAGCACAGGGCGCTGCGGTCGTCGCTGGGCCGGTACAGGGTGCCGCCATCCGCATGGGTCATGCCCTTCGCCACAAGCAGGATGCGCTCCAGCAGCAGATCGATGTCGCGCACATCGCCCAGGGCGACGCTCAGTTCCGTCAGCTGTTCCAGCCGCTGGGTGATTTGGGTCAGAGTCAGGTGTTCCATGGCCGAAAGTGTATCTCCTGAGCAAACGGTTGTATATTGCAACGCCCGCAAATGTGGAAAATCGGTCCGGAACCTGTGAAAAAACGCTATCATCGCAGGGATTTAGTTGCACTTGCTACATCAATCACTACCATTAGCAGCAAGGCAATACGAGAGCGAATACTAGGGACTTTGATCGATGAAATTCAAATTCTGGGGGGTGCGTGGTTCCATCCCCTCGCCGGGCCCGCGCACGGTGCGTTACGGCGGCAATACCACCTGCATCGAAGTGCGCACCGATGACGACACCCTGATTGTCATCGACGGCGGTACCGGCATTTTCCCCTTGGCGCAATCCCTGGTCGCCTCGGGCAAACGTCCTATCGAAGCGAATATTTTCATCACCCACAGCCATTGGGACCATATCCATGGTCTGCCCTTCTTTTCGCCGCTGTTCATCAAGGGCAGCCGCGTGCGCCTGCACGGCGCCACCGATCCGGACACCGGCAAAGGCGTGGAACATGTGATGGGCGTGCAACTGCAGAACAGCTACTTCCCCGTCAGCGAAACCCAGATGGACGCCACCATCGAATACCGCACTCTGACCGTGGGCGAGCCGGTACCGGTGAGCGACGCGCTGGTCAGCAATGTGGTGATGAGCCATCCGGTCACCGACCTGGGCTACCGCATCGATTGCAATGGCAAGTCCATGTTCTTTTCTGGCGACCACGAGCCCCTGTTCAATATCTATCCGGCGGATCACCCCGAGCATGCCGTGTTCCAGCAACATGTGGAACAGCGCACCTCGGCCATCGATGAACTGATCCGCGGCGTGGACGTGCTGGTAATGGACTGCTCCTACACGCGCGAGGAGTATCCTTCCAAAGTCGGCTGGGGCCACGGCACGTTCGACTCCGCACTGGCCATTGCCCTGCGCGCCGGCGCAAAAAAGCTTTACTGCACTCATCACGAACCTACCCGCAGCGACGACGAGCTGGAAGCCGTGTTCGCGGAAGTGATGGCGCGCTACCAATCCCAGCTCAACGGACTCCAGGTTTTCCTGGCTTATGAAGGACTGGAAGTAGTTCTGTAAAAGCAAAATGAGCGACGCCGATCTCGACACTCCCGAAACTCCACTGCGTAGTGAAACCGCACAGCGCCTGGCTTTCTTCCGCAAGCTGCAGGCCGTAACGACCAAGATCCACGCCACCAGCAATATCGACGAAATCATGCTCGACCTGGGCATGGAATTCTGCGACCTGCTGAATTGCGACCGCTTCACGCTGTACGCGATGGATTACGAAAAGGACTACATCGTCTCCAAGGTGAAGACGGGCCTGACCACCTTCCGTGATCTGAAGCTGGCCGTTACGCCCAGCAGCATTGCGGGCTTTGTCGCCCTCACCCACCAGACGCTGAATATCGCCGACGTCTACGACACGGCGGAACTGAAGCGCATCTCGCCGGATCTGCACTTCCAGCAGGGTGTGGATCAGCGCACCGGCTACCGTACCCGCGAAATGCTGGTGGCGCCGCTGATCGCGGAATCCAGCAATGAGCTGCTGGGCGTGGTCCAGTTCATCAACCACCGCGGCGGCGGTCCTTTCCCGCAACTGGCGGCGGAAGGCGTGCGCGAGCTGTGCGAAACACTGTCGGTGGCGCTGTGCCAGCGCCTGAAGCCGGCGGCGCAGGTGCGCACGCGCTACGACGGCCTGGTGACCGATGCCGTACTGGCGGGGCCGGAGCTGGAACTGGCGGTGCGATCCGCGCGCAAGAAGGATATGCGCGTGGAAGACGTGCTGCTGGACGAGTTCAGCGTCAAGCTGCCCGCCATCGGCGCTTCGCTGGCGCGCTTCTATCACGTGCCGTATGAGCCCTACAAAGGCGATCGCGTCAAACCAATCGATCTGCTGAAGAACCTCAAGCGCCAGTACATTGAGGAATCCGGCTGGCTGCCGCTGGACGAGAACAAGGACGGCCTGCACGTGATGACGATCGATCCCGAGCGCATCATGCAGACCCGCATCGTCAACCAGATCTTCCCACGGTCGAAAGTGGTGTACAGCGTGACCACGGGGCGCGAGTTCGCGCAAACGGTGGACCAGTTCTACGGCTCGGGCGGTGATAGCACCAGCGTGGGCGAGCTGCTGTCCGGCATGGAGGAGCACGACGAGGAGCAGGAGGCCGAAGTCTCCGAAGCGGTCGAGAATGAGCTGGTCAAGCTGATTAACAAGATCATCGTCGACGCTTACCGCCAGGGCGTGTCCGACATTCACATTGAACCCCTGCCCGGCAAAGGCAAGACCGGTATCCGCTTCCGCAAGGATGGCTCGCTGGTGCCGTATATCGAGATTCCGGCCGCCTATCGTGCAGCGATGGTGGCGCGCATCAAGATCATGTGCGACCTCGATATCTCCGAGCGCCGCAAGCCGCAGGACGGCAAGATCAAGTTCAAAAAATACGGTCCCCTGGACATCGAGTTACGCGTGGCCACCATCCCATCCACCGGCGGCGTGGAAGATGTGGTGATGCGCATCCTGGCCGCCGGCGAACCGATCCCGCTGGACAAGCTGGGCGTGCTGCCCGCCAACCTGGACCGCCTGCGCGCCACCATCGAGAAACCCTACGGCCTGTTCTTTGTCTGCGGCCCCACCGGCTCGGGCAAGACCACCACCCTACACTCGGTGCTGAATTATCTGAACACGCCGGAAACGAAAATCTGGACGGCCGAGGACCCGGTCGAGATCACGCAGAAAGGCTTGCGCCAGGTGCAGGTCAACCGCAAGGCGGGGCTGGACTTCGCGACCGTGATGCGCGCCTTCCTGCGTGCCGATCCGGACGTGATCATGGTTGGCGAAATGCGCGACAAGGAAACCGTCAGCATGGGCATTGAAGCTTCGCTGACCGGCCACCTGGTGTTTGCCACGCTGCACACCAACAGCGCACCGGAGTCCATCGTGCGCCTGCTGGACATGGGCATGGACCCGTTCAACTTCGCCGATGCTCTGCTGGGGATTCTGGCGCAGCGTCTGGCCAAGCGTCTGTGCAACAGCTGCAAGATGCCTTATCACCCCGGTGAAGCGGAGCTGGAGCTGATGCTGTCCGAATACTGCGAAGAGCTGCAAAACACGGAAGCGTTCAAGAAAGATGCCCGTGCCGCACGCACTCGCGTCGCGCAAGGCTGGCAGGAGCGTTATGCCGATGCGCAGGGCCAGTTCACGCTCTATCGCCCGGTGGGCTGCGACGAGTGCAACAAGGGCTATCGCGGCCGTGTCGGCCTGCACGAACTGATGATCGGCAGCGACCGCGTCAAGAAGCTGCTGCAGGAGCACGCCCGCGTCGCCCAGCTGCTGGCTGCCGCGCTGGAAGACGGCATGCTCACGCTGAAGATGGACGGCATCGAAAAAATCCTGCTCGGCATCACCGATGTGAAGGCCGTGCGCGCAGTCTGCATCAAGTAAGGAGGGCTCATGTTGTACTCCATCATGATTTACGGTTCCGTCGCCGGATGGACGGAGGAACAGGAAGCCGCCGTGCTCGATCGCCACGCCGCTTTGCGCGAGCGGCTCGCGCGCGAGGGCCGGCTGGGGCCTGTGATGCGGCTAGGCTCCGTCGCCAATGCGCCGGCTGCGGGCGCGGATTTGCTGGGGATGTATGTTGTCGATTGCGGCAATGACGACGAAGCCGCCAGCATCGCCCGTGCCCTGCATTTCGAGGGTGCGAGTTTCGAGATACGCCCTGTCAGCAACTATCTGCCCGGCAGCCTGCACATCGACGCCGGCGCCCGTACCGGCAACTCCAGTTAGCGCATGATCTCCCACATCTTTCTCGGCGTCGGCGATTTCGATACGGCCTTCCGCTTTCATTCAGCGCTCATGTCCGCGCTGGGTCATACGCTACGCTTTCGCGACGATGCGCGTCCGTGGGCAGGGTGGCAGCCGGCGGCGGGCGGGCGTCCGCTGTTTCTGATTGGCCGTCCATTCGATGGCCAGGCCGCGACGTGCGGCAATGGACAGATGACGGCGCTGCAGGCTGCGGATCGCGCCACGGTCGACCGTGCGCATGCCGCGGCGCTCGCGAACGGCGGCTGCTGTGAAGGGCAGCCGGGCCTGCGTCCCGAATACCACGCCAACTATTACGGCGCCTATTTCCGCGACCCGGACGGCAACAAACTCTGCGTTTGCTGCCACGAGGCTGGCTAGTCGGCGAGGTAGCCGCGATCGGCAGCCGCCGCCTGGTCTTCGAAGATCGCCATCGCCGTTGTCATGCGGCGGAAACCGAACTGGCGGTAGAAGTTTTCTTTGCCCGGCACCGCGTAGAGAATGATTTTCTTGTGTCCGCGCGACTTCTCGAGCAGATGCGCAACGATGGCCTTGCCCAGTCCCGTGCCCTGGTGGCTGGGCAGTACGGCCACGTCGCAGAGATAGGAACAATCCATGCCATCGGCCAGCGCACGCCCCGCGCCAACCAGCTTGCCGTCGTCGTAAGCGAACAGCTTGAACATACTGTTGGAGAAGGTCAGCTTCAAACGCGGCGGGTCCTTGGGGCCGAGCGAAGCGTAGTAGAGAGCGGACAGTTCTTCCCAGTCCAGCGTATTGGTCGTTTCAATCCAGCTGATGGCCAACTTGGTCTCCTAGAGCTGTTTTTCAAAACACGCCGCAGCGTCGTTACCGGCATAATGACCGAAGTTGGGAATGCGCGCATAGCCGCGGCCCATATAGAAGCTCACCGCACGGCTATTCACCACGCGCGTTTCGAGCCGCAGCGCGCGGTAGCCCAATGCACGCGCTTCCGCCTCCAGCCAGGACAGAATGGCGCTGCCTATGCCGCGCGAGCCGTCGCGGGCATATATGCGCTTCACTTCCGCGACGCCTTCCGCCAGCGGACGGAAAGCGCCGCAGCCAAGCGCCCTGCCCTGCGCATCACGCGCCACGGCAAAGCGCGCTGACGGACCGCGCACATCGTCGGCGCTGAACAGCGTGCGGCCGCTGTCGCCGGTGATCAGCTTGAGCGTGACGTTGAGTTCCTCGATCATCTGCGCGGCATCGTCGCCTTCCGGATCTTCCGCCGCCACGCGCGGCAGCAGCTTGTACATGAAGGTGGTTGCGCCCAGCGTGCCGTCGGGCATGGTGGCATATTGGGGAATGATCCCGCATTCCTGGTAGCCCAGCTTGAGGTACATCTGCTCGGCGCCATAGCCGGTGCAGGTGTCCAGTACGATCAAGGAGCGCTGCTCCGTGCGCGCGATGGCTTCCGCATGCAGCATCAGTGCTTGCGCAATGCCCTGGCGGCGCATGCGCGAATGCACCAGCATCTTCGCAATCTCGGCGCGGTGGCGGCCGTTGGGCATGCCCGCCAACACCAGCTGCACCGTGCCGCAGATGACACCGGCATCATCACGCACGGCGAACAGGCGGCGTTCGCGGCGTTCGACAGCCGGCACCAGGCCAAGCCAGAACGCAAGCGCTTCGGCTTCAGGGAACGGCAACTCAAAACCGACGCTGGCCCCGTTCAGCACACAATCGCGCAGCACCTCGGCCAGTTCATCGGCGTGGGCGCGCAAGCCCGCGGCATCAAGCTCAATTATGGTTCGCATATCGCAATCAGGTAATGGGCCGCGTGCGGGCCGGGACAGGAAAAGCGCGTGGCGCCGTAAAGATGGAAGCGCAGCATGTCGCCCTTGTGCAGGCGATGTTCGACGCCATCCACCGTGAAATCAAGCACCCCGCTCAGCATCCACATATGCTGCTCCATGCCGCGCACCGGCGGCTGCGGATAGTCGATCACCGCACCGGCCGGCAGGCGGCCTTCAATCAGTTCGGCCTTGAAGCCGCGCGCAGGCGGCGAGATCATGCGGCGCACGAAGCCGGTGTCCGGATCGTGCCATTCGGATTGATCGGCCGCGCGGATCAGCTGCACGGGCTGCACTTCCACTTCCGCAATCAGGCGCGACATCGGCATGCCGTACACCGCGCACAGCTTGCCCAGCAGCGCTGCGGTTGGACTGGATTCGCCGCGCTCCAGACGCGACAAGGTGGCGCGGCTGATGCCGCTGGCTGTGGCCAGCTCTTCCAGCGACATGCCGCGCTCCTCGCGCAACGCCGCCAGCCGCTCAACCAATCGATCTTCAAATGAATTTCCCATATAAGAGAATATATCTCAAATATGAGAACATCGCAAGAACGAAAAAAAGGGACCCGCAGGCCCCTTTTCTTGCGCGCCGCAGCGCGGATTACATAATGTGCTTACCGACCCACCACGCAATCGCCGCCACGAAGGCCGATGCAGGAATGGTGAAGATCCAGGCCCACACGATATTGCCCGCAACGCCCCAGCGCACTGCCGACATCTTCTGTGCCGAGCCTACGCCGACGATAGCGCCGGTGATGGTGTGCGTGGTCGAAACCGGCACACCCCAGAAGGATGCCATCAGCAGCGTGATCGCGCCGCCGGTCTCCGCGCAGAAGCCGCCAACAGGCTTCAGCTTGGTGATGCGCTGGCCCATGGTCTTCACGATGCGCCAGCCGCCGAACAGCGTGCCGAAGGAGATCGCGCCGTAGCAGGCGATGATGACCCAGGTCGGTGGCGCGGAATCGGTCGCCGACACGTGGCCGGTCGCGATCAGCAGCATCCAGATGATGCCCATGGTTTTCTGTGCGTCGTTGCCGCCGTGGCCCAGCGAGTAGCTGGCTGCCGAAAACAGCTGCAAGCGGCGGAACCAGCCGTCGATCTTGCGCGGCGTGGACTTCACGAACACCCACGACACGATCAGCATGATCAGCGAGCCCAGTACAAAGCCCATCAGCGGAGATACCACGATGAAGATCACGGTCTTCAGCAGGCCGCCGCCGACCAGCGAGCCGGTGCCCGCTTTGGCGACGGCTGCGCCAACCAGGCCGCCAATCAGGGCGTGTGAGGACGACGATGGAATGCCGTAGTACCAGGTGATCACGTTCCAGACGATGGCGCCGCACAGGGCGCCAAAGATCACGTAATGGTCGACCACCTGCGGGTCGATGGTTCCTTTGCCGATGGTGGTCGCCACCTTCAGGCCGACCACGAACACTGCAACGAAGTTAAAGAAGGCGGCCATGGCCACGGCGGTCTGCGGCTTCAGCACACCGGTCGAAACGACGGTCGCAATCGCATTCGCTGCATCATGGAAGCCATTCATGAAGTCAAACACCAACGCCAGGAAGATCAATAAGCACAGGGCGTAGATGCTGATTTGTAAGGTCTGCATGGATGGTCTTTATTCTTATGCGTTTTCGACGATGATGCCTTCGATGATGTTTGCCACGTCCTCGCAACGGTCGGTAACGGTTTCCAGGATTTCGTAGATGGCCTTCATCTTGATCAGGTTGCGCACGTCCGGTTCATCGCGGAACAGCTTGGACATGGCAGCGCGCATCACGTGGTCGGCGTCCGATTCCAGGCGGTCGATCTCTTCGCAGATGCTGACGATCTGGCGCGCGTTGTCCATGTTCGACAGCAGGGCCACCGCGTCCTTGACCTTTTCCGTGCAGGCCAGCACCAGCTCGGCCAGGCGCTTGGCTTCCGGCGTCACGGAATGCAGGTCGTACAGCGACACGGTCTGGGCAGCGTCTTCCATCAAGTCCAGGATGTCGTCCATCTTGGTAATCAGCTTGTGGATGTCGTCGCGGTCCAGCGGCGTGATGAAGGTCTTGTGCAGCAGGTCCACTGCAGCGTAGGTGATCTTGTCAGCCTGCTTCTCGATGCTTTCGATCGCATGCACGCGATTTTCCAGGTCATCGAAATTAGTCATCAGGCCCACCATTTCTTTGGCGCCCTTCACGCACAGTTCCGCGTGCTGGTTGAACATGTCAAAGAACTTGCCCTCGGTGGGCATCAAACGTCCAAACATTTTTTTTCTCCGTTGGTTGATTCATTGCGGGCCGCAGAGCGCAGCCCCTGGCTTTATCAGTCGCCCTGGTAGATCGACAGATTGCCGGTGTAATTGCCAAACTTGGTGTACGCACCGATCCAGGTCAGGCGGATGGCGCCAATCGGACCGTTACGCTGCTTACCGATAATGATTTCAGCAGTACCTTTATCCGGCGAGTCGGGGTTATAGACTTCGTCGCGATACAGGAAAATAATCACGTCCGCGTCCTGCTCGATAGCGCCGGATTCGCGCAAGTCGGACATCACGGGACGTTTATTGGGGCGTTGTTCCAGCGAGCGGTTCAGCTGGGACAGTGCGATGACGGGGCAATGCAGCTCTTTCGCCAGGCCCTTCAGCGAACGCGAGATTTCGGAAATCTCCGCCGAGCGGTTGTCGCCCGGCTGGCTGCCCTGCATCAGCTGCAGGTAGTCGACCACGATCAGACCCAGCTTGCCGCATTGGCGGGCCAGGCGCCGCGCACGGGCGCGCATCTCGATCGGGTTCAGCGCCGGCGTTTCGTCGATAAACACCTGGGCTTCGTTCATCTTCTGGATGGCGGCGGTCAGGCGCGGCCAATCCTCGTCGATCAGCTTACCGGTACGCAGGCGGTGCTGGTCCAGCTTACCGACGGAACCCAGCATACGCATGGCCAGCTGCACACCGCCCATCTCCATCGAGAACACGGCCACCGGCAGGCCGGCTTCCACTGCGACGTTTTCGGCGATGTTCATCGAGAAGGCGGTCTTGCCCATGGACGGACGGCCTGCCACCACGACCATGTCGCCCGGCTGCAGGCCGGAGGTCATGCGGTCCAGATCGATCCAGCCGGTTGGCACACCCGTCACTTCCGAGGTCGTGTCGCGCGAATACAGTTCATCGATACGCTCGACCACCTGGGTCAGCAGGGGCTGCACCGGCAGCCAGCCGGCCGCACCACGCGAGCCCTGTTCGGCAATTGCGAAGATCTTCGCTTCGGCCTCGTCCAGGATCTGCTTCACTTCCGCGCCTTGCGGATTGAAGGCCTTGCCCGACACTTCGTCGGCCACGGTAATCAGCTTGCGCAGCACGCCGCGGTCGCGCACGATCTCGGCGTAACGGCGGATGTTGGCGGCGGACGGCGTGTTCTGCGCCATCGCGTTCAGGTAGGCCATGCCGCCTACCTCCTCGGCCTTGCCCAGCATCTGCAGGGCTTCTGCCACGGTCACCACGTCGGCCGGCTTGCCCGAGTTAATCAGGCGAACCATCTGTTCGAAGATGATGCGGTGATCGTAGCGGTAAAAATCTTCCGAACGCATCAAGTCCGCAATACGGTCCCATGCCGCGTTATCACGCAGCAGGCCGCCGATGACAGATTGCTCTGCCTCGATGGAGTGCGGCGGGATTCGGAGGGCATCGACTTGCGGGTCGGCGGATGGAGCGGGATTCATGGCGCGCATTATACCTGCTTCGAGGATGATCAAACTTACTGGCAATAAAAAAGCCGGGCGCTGCCGCCCGGCTTTTCTATTTGTACAACAATTACTTAGGCAGCTTCGCCAACCACGGCAACGGTTACTTCCGCCAGCACGTCGGTGTGCAGGGAAACAGCAACCGGGAATTCGCCAACGGTCTTCAGCGGGCCGGTCGGCAGGCGCACGGCAGCTTTTTCCACGGCGAAGCCAGCTTTGGTCAGGGCTTCAGCGATGTCGAAGTTGGTCACGGAACCGAACAGACGGCCGTCCACGCCAGCTTTCTGAGCCACGGTCACGGTCATGCCGTTCAGCTTTTCGCCTTGTGCCTGGGCAGCAGCCAGCTTGGCAGCAGCAGCTTTTTCCAGTTCAGCGCGCTTGGCTTCGAATTCAGCCACAGCAGCGGTGGTCGCACGGCGAGCCAGCTTTTGCGGGATCAGGAAGTTACGTGCGTAACCGTCCTTGACCTTTACCACGTCGCCCAGGTTGCCGACGTTAACAACTTTTTCCAACAGAATGATTTGCATAGTGTTCTCCAGGATCTCTGATCTGATCGCTAATTAAGCGTGGTGCAGATCGGTGTATGGCAGCAGGGCCAGGTAGCGGGCGCGCTTGATAGCGGTGTCAACTTGACGCTGGTAGTGCGCCTTGGTGCCGGTCAGGCGTGCTGGCATGATCTTGCCGTTTTCCTGGATGAAGTCTTTCAGGGTGTCTACATCTTTGTAGTCCACTTGCTCAACGCCAGCGGCGGTGAAGCGGCAGAACTTCTTGCGCTTGAACAGAGGGTTTTGCTGCTTGCGCTTTTCTTTCAGCTTGAGCTTGTTTTTGTCGAACTTTTTACCGAATGCCATTTTAGGCTCCTGTATCTAAAAATTGCACCGTCTCAGACGGTACGAAAATCAATGATGTGAAATACCAGGGTTCTGCTATTGCGGTTTTTCTTGGCCAGGAATCCGGTGAACTCATAGATGCCGCCGAGGGTCGCTTCACTGAACCGTTTGCTGATATCGCCTGCCGCAACGGCGGGGATCTCAAACTCGGCCAGTCTGGCGATGCCTGCCTCCATCTGTTGCGAACTGTGCTGCAATACTGCATTCACAATCGGCAGACCGGCCGGGGTGTAGCGGACGCTGTCCCGTTCGGTGATGAGGGCAATGACTCGTAGCTGGTTCAGACCTTCTTCCTGATCAGGACTTAGGCCGCTGCAGGAGCTGCTGGTGCTTCGGCGCGATGGCTCTTGGCCGCGTCTTCACGCTGAACCGACTTCATCATTGGCGAAGGAGCGGTTTCCGCTTTCTTCATCTTGACGGTCAGGTGACGCAGCACGGCATCATTGAATTTGAATGCGGTTTCCAGTTCGACCAGAGTCTCGTTGTCGCACTCGATGTTCATGCAGATGTAGTGTGCCTTGGCCAGCTTCTGGATCGAGTACGCCATTTGACGGCGGCCCCAATCTTCCACGCGGTGCACGTTACCGCCGCGCGAGGTCACGCTGGTCTTGTAACGTTCGATCATCGCGGGCACTTGCTCGCTTTGGTCCGGATGGACGATAAATACGATTTCGTAGTGACGCATGTAAACTCCCTTAAGGACTGTGAAAATAGCCCACCCTGGCGTCAAGACAGGTGTGGGAAGAGGTAAGCCCGCAAATATACCACTTTTTCCCAGCCAGCTCAAGCACCTCCCTGCTTTGCCTCAAGCCTGGCTGGCCGGCGAACAGGCATGCTGGGGCATTTTTCTTCCCTGATGTGCAGGCAGTCATCGACTGGAATGAGCAATATTGTTTTCGCGACACGAATGGAGCGCACAACAGGGAAATGATTTATACGATGTTCCAGACTGGATGAAGCCACTGCCTTCCGATCCGCATCTCAAGATCGGGGCTTGCTCCGCGTGCGCTTCGGTGCGATTGACGATGAAACACTGGCCCTGCGCCACACCGCCACAGATCGCCAGCCACAGCAGCTCGGCATTGCGCTGGTGCAGGAAAAGACGCCGGCGTCGGCGCTGTCAGTTGCCGGGCTGCCCCTCAGGTAAGGAAGGAATTCGCACCGGCTGGCGCGAGAGGATGCCGATCACGAACGCCACGCCCGTCACAAACCAGATCAGGGACGCGACCACATCAAACGTGGTCACATGCGAAGGGAATTTGATCACGGACGGTACCAGCAGCAGGCCGCGGAGCAGGCAGACGGCGGCGATCGTGCCTTGCGCCTGCGGGACAAACGGCAACCAGCGCAGGCGGCGCGCACCAGTGCCAGCCAGTGCGTACAGGGAGCATAACAGCATCAGTCCGCCGATCACCACCGAACCAAGCGGCGCCAGCGCAGTGCCGCCGCGCGCCGAGGCGACCACGGCAGGCGGCGCCTGGAAGAACGCGTACCACTCCGCTCCCAACAGAGGTGCCAGGAAATGAATCAGTGCGCCGAACAGCGCAATACCAGCAGCGAGCAAGAAAGCATAGCGTCCCATCCCGTCCTCCGAGCATTGTCGTTTCGACATTAAGCCGAAATTTTTCTCAGGATGCAACAATTTTGCTTGCATTATGGTCCACACTGTACAAAAATACAGACTGTCTATATCCACAGCACACGTACCATGATCAAGCTCACAGCACGTCAAGAACAAATCCTCAATCTGATCAGGGACGCGATCGACAACACCGGCTTCCCGCCGACCCGCGCGGAGATCGCCGCGGAACTCGGCTTCAAGTCCGCCAACGCTGCCGAAGAACACCTGAAAGCCCTGCAGCGCAAGGGCGCCATCGAGATCACTGCCGGCACCTCGCGCGGCATCCGTCTGACCGGCAGCTTCGGCGCCGCAGCATCGGGCACCGGTGCGGCAAGCAGCGCAGCAACCAGCTCGCGCCGCGCCACCGTCCATACTGACGACGACGCCCTGCCCCAGGTACCCGCCGGCATGCTGGTTTCATTGCCGCTGATCGGCCGCGTGGCCGCAGGCTCGCCTATCCTGGCGCAGGAAAATCTGGAAACCAGCTACAACGTTGACCCCAACCTGTTCTCGTCCAAGCCCGACTTCCTGCTGAAAGTACGCGGCGAATCGATGCGCGACATCGGCATCATGGACGGCGACCTGCTGGCGGTGAAGAAGACCGACAGCGCCCGCAACGGCCAGATCGTGGTCGCGCGCATCGGCAATGAAGTGACGGTAAAGCGCTACCGCAAATCCGGCTCCACCGTCGAACTGCTGCCGGAAAACCCGGACTTCAAGGTCATCACCGTCACGCCGGAAGACGACTTCGCGCTGGAAGGCCTGGCCGTGGGCCTGATGAGGACCTGGCACTAATGATCCAGCTGTACGGGAACTGCGAGTCCGGCCACAGCTACAAGGTCAAGCTGCTACTGGAAGTGGCGGGCGTGCCGCACGAGTACCAAGAGATCGACCTGCGCCTGGCGCGGGCCGATCGCCCGGAGCCCTTCCGCAGCCTGGCCAAATACTGCGAAGTGCCCTTGCTGGTCCACGACGGCAAACCGTACGTGCAATCGAACGCCATCCTGCTGCACATGGCCGAACATCTCGGCGCATGGGGCGGCGAATCGAAGGAACGCCTGGAACGCTGCCGCGAATGGCTGTTCTGGGAAGCCAACCGCATCGGCTTCTCCATGGCCCACCTGCGCTATGGCCAGAAGTTCGACGATGCCGGTGCCTATGCAGGCACCGTGCTGCCATGGTTCCGCCGCCGCTTCGATGACGATATGGTGCGCCTGGATGAGGAACTGACGGACGGCCGCCAGTTCCTGCTGGACGATCAGCCCAGCATTGCCGACCTGTCGCTTTGCGGTTACCTGTTCTGGCCTGAACAAGCCAACGTCAGCTATCCGCCGCGCGTTGCAGCCTGGCTCGATCGCATCCGCGCCCTGCCCGGCTGGCGCCACCCGTACCAGATGCCAGGGGCCGCCCCTTGGTAGCGAAGGCGTACTAAGCGCGCCTCAGCGATCCTTGCGGCGCACTGCGACCTGGCCGCCGGCCTGGTCGATGTAGACAGCGTAATGCTGGAAGAAGTCTGCGCCGGCAATACCGTCGGCAGTGAATTGTTCGGGCAGGTCGTGCAGCAATGGCTGGAAGCTGATGCCATCGTCGCCCAGTCCCGCCTCGACGTAGTTGCAGCCGCGGCCCGGCCCAATATTCATCGGACACGTGCCGGTTTCGTCATTCTTTTCCTCTGCACGCTGGCGGCTTACAACCGAAATTGTGGACGCCGAATCCAGCACCAGCCGGTAGCTGGTGCGCGGGTTCACGAAGCGCACCACCAGTCCTTCCTTGCTCGCTTCGTAAGGCAGCACCTTCCATAGGCCGCCATGCTGCACTTTGGCGCCAAAGCTGAATTGGCGCGCGCTGTAGTCGTACACGAAAGCCTGCTTCGCAAACAGCGGCAGGCCGATGACGGAGAACTTGTCTTCCGGCTGCGGCAGCGGTTCGCCGAGGTGCAGGCCCCAGGGCTTGAACGCCTGGCCGCGCACTTCGCCGAAATGCACACCGTTGAGTACCAGATCGAGAATCACGAATTCGTCGGCCTCCTGCTCCTGGCCGGACAGGTCGCGCGTATGCAATTTGCGGCCGGTCAGTTTCAAGCCCGGCACCTTGGCCAGCAAGTCCGGCGTGAGATGCAGCGCCGTGTTGGAGCCGGTGTCCAGCAGGAAGGGATGGGATTTGCCCGCGATTTTGAGCGACACCACCGGACGGCCGTCCTGCAGCTCGACAGGCACGGTGACGGTGCTGGCCGCGAGAGCCACATACGCCGGCAGTGCCAGCGCGGCAGACAACGCAGCAGCCGGCATCCAGCGAAGGCGCATCATGCGTCGAGCGCGGAGCGGAAATCGTCCAGCAGGTCGGCCGTGTCTTCGATGCCGACCGATACACGGATCAGCGAATCGGCAATGCCCATCGATGCACGGCGCTCCGGCCCCATCTCGAAGAAGATGGTATGCGACACCGGAATCACCAGCGTGCGCGTATCGCCCAGGTTGGACGTTGCGATCGCCAGCTTCAGCTTGTTCAGGTAATCGAAGCAATCGATGCCTTCCGCCAGTTCGAAGGACAGCAGTGAACCGTAATCCTTGAACAGCTCCGAAGCGATATCGTGCTGCGGGTGCGACTTCAGGCCAGGATAGTAGACGGCGGCCACGCGGTCGTCCGCTTCCAGCATCTCGGCCAGCGCCTGCGCGTTGGTGCAGGTGCGTTCCATGCGCAACGCCAACGTCTCGGCGCCGACAGCGATATGGTGCGCCGCTTCAGGACCGAGCGAAGCGCCGAAGTCACGCAGGCCCTTGGCGCGGATCTGCACCAGGCCCCACATCGGCGCGGGGTTCTTCTTGTAGTTGTCGAAGATATTGGCGAATTTCGTCCAGTCGTAAGCGCCGGTATCGGTCAGGGCGCCACCCAGCGCGTTACCGTGTCCGCCGATGGACTTGGTCAGCGCATTCACCACCAGGCCTGCACCGACCGTCTTCGGACGGAACAGATAAGGCGAGGTCATGGTGTTGTCGACGATGTAGAGAATGCCGCGCTCGGCGCACAGCTCGCCGATGCGCTTCAGATCCGCCACTTGCGTGCGCGGATTGGCGATCGTCTCCACGAAGACGATGCGCGTTTCCGGCTTCAGGGCCGCAGCCACATTGGCCACATCGGTCGCGTCCACGAAGTCCACGCCCACGCCCTGCCCTGCGACGGTCTGCCACAGGGAGTTGGTATTCCCGAACAGGAAAGACGACGACACCACATGGTCACCGGCACGCAGCAGCGCCTGGAACACGGCGCCAATCGCGCCCATGCCCGTAGCGAAGCAGATCGTGCCTACGCCCTGCTCCATCTTGTTGACCTTATCCTCCAGCGCCGACACGGTCGGATTGCCCTGGCGGCCGTAGCGGAAGCCCGGCTCTTTGCCCTGGAAGACAGACGCCAGTTGGCGCGCGTCTGCGTAGCCGAAGGTCACCGAAGTGTGGATCGGCTTGTGCAGCGATCCGTGCTCGATGCCCTTCTGGCGGTCGTTGTGCAGGATGGTGGTGGTGAAGCCGTAGTTCTTCATTACGATTCCGTTGTCGCAGTGTTCAGGTTCAGCT
This sequence comes from Pseudoduganella sp. RAF19, assembly GCF_052114165.1. NCBI lineage: Bacteria > Pseudomonadati > Pseudomonadota > Betaproteobacteria > Burkholderiales > Oxalobacteraceae > Pseudoduganella > Pseudoduganella sp. RAF19. The sequence continues at coordinate 550,072 of NZ_JBFREF010000003.1, read as the reverse complement.
GGGTGCGCGCGGCATCTTCGGCTTTGTCCGATTTCTTCGGATTGTGGCGCGACGCTTCCAGACGGTCCAGGTACTCAGGCGACACGTCGCCGGTGATGTACTTGCCGTCGAAGCAGGACGCTTCGAACTGGGTCAATGCCGGGTTCACGTCCGAGATGGAGCGCTTCAGGTCTTCCAGGTCCTGGTACACCAGCGCGTCGGCGGTGATTTCCTTGCACACTTCGTCCACCGTGCGGCCGTGGGCGATCAGTTCATCGCGGGTCGGCATGTCGATGCCGTACACGTTCGGGTACAGCACTGGCGGCGCTGCGGAAGCGAAGATCACTTTCTTGGCGCCGGCTTCGCGTGCCATCTGCACGATCTCGCGCGAGGTGGTGCCACGCACGATGGAGTCGTCCACCAGCAGCACGACCTTGTCCTTAAATTCGTCGGCAATCGCGTTCAGCTTCTGGCGCACGGACTTCTTGCGCAGGCCCTGGCCCGGCATGATGAAGGTACGGCCGATGTAGCGGTTCTTGATGAAGCCTTCGCGGTAATCCACGCCCAGGCGCATCGCCAGCTGGATCGCGGCGGGACGGGACGAATCCGGAATCGGCATCACGACATCAACGTCATCCGCCAGGCCTTCGCGCTTGATCTTGTCGGCCAGGTATTCGCCCATCTTCAGGCGGCTGTTGTACACCGAAGCGCCATCGATCACGGAGTCCGGACGCGCCAGGTACACGTATTCGAACACGCAAGGATTCAGCGCAGGCTTGTCGGCGCAGATCTCGGCGTACAGATTGTGATCCTTGTCGATAAAGATTGCTTCACCCGGCAGCACATCGCGCACAAAGCGGAAGCCCATGCCTTCCAGCGCAACGGATTCGGAAGCGATCAGGTATTCCTTGCCTTGCGGGGTTTCGTTCTCGCCCAGGCACAGCGGACGAATGCCGTTCGGATCGCGGAAGGCCAGCATGCCCACGCCGGCGATTTCCGCTACCGCAGCATAGCCGCCACGCACGCGGCGGTTCACTTCGCGCACCGCCTTGAACAGCGTCGATGGCTCCAGCGTGAAGCCGGTCGAGAAACGGGTGATTTCGTGGGCCAGCACGTTCAGCAGGACTTCAGAGTCGGAGTCCGTGTTGATGTGGCGGCGGTCGTTCTTGAACATCTCTTGCTTGAGCTGTTCCCAGTTGGTCAGGTTACCGTTGTGCGCCAGCGTGATGCCGAAGGGCGCGTTCACGTAGAACGGTTGCGCTTCCTCTTCGCTGGACGAACCGGCGGTCGGATAGCGGCAGTGGCCGATGCCGGAATTGCCGCTCAGCGAACGCATATTGCGGGTACGGAAAACGTCGCGCACCAGGCCATTGGCCTTGTGCATGGAGAAGGTGTTGTTCTGGTTGGTCGCGATACCTGCCGCATCCTGGCCGCGGTGCTGCAAAAGCAGCAATGCGTCATACAGCAGCTGATTGACAGGTTGATGGGAAACGACGCCGACGATGCCACACATGGTGTGCTCCTAAACTTGGTACTGCGGATTTAAAGAATTCTTAAAAATGCACGTGCTGCGCCAACGCAGCGGGCAGGAAGGGTTTGATCATATGCACGCCGGATTCCGCCCAGGGACTCAACAACGCGTGCCTCCAGAACTCCTGCTTGGGAACCGAGGTCATACCGCACAATATGACGCCGGCCAGCACAATCACAATGCCCCGCGCCGCGCCAAACAAGCCACCCAGGCCGCGATCCGCCACGCTCAGGCCACCGGCGGTGACCAGTGCGTCGATCAGCATACCGAGTAAGCCCATGAGCAGGCGCACGCCGATGAACAGTGCAATAAAGGCAAGGATCAGGCGCAGCGGCTCGCCCGGCACGGCCGTTGGCAGCATGCGCGCGAGGTCGGCGGCGTAGGCGTTGGCGGCGATGAAGGCGACGATCCAGCTGGCCAGCGCCAGCAACTCTTTCACCAGGCCGCGCAGCACGCCGATAAAGATGGATGCGGCCAGCACAAAGATCACGATGTAGTCAAAAATCGTCACGCTGTGCCGGTCCGTTCAGTCAAATCAGGCTGGAATCACATTGCCATCCAGGCCAATCTTGCCCAGTTTGGCGCGGGCCTTGTCCGCTTCTTCCTTGCTGGAGAATGGCCCCAGCCTTACGCGGGTGCGCTCGCCCGATGCAGTGGATACTTTCTGCACGAAGGACTTGATGCCGGCAGCCTTCAGCTTGCCCTGCACTTCGTCGACCTTGTCCTGGGTGGCGAAAGCGCCAACCTGGATGACGTATTTGCTTGCCGATTCGGCAGGTTTGCCTTCCAGGATAGCCATGGCGCGCGCATCGTCGGATGGCGTGGCTTTGGCTGGCTCGGAATGTTTCGGCTCCGGCCTGGATTCTTTCGGCTCAGGCTTGGTTTCCGCCTTGGCAGGCTTGGATTCCGGCTTGGCTTCCGGTTTGTGTTCCGGCGCCTTGGCCACGTGCGTGTCGGCCGCCTTCGGCTTAGCAGGCACGTCGACGAATTCTTCGCCCTTGTCCAGCGCGGAAGACGGCGCCACGCGCACCGGCGCAACCGCCGGCTGGCTGGTGACGACCGGCTTCTGTGCAGCGGGAGCAGGCGCCGGGGCCGCCGCTTGCGGCTGCACTGCCGGTGCGGCCACGGCCGGCGCAGGCGCGGGTGCAGTCAGCGGCTCGGCAGGTTTGTCTTTCGAAGGAATCTGGATGGCGATGTCCGAAGCGAGCGGCTTGGGCTCGGAATCGAGCACCATCGGCAGGCCCACGGCGACAGCAAGCGCCAGCGCGATCGCGCCGACCAGGCGGCGGCGTGCGCGCTTCTTTTCCGGCAGCACGGGATCTTCTTTGCCGCGGCCGCGGGTTGCACCGCCGCCGGCATTGGATGCGCGTTTGGACTTGGCCCGCTCGGTGGCGGCGCGGTCGTCTTGTGCGCGGTAGTAGCCGCTGTCTTCGCCAGAGGCTTCCTGCTTGTTTTTACTGAATGAAGAGAACAAGCCCATGCGTGAATGTTTTAGTGGAGTGAGGATTTTTTCGCTGCCATGACACCGGCAACGGTCAGGAACGATCCAAAGACCACAATTCTATCATTCTCGCCTGCCCGGCTCATCGCATTTGCGAATGCCGCACCCGGGTCCGGGAAAATATTGACGGTTTTTTCATGCATTTCCGGCTCGATGGCCTGCACCTTGGCGGCCAGCTCGGAAGCGGATGCCGCACGCGGCGATGGCAAATCGGTCAGGCACCAGTGGTCGATCTGGCCATTCATGGCCTTGATCACCCCATCGATATCCTTGTCATGCATGGAACCGAACACCGCGTAGGTGTAAGGATGGAAGCCCATATTGCCCAGGTTCTGTCCAAGGGCAGAGGCGGCGTGCGGGTTATGCGCGACGTCGTAAATCACGCTCGGACGGCCAGGCAGCACCTGGAAGCGGCCCGGCAGCTCCACGGTCACCAGGCCGTGGCGCACGTCCTGCGCACCGACCGGCAGTTCCAGTTTCAGCGCTTCCAGCGCCGCCAGTGCGGCGGACGCATTCAGCAGCTGGTTGGCGCCGCGCAGGCTTGGGTAAGCCAGCGCATTGCGGCGCTGGCCGCGGCCACCGTAGTTCCATTGCTGCTTGTCGCCGGAGTAGTTGAAATCGCGGCCCATCAGCCACAGGTCGGCGCCGATTTCCATTGCGTGGTCGATCAGCGATTGCGGCGGCATCGGGTCGCTGCAAATCGCAGCTTTGCCGGTGCGGAAAATGCCCGCTTTCTCGAAGCCGATCAACTCGCGCGTGCCGCCCAGGAAGTCGACGTGGTCGATGTCCACGCTGGTCACGATGGACACGTCGGCGTCCATCACGTTCACTGCATCCAGGCGGCCACCCAGGCCCACTTCGAGAATCGCCACGTCGAGATTCGACTGTGTCATCAGGTGGATGATGGCCAGCGTGGTGAATTCGAAATAGGTCAGCGAAATCTCGCCGCGCGCTGCTTCGACCGCATTGAAGCTTGCCACCAGCGCTTCATCGCTGGCCATATCGCCATTGATGCGGGCACGCTCGTTGAAGTCCAGGAAGTGCGGCTTGATGTACAGGCCCACTTTGTACCCCGCGCGCATCAGGATCGATTCCAGCATTGCGCAGGTCGAGCCCTTGCCGTTGGTACCCGCCACCATGATGAGCGGACACTTGAAGGCCAGCTGCATGCGTTCCTTCACCGCGCGCACGCGGTCCAGGCCCATATTGATGACGGTTTCGGCATGGCGCGACTCAAGCAGCGCAAGCCATTCGGGAAGGGTATTCGGGAGAGCGGACATAGACATCAGGTGGGATTGCATCGGCGGGTCGAATGACCCGCCCTACGAGGCGGCAAAGGGCGGATCATCGATCCGCCGCTTCGCGCATCACGCCAATACTTCGGCGGCTTGGTTCTGCAGCAGTGCCAGCAGGCGCGCGATTTCTTCGCGCATCTTGCGGCGGTCGACGATCATGTCGATCGCGCCCTTTTGCAGCAGGAATTCGGAACGCTGGAAGCCTTCCGGCAGTTTCTCGCGCACGGTGTTCTCGATCACGCGTGGACCAGCAAAGCCGATCAGTGCTTTTGGCTCGGCCATCACCACATCGCCCATGAAGGCGAAGGATGCCGACACGCCGCCCATGGTCGGGTCGGTCAGCACGGAGATGAATGGCAGCTTCTTCTCCGACAGCTTGGTCAGCATCGACGTGGTTTTCGCCATCTGCATCAGCGACAGCAGGCCTTCCTGCATACGCGCACCGCCGGTAGCGGTAATGCAAATGAACGGGACCTTCTGTTCCAGCGCCACCTGGGCCGCGCGGGCGAAACGCTCGCCAACGACGGAACCCATGGAGCCGCCCATGAATTCGAATTCGAAGCAGGCCACGACAACCGGCAGGCTCATGATGGCGCCGCCCATGGCGACCAGTGCGTCGGTCTCGCCGGTGGCTTCCATCGCCTGCTTCAGGCGGTCAGGATACTTCTTGCTGTCCTTGAACTTCAGGGTATCGACCGGCAGGGTTTCCTGGCCGATTTCGAAACGGCCGCCGGCGTCCAGCAGCGCGTCCAGGCGCTCACGGGAGCGGATGCGCATGTGGTGGTCGCACTTGGGGCAGACGTGCAGGTTCGATTCCAGATCGGTACGGTACAGCACAGCCTCGCAGGAGGGGCACTTGACCCACAAACCTTCAGGCATGGTCTTGCGAGCGGCAGCGTCCGAGCGCTGGATGCGCGGGGGCAGCAATTTTTCCAACCAGCTCATATATTTCTCCTCTTGCACTAACTCAGGCCGGAAGTGTAGCCGTTTCTGCCCGCCCTGTCGAACAAAACGGGCAGAATATTGCTTTCAAATCAAGCCTTTTGATCGAGCGCAGAGCGGATGCCGGAAACGAACGATCGTACTGCTTCTGCGGCTTCCGCAGGCGGATTGGCCTCGATTTCCTGAATGATACGGCTACCGATCACCACCGCGTCCGCCACTTCCGCAACCGCCCGCGCGGTTGCCCCGTCGCGGATACCGAAACCGACACCGATCGGCAGCGACACGTGCTTGCGGATCGCCGCAATACGCTGAGCTACCTCGGCGGTGTCAATATGGCCTGCGCCGGTGACACCCTTCAGCGAGACATAGTAGCTGAATCCGCTACCGACCCGCGCCACCTGCTGCACGCGCTGCTCGGTCGAGGTAGGCGCCAGCAGGAAGATCAGGTCGAGCTCCGCGGCGCGCATCTTGCCCGCGAATTCCTCGCACTCTTCCGGCGGATAATCGACCACGATGGCGCCGTCCGCGCCCACGCTGCGGCTGGCATCGATGAAGGCTTCAGCGCCGATGCGTTCGATCGGATTGGCATAACCCATCAGCACCACCGGCGTGTGCCTATTGGTCTTGCGGAATTCACGTACGAATTCGAAGCAGTCGCGAATGCCGACGCCTTTTGCCAGCGCGCGCTCGCAGGCGCGCTGGATGACCGGGCCTTCAGCCATCGGGTCGGAGAAAGGCACGCCCAGTTCGATGATGTCGGCGCCACCCTCGACCAGGGCGTGCATCAGGGGCACGGTCTGCTCGGGGCCGGGATCGCCAGCGGTGATGAAGGTGACGAGGGCTTTCTTGTTCTGCTCTTTGAGCGATGCGAAGGTAGCTGCGATACGGGACATAGTCGTAGCCTCCTTAGAACTGCAGGCCGGCGCGCTGGGCGACGGTGTGCATATCCTTGTCGCCGCGGCCCGACAGGTTAGCCAGAATGATCTTATCCTTCGGCAGCGTGGCCGCCAGCTTCACGGCGTAGGCCAGTGCGTGCGACGACTCCAGCGCCGGAATGATGCCTTCGATATGGCAGCAGTCGTGGAAGGCCTGCAGCGCTTCGTCGTCGGTAATCGACACGTACTCGGCGCGGCCGGAGTCCTTCAGATAGCTGTGTTCAGGTCCCACGCCCGGATAATCCAGGCCTGCGGACACCGAATGCGTTTCGATGATCTGGCCGTTATCGTCCTGCAGCAGATAGGTGCGGTTGCCGTGCAGGACACCCGGATAGCCCTTGGTCAGCGAGGCAGCGTGATGGCCGGTATCCAGCCCCTCCCCTGCCGCTTCGACGCCGATCAGGCGCGTATTGGCCTGGTCGATGTAAGGATAGAAAATACCCATCGCATTGGAACCGCCACCGATGCAGGCGACCACGTAGTCCGGCTGGCGGCCAGTCATTTCCGGCATCTGCACCAGGCATTCCTCGCCGATCACCGACTGGAAATCGCGCACCAGCATCGGGTACGGGTGCGGGCCGGCCACGGTGCCAATGATGTAGAAGGTGTTTTCAATATTGGTAACCCAGTCGCGCATCGCTTCGTTCAGCGCGTCCTTCAGGGTCTTGGAGCCCGACTCCACCGGCACCACGGTCGCGCCGAGGAGCTTCATGCGGTACACGTTCTGCGCCTGGCGCTTCACGTCTTCGCTGCCCATGTACACCACGCATTCGAGGCCGAAGCGCGCGCAAATGGTGGCGGTCGCAACGCCGTGCTGGCCCGCGCCCGTCTCGGCGATGATGCGCTTCTTGCCCATGCGCTTGGCCAGCAGGGCCTGGCCGATCACGTTATTGATCTTGTGCGCGCCAGTGTGGTTCAGGTCTTCGCGTTTCAGGAAGATCTGGGCGCCGCCCGCGATTTCGGACCAGCGCTTGGCGTGGTAAATCGGCGAAGGACGGCCGACGAAGTGTTTCAGCTCGTAGCGGAACTCTTCGAGGAAGATCTCATCCTTGCTGTATTTGTCGTAGGCTTCGCGCAGCTCGGCCAGCGCGTAGCTCAGGGTTTCGGCGACGAAGGAGCCGCCGTAAGGGCCGAAGTGGCCAGTGGCATCCGGCAGATGATAGGTGGATGCGTGGAACAGGTGCGCTGGTGCAGCGTCAACTGGGGTTTTCATGGGGCTGTGACCTTTCAATAGTGACATCGGCTGCCCGCACGCCGCGGATGAACTCCGCGATCAGGCGGGCGTCCTTGATGCCCTTGGCGCGCTCGACGCCACTACTGACGTCAACCGCGTACGGGCGAACGCTGGCAACCGCGCCAGTCACATTTGCAACGCTCAAGCCACCACTCAAAACGGCCCGATGCGCGAGATCTTTTGGAATGAGAGACCAATCGAAAACCTTTCCTGCGCCGCCATATGCATCCACGAAGGTGTCGAGCAGAAGGCCCGAGAACAGCCGGCTGGATGCGCGGCATTGTGCTTCGTATTCTAACAGCTCGCCGGAGCTGGTGTCCGGTTTCACGCGGAAGGCGCGCATGAAGGCGCGATTGGCCGCCTGCGCCGCCGCGGCGCACTGCTCCGCCGTTTCGTCGCCGTGGAACTGCAGGAGCGACACCGGCGCCACCGCCACGGTGGCCGCCACTTCCTCCGCGCTGGCGTTGACAAACAGGCCAGTCGCCGTAACGAACGGCGGCAACAGCGCAATCAGCTCGGCGGCGCGCTGCGGCGTCACGTAGCGCGGGCTTTTCGGATAGAACACGAAACCGACCGCATCCGTGCCTGCCGCAACGGCGGCAAGGACGTCTTCTTCGCGGGTCAGGCCGCAGATCTTGATGCGTGTGCGGGACATGGCAATTCCTAGAAAGCGGGGAGGATGCGGGGCTCTTCGTACGGCAAGTTCCACCTGGCATCGTACTCGATCTTGGCGAGATACAGGCCGTCTGGCATGAAGGTCGGCGCGGCCACGGTACGGTCGCGGCCCGCCAGCAGCCTGCCCAGCCAGCCGGTGTCTTCGCGGCCCTGGCCGACGTAGATCAGCGAGCCAACCAGATTGCGCACCATGTGGTGCAGGAAGGCGTTGGCGCGCAGCGTGAACAGGATCATGTCGCCGTGGCGCTCGATACCGATCTCGTACATCTCTTTCACCGGCGTCCTGGCCTGGCACATGGAGGCACGGAAGGCGGTGAAGTCGTGGGTGCCGATCAGCGGCTTGACCGCTTCGCGCATGCGCTCCACGTCCAGCGGCCGATGGCAAAAACCGGCGCGGCCCGCCAGCAAAGGCGAACGCACCTGGTGATTGAACAGCAGATAGTGATAAGTACGGGAGCGGGCGCTGAAGCGGGCGTGGAATTCCTGCTCAGGCGTGGGCGCGTCAGGCAGATATTTTGCCCAGCGCACGCCGATGGAGTCCGGCAGGAAGGCGTTGATGCCGCGCACCCAGGCGTGCGGTTCGCGCATCAGATCGGTGTCGAAGTGCACCACCTGGCTCAGGGCGTGCACGCCTGCGTCGGTGCGGCCGGCACAGGTGGTGCCGATCTTGACGCAGGCGAACTTCTCGATCGCCTCCTCCAGCTTGTTCTGCACGGTCTGGCCGTGCGGCTGGATCTGGTAGCCGAGCCACTCGGCACCGTTGTACTGGACCCCTAATGCAATGCGTTTCAATTGAACTCCCCGTTCTGCGAGCGGGGATTATAACGTTTAGCCCAGCTGGGCGCGCATTGTCGAGGCACGGGCAACCTGGTCGTCGCTGCCGCCACGGATCACTTCATCCAGCAGTTCGCGCGCGCCTTCCTTGTCGCCGATTTCCTGGTAGGCGATGGCCAGATCCAGCTTGGTGTCCATCTCCATGTGCAGGGCCGACATTTCGGTTTCGGCTGGCGCGTGGGCGGTTTCAGTGCCCAGGTCCAGGTCGATGCCGGACAGGTCGAATTCGGCCGGTGCCACAGCGGTGGCCACTTCAGAGTCCTGTTCCGGTGCCGAGAAGTCCGATGCGGACAGCGGGGTTTCGTCAGCAGGAACGGCCGGCGCCGGGCTGCCCGGCAGGGTGAAGTCCATCAGATCCAGGCCAGCCAGCGGATCAGCGTCGGTGGCCTTGGCTTCCGCTTCGGCGGCCGGTTTCACTTCGCTCGGCAGATCCAGGCTGAAGTCCATGCCCAGGTCGTCGGCCAGCGAGGCGGCTGGCTCTTCTGCCGCGGCAACCGGTTCCGGCGCGGCTGGCGTTTCTGTCTTGGCGCCGAAGTCCATGTCAAAGGCCAGATCCGGCACATCGTTCGCTGCCGGCGCAGGTTCGGCAGCGGCTGGAGCTTCTGCGCTTGGCGCAGGCGCTTCAGCGTCGAAGCTCAGACCACCCAGGTCGAAGTCCAGCGTGTTCGAATCGGCGGCTTTGGCAGTCTTGCCTTCCTCTTCCTTGGCCATCTCTTCCAGGGACGGCAGCGCAGTTGCATCGCGGTCCAGGTCGAAGTCCATCAGATTGCTTTCGGCAGCCGGTGCGGCAGCCGTGGAGGCATCGTGGCTCAGGTCCAGGTCCAGGCTCGGCTCTTCAGCAGCCGGCGCCGGGGCTGGCGTAGTCGGTTCGGCGAACAGGGACGCCAGATCGTGAATGTCTTCGCTGGTGCCGGCGTTCGGTGCAAACGCTTCGGCAGCGCCGGCTGCGGCAACGCCCGCGGCAGCTGCGCCCAGACCCACGCCTGCGGACGGCTGTGCCGCGTTGGCGTACAGCGGATTGTCAGCGTCAATGCTCTGGCCCATGGTCGCCGCTTGCGCCCACTCGTCGCCCTGCCCTTTGCTCATCGAATACAGCTCGCTGGCCTGGGTTTCGAAGGCGCGGGTATCCTTCCGGCTGGCGTAGATTTCCAGCAGCTTCAGACGCACCTGATGGCGCTCAGGATGGGTACGCAGTGCTTCCTTCAGAATCTCTTCGGCTTGCGCGTCGCGGCCGTAGGCGATGTACACATCGGCTTCCGCCACTGGATCGACTTCATTGGTATCCAGCTGGCTGGCCGACGGTGCAAAATTCGAATTGAACACGCTGTTGTTGGTGTCCACGCTGGCGCCGCCGGTTTCGGCGAACATTGGCGCGGCTGTGGTGCCCGGATCGCCCAGCAGGCTGGACTCGCCCTTCGGCACCATCAGCTGCTGTGCCTTGCGGCGGCGCGATACCATCAGCGCCGCGCCCCCCAGCAGTGCAGCGACGGCGATGCCGATCATCTGCAGGTTATCCATGATGAAGTCGACCAGGCCAGGTTCCTGGATCGGCTTCGACGGGGTCGTGACCACCGGTTTCTTTGGCTTGGCCGGCGCAGGTGCGCTGGCCGCTGGCGCCGATGCTGCCGGCTTGGCCGCAGCCACGGTCTTGCCGGTGACGTCCAGCTCAGGCACGGAGGCCTTGCTCTGCGCCTCGGCAGCGGCCTTGTTCTTCACGGCCATCAGCTTTTCCAGATCGCTGACGTTCTTTTCCAGTTCCTTCACGCGGTTGCTGGCGTCGTCGGCGGCGCGCTGCTTGGCGATCTTGTCTTCCACGGCAGCGGTCTGGCCGGCCTTGCCGGCAGCCTCGCCGGCTTTGGACAGCTTCAGCTGGTCCTTCGATTCGGTGACGGCAGTCGGACGCTCTTCCACGCGAGCAGTGATCTTGCCCGCTGCGCTCTGCTGCTGTTCCGGCGCCTTGGCGGCGGTGCTCGAAGCCACCTGGCCTGCCAGCTTGGCGCGGTAGGCGTTGAAGTCGGCAGCATGGGCGACCACGACGCCGCGTGCCTCACCTTCGTTGCCAACGGACGAGCGCACGGCATCGGCGTTCGGCACGGACAGGATGGTGCCCGACTTCAGGCGGTTCATATTGTTGCCGCTGAAGGCTTCCGGATTCGCGCGGTACAGCGCGACCAGCATCATATCCAGCGAAATATCGCCCGGCTTCATGCGGCCGGCGATCTTGCTCAGCGTGTCGCCGCGCTGTACCTGGTACTGATCGGCGCCCGAACCTTCGGCCGGCGCAGCACGCGAAGGACGCACCGGGCTGGCCGGCGCTTCGGAAGGCGCCGCTGCCGGCGTTGCGGCAGCGCGCGGTGCGGCCGTAGCCGAACGCGCAGCAGCCGCCTGCGCAGCGCGGTTCTCAACCGGCGCAGCCACTTGCGGCGCATTCGCCTGGCGCATCTCGGTCGGATCGAGCAGGAAGGTGTATTCGCGCACCAGACGGCCATTGGTCCAGGTCAGCTCCAGCAGCATATCGACGAAAGGCTCGTTGATCGGCTGCGACGAAGTGACACGGATGAACTGGCGGCCGCCGCGTGCTTCCACGTCGAAGCGCAGCTGCAGCAGAGCCGAGTTGAAATCGATATTGGCGGCGCGGAAGGCGTCCGGCGAGGCCAGTTTGGCCACCAGCTCTTGCGCCTCTTCCGGCGTGACGGAGGTCAGTTCGATTTCGGCGCGCAGCGGCTGGCCCAGCGACGAGAGGACCGTGAGCTTGCCAAGTCCGGCAGCGTAAGCCGCGGGGGACAATAAGACCGTGCCGATCACGGCGGCGGTCAGAGTTTTCAAAGCGAACGAAGCGACCTTGGAAGGCTTTTGTACTGGCATAGTGAGGGCAGCGAAATGGTTAGCAGTGGAAAAATGTTACTTTCCCAGAGGTGCCCAACATAACATCATGCCCTCAGGCATGCAAGCATTCTCCCTCTATGAAACCCTATTCTGTTTCCTCTATGCCGAAAATAATCTTTTATTCAAAGAAAAAGGCCAGATTTCCCTTTGAAATCCGGCCTTTAGAAAATATTACTTATCTTATTTATTAATCACGAGGTGTTAGTTAATTATTATCGAATGATTATTTATCGAGAACAATTCGCAGCATGCGGCGCAGTGGTTCCGCAGCACCCCACAGCAGCTGATCGCCGACGGTAAATGCGGACAGATATTCGCCGCCCATCGACATCTTGCGCACGCGGCCAACCGGGATGGTCAGGGAGCCGGTGACCGCTGCCGGGGTCAGATCCTTCATCGATGCTTCACGGGTGTTCGGCACGAATTTTACCCACTGGTTGTCCTTGGCGATGATGTCGTTGATCTCGTCCAGCGGCACATCCTTTTTCAGCTTGATGGTCAGCGCCTGGCTGTGGCAGCGCATCGCACCGATACGCACACACAGGCCGTCGACCGGGATCACGGAGCCGGTGAAGCCTTCACCGCGGCCCAGGATCTTGTTGGTCTCGGCGCCGCCCTTCCACTCTTCCTTCGACTGGCCGTTGCCCAGGTCCTTGTCGATCCATGGAATCAGGTTGCCGGCCAGCGGCACGCCGAACTGCTTGGTCTCTTCGCCGGACAGGCCGTGCTGGGTGGCCAGCACCTGGCGGTCAATTTCCAAAATCGCGGAAGCCGGGTTGTCCAGCAGCGCTTTTACGGAGCTGTTGATAGTGCCGAACTGGGTCAGCAGCTCGCGCATATGCTGTGCGCCGCCGCCGGATGCCGCCTGGTAGGTCATGGACGTCATCCACTCCACCAGGTCCTGCTTGAACAGGCCGCCCAGGCCCATCAGCATGCAGGACACGGTGCAGTTACCGCCGATGAAGTTCTTCACGCCCTTGGTCATCGCATCCTTGATCACGTTCAGGTTGACCGGATCGAGCACGATCACGGCATCCTTGTCCATGCGCAGGGTCGATGCAGCATCGATCCAGTAGCCGTTCCAGCCCGCTGCGCGCAGCTTCGGGAACACGGCCGAGGTGTAGTCGCCGCCCTGGCAGGAGATGATGATCTCGCAGCGTTTCAGTTCGTCGATGTTGGTGGCGTCTTTCAGGGTGGTTTCATTCTTCGCCATCGCCGGAGCTGCGCCGCCGGTGTTCGAAGTGCTGAAGAAAACCGGCTCGATGTGGGCGAAATCGCCCTCTTCCTGCATGCGCTGCATCAGGACCGAACCGACCATGCCGCGCCAACCAACCAGACCTACGAGTTTCATTTTGCTTTCCTTTGGATGTGAATTCTTTTAAACCAGGGGCAGAACCTGGTGGCAGCCACTTCGTGGCGGCCACCTGTTCCGCGCCGCTGGCGTGGTGGCTGCCACATCGTGGCTGCCACCAGCTTATGCCTTGGTTTCTCAGGCCAGCGCCGCAACCACCGCGTCGCCCATCTGCTCCGTGCCGACCTTGGTCGTGCCGTCTTCGTAAATATCCGGCGTGCGCAGGCCCTGCGCCAGCACCTTCTTGACGGCGTTCTCGATACGGTCGGCCTGTTCCGCGCGGTTCAGCGAATAGCGCAGCATCATGGCGGCCGACAGGATCGTGGCCAGCGGGTTGGCAACGCCCTTGCCCGCGATATCAGGAGCCGAGCCGTGCGACGGTTCGTACAGGCCCTTGTTGTTGGCGTCCAGCGAAGCCGATGGCAGCATGCCGATCGAACCGGTCAGCATGGCCGCCGCGTCGGACAGGATGTCGCCGAACATATTGCCGGTCACGATCACGTCGAACTTCTTCGGCGCGCGCACCAGCTGCATGGCGGCGTTGTCCACGTACATATGGTCCAGCGCCACGTCCGGGTATTCCTTGTGCACGTCGGTGACGATGTCTTTCCAGAACTGGAAAGTCTCCAGCACATTGGCCTTGTCCACGGAGGTCAGGCGCTTGCCGCGCTTCTGCGCTGCCTGGAAAGCCACATGGGCGATGCGGCGGATCTCGCCTTCCGCATAGCGCATGGTGTCGAAGCCTTCGCGCTGGCCTTTGAACGGACCATCCGCGCACTCGCGCACGCCGCGCGGCTGGCCGAAGTAGATGTCGCCGGTCAGTTCGCGCACGATCAGAATATCCAGGCCGGACACCACTTCCGGCTTCAGCGTCGAAGCGCCCGCCAGTTCCGGATACAGGATGGCCGGACGCAGATTGCCGAACAGGCCCAGATTCTTGCGCAGGCCCAGAATAGCCTGCTCAGGACGCAGCGGACGGTCCAGCGTATCGTACTTCCAGTCGCCCACGGCGCCGAACAGCACGGCGTCGGCGGCTTTCGCCAATGCCAGTGTGGCTTCCGGCAGCGGATGGCCGCTGGCCTCGTAGCCAGCGCCGCCCACCGGCGCGGTTTCCATTTCAAACTTCTCGTCGAGCGCATTCAGGACCTTTACGGCCTGGGTGACGATTTCCGGGCCGATGCCATCGCCCGGCAAAATTGCGATTTTCATGTTCTTGTATCGAGGTTAAATGACGTTGGCCAGCCAGGGCTGGTTCGCCAGATGACGCTCTTCGTAGGCGCGGATAGCGTCGGCGTGACGCAGGGTCAGGCCGATATCGTCGAGTCCATTCATCAGGCAGTATTTGCGGAAGGCGTCGATCTCGAAGGGGTAAGAGACACTACCATTGCTGGTCACCACACGCTGGTTTTCAAGGTCCACTACCAGGCGGTAACCCGGGAAAGCCTTGACTTCATTGAACAGATGGTCGATCTGCGCTTCGGTCAGCACGACAGGGAGAATGCCGTTCTTGAAGCAGTTATTGTAAAAGATGTCCGCATAGCTTGGCGCGAGGATAGCGCGGAAGCCGAACTGATCGAGCGCCCACGGCGCGTGTTCGCGCGAGGAGCCGCAGCCGAAATTCTTACGGGTCAGGAGAATCGAAGCGCCCTGGTAGCGCGGCTGGTTCAGCACGAAGTCCGGATTCAGCGGACGCTTGCTGTTGTCCATGCCCGGTTCGCCGTGGTCAAGGTAGCGCCACTCGTCGAACAGGTTGGGGCCAAAGCCGGTGCGGTGGATGGACTTCAGGAACTGCTTCGGAATGATGGCGTCGGTATCGACGTTGGCACGGTCAAGCGGTGCTACCAAACCTTCATAGACGGTAAATTTTTCCATGATCTCTTCTCAATGCCCGGTGCGCGCCGCGGGGCGCGCAATCCGGGCGTTCTTAGTGCCCACCCGCGCTGGTGACGACCTGCCCAGCTTTCTGAACGTCACGGCCGATGCCGGAAATGGTGTTGCAGCCGGTCAGAGCCAGGGTTGCGATAATCAGAGCGATGATGGTTTTCATTTTGGATATTCCCTAGTTTTATTTAGCGCATTGCGCGCACGTCGACGAAATGGCCGGCGATACCGGCTGCCGCTGCCATGGCGGGGGACACCAGATGGGTGCGGCCGCCCTGGCCCTGACGGCCTTCGAAATTACGGTTGGAGGTGGAGGCGCAACGCTCGCCCGGTTCCAGGCGGTCGGCATTCATGGCCAGGCACATCGAACAGCCAGGTTCGCGCCATTCAAAGCCGGCGGCCTTGAAGATCGCGTCCAGGCCTTCTCGTTCAGCCTGCTCTTTCACCAGGCCGGAACCCGGCACCACCAGCGCCAGCTTCACGTTCGAAGCGCGCTGCTTGCCGCGCACAACGGCGGCTGCGGCGCGCAGATCCTCGATGCGCGAGTTGGTGCAGGAACCGATGAAGACTTTGTCGATACGGATGTCTTCCATCGGGGTATTCGGATTCAGGCCCATATAGACCAGCGCCTTTTCCATGGCGTCGCGCTTGACCGGATCTTTTTCCTTATCCGGATCGGGCACGCGGCCATCGATGGACGTCACCTGCTCGGGCGAAGTGCCCCAGGTAACTTGCGGGCGGATCTCGGCGGCATTCAGCATCACCACCAGGTCGAACTTGGCGCCCGGGTCGGATTGCAGGGTGCGCCAGTAAGCCACGGCGTGATCCCAGTGCGGACCGGCCGGCGAGAACGGACGGCCTTTGACGTAGTCGATAGTGGTCTGGTCGACCGCCACCATGCCGGCGCGTGCGCCCGCTTCGATGGCCATATTACAGACGGTCATGCGGCCTTCCATCGACAGCGAACGGATGGTGGAGCCGCCGAATTCGATGGCGTAGCCGGTGCCGCCCGCGGTGCCGATCTTGCCGATCACGGCCAGCACGATGTCCTTGGCCGTCACGCCCGGCGGCAGCGCGCCGTCGACCTGCACCAGCATGGACTTCGATTTTTTGGCCAGCAGGCATTGCGTCGCCAGCACGTGCTCCACTTCGGAGGTGCCGATGCCGTGTGCCAGCGCGCCGAATGCGCCGTGGGTCGAAGTATGCGAATCGCCGCACACCACGGTCATGCCAGGCAGGGTCGCGCCCTGCTCCGGGCCGATGACGTGCACGATGCCCTGGCGCTTGTCGTTCATATTGAAGTAGGTCAGGCCGTAGGACTTGGTGTTCTTGTCCAGGGTTTCGACCTGCAGCCGCGAGACTGGATCTTCAATACCGTGCGAGCGGTCGGTGGTCGGCACATTGTGGTCGGCCACCGCCAGGTTGGCGGAGACGCGCCACGGGTCGCGCCCAGCGTCGCGCAGGCCGTCAAATGCCTGCGGGCTGGTGACTTCGTGTACCAGATGGCGATCGATGTAAAGGAGTGCGGTGCCATCTTCCTCGGTCCGCACGACGTGGGATTCCCAGAGTTTGTCGTAAAGCGTTTTCATGCTGCAGCCTGATTAGGTGATCCTATTTGATTATGCCATATTTTGTGCAATGCAAAACCAAGCCCGGTTTCCGCCTCGTGAGCGCGTGCCTGAATGGCTGATGAACCTCAAACCTGGTGGCTGCCACGTCGTGGCAGCCACCTGCTTTCGGTTCCCGAATATGAAAAAAGCCCGCGACCCTTTTGTAAGGGTTGCAGGCTCCTGGTATTTCTTGTGCGGTGTTTTAAGCCGCCATTCGTACACTGCTCCTGCAACCATCCATCAGGAAGGATAGGCCAACTACTAGCACTAGTTCGCCTTCCGCCGAGCGGGCGGTGCCGGTAATGCCGTCAACGGTCAGCGCGGTCATCGGTTTGATCACCAGATCGGCAGTACCGTCCACGGCTTCCACGGCCAGGATATAAGGTTGCGGTGCGTTGATGACGATGCCCACGCGCTCCGAGCACAGCTCGTAGCCCAGCGCACCAGCCAGCGTGCGTACCGGCAGTGGACGGCCCTGGTCTTTCAGCACCGGGGCGCCGCCCACTTCCATGAATACTTCCGGCAGTTCGACCACGCGCTCGACCACCGCCATCGGCAGCGCCAGCAGTGCGCCGGAGGTGGACACCAGCATGGTCGGCACGATCGACAGTTCGATCGGCAGGCGGATGGCGAACTTGGTGCCCTTGCCCAGCGCCGATTCGATGTGGATCGCACCACGGTTCTTTTCCACGGCGGTCTTCACCACATCCATGCCGACGCCGCGGCCGGACACGGAGGACGCCACTTCCTTGGTCGAGAAGCCCGGCAGGAACACCAGCTGGTAGCATTCGTCGTCCGACAGGTTGGCGCTTGGGGAAATCAGGCCCTTCTCGCCGGCCTTGCGCTTCAGCGCGACCGGGTCCATGCCCTTGCCGTCGTCCTGCAGCACGATCATGACGGAGTTGGCCTCCTGCCATGCTTTCAGCGAGATGTATGCCTTGGCCGGCTTGCCCTTGGCGACGCGCTCGTCCGGTGCTTCCACGCCGTGGTCCAGCGCGTTACGCAGCATGTGCACCAGCGGATCGTACAGGCTGTCCACCACCACGCGGTCCACTTCGGTTTCCGCGCCTTCGATGGTCAGTTCAACTTCCTTGCCCAGATCCTTTGCCAGTTCACGTACCAGTCGCGGGAACTTCTGGAACAGGCGGCCGACCGGCTGCATACGCGTCGCCAGCGTGGCGCGCTGCAGTTCGGTGGAGTAGCGCGAGGCGCGTTCCAGGGTTTCAGTCAGGGCCGACATCAGCGATGCCGCCT
This sequence comes from Pseudoduganella sp. RAF19, assembly GCF_052114165.1. Classification (NCBI taxonomy): domain Bacteria; kingdom Pseudomonadati; phylum Pseudomonadota; class Betaproteobacteria; order Burkholderiales; family Oxalobacteraceae; genus Pseudoduganella; species Pseudoduganella sp. RAF19. Next base: position 532,161 of record NZ_JBFREF010000003.1, on the reverse strand, counting down.
GGCCTTCAAACTTGAACTGTTGCAGGCGTTCCAGCAGCACGGCTGCCTGGTTGGCGGCCTGCACGGATTCGCCGGCCACTTCCAGCAGCGCGTCCAGCTTGACGGCGTCGATACGAATGGATTCTTCTTTGGCCGGCGCCGAGGTCGGACGCTCGGCCGGAGCGGAGCGTGCTTCGACAGCGGCGGCGCGGCCTTCGCTGGCTTCCGCTGGCGCGGCAGCGGCAGCAGGCGCTGCTGCTTCGCCGCCGGCAGGACGGGTGTAAGAGCCAGGCGGCATCACGGCTTCATACATGCCTTCCCAGTCCAGGCCATCGGCCGACGCCGCGGCAGCAGCAGGTGCGGCAGCGGCGGCGCTTGCCGCAGGCGCAGCAGCGGCCGGGGCGGCGGCAGGCGCCGGAGCAGCTTTTGCGGCAGGCTTGGCCGAGGTTTTTTTGCCTTCGATGGCGTCCTTCAGAATCGCTTCCAGATCGCCCGGCATGGCGCCCAGGCTTTCCGGCGCGGCGCCATTATTCAGTTCTGCCAGCTGGTCTGCCACGAAGCCGGATGCTTGCAGTGCGGCTTCGATCGACAGCGGCGTGACCGGCGCGGCGCCGGTGCGCAGCGCGTCGAACAGGTTTTCGGTCAGGTGGCAGGCGGAAACCAGCGCACCCAGATTCATGAAGCCTGCGCCACCCTTGATGGTATGGAAGGAGCGGAAAACGGCGTTCAGTGTTTCTTTATTGTCGGGGTCACGTTCGAGGCGCAGCAGGTGCTCTTCCACGTTAACGGCCAAGTCCATCGCCTCGACAACGAACTCCTTGAGCATATCGTCCATTAGAATCCCAGATCAGCAAGCAGGTCGTCCACACTGTCCTGAGTCAGGGCCACCGTCGGAGCGGACGGACCGGACATCAGCGACACCTCTTTCTGCGCGATCTTCTCGCGCACCTCAACCGGGGCATTGTCTTTCAGCAGCTGGGCCAGCTCCTGCTCGACCGTCTTGGTGATGACGACGACTTTTTTGATCAGTTGACCGGTAATATCCTGGAAATCCTGGGCCATCATGATTTCCAGCAGACGGGCCTTCTCGGCTTCGGTCGCTTCCGACACCGCCTGCGCGAAGGCACGCGAATCGCCTGCCAGAGTCTTAAATTCATCGATACTGAGCTTGCCTGCGAACAGGTCGGCCCAGCGGTCTTCCATTTCCTTGGACTTCTTCGACAGCACGTCCTGGGCAGGCATGCCATCGTCCAGCGTATTCAGCACTTTGTTGGCGGCCTGCTCGGTCAGGGTCGCCACGTATTCCAGGCGGTCCTGGGCATCCACGATCTGGGTGGAAGCCTCGGTCAGAGCCTTGTCGTAACCCAGTTCGCGCAGCGAGTCGTGCAGCAGGCGGACGATGCCGCCCAGACGCTCAAACATCGGGTTATCGCTACCAGCGCCGGCATGCTCGCCAGCTTCAGCCTCTGCTGCAGGCGCAGCGGCAACTGGTGCAGGCGCAGCGGCCGCAGCAGGTTCAGCGGTACGGCTGGCCGAGATTTCATCGAACAGATTTTCCAGATCGTCTTCTGCGGAAGCGGCGGCAGGTGCCGGAGCGGCGGCTGCCGGAGCCGGTGGCGCACTGTTCCGCTGCGCGGATACTTCCTCGAATAATGCGTCGAAATCATCAGCGGCGTCGGTCATAATCCCTGCTTCTCCATATCAAAAATGTTGCTGCCGTATCTTTGCCGGCGTATTACTGATGATGCCCGGCAATATTAACGCACTTACGCGAGTGTAGCAGGGGGGCGGCCCTCAGTTCAATCTCTCCCTTTGCATTCCCAGTCACTGAATGCAGATTGTTGTATTTGGGCGCTCTCTGAAAATGACGAATTTGCAGCTTGTTTGCGTCCAAACATGATGTTTCTTGATAAATATCAAGTCTTTACAAGCAAACAATAAGCGAAAACAGGGCTACAATGAGTGTAGGATCCCCATAAAGGAGGCTTGTATGTACCGGAAAATCCTGATTACGACCGACGGTTCGGCAGTTTCCGCCAAAACCGCCTGTGCCGGAACAAATTTCGCACAGCAGATGGGCGCCGAAGTCCTTGCACTGTTTGTGGCGCCGGAGTACCAGTACCCAATTTATGTGGAAATCATCCCGCCCAGCTACCCCAGTGAAGAGGAATACCGGGCGGCGATGCAGCGGGCCGGGAACGAGCACGTGCAGCCTATCCTGGAATCCTGCGCCAAGAAAAGCGTGCGGGCGGAAGGGATGACGGCCTTTGCGGAAAGCGCGGCGCTGAAAATCGTGGACGTGGCCGAGAAGAATGGCTGCGACCTGATCTTCATGGGCTCGCATGGCCGCAGCGGCTGGGGCCAGTTGCTTTTGGGCAGCGTGACCAATAAAGTGCTGTCGCACTCGAAGATCCCGGTGCTGGTACACCGTTTGATCAAAGACCCGACGCCGATTGAATAAGACAAGTAGCGCCGGCACGCTCAAGCGTGTCCTCAATGTTAACTAATACTTACAATTATTAAAATAACCATGATTCGAATTGTCATTGCCGACGACCACACCATCATGCGCGAGGGCCTGAAGCGCATTCTTGACGGGGCACCGGACATTGACATCGTCGGCGAAGCCATCGACGGCTTCGAAGTACTGGGCCACGTGCGCAAGGGCGGCTTCGATCTGCTGCTGCTCGACTTGTCCATGCCGGGCCGCAGCGGCGTCGACCTGATCCGCCAGATCAAGAGCGAGGCGCCCAAGATCGCCATTCTCATCCTCACCATGCACGAGGAAGAACAATATGCCGTGCGCGCCATCCGCGCCGGCGCCCAAGGCTATCTGACCAAGGAAAGTGCGGGTACCCAGCTGGTGGGCGCGATCCGCAAAGTGGCGTCGGGCCGCCCCTATATCAGTACCGAAGTGGCGGAACAGCTGGCCCTGAACATCATGCAGCCCAGCGAGACACTGCTGCACAAGCAGCTGTCGGACCGCGAATTCGAAGTCTTCTCCTTGCTGGTGGGTGGCAAATCCATCACAGAAATCGCCAACGGCCTGCACCTGAGCGTGAAAACCGTGAGCACGCACAAGACCCGCATCATGCAAAAAATGGGGATGGCGTCGCTGTCGGAAATGGTGCAGTACGCTGTCGCGCACAAACTGCTGTCTCCGTTTAAGACCTAAGCGAGCTGTCTCTGAAAATTCGGAATATTCCTACAGCCCTACGCGCCCTCCTACGCCCATATTCAGCGCTTTGCTGATATGAAAGCAAAACCTCTGTTGGCATACTGAAATCATCACGCTTGAGTTGCCGGACGTTCACACGCTTACCGGCAACATAAAAACCCGCAAGCGACCTGTCCAGAATCAGGAGATGAGAATGCTCTCAACGCAATCGTCCGACGTTCGTGCGGGCGCGCCCACTTCCCCCATGGAAGCAGGACGCCAGCGCCAGGGCCGCCTCTGGTCCAACCTGAAAGAAGTCTGCGAACTGCTGCACATTCCCGTTTGCCCCATCAATGTCGACGAGCTGCTGTTTCAGCATGTGCAGTTCAAGACCGGCCAGCGCATCCACACCATCGGCCAGCCTTTCGACATGCTCTACGTGGTCAATTCGGGCTTCCTGAAAACCGTGCTGATCGACGAATTCGGCAACGAGCAGGTGCTGGCCTTCCCGATGAAGGGCGACCTGCTGGGAGTCGACGGCATCCACACCCGCCACTACTCTTCCGAGGCGGTTGCGCTGTCGGACTGCGACCTGATTCTGCTACCCTTCAAAAAGCTGACCGCACTGGGCCGCATCCATCTGGAACTGGAAAACATGATGTACGGCGTGATGAGCCGCGAACTGGTGCGCGAACAAGCCATGATCGGCATGCTGGGCGCGCTCAGCGCCGAAGCCCGCGTGGCGCGCTTCCTGGTGTCGCTGTCGGAACGCTTTGCCCAGATGGGCTATTCCAGCAAACTCTTTAATCTGCGCATGACGCGCCACGAGATTGGCTCCTACCTGGGCCTGACTCTGGAAACCGTCAGCCGCACCCTATCCGCATTCAATGAAATCGGCCTGATCAGCGTGGACCAGCGCACCATCGGCATCAAGGATGTCGATGCGCTCAAGTGTCTGCGCCGGCTGCCGCCCTCCCGCGCCCGCAGCAAACTGCCGGGCCGAGGCAAAGCTGCCGCGCCGGCGGAAGCCCCAGCACCGCTGCTGGCTGCCCTCTGAACTTTCTCACCCAGCTTGGGCCCGCTTCGGCGGGTCTTTTTTTATTGACAAGCGGTTTCGTGCTCCTCATAATGCAAATGCGAATCATTCTTATTCAAGGACAAAAACAATGCACAGCACTGAGACCACCTCCCCCGCCACCGGCCTCGCACCTGCCGTGCCGCCAGCCGCGCCGCAAGTACCGCGCTACACCACGGCCGGCTTGATGCAGGACAAGCGTGAAATCGAAATCGAACACGCCGGCCGCATCTATCGCTTGCGCATTACCCAGCTGAATAAACTGATCCTGACCGCCTGATTTTCCCCCGCCAGCCAACCGCCCCAACGCGGCAGCCAGCCACCCAAGCCTTTGATGGAGTGACCATGGCTATCGACCAGAACGACCCGATCTTCCACGAACCCAATCAGCATCCGGAACTGATGCTCTCCGCGGTGCTGCACCTGATGTCGCACTACACCGCGAATGCCGGCGACAACGGCGGCTGCGTCAAGCTGGCGTCGGTTATCGAACGCCATTTGAAAGCGCTGTCCACCCTGCCCGGCCTGGCGCCAGTGCTGAGCGCGACCTGCCAGCAGCTGTCCGAGCAATGGGCGGCTGTCGTGGAACGCTCGCTGCCGCAGCCGCAGCCCAGCTTCCTGAGCCGCATCATGGGTCGCCAGCGTCCTGCCCCGCAACTCGCCTGATGGGGGTGCGCCATGTGCGATCAACACGAAGCGCTGCTGCCCGCCGCGCCAGCGCCGAGGCGGCGCCGCATCTGGGAACTGGGACATAACTGTCTCTGTCCATTGGTTGGCGTCGGCCTGCCCTTGCCGGTACTGCGCAAAGTAGTCGGCAAAGCGGCCGGCGGCACGCCGATCGCGAGCGATTACGAAATCCACGTCGGCACCGTGAGCGAATGCGGCAGCCGCAATCGCCTGTCCGAAGCGGTGCAGAAGGAACTGGAGCGCCGCTATGCCGTCACGCTGCAGCGCTTCCGCAGCGCCAAGGACAGCACTGCGCTGGAAGCCTTATGGCATAAGGCCGTATCCAGCGGCGATGTGTCCGGCGCCTTTTTCGCCGGCCTGACGCATCCGCACTGCACGCAGGCGCTGGAAGAACTGATGTGCCGCGACCTGCACATGATCCAGCACCAGGCAGGCGCCGTTGCCCGCGCCGATATTCAGCGCCTGAATGGACTCGCCACTGACAATGCCGTCCTCACCCGCGAGCTCGCGCGTCTGCAACAGCGCAGCGCAGCGGCGCAGCAGGAGCGCACGGCGGAACAGGAGCGCCACAACGTGGCCATGATGCAACTGCGCGCGCAGCTGATTGGGCGCGACAGCATCATCTCGTCGCTGCGGCAGGAACTGGAAGAGCTGCGCGCATCCATACCCGGCCTGGCCACACGCGAACGCCTGGCACGCCAGCTGGAACTGGCCGAAGAACGCGAACGCTCGCAACGGCAACAGATTGCCGACCTGCGCCGCGCGCTGAGCGAAGCGGAAAACGTGCGTGCCGAAGACACGCCGACGTGCCACGCCGCGCCTGGCAGCGACTCCGCGCCCGGACGCGCCCTCGCAGCAAGCCATCGCCTACCGGGCGACGCGGCGGCAGCCACGGAACCCGGTGGAGACGCGCGCCAGGCCGTCCTGCATGGCCGTCTCGCCGAGCGCCAGGTCGTCCTGCATGGCCGCCTCGCCGAACGCCATGTACTGTGCGTCGGCGGCCGCAGCGGCAACGTGGCCAGCTACCGTGCCCTGCTGGAGCAGGCCGGCGCGCGCTTCAGCCATCACGACGGCGGCCTTGAACACAACGCCAACCAGCTCGAATCCAGCCTGGCCTCCGCCGACCTGGTGATCTGCCAGACCGGCTGCATCAGCCACGCCGCCTACTGGCGCGTGAAGGACTACTGCAAACGCCACGGCAAACGCTGCGTTTTCGTCGACAAGCCCAGCCTCTCGACGCTGCAGCTCAAACTGGAAGAACTCGCGCAATAAAAAACGCCCCGTGCGCCGAAGCGCCCGGGGCGTTTGCTCAAACCAGAGACTGAAACCAGGTGGCTGCCACGATGTGGCAGCCACCAGTTTCATGCCCTTGGTTTAGAAGGTGTAAGCACCGCTAACGTAGAAGGTACGGCCGAAGACATCGGCGTAACGTGGGTCGAAGCCAACCTGGTGGCCCGAGGAGTTACGCAGCGACAGCGGCGGATCGCGATCCAGCAGATTCTTGATACCAGCGCGCAGCTGGACTGCCTTGGTCACGTTCCACTTGCCCTGCCAATCCCAGGTGATGTACGAAGGCACATCCAGACGAATCACTTCGTTCTTGTTGGTGGTCAGGTTACGCACGGTCGCTTCCGCGTCGGTGTAGCCGTTGCGGTAGTTGGCGATGATGGTGTTGCTGAACGCACCGGTGTCCAGGGTGGTGGTCCAACGGATCACGTGACGGAACGATACCTTGTTGTCGATACCGAAGAAGTTCATGTCGTTGGTCCACTGGTCGCTGGTACCAGGAACGGTGTAGTTCGACTTCAGCAGGTAGGTGCCGGCCAGGTTCGAGGTCAGGTTACCGAAACCGAACTTGTGACGCACGGTGGTATCCCAGTCGATACCTTGCTGGTGGGTGTGGCCGATGTTGATCGACAGCGACTTGAACGCCCAGTAGGTATTGCCGGTTGCTGGCTCGGTGTAGGTGGTGAACAGGTCACGGAACTTCACCGGATCGGCAAATGCCTGCTGCTCGGAGATCGCGGACACTTTGTCGTCGATCTTCACGTCCCACAGGTCGGCGCCGAAGGAGAAGGCATTGGTTGGCTCAACGCGGAAGCCCAGGGTGAACTGCTTGGACTTCTCTGGCTTCAGATCTGCATTACCGCCGGAGATCACGTTGTACTGGGTCTTACCTGGACGGCAGTAGTCAGCGCTCGCGATTGGGCAGTTGAAGTTACCGGCGGTGAAGCCGGCGTTAACCAGCGGCTGGCCAATGTCCAGCATCGAAGGCGCCTTGAAGCCGGTGCCGTAGGAACCGCGGATCAGCACGGACTGCACTGGCTGCCAGCGAGCGCTCACCTTGTAGGTGGTTGCGGATTCGCGGTTGCCCAGGGTGGTGCCGGTGATGCCGTTGTCGATTGCCGAGAACGAGTCGTAACGCACAGCTGCCGACAGTTCCACTTTCTTGATGACTGGAGCGGCCAGTTCGGCGAAGGCGCCGTAGCCGTCACGGGTCATGTCGTAAGCTGGAGGCGCGTTCAGGTTGTACACCTTGCCGGTCGCAGCAGCTTCCGATGGAGTCTGCTCGTACTTGTACTGGCGCCAGTCGCCGCCCACTGCGATGCTTGCCTTGCCGCCTGGCAGATCGAACAGTTCACGGGAACCGTGTGCGTCAACGCCCTTCAGGGTGGTCGATGCGGTACGGATCGAGCCGTGGAAGATCGAGTTGTTGATCAGCTGCTTGGTTGCGTCGGACTGTGCGCCGATAGGAGCGAACGGGTCGAAGGAACGGTTGGCCAGCATGTCGCGGAACTCTTTGTCCAGCGCGTAGCCGCCGACGTAGCGCTCGTCGATCGAGTTGCGCGACCAGGTCAGGCCGGTGTTGAACGACCATGCGCCGATATCGCCTTCAGCGCCAACCACCAGGTGCTTGGAGTCGGTGATGGTTTCGCTGTCGCGGGTGCCCCAGTCGTAGGTACGGTAGTTACCGGCTACGGTCTTCACGGATGCCGCCTGCTCCGGGGTCAGGTATGGCAGCACGTTGTCCTTGTAGTAGGACGAGGAAGTCGCGATGGTGAACGGCGCGGTGTTCGGTGCGATCTTCGCGGTCAGGTCCAGGCGGGACAGCGCGGTTTCAGCGAACAGGTTGATGTTCTCGGTCAGCTTGAAGGTGCCTTTGCCGAAGAAGCTGTCACGCTTGTTCTCTGGCACGATGCCCACGGTCTGCACGAAATCGAATGCGCAGTTCTGGGTGGTCGCGGTGTTGGCCAGGCTGATCTGGTTCATCGACGGGCAGGTGCCGTTCTTCTTCAGGTATGGGCTGAAGCCGATCGCAGCTTGCTTAGGATCGGTGAAGGTCACGGACACGTTGGCCGGCACGGTCGCGGTGGAGGTGCGGTCGTAGATGTAGTTGGTACCGTTGAAGGAGAACGGCACGTAAGCGGTCTTCGCGAATTCGCGATCGGTCGCTTTCATTTCGGTGCGCTCGTCGTGGCGGTAAGCGGCCACGATGGAGTAGCGGTCTTCTTCCAGATTGCCGAAGCCGAAGGTCAGGTTAGCGTAGCTTTGCTGGCCATGGGAGCTTTTCTCTGGCTGCTGGTAGCCTGCTTCGATGGTCGGCGCCTTGACGTTGGACTTCAGGATGAAGTTGATCACGCCGGCGATCGCGTCGGAACCGTACAGGGCGGATGCGCCGTCGGTCAGGATTTCCACGCGCTCAACTGCGCTCAGCGGGATGGCGTTCAGGTTGACAGCGGAACCGGAGCCCTGCGGCGCCACGCGGCGGCCGTTCAGCAGCACCAGGGTGTAGTCTTCGCCGATGTCGTGGATGGACGCGGAAACACGGCCACCGGAGTTGGTGCCGGCTGCGATTGCGTCAATGGTGAAGCCCTGCATGGCAGGCAGCGCCTGGATCAGGTCAGCTACGGTGGTAGCGCCGGTCTTGGCGATGGTTTCAGCGGACAGGCGCTGCACTGGCAGTGCGCCTTCGACGGCGATACGCTTAATTGCGGAACCGGTGATCTCGACGCGCTGCATCGCTTGTTCTTGGGCGAATGCCTGGCCGGCAAACAGTACCGAGCCAGCCAGCGCGGTCAGCGCCAGACGTACGGAGGTCACACCGATTTTTTCTTGGAATACCATTCATTACTCCTGAGTGTTGAAAACATCAATGAGCAATGGGAATTCCTGCGGACGCGCGCTGCTTGGTTACCAACCCGGGACTGCTTTGGGAGATGACAGAGCCATACGCCTAAACAACCGAAACATGGAAAGCTGAGCGACGAGTTGAAGACCTGCTATTGCTCATCGAGCAAGCATTATGCAAGTAGCTAAGAATGATTCACAGTACAAATATTACAAAGCTGAAATATATGGAGAATATTCGTTACATGACGAAGGCGACTAAACTTTGTTTGATTAATTCTTGATCAAACGTCGCTTATTTGCAACAATTGCTCAATAAACATCGCGGCGATAACGGCCGCTTCTTGCCAATTCAGCCATGGATGTGCTTGTAAATACTTGTTGCAGTGCTTTATCGACTCCAGCTGCCATGCCTTCCAGGCTGCCGCAGACGTAAATAGCGGCCCCCTGTTCCACCCAGGCGCGCAGGGTCGCCGCCTCCCGCAGAAGAAGGTCCTGCACGTAGATGCGTTCCGCCTGATCGCGGGAGAAAGCCAGATCCAGTTTCAGCATGCCGCCGCGCTGCAGCCCTTGCAGCTCTTCGTGGTAAAGGCTGTCATGAGCGGCATTGCGCTCGCCGAACAGCAGCCAGTTGCGCGTCTGCCCTGCCGCCACACGTGCGCGCAAGTGGCCACGCAGGCCCGCGATCCCGCTGCCGTTGCCGATCAGGATCAGCGGGCGTTGCGCATTCTCCTCCAGGCGGAAACGGCGATGTGCGCGCAGGCGCAGCGGCACCGAAGCGCCCAACGGCGCATCCTGCGTCAGCCAGCCGGATACAACGCCATGGCTGCCGTCCGTGTGGCGATGCAGACGCACCAGCAGATGCACGCGGCCATCCTGCGGCACGGACGCAATCGAGTATTCGCGCGGACGCTCAGGATCGGCGGGCGCCGCAATCTGTGCCAGGTCGCCCGATTGCCACGAGGGCAGCGGACCTTGTTCCGGTTCCAGCTCCAGGTGATAAATCGGCGCACCGGCGCTGCCCGGATTCAGCAGGCGGCGTTGCGCCAGCCGCCAGTTGCCGAAATCCGGAGCGCCCCAATCCGGCGCATCGCTGGTGCCCACCAGATGGCTCAAGTGCTTGCGCCACGCGGCGATGGAGTCCACGTTGCTGCGGTCTACTTCCACCCGCGCGAACAGCGGACGCGCGCCCTGTCCGTGCAGCCACGCGTCCAGCGCGCGGCCGAAACCGCAGAACGATGCATAAGCGCTGTCTCCCAGCGCCAGCACTGCGTAGTGCAGATGCTGCAATTGCAGGCCGCTGCGCGTCATCAGGCGCTGCACGAAACCGGCGGCGGCATCGGGCGCGTCGCCTTCGCCGTAAGTCGAGGTGAGGAAGAGAATACGCTCCGCGCTGCTGAGGTCATGATGCTCCAGTTCGTCGAACTCGCAGATGCGGCTGGGAATGCCGGCCACGCGTAAGGTTTCGCTGGTCTGGCGCGCCAGCTGTTCGGCATTGCCGGTCTGGCTTGCGTAGGCGACGATCCACGGGTTTGCACCGGCAGCCGCGCGCGCTGCATGCGCGGCTGCGCGCGCGCGGCGGTGGCGCAGCCAAGGCGCAAGGCATACCAGGCCATAGCTGGCCAGGCAGGCAGCTGTCAGGGCAAGGCGGGTGGTGTCGTTCGTCAGTATCATTCGTCGTCAAGCATTTGCCGGAAACGGCTGCTCATCGCTTCGCGCAGGACATCGCCCTCGCGCAGCAGGAAGCGGGCAGCCAGTCCCTGTTGTTCGGCCAGCGCAAGGCCGGCCTGCGCGCCCAGTACAGTGAGCGCGGTAGACCAGGCATCCGCTGCCATCGCCTGTTCATGGACGACGGTCACGGATGCCACATTGTTCGCAATCGGCGCGCCGGTGCGCGTGTCGATGGTGTGCGCGAAGCGCCGCTCGTCGCGCATGAAGTAGCGGCGGTAATCGCCCGAGGTGGCGACCGCAAGGCCATGCAGCGCGACGGCGATGTCGGCCACGCCCGCAGCCGGCGTTTCAAGCGATACCCACCACGGCTGGCCGTCAGGCTTGAAGCCCGCGCCGCGCAATTCACCGCCCACTTCAACCAGATAGTGATGTATGCCCTGCCCTTCCAGCCACAGCGCCAGCGCATCCACGCCATAGCCTTTCGCCACGGCCGACAGGTCGAGTTGAATGCCGCCGGGCTGGAAAGCGCGGCGGCGCGGCCGGTCCAGCTCTACCTCGCGCATCGTCAGACGTTCGCGGGCATACGCCACCTGCTGCCCGCTCGGCGGCTCGAATCCCGGCTCGTCATAACGGCGCGCGGGACCGAAGCCCCACAGGTTCACCAGCTCGCCCGCGCAGGGATCGCAAGCACCGTCCGACAGGCGCGATACGTTCATCGCATACGCCAGCACGGTAAAGAAGGCTTCAGGCAGCGTGTGCCAGGTGCCAGCGCCCGAACGATTGAAGCGGCCCAGGTCCGAGTCCGGCTCCCAGTGGCTCATCTCGGCCACAACCGCATCGAGCTGCTGCTGCAAGCCCCGCTGCAGCCATGGTGCATCGGCGCCCAGCACCACGCGCGCCGACCAGGTGGTGCCCATTGTCTCGCCACGGAAGTCATGAACGCGCCCTTCCGCCATCGGCGTTTCAGCCGAAATGGCAGGCGGCAGCAGGACGCGTCGTGTACTCATCTTCGTGTGCTCATCTATTACTGAGGCAGCACTTCCACCGTTGCAGCGTACGTCACGCGGCGCGGCGGCATTTGCGGCGGCTGGCCCGGCTGGGCTGGCGGCATCGCAGGCCAGCTGCTGGTGACCAGATACATGCCCGCAGCCGGAATGGTGAAGGTGATTTCGCCTTTCGCATCGGTGTTCTGGCGAATCTCGCCCAGCGTGCCGCGATAGCGCACACCGCCCGGAATCATGCTGAAGGCCTGATTGGCCGCAGGCTTACCGTCCAGCAGGAAGCGCCAGGTGGCCTTCTCGCCCGCACGCATATCGTTCGGATGGGTGACCGGCACCAGCTCCAGGCCCACACCGGTCGGCTTGAATACGGCGTCGTCGGTCTTGTTCGCGCTGGCGAACGTCTCCAGGCGGCTGTCGGTACGCGACACTTTCAGCTCTTCCGCATTGGCCGGCACTTCTTTCGCCATCTCGGCTTCGTTGCCGCGCCAGCGTTTCGTTTCGCCATTGACTTTCCAGCTGGCGAACACGCTCTGCGACACCAGCGCCACCTTGTAAGTGCCTGGCTTGGCCATCTTCACGTCGAAGGTCGAGCGCATCTTGCCGGTGCTGGCATTTTCCAGTGGCACGGTGGCGCCGTCCGGGCCGGTGACAGTGATGCCATCCAACTTGACCGGCAAATGGTCGATATCGAACAAGCCCTCCGAGACGGCCGCGTCGACCGTAATCCAGGGCTCTTTCGCTTCCACATAGGTAGACGATGGCAGCAGCCATGGCTTGTGGGCGTGCGCGCTGACGGCAGCACCAGCCAGTGCCAGTGCGATCAGGGTTTTAGCGAATTTCATGGCCGGTCCTTATGGCTTGAGTTGAACAACCACGTTGCCCACTTCTTCCTTGCCCTTGGCAGGAATGTTCTGCGCCGACTTCGGCGGCCAGGCCACAGGCACCTTCACGACTTCGCGGCCACCCGCTTCGCGCGCAACTTCCACCAGCACGGTGTACTCGCCGGCCGGCAGCTTGGCCAGCGTGTCTTTCGCGCCGGGGAAGGTCAGCGTGTGTTCACCAGGGCTGCGGGTGGCGCCGCTCACGCCATCCATCGGCATCTGCACATCGCGGCCGGACTTGCGCCACCACTGGCGCATATCCTTCAGCCACTTGCTGCCCGCGTTGTCCTTCTTCTTCACGTCGTACAGCACGGCCAGATTGCTTACCACTTTCTGGTCCGAGTTTTCCAGCCAGGCCGCCACATAAGGACGGTGGTATTCGGCGACGTTCAGTTGCGGGATGTCGAGCTTGAGCGCCAGGTCGGCGGCCATCGCATTGGCGCTGGCCAGCGGCACGGCGAGAGCGATGGAATAGTGAAGTTTCATGGTGGTCCTTAATGAATGAACAGCAGAGCAATAACGAAGGGGATCAGCACGCCCAGCCCGACCATCGGCCAGGTGAACGGCCGCTTGGCCGCGTGGAACTTCAGGATCAGCAGGCCGGTAACGCAGAACACCAGGCAGGACACGGCGAAAATATCGATGAACCAGTTCCAGGCCGCGCCGGTATTGCGGCCTTTGTGGACATCGTTCAGCCACGAGATCCAGCCACGGTCGGTGTTTTCGAACTCCGCCGCGCCGTCATCGAGGCCGATGCGCACCCAGGCATCGCCGCCGGCTTTTGGCAGCGGCAGATAGACTTCATCGGATGCCCATTCGGCGGTGCGACCGCCTGCCTGAAGCGACCAGGTAGCGAGCAGCCAGCGCTCCGCCGCTGCCGGCAGCGGGGCTTTGTCGCCGTCATGGCCGCTGGCGAAGGCTTTGAGTTCCTTCAACAGCGGCGCCGGCGCCATGGCCTGCTGGCGGACGACGGAGGGCTTGGCTTCGATCTGGCTGGCGTGGTTCAGCGTTATGCCCGTGATGGCGAAGAGGAACATGCCCAGCAGGCACAGCGCGGAGCTGATCCAGTGCCACTGGTGCAGGTTCTTCAGCCACACGGCGCGCGACGCTGCCTGGGCTTGCGTAAGGTCTGGACCGCTCAATGTTGTCGCTTTCAAATATGGTGTGCCAGACATCATATCACTTGTAAATGCAATTGAGAACCATTATCATTTGAATCCCCAATCAATAAGCCAGCCACTCCCCTGACGGGGCGCCAGCCCTCAACACGTCAGAACGGAGAAAACGTTGAAAAGCATTCAGAGCCGCAAGCACAGCGCGGCAGCACAGCCCCTGCTCACGCAATCCCTGATCGCCATGGCGGCCATTGGCATGCCTGCCGCCGCGCAGGCGCAAAGCAGCGAAAAGACCATGGCCGAAGTGCAGGTCCAGGCCAGCGCCGATGCGCCATACAAGGCCGAGAAATCATCCTCGCCAAAACTGACCCAGCCGCTGGTGGATACGCCACAGACGGTGTCCGTCATCAAGAAGGAAGTGATCCAGGAACAGGGCGCGACGTCCATCGTGGAAGCGCTGCGCAATACGCCAGGCATCACGCTGCAGCTGGGCGAGAACGGTTCCACCAGCGCCGGCGACACTTTCCAGATGCGCGGCTTCAGCGCGCAGGGCTCGCTGTTCGTGGACGGCATTCGCGACCTGGGCGCCATCACGCGCGACGCTTTCAACATCGAGCAGATCGAAGTAGCGAAAGGTCCGGCCGGCGCCGACATCGGCCGCGGTGCGGCAGGCGGCTACATCAACCTGGTAAGCAAGCTGCCGACGCGGGAAGAAATGATCGCCGCCACTGCCAGCTACAACACCGGCAACAACAAGCGCGTGACCGCCGATATCAACCGCAATTTCGGCAGTAGCGGCGCCTTCCGCCTGAACGCAATGGCGCAGGACGGTGGCCAGCCCGGCCGCAAGGTGATCGACAACCAGAGCCACGCCATCGCGCCATCGATCGCCTGGGGCCTTGGCACACCGACCCGTTTTTACCTGTTCTCGCAGCACGTCCGCCAGGACAATACGCCGGATGGCGGCATCCCGACGGTGGGACTGGAAGGCTTCTACAACGCCAGCGCCGCCCTGCGCAACGCACCGCGCGTGGACCGCAACACCTGGTACGGCTACAGCACCGACTACGAGAAGGCCGATGCTGACATGGTCACCGCCAGGATCGAGCACGAGCTGGCGCCGAACACCACGCTGACCAATACCACGCGCTGGGGCCGTTCCAAGATGGACCGCATCCTCACCGGCATCAACACGCTGACCGCGACCGGCGCGCCAGAAACCTGGACCGTCTCCCGTTCCCGCCAAAGCGTGCTGCAGGAGAACCGCATCCGTGCCAACACCACCAATATCGTCAGCGAAATCGGCGCGCACACCATTTCCGCCGGTCTGGAGCTGCTGAGCGAGGAACAGATTTCACCTGCCCGCACGGGCCTTGGCAGCCCGGTCGCCCCGGCCACCACCCTGGTCGCCAACCTCTATCACCCGAATCCGAACGACACGCTCAGCGCCTACAACCCGCAGCTGACCGGCGCCTTCACGCAAGGCCAGACTGACACGGTCGCAGGCTATATCTTCGACGCCTGGAAGCTCACGCCGCAGTGGCAATTCACCGGCGGCGTGCGCGCCGAGCATTACAGCACCGAGTCGAATGCCGCTACACTGACCGGCACTTCACTGATCGGCAGCCGCATCGAAAAATCGGACAACCTATACAGCTTCAAGGCGGGCGCGCTGTATAAGCCGGCAGAGAATGGCAGCATCTACCTGGCCTGGGCCAATTCGCAAACGCCGCCGGGCAGCGCCAACTTCTCCCTGAGCGCCGCGGCCGGCAATATCAACGGTCCCGGCATGGCCCCGCAAAAGACCACCAACGTCGAACTGGGCACAAAGTGGGATGTACTGGAAAAACGCCTGGCGCTGACCGCCGCGCTGTACCGCACCGAGAACAAGAACGAGATCACGCAGCTGGACGCGGCCACCAACACCTACTCGCAATTAGGCAAACGCCGCGTAGAAGGCGTGGAACTGGGTGCGGTGGGCCAGCTGACCAGCAACTGGCAAATCATCGCGGGTCTGGCGACCATGGACACCAAGATCATCGAAGGCACGACCGGCAATAATGCCGCCGGTGCAGCAACACGCTGGTCGCCTGATCTGAGCGCCACGCTGTGGACCAGCTGGCAGCCCACCGGCCAGCTGACCATTGCCGGCGGCGCGCGTTACCTGTCCAGGCAAAAGCGGGTGATCGATCCGAGCGTCGACATCGCTCTGCAGAACCTGCCGGCGATTCCGTCCTACGCGGTGGCGGACGCGATGGTGCGCTACAAGCTGAACAAGAATGTCGATCTGCAGTTGAATGTCTACAACCTGTTCGACAAGCTCTACATCAGCACGCTCAACAATAGCGGCGCGCGTGCCGCGCTGGGTGCTCCGCGCTCGGCACAGCTGAGTGTGAGTGTGATGTTCTAAGGAGGGGCAGGCGGGCCCGTCGGCCCGCCTTACTTTCTTACACGCCGGAACTGGCTTCCGGTCCGGGCGCACCACCTTCGCTGCCGAGTTCGCCGCCTTGCCGTGAACCCTGGCCGGTGCTTTGCCGGTTGCCTGGAAGTGGACGGTCAGCCCGGCGTACCTGGCCTTCCGGAACAGTGGTGTTGCTGATCTCGGGATGCCCGGTATCCACCAGCACGAAGGTTTGCTGGCTGTCGGTATCCTTGTTTGCTTTATCAGGCCGGGTCATATGGCCTCCTGCTTTACTGCCGTGTCACCTGAACCGTTAGCTCAGCTATTGTCGCCGCCTTGCTGGCTGCCGGGATTGCTGGCCGGGTTGACCTGATTGGTCTGTTCAGCCTTGTTTGCGCTGCCGCGCGCTCCGCTCTGGCGGTTGCCATCGTTTTTGTGGCTCATACTGCCTGCACGACGCGCCTCTTCGGACGTGAACTCGTGCGCAGTGCCCTTCTCGTGTGCCGCGCGGCCGCCTTCCGAGGCGATCTCACGCTGCCGCTGCGGGTCCATCGATGCAAAGCCGCGAGCGCTTTGCTTGTTGCCACCTGCATTGCCCTCTTTGCCACCTCGATTCCCGCCTTGGTTTGATGAAGCCATGATCCTTCTCCCTGAACATGAATTCCATTTAAAAAAATACTCCCTGCCCAACCGCTTAACCGACCAGCGACGATCAATTTTTTCAGATCACGATCGGGCAAGAAGAGCGCTCATGTTAGTTCAAGCACTGTACAGGTAATATAGGACGTTCACAGCTACAAATGTAGGATATCGCCTACCAAATTTCGATTGGGAAAATTAATCCATCGGCGACGAGATAGACCCGATCAGTGGCAAGCGGAATTAAAGCGTGCCCGCCAGTAAAGGCTCCGTACGAAGGCAGTATTGCGCGACGTTCACCGAGCATGAAGCATGGCAAGCGTACCGATTCGCGTCTTGTGTTCAGGTGATAGACCGGGTGCACATGCCCTGCGATCACATATTTTTCCGACGCTAAATCAGGGTGATGGCACAGCGCGAATGGGCCGCATTCGAAAGGCTCATCGACCATCGCGATACGCAGCAGTTCCGACGGGTCGCCAGCGTGGTGGTCATGATTGCCGCGCACCAGCAGCAGTTCCAGTTCAGCATGACGTTCACGCCATTGCAGCATCGCCTGTAAAGTGGCCGGCGCCTGCGCCGCCTTCGCATGCAGGAAGTCGCCGAGGAAGATGATGCGCCTGATGGCGTAGGCCGCAAGCAGCGCATCGAGTCCTGAAATATTTTCACTCGTTGTCCCACGCGGGACTGGAACGCCTAATGCGCGGAAGCTGGCGGCCTTGCCGAAGTGGATGTCCGCCACCATCAGCGTACGTTCGCGTGGCCAGTACAGGGCTTTCTCCGGCAGCAGCAAGACTTGTTCGCCGGCGATTTCGGTGGCACAGGCATTCATGGACCGGCCGCTTTCTCCAGCTCGCGCAGCATACGCGCGACGCGGTCGGAGAGTTTTTCCGTCGTCAGTTTTTCGCGGAAGCGCTCGACCATCAATGCGAAGCCGAACGGCGTGGCGCGCCGCACGCCGTGGAAGCTGATCACGCGCCGCTGCAATTCCTCCAGCGTGGTGCGCAGGCGCTTCAGTTCCAGTTCCTGCTCCAGCACTTCGCGCTGGGCCTGAGTCAGCAGCAGATTGCCTGCATCGTGCTTGCGGAAGACTTCGAAGAACAGCGCCGACGATGCCTGCAACTGGCGGTTGCTCTTCGGCTGGCCGGGATAGCCCTGGAAAATCAGCCCGGCAATACGCGCGATTTCACGGAAGCGGCGTTGCGACAACTCGGTCGCGTTCAGACTGGCCAGCACATCTTCCAGCAAATGTCCGGTGGTGAAAGGACCGCCGTCCATGAACATTTCGCGCCACGGCAGCTCTTCCGGCGACAGCAGCTCGAAGCCATAGTCGTTGACGGCAATCGAGAACGTCGCCGGATGCGCGCGGCCGATGCGGTAAGCCAGCAGTGAGGCAAGCCCGATATGCACCGAGCGTCCGGCAAAGGGATAGATGAACAGGTGATGGCCTTCGCGGCTGTCCAGCGCCTCAATCACCGTCGTGCCGGGCGTGGGCAGCGCCGACCAGCGCTTCTGGATTTCGAGTAGCGGTTTGATGGCCTGCATTTCCGGCCCGTCGTAATGCCCCGCCGTGGCGCGGCGCATTTGCTCCATGGCGGCGTGCGCCAGCTCGGACGACAGGGGCATTTTGCCGCCCTGCCAGCGCGGCACGGCTCCTTTTGCACCCGTCGCGCGGCGCACGAAAGCGGTCATCTCGTGCACGCGCACGAATTCCAGTATGCGGCCGCCGAACAGGAAATGATCGCCCTTGCTCAGCCGCGAGATGAAGCCTTCCTCCACTGTGCCCAGCGTGGCGCCGTTCATATACTTCACCTGAATGGTCGCTTCGGACACGATGGTGCCGATGCCCATGCGGTGACGGCGCGCAATCGCCGCATCCGGCACGCGGTAGACGCCTTCTTCGTCCGGCAGCACGCGGCGGTATTCGGGATAGGCGATCAGGCTTTGTCCGCCGCGCGCGACGAAGTCCAGCGCCCATTGCCATTCTTCCTGCGTCAGGTAGCGGTAAGACCAGGCGGTGCGCACCTCTTCGTACAGTTCCTCGCTGCGGAAACCGCCGCCGAGCGCGATGGTGACGAGGTGCTGCACCAGCACGTCCAGCGGTTTCTCAGGCACGGGACGCGGTTCGATGTGGCGCTCGCGCACGGCTTCGATGGCGCCGGCGGCTTCCAGCAGTTCCAGGCTGTGCGTGGGGACCAGCGTGACGCGCGAGGCGCGTCCTGGGGCATGGCCCGAGCGCCCGGCGCGCTGCAGCAGGCGCGCGATGCCTTTGGCGCTACCAATTTGCAGCACGCGCTCTACCGGCAAGAAGTCGACGCCGAGATCGAGGCTCGATGTGCAGACCACGGCTTTCAGGCTGCCCCGCTTCAGGCCTTGTTCGACCCATTCGCGCACTTCCTTGTCCAGCGAGCCATGATGCAGAGCGATCAGGCCGGCCCATTCCGGCTTGGCGTCCAGCAGGTTCTGGTACCAGAGTTCGGCCTGCGATCTGGTATTGCAGAACACCAGCGTTGTTGAGTGCTGTTCGACTTCGTTCGCCACCGGTAGGAGCATCTGCATGCCGAGGTGGCCGGCCCAAGGGAAGCGCGAGGGATGGTCGGGGATCAGCGTGTCGACCATGAGGTCCTTGCGCAAGTGGCCTTCGATGATCGTGCCCTGCTCGCCGGTCAGCACGTCGCGCGCCTGCTGCAGATTGCCCAGCGTGGCCGAGAGTCCCCACACGGTGGTTTGCGGCCGCCATTTCCTCAGCCGTGCCAGCGCCAACTGCGTTTGCACGCCGCGCTTGTTGCCCATCAATTCATGCCATTCGTCGACGACCACCATGTCCAGCTGCGCGAAGTGCTCGCGGGCGTCGGGGCGGGTCAGCAGGACTGTCAGGCTTTCCGGGGTGGTCACCAGGGCCGGCGGCAGATGACGCGCTTGCCGCGCGCGCGTGGCGGAGTCGGTGTCGCCAGTGCGCGCTTCGATCTGCCAGGCGGGGCGCAGTTCGGATGCTGAGTCTTGCAGGGCGCGCAGCGTGTCGGCGGCGAGGGCACGCATGGGCGTGATCCACAACACGCGCAGGCCGGGTTTGCGGCTCGACTGCGCGCGCTGCAAGGCGGCGAACCAGACAGCCAGCGTCTTGCCGGAGCCCGTTGTCGCATGCAGCAGTCCGGACTCGCCTTTCGCCGCAGCGGCCCACACCGCGTGTTGGAACGGAAACACGCTCCAGCCGCGCGCCGCAAACCAGGCTTCCACCGCCTCCCGCCCCGGCGCCGCGTCATCCATCACCGTCCGCCCGCCCCCAGCCGCGCAGCCCGATGCAGACGCCCCTCCTGCGGCCACGCCGTGCGGCGCGTCGGCGGAGCCAGGCTGGGGGGCTGTGGGGGCTGGGGATTGGGGGCGGCGCGATGGGAGGGGGCGCGGGCGGGGGAAGGAGGGGCTCATGGCGACGGCGGCGACAGCAGGCTGCGGAGCGCGTCGAGGGTATCGGCGTCGTCGATGGACTTGTCATCACGCCGGCGCAGAATGCGCGGGAAGCGCACGGCAATGCCGGACTTATGGCGCGGCGACAAAGCAATCCCCTCAAAGCCAATCTCGAACACCATGGTCGGCCGCACGCTGCGCACTGGTCCGAAGCGCTCGATGGTCGTGCGGCGTATGGCGTTGTCCACCTGTGCTATCTCCGCATCCGTCAATCCTGAATAAGCTTTGGCAAACGGCACCAGCTGCCGCTCGCCATTCCCATTGCTGTCCCACACCGCGAAAGTATAGTCCGTGTACAAGGACGCCCGCCGGCCATGCCCCGCCTGCGCATACACCAGCACCGCATCCACACTATAGGGATCGATTTTCCACTTCCACCAGGTGCCGACATCCTTGGTCCGTCCCACGCCATACTGCGCGCCGCCAGCCTTGAGCATCATGCCCTCGACGCCGCGCGTGCGCGATTCCTCGCGGATCTCCGCCAGCTCCGCCCAGCTGCCGGCATGCACCAGCGGGGAAATGCGCAATTGCGGCAAGCCCGCCTGCGCCACCAGCGTTTCGAGCAAGGCACGGCGCTCGCGCTGCGGCAGCTGCCGTACATCGACGCCATCCAGTTCCAGTACATCGTAGGCCACCAGCACGGCCGGAAGCTCCGCCAACAGCTTGGCGCCCAGCGTCTTGCGTCCGATACGCTTCTGCAGCGCCGCGAACGGCGCGGGTGCATCGCCGGACGGCCACACCAGAATCTCGCCATCGATCACCGTGCCTTCCGGCAGACGCATCGACACCAGCTCCGGGAAGCGCTCGGTGATCAGCTCTTCGCCGCGCGACCACAGCCAGTTCGCGCCGCCGCGCGACACCAGCTGCGCGCGCATGCCATCGTATTTCCACTCCACCTGCCAGCCATGCAGATCGCCCAGCGTTTCCGGCGGCGCCTGCAAGGGATGCGCCAGGAAGAAGGGGTACGGCTGCCCTCCCCGCTCCGCATGTTCCGCCGCGGACGGCGCTGCTATCAGTTGCAGGAAGCCCTTGGCCGTCGGATTCACGCTGCCATCCGTCCATCCCATCAAGCGCTGCGCAATCAGCTTGCTGTCCACCGCTGCAATCGTGCTCAAGGCCCGCGTTACCAGCAGCTTCGAGACGCCAACGCGGAAGCCGCCGCCAATCAGCTTCACCAGCAGGAAGCGCTCGCGCGTCTCCAGCTCTTCCCAATAGCGGAACAGCGCCGCACGGATATCCTCCGGCGGCGCACCGCGCAACGGCGCAATGCGCTGCTCGATCCATTCCGCCAGACCCAGATCGCTGCGATGCTTCGGCTCGGGCAGGATATGCGCAATCGTCTCAGCCAGATCGCCTACCGCGTTGTAGCACTCGTCGAACAGCCACTCCTCTAGTCCTGCATACTCGGTCGCATACTGGCGCAGCAGCTTGACCGGCACCGCCTGGCGTGGCTTGCCGCCGGCCAGGAAGTACACCGCCCACGCGGCATTCTCCGGCGAGGCGCTGGCGAAATACGCGCGCAGCGCTTCCAGCTTGCGGTTGGTCGCCGTGGTTTCATCCAGCTCGGCATACAGGCGGGCGAACTCACGCATCGGAGACCTCCTCCGCCTCCTCGTCACCGTATTCGGTATCGAAGGATTTGGCGTCGAAGCCGTTCTCGCACAGCCAGCGCACCAGCACGGGAATCGAACCATGGGTGACCACCACCCGTTCGGCGCCGGTGGCGCGAATCGCTTGCATCAAGCCCGGCCAGTCGGCGTGATCGGACAGCACGAAGCCGCGATCCACGCCACGCCGGCGGCGCGCGCCGCGCAGCTGCATCCAGCCGCTGGCGAAAGCATCGCTGAAATCGCCGAAGCGCCGTGCCCATGGCGAACCGCCAGCGGACGGCGGCGCAATCACCATCGCCCGCCGCAGCGCAGCCTTGTCCACATCGCCCACCATCACCGTCGGCGGCAGCGCCACACCCGCTTCGCGATAAACCTGATTCAGCGGTTCCGCCGCGCCGTGGCAGACAATTGGACCAATCGACGGATCAAGCCCGCTCAGGATGCGCTGTGCCTTGCCGAACGGGTAGCACAGCATCATGCTGGCGCGCCCTTCCTCCGCATTGCGCCGCCACCAGGCATTCATGTCATTGAAGATGTCCTGCTGCGGCTCCCAGCGGTAAATCGGCAGGCCGAAGGTGGACTCGGTAATGAAGCAATCGCAGCGCACCGGCTCGAAAGGCGTGCAGGTCGCATCCGGTTCGATCTTGTAGTCGCCGGAGGCCACCCACACCTCGCCCTGATATTCCATGCGCACCTGGGCCGATCCCAGCACGTGTCCTGCGGGATGCAGCGAGATGTGCACGCCGTTGTGCACCACCTGCACGCCGTAATCGAGGCCCTGGATCGTGACATCGCCAAGGCGCGAACGCAGGATGCCGACGCCTGGCGCCGCCGTCAGATAGTGGCCATTGCCCGGCCGCGCGTGGTCGATGTGGCCGTGCGTGATCACAGCGCGTTCCACCGGCCGCCAGGGGTCGATGTAGAACTGGCCGGGGACGCAATACAGCCCCTCCTTACGGACAATAACCATTTCTGCCATGCCAGGCTCCCAACTTTTTGGGGACATTGTAGCGAAGCATCCGGCGCGCGTTCTGTCCCTTAACGCACAGAGTCAATCGTTGGCGGTGACTTACAGTTATCGCATACACCGCAGCGCTCAATGCCTGCCGTGTCGTCACCGAAGTAATCGAGCAGCAGCTTCCAGCGGCAGCGGGCGCTCTGCGCATAAGACACCATGAGTTCCAGCGCCTCGCGGTCGCGTTCGGACTTGTGCTGGTATTGCGCGGCCAGCCGGTCGTAGTCGCTGGCGCGCGCTTCACGGTTCGTCAGCAGGAATTCCAGACGGCGGTTCTGGCGTAGCAAGCCCCCATCCTTCAACAGCTTCAAGGCCACTTGCAGACGCTTGTCGCGGCGCGCCGGCAGTGCTTGCGCAGACACCGCCTCATGCGCCGCGCGCAGCGCTGCCGAATCCGGATAATGCTTTGCGAGGAAGAACTGCTGCACGCGCTTGTCGTCGTGGAAGTAAAGCAGCGTGCAATCGGCTACTTCGCCGTCGCGGCCCGCGCGGCCGGACTCCTGATAGTAGGCTTCCAGGCTGGCCGGGACTTGCAGGTGAATCACGAAGCGCACGTCCGGCTTGTCGATGCCCATGCCGAAAGCATTGGTCGCCACCATCACGCGCCGCTCGCCCGCCATGAACAATTCCTGATTCAGCTTGCGCTCCGCCGCATGCAGGCGGCCATGATACAGCGTCGCGCTCTCACCCGCCTCTTCCAGCATGGGCAGCAGTTCCTCGGCAGCCTTCACAGTGGATGTATAGATGATGCCGCAACCTTCCGCTTCGCGCACCAGGCGCAAGGCTTCCGATGTACGCTCGTCCGGATTGGTGACCTGCTTCACCGCGTAATGCAGATTGGGCCGATAGATGCCGGTGTTAATCACCTGCATATCGTGCGTGCCAAGCTGCTGCTGGATATCGGCCACCACATCCTCGGTCGCGGTCGCCGTCAGCGCCAGCACAGGCGGGCGCTCCAGCGCGCGCAAGGCTGCGCCGACTTCCAGATAGGCGGGACGGAAGTCGTGGCCCCATTGTGAGATGCAGTGCGCCTCGTCGACCACCAGCAGCGCGATCCTGGTGTCCTTCAGCAGCGCGAGGAACTCCTGCGTGGCCAGCCGCTCCGGCGTGCAGAACACGATGTCGCTCTGGCTGCGGCGCACGCTGTCCAGCGCTTCCAATTCCTCTGCGGCCGTCAGGCTGCTATTCAGCTGGGCGGCGGCGATGCCGATTTCCTCCAGCTTTTCCAGCTGGTCCTTCATCAGCGAAATCAGGGGCGACACGACCACGGTGGTGCCGTCCAGCAGCGAGGCAGGAATCTGATAGCACAGCGACTTGCCGCTGCCGGTCGGCATGACGGCAAGCGTGTCGCGTCCCGCCAGCACACTATCGATCACGCGCTGCTGGCCGCTCCGCAGCTGGTCTACGCCAAATACATTGCGCAGCAGGCCGCGGATCAGCTGCGTGCGCGTCTGGCCCTTAATTGATTTTCCCATGCTGGCACTGTAGGCCACCGGGGATGCGCACGTTATCGGACGGCGGCTGCCATCGCCGTAGGATTAATGCTCAGCAGGAGGGTTGAGCGCAGCTTCCAGCTCGGCCAGTTCATAAGGCTTGCGTAGCATGCTGGCTGGGAATTCCAGTTGATCAAGGGCTTCCTTGCCGTAGCCGGTCGAGAAGATCACGCGCAGCGGCTGCTGCGTCAGCGCGCGCCGCGCCAGTTCGATGCCGGAAATGCCCGGCAGGCTGACGTCAGTGAACAGGATATCGAAGTGCTGCTGCGCGATCAGCTCCAGCGCGGCCTCGCCATTGCCAACACCAGTCACCGTATGGCCCAGCATGCCGATCAGCTCGCAGACCATCTGCAGGGAATCGGGATTATCTTCCACCACCAGGATGCGCATCGATGCCTCACGCGCGGCGATATCTGTCGCTGTCATTGCCGGCGCTTCGGGCATCGTGCGCTGATCCAGCACTTGCCGCAGCTTGCGTGCCAGCTCGTCGCGCTGATAGGGTTTGCTTAACAATTCCAGGCCTTCGTCGAGGCGGCCGCCATGCACGATGGCGTTCTGCGGATAGCCGGATGTGAACAGCACCGCCAATTCCGGCCGCAGCTCGCAGGCGATGCGCGCCAGATCAGGGCTGCGCACGGAACCGGGCATGACCACATCGGTGAACAGCAGGTCGATCGGCGTCGTCCCGTGCAGGATACGCAAGGCCTCCTCGCCGTTCTGCGCCTGCAGCACGCGGTAGCCCAGCGTGCAGAGCATGTCATACACCACGGCGCGCACGCCCGGATCGTCTTCCACCACGAGGATGGTTTCCGTGCCGCCGGTCACCGGGCTGCTCAGGTCGTGCACGGTGTTCTCTTCTTCATTCATCATGGAACGGGGCAAATAGATTTTGACACTCGTTCCCTGTCCAGGTTCACTATAAATCTTGATGTGGCCGCGGCTTTGCTTGACGAAGCCATACGCCATCGACAGGCCCAGTCCGGTGCCCTCGCCTTCCGGCTTCGTCGTGAAGAAAGGCTCGAAGGCGCGCTCCACCACTTCCGGCGACATGCCGCAGCCGGTGTCCGTCACGGCCAGCATCACGTAAGGGCCGGACGGCACGTCGACCAAGCGGTTGACGTAGTATTCGTCCAGCACGGCATTGCCCAGCTCAATGGTCAGGCGGCCCGTACCGCCCATGGCATCGCGCGCATTGATGGCCAGGTTCAGGACGACCGCCTCGATTTGCGCCGGGTCCACCAGCGTATTCCACAAGCCGCTGCCGACCACGGTGACCAGTTCCACCGCTTCGCCGATGGCATTACGCAGCAGCTCCTCCATCTCGCCGACCAGGCGGCCCAGATCGGTCACCACCGGGCGCAGCGGCTGGCGCCGCGCAAACGCCAGCAGCTGGCTGGACAGCTTGGCGCCGCGGTCCACTGCATCCTGCGCCATCTCCACGCGGCGCCGCGCGACATCGTTGTTCCGCATCTGCATTTGCAGCATTTGCAGATTGCCGGCGATGATCTGCAGAACGTTGTTGAAATCGTGCGCCACGCCTCCCGTGAGCTGGCCCACCGCTTCCATCTTCTGCGACTGGCGCATGGCTTCTTCGGCTTTGCCGCGCTCGGCAATTTCGCGGCCTACGCGTTCTTCCAGCGTATCGTTCAGCTCGCGCAGCGCGACTTCGACGCGGCGGCGCTCGGTGATGTCGGTCTTCACGGCGATCAGTGCCAGCGGACGGCCCTGCTCATCATCCAGCCTGCTCATGCTGGACGAGACCCAGACCCAGTCGCCATCCGGCCGGTAGTAGCGCTTCTCCAGCGTGAACGGCACGCCGGTCTTCAGCAGCTGTTCGACCCGCGCGCGGTTCTCCGCCATGTCATCCGGGTGAATCAGGTCGTCCATGTGCAGGCCGAGCAGGTCGGGTTCGCTGCGCCCCAGCATCTGGCACAGTGCATCGTTGACGCGGGCGAAGCGGCCATCCAGCGTCAGTTCGGACAGGCCCACCGAGGCTTGCGCGAAGATGCCTGCAAAGCGGTCCTGGCTATTCAGCAGCGCCTGTTCGAAGGCGCGCCGCTCGTTCAGCAGGGCGCTGTCGGCACGCAGACGGCGCTCTTCCATCACGCGCGAGGTAACCTCCAGCACGGTGCACAGCACGCCGCCGACGCTGCCGTCGTCCTGGTACACCGGCGTGTAAGCCAGATCGAACCAGATCTCTTCCGGATGACCGTTGCGCATCAAGGTCAGCGCAACGTTATTGTGCTGGCGTATCTCGCCGCCCAGGCCGGCGGTCAGCATTTCGCGGTTCCAGTCCCAGATCTCGGGCCAGATCTCGGGCACGGTGCCGCCCAAAGCCCGGGGATGGCGCGCGCCGGCAATCGCGATATAGCCATCGTTGTAGATCATGGTATGCGATGGCCCCCACATCAGCACCATGGCGATGGGCGTGTTCAGGACCAGGTCAACCGTGTTGCGCAAGGCGGGACTCCAGCACGACATGGGACCGATGGCTGTCGCGCTCCAATCCAGCGCCCGCACCAGAGTGCCGGTGACGGCGCCGCCGTGCGGCTGCCAGCCAGTCGCCGGGTTATCGCCGCGTGCCGGTGCCATATTCATGATGCTTTCACCGCTGCCCGCCGCGGCAGCGTAATGGTAAATGTCGTGATGCCACGTTCCTCGTCGGTCGCGACCGCCATGTCGCCGCCATGCGCTTTGACGAACATGCAGGCGGTGTACAGTCCGAGTCCCAGGCCCTGCCCTGCCTTGCGCGCTTCGCGGCCATGCTGGAAGGGTTCGAAGATGCCAGGCAGGCGCTCCGCTGCGATGGCGCCGTGGTTGCTGACCTGGAGCACGATATAGGTGGCGTCGGTGCCATCCACTTGCAGGCGTACCAGGTGTTCCGGCGCACCATGCTGCAAGGCGTTGCCCAGCATTTGCGACATGACTTGTGTGAAGACGGCGGCATCGACCCAGGCGGTTGTGTCGCCGTGGCTGTCGACACTGGTGCGCTGCATTTCGCCCGCCAGCAGGCGGCAGATGGCCGACAGGTCATGCTCGCCCCGGCTCAGTTGCAGATCGCCCTTGCGGATGCGCGCCAGGTCCAGCAACTGGTCCACCATCTGGCCCATGCGCTTGGCGCTGCTCTGGATGCGCTGGGCGGTTACCGCGACTTTTGGATGGTCGGTCATCATCGGCAGCAGCATGGCGCCGTTCATCACCACCGACAGCGGCGTGCGCAAATCATGGCCCAGCACGGCGGTGAACTTTTCGTTGAGGTCGAGCGCGCGCTGCAGTTCTTCGAGACGCGAGGCCAGTTGCTTGCGCTGCTGGTACAGCTCAACAAACATATTCACCTTGCTGCGTAAGACTTGCGCGTCGACAGGCTTGAACAGAAAGTCGACGGCGCCCGCCTCGTAACCGCGGAAACTGAAGCCCGCCTCCGGTGCGGCAGCGGTCAGAAAGATCAGCGGTGTACCGCGGGTGCGCTCGCTGCCGCGTATCAGCTCGGCCAGTTCGAAGCCGTTCATGTCGGGCATGCGCACATCGATCAGGGCCAGGGCAACGTCGTGCTGCAGCAGCAGCTCCAGCGCTTCGTTGCCGCAGCCGGCCTTCAGCACGGACACGCCTTCCCGCGCCAGCAGGGCTTCCGTGGCAATCAGGTTCTGGGCAGTGTCGTCGACGACGAGGATGTAAACTGGCGCGCTCATGAGGTGCCACATGCTATCAGTAATTAACGTTTTTACAGCGCCCGTTTTAAAAATATAATGATGCCTCTGGCACTGCAAGGCCCTCCAATACAGGGTAAACTGCTCGATTCAAACCATCAATTAGCAACGCATTATGACTTTCACTCTCAGCGACACCGCTTACTCCGCCGATACGCCGGAAGCCAAGCAGACCATGTACGCCGACCTGCGCTCCCAGCTGAGCGGCCTGGTGCACGGCGAAAGCGACTGGATCGCCAACACGGCCAACGCCAGTTCCCTGGTGTTCAACTCGATGCCGGGCCTGAACTGGGCGGGCTTCTATTTCATGCAGGGTCCGGATGAGCTGGTGCTCGGCCCGTTCCAGGGCAAGCCGGCCTGCATTCGTATCAAGAAGGGCCGCGGTGTGTGCGGCACCACCGTGGAGAAGCGCGAAACCATCCTGGTGCCGGACGTGCACGCCTTCCCTGGACACATCGCCTGCGACGCCAACTCGCGCTCCGAGCTGGTGGTGCCGATCTTTGCCCGGAACGGCGATGTAATCGGCGTGTTCGATCTCGACAGCCCGCTGCCGAACCGCTTCGACGCGGTCGACGCGGAAGGCATCCAGTCCCTGGTCCGCATCCTCGAACAAACCCTCGCCTGATCTGCCTCAAATCTCCCGCCTGTCCAGTTTGACAGGCGGGCCTGCCGCTTCCTAGCCTGTCGTTTTGGAGGCTAGCCATGAACGACCTCACCCACCCGCCCGCCTACCCAGACGACTTCCCCGCGCCGGCCACGGCGCGCAAGGTGTAGACACTCGCCCTGCGCAAGGCAGCGCATGAGACTGGGCTGCCGGCAACGGCTTTCGCGGCCGCGCTGCCGTACACGGTAGAGGAAATCCTAGACCAGGAGGGCGTTGCTCATTGAGCGCGCTTCGTCGGCCGCTTCGTCGATGAGGGCGGAGATCGAGGGGTAGTCCTGCAGATACTGCGCCACGGCGGCGGTGCGGGACAGGTGGTGGTCGTCGGAGTGGGGCATGGGCGACAGCACCGGGCACAGGTGCTTGGCCAGCAGCAGAGTGTCGCGCAGGCCCTGCGGCGGGATGCTGACGGCGCCGCCGCGCAGCGTCACAATCGCCGCGAGCACCTGCTCCGGCACCTTGAGCTTCTTGAGAATCTCGCGCGACACGATCTCCTGCGCCGCGCCCATCCACTCTTCCGGATCGTCCAGCAAACCGGGAAACGCATCGGCCTGCGCCAGCAGATAAAAGCCGCCCGTTTCGTGCAGGATGCCCGCAAACAGGGCCGTGTCCGGATCGCTGTACGTGATGCGCTGGGCGATCAGATAGGACAGCGCCGCCACGTGGGCCGAATACTTCCACAGCTGGTCCGCCCGCGCGCGCAGCAGCGGGTCGCGGATGCGCGAACCGAACTGGCGCACCACCATGGCCGCCGCCAGCGTGTACAGATTGCGATAGCCCAGCCGCAGTACGGCGGCGCGGGCGCTGGTCACCTCCGGTCCGCGGGCGCGGAACACGGCGGAATTGGCCAGCGCCACGGCGCGGGCCGCGAGCACCGGCTCGGCCAGCACGCGGCGTACCACCTCTTCGTCATGCGTATCCGGATCGGAAACGGCAAGCTGCAGAGACAGCGCCGCGTTGACGCTGGTGGGAAAGACCAGCTCCCCGCGCTGGGCTTCGGAAATGATGGCGGCAAAGTCTTTGAGCTTCTCCATGCAAAAATTATACTGTTGCTACGACCTTAAGTGCAGGTCTGCCTAATTTCGCGTGCGCCGGCCCCGCCAAAGCCGGGCGCATATCGCGCGCGCCATCCTCATCCAGCGTGAACACGCTGATCGACTTCACCAGCATTTGCGCCTGTTCCTGCAGGCTCGCCGAGGCGGCAGCGGTCTGCTCGACCAGTGCCGCGTTCTGCTGAGTGGTGTCGTCCATTTGCGTCACCGCCATGTTCACCTGCTCGATGCCCATGCCTTGCTCTTTGGAAGCGATGGCGATCTCGGACATGATGTGCGTGATGCCCTGCACGCTCTTGAGCACTTCCTCCATCGCCGCACCGGCCTGTCCCGCCAGCTTGTTGCCGGTTTCGACGCGCTCGACGCTGTGGGTGATGAGGTCCTTGATTTCCTTCGCTGCCGCCGCCGAACGCTGGGCCAGATTGCGCACTTCGGCGGCCACCACGGCAAAGCCGCGGCCCTGTTCACCGGCGCGCGCCGCTTCCACCGCCGCATTCAGCGCCAGAATATTGGTCTGGAAGGCGATACCGTCGATGACGGCGATGATGTCCACGATCTTGCGCGAGCTATCGTTGATCTGGCCCATGGTGTTCACCACCTGGCTCACCACTTCGCCGCCGCGCGCCGCCACGCCGGACGCGCCCTGCACCAGCTCGTTGGCCTGGCGCGCATTGTCGGCATTCTGCTTGACGGTCGAGGTCAGCTCCTCCATCGACGACGCCGTTTCCTCCAGACTCGAAGCCTGCGCCTCCAGCCGCGCCGACACATCCGCATTGCCGCTGGCGATGTCGCGGCTGGCCGCGTTGATATTGTCGATGCTGATGCGCACGTCGGACACGATGCTGCGCAGGCTACCGCTCATGGCCTTCAGGGCGCGCAGCATCTGGCCCACTTCATTGGGCGGGCCGACGTCGAAATCGCCCGCCAGTTTGCCCTGGGCCACCCGCTCGGCCACGCCGATGGCATTCGCCAGCGGCACCGTCACCGAGCGCGCGATCAGCACACTGATCCAGCCGGCCAGCGCCAGCAGGCCAACCAGGGAGCCGATCATCATCCAGCGCTGCTGGTAGAAGTGCTGGATCTTCTCATCCAGCATGGCCTGCAATTCCCTGGCCGCTGCCGCGTTCAGCGCGAACTGGCGATCGATCGCCGCGGTCGAAATCGCGACGTACTGTTCCCCCGAATAAGTCAGTGCTTCGGGTTTGATGATTTGTTCCTGCGCCAGCGAGGTCACGTTGTGCGCCGCTTCGGACACTTCGCGCATGCCGCCACCCAGTTTGCTTTCGATGTCAGGATTGGCTGCGGCAGCCTTGCCGAACGCAGTCGTGGTCTGGTCGAGGCGATCGCCGACGCGGCCAACGATCGCGTTCAGCACCTGGCGATCCGTTACGCTGGCTTCCTTCTTCGCCAGCAGGCCGGCGCCTTTGGCGCGCGTCTTGCCGACTTCTTCGGTCAGATACGGCAGCTGGTAGAACATGGCCTGGATCAGCTGGTAACTGTCCTTGTCGGGATCGAGGCTGAGGCCGTAGGCGTCGCCGATCAGGTCATTGGTCTTGAGCAGTTTGGGCACCAGGGCCGTGTGGGCGGTATAGCTTTCCGGCACGCTGATGCGGCCACCGGCCACGCCGTCGCGCAGCGTTTCCCAGTCGCGTTTGGCGGAGGCGAAGGCTTCGCTGATGGCTGGATCACGCAAGGCCGCAACCAGCTTTTCCAGCTCGGCGTAGGCGGCATCCGCTTCCTGCTGCTTGGCGCGGCGCGGCTCCTGTGCGGACTGGATGCCGCCCAGCACCAGGGCGGACAAGCCCCGATGCTGCTGCGTCAGCTGCACCACTTTCAGTCCCGTCAGCACGGCCGGCATGCCGGTGCGTTCGCCTTCGTAGGCATCCAGCACCTTGCCCGCTTCGCGCATATACAGCGTGGCGGGTATGACTGCCAGCACCAGCGCCAGCACACCGAGAATAAGGAATTTGTGACCCAGGCGCAGATGGCCAAGAAGGGAGGTGAGCATCATTTCGGACCCCGCATAGTTGAGTTAGCTCGCGATTTGATGATAGGCCCGAAAATCGCCAAATTGTGACAATTTGTGAGAATTACCACGAAATAGTCTTGCCGTCCTGCCATGTCTGTTGCGTCGGCGCGAACAGACGGCGTATATTCAGACCAATGAAGATCCTGTATTTCGTGCTGTGCTTGCTGTGGTTTCCGCTCGTCAACGCAGAGACTGTCACCGTGTACACCAGTGCCAATTTCGCCCCTTTGATGGTCAATGGGAGCGGCGGCATTTATCCCGATCTGGTCGACTATCTGAACCATCAGCAGCTGGGCACCTTGCATTTCCAGCTAACTTATCTGCCTCGCAAGCGTCTCCAGATGCGGCTGGAAGAAGGCAGTCTGGATGGCATCGTGATCGGCATGATGCCGCAGTGGATGAACGATGTCTCGCAAAAGAAATACCTGTGGACGCCGCCGTTTGCCGTGGACCACTTCGTGCTCGTGTCGCGGGTAGAGAATCCGGTGAACCCGAACGACGGCGGTCTGACGGGCAAGTCGATCGGCCTGACACTGGGCTACGTCTACCCCAACATCGACAACTGGATTCTCCAGCACGGCCTGCAGCGCGCCGATGCGCTGAGCGAAGAAATCAATCTGGAAAAGCTGCGGCTGGGCCGCGTGGATTGCGTGGCGGTGGCCGAGTCGGTGGCGCGCTACTACATGAAGCTGCACGCACTGGCCGGCAAATTCTTGCTGATCGAGCTGCCTGGACGCCAGGTGGAACGGCGCTTCCTGATCCCGCATGGCAAAGAGGCCGTATTCGATCAGCTCATGCCCGCCTTGCGCAAGCTGCGCGACGATCCTGGCTGGCAGCAAGCCGTCGGCAAATATCAGTAGCGCGCAGGCGCCGCCTCCAGCAGCGCGACAAGCTGTGCGCCCAGTTGCGCCAGCAGCACGCGCATGCCTTCCCTGCCCTCACGCAGCGCCGTGGTGCGATGCCCACGCCGGTGCGCGACAAGCTGGGACGCCTGCAACTGCACGGCCTGCGTCAGCGCGCGCGTCGCCACCAGCACTTGCAGGCAGGCCAGCGCGGCCGGTACTTCCGGCGGCTGGTCTACCGCACCATCCAGATAGTCCGACAGCCGGCGCGCCCAGGCGCGATACTCGACCTGCGCCGCCAGCAACGGCAAGGCATCCTGCGCCAGCGGCAGCACTGCCGCCAATCCGGGCGCGGGCCGCCAATGCGCCACCCATGCGGGCATGTCCTGCGCCGGCATGGGACGTGCGATGCCATAGCCTTGCGCCAGCCGGCAACCCAGTTGCAGCAGCATGCGCGCATGCGCTTCGCTTTCCACGCCTTCCGCTATGGGCTCGCGATGGAATGCAGAAGCGAGGCCCAGTACGCCCTGCAGAATGGCCAGGTCGTCCGGATCTTCCAGCATATTGCGCACAAAGCTCTGGTCGATCTTGATCTGCGCCGCGGGCAGGCGCTTCAGATATAGCAAGGAGGAATAGCCGGTGCCGAAATCGTCCAGCGCGAAAGACACGCCCAGCGCCGCGCAATCGCTGATGACGCGCGAGACATGGGCGATGTCTTCCAGTGCACTGGTTTCCAGCACTTCCAGCTTCAGGCGCGAAGGCGCCACGTGCGGATGCGCATCCAGCATCGCCTTCAGGCGCGGCACGAAGTCGGGCTGCTGCAATTGCCAGCTGCCGATATTCACGCTGCTGACGATGTGCAGGCCTGCATCCTGCCAGCGCTCCTGCTGGCGCAAGGCCTCGCCCAGCACCCACTCGCCCACTTGCACGGCCAAAGGATCATCCTCGATCAGCGGCAGGAACTCGGCGGGACTGAGCAAGCCGCGCTGTGGATGCAGCCAGCGGATCAGGGCCTCAGCTGCCATGACGCGGCCCTGGCGCAGATCCACAATCGGCTGGTAGTACAGGACGAATTCCCCGTCCGCCAAGGCGCGCCGGATGCCGTCCAGCTGTTCGTTGCGATTGATGGTGCTGCGCTGCTGCTCGGCGTCGAAGATGTGGAAGCGGTTCTTGCCCGCCAGCTTGGCTTCATACATGGCCTGATCGGCCTGGCGCATCAACTGGTCCGCATCGACTTCGCTGTTCTGAGGGTACAGCGCCACGCCGATGCTGGCCGAGACTTGCAGCAGCCTGCCATCGATGGTTACGGGCCGCGCGCAGGCGTCCAGCAGGCGTGCCAGAAACGGCAGGCAGGCGCCGCCCTCCGGCAGGTCCTGCAGCACGGCGACGAATTCATCGCCGCCCAGGCGGCCCACGGTATCGCTGTCGCGCACCGACTGTTTCATGCGCTGCGCCACGGCGATCAACAGCTCGTCGCCGTACTCGTGGCCCTGCACGTCGTTGACAGTCTTGAAGCCATCCAGATCAAGGTAGACCACGGCCAGCGTACTGCCGTTGCGCTGCGACAGCGCCAGTGCCTGATGCAGACGGTCGGCCAGCAGGCGGCGGTTGGGCAAACCAGTGAGTGCGTCATAATTCGCGATGCGTTCCAGCTCGCGTTCGTGTTCTTTCTGGCGCGTGATGTCGGAGAACAGGCCGACATAATGTTCGACTTCGCCGCGCTGATTACGGATGGCCGTGATGGTCAGCAGTTCGGCGTACACCTCGCCGGATTTGCGGCGGTTCCAGACCTCGCCCTGCCAGTAGCCCTGCTCGCGCAGGCGCTGCCACATCGCGGCATAGAATTCGCGCGGCTGGCGTCCCGATTGCAGCATGCTGGGATTGCGGCCGCGTACCTCGTCTGCCGTGTAGCCCGCGATGCGAGTAAAGGCTTCGTTGGTGTTGACGATGGTGCCGGCAGGATCGGTGATGATGATCCCTTCACGCACATTGTCGAACACACTCGCTGCCAGCAGCAGCTTCTCGCCCGCCGCGGCGCGCTCGATGGCGCCGCCGATCCAGCGGCCCAGCAGCGATATGAATTCGTCATCGCCCTCGTCGAAGCTGCGCGCGAATGGCGCCACCGCGCCAAAACTGAGTACGCCCCACGGCGCGCCTGCCACTTCAATGCGTACGCCGATATAGGCATGCAGCGCAAGATCGACGCAGCTGTGCAGCAGACCGCCGGTGCCGGCGGCCGCCCTTGCCGTGAAAGGTACGGCGCTGCGGAACGCAGTGGCGCAGCAGCTGTCGCCCAAGGCACGCATCCGGCCCGGCGATGTGATCCCTGGCGGCAGCCAGGCAACCGGCGTGGCATGCTCACCTTCCACGCGCGACAGCGTCCCGACCGGCAAGCCAAGCAGACGGGCGCCGATCGCCAGCGCGCCGTGCATCTGATCGCCGAAGCCCTGGAAGGCGATGGCGGAAATCTCGTTCATCGCATGCAGGCTGGCCAGCTGACGCATGCCAAGCGCCTCGCTGCTGGGACGCGCCAGCAGCAGCCCGCCAGGCAACGCGCACACCTGGCAGGGA
This sequence comes from Pseudoduganella sp. RAF19, assembly GCF_052114165.1. Taxonomy (NCBI): domain Bacteria; kingdom Pseudomonadati; phylum Pseudomonadota; class Betaproteobacteria; order Burkholderiales; family Oxalobacteraceae; genus Pseudoduganella; species Pseudoduganella sp. RAF19. The sequence goes on along the minus strand of NZ_JBFREF010000003.1, from coordinate 496,982 downwards.
CGCTCGGAAGAATCCTGGCTGCGCAAGCGTAGTTCGGCGAAGAAGGGACGGCCAGCCGAGAGTTCGGCGGTCAGGGCCAGCCAGTCTTCGGCAGCAAAGCATAGTGCTGCTTCGGGGCCAGCCAATGCAATCGCGGCAGGATTGGCGCCGACGGTGCGCCATGCTGCATCGAGCTCCCATACCGCGATATTCGAGTTCTGCACATTCATCCGCCGATTCTAGGCCGGCAGCCGCCCCGCTTCACATGATCTGGATCAAGAATCGCGATGCAAATCCGGTTCGGCTGCAAACAGCGCCTCCAGCCAGCGCGCGAATACCTGAAGCTTGGGCGATGCCATGCGGCCCTGCGGGTACACCAGCGATACCGGCATTGGCGTGGGCGGCGTGTCTGACAGTACCGGCACCAGCGCGCCGCTGGCGAGATGACTGCGCACCAGATAGGTCGCCGTCTGTACCAGCCCAAGTCCCTGCAGGCCAAGCGTGATATAGCCTTCCGCGTCGTTGGTGGCCAGCGTGCCCGGCATATCGATCTTGCGCACCGCTCCGCCATCGATGAAGGCCCAATCGAAAGGACGCCCGGTACGGCCGGAAAAATGCAGCACCGCCGTGTGCCGGGCCAGATCGTCCAGCGATTGCGGGACGCCGTGTGCGGCGAGATAGGACGGTGCGGCGCACGTGAGAAAGCGCATTGTGCCGATCTGGCGGCCAATCAGGGCGGAGTCCTGCAGTTCTCCCACACGCAGCGCGCAATCGACGCCTTCGCGCACCAGATCCGTCAGGCGGTCGCTCAGGCTCAGCACCAGTTCCACATCCGGATAGGCGCGGCGGAATTCGCCCAGCTTGGGCAGCACCACGTTGCGCCCCACGGCCCCGCCCAGCTCCACGCGCAGCTTGCCCTGCGGGCGCTCGGCATCGCTGGCGCGGAATGGCGCTTCGGCTTCGTCCACCGCCGCGAGAATCGCCAGGCAATGGCGGAAGTAGGCAGCGCCGTCACTGGTCAGCGAGAGCGTGCGCGTGGTGCGCTGCAGGAGCTGGGTGCCCAGATAAGCTTCCAGCTTCTGGATGGTGGCCGTGAGCGCAGCGCGCGGCAGGTCGAGTGTTTCCGCCGCCTTGGTGTAGCTGTTCGCTTCCACGATGCGGACGAAGGTTTGCATGGCTTTCAGGCGGTCCATCGCGGCCCCATTGTTCACATAAAATGAAAAGTATAGGACATTTGTTGGCCAATTATCTTTTTGGCTCCATCCCGCAGAATCACTCCAACTTTCCACTACCGGAGCTGATTCATGAAAAACGATATTTCACGTGGCATGGTTGCCTTGCTGGCGGGCGCCTGCGGCCTCATTGTCGCCAGCCTGTATTACGCACAAACACTGGTTGGTCCGATCAGCGCTGCGACCGGCCTGTCGCCGGAAGCGGCGGGCCTGATCGTCACCCTGACACAAGCCGGCTACGCGCTTGGCCTGCTGTTCGTCGTGCCGCTGGGCGATCTGCTGGAAAACCGCAAGCTGGTGTTCAGCGCCCTGCTGTTTGCCGCCGTAGCATTGGCCGCAGCCGCCTCCAGCCACAGCGCAGAGCAGTTCCTGGCCGCCTCGCTGGCGATTGGTCTTGGCTCGGTCGCGGCCCAGGTGCTGGTGCCGTTCGCCGCCCACCTGTCGCACGAGGCAACGCGCGGACAGACCGTCGGCAAGGTGGTGAGCGGCCTGCTGCTGGGGATCATGCTGGCGCGTCCCGCTGCGAGTCTGATTGCGGACTACGCCGGCTGGCGCGTGGTGTTCGGCGCCGCTGCGCTGCTGGTGGCGGTGTTGGCCTTCGTGCTGCGAACGAAACTGCCGCAACGCGTGCCCTCATCGCCGCTCTCCTACGGCCGCCTGATCGGATCGCTGTGGCATCTGTTCCGCGACACGCCCGTGCTGCGCCGCCGCGCGGCTTACCACGCAGGCCTGTTCGGCGCCTTCAGCATGTTCTGGACGATTGTGCCGCTGGTCCTGGAAGGTGAACACTTCCACCTCTCGCAAAGCGGCATCGCGCTGTTTGCCCTGGTCGGCATGGCAGGCGCCATCGCCTCCCCTATCGCAGGCAAACTGGCCGACAAAGGCTACACGCTGCCTGCGACAGCCGCCGCACTGCTGCTGGGGATTGCGGGATTTGCGCTGCCGCTGTGGGCGCCGGAATCGCGTGCCGTCGCACTGGGCCTGCTGGTGATCGCGTCCATCGTGCTGGATATGGGCGTGGCCGCCAATCTTGTGCTGGGCCAGCGTGCCTTGTTCTCGCTCGGCGCGGAAGTGCGCAGCCGCCTGAATGGCATTTACTTCGCACTGTTCTTTGCCGGCGGTGCGCTGGGTTCTGCGACGGGCGCCTGGATACTGGCCACCCTCGGCTGGCGGGCGGCCTTGTGGACCGGGATGGCTTTCCCGGCCATCGCCCTGCTCTACTGGATCACGGAAGCGCTGGCCGCGCGGTCTGCACCGGCAGGCCAGCGCGCCTGACTACTTCGCGGCGCCGGGGCCGAAGCTGCCGCCGTAATCAGCCACCTTGTCGCGCCATACGGTGCGATACGCCACCTGATTCGGATTGGCAGTCCCCGGCACCACAGCGAACTCAATCCACACGCGCGGACCATCGATGCGCAGATAGGAATTCTTCGTGGCCAGCGGCGATGCGCTGCCGTTCGGATTCGCGCTGAAGTCCGCCGTGCCGCTGGCGCCTGGCGCGAAGCCGACATAGGTATTGGCCAGCGCGGTATCGTCCTCATACACCGGCAGCAGGGTGTTGGCGAGGTTGTCGCGCTGGGTGCGTACCCAGGCTTCGATGACCGCCTTCACATAGGCTTTCTGCGCATCGCTCAGGCTGGAGTACAGCACGCCGCGATTGGCGCTCGGATAGCTCAGCAAGCCATAGTTGATATCGCCATTGGCGCCCGCGCCCATCAGGATGTCGGTGAAGGTGCCGTTCAGGCGCGCCGACGCCGCGGTGCCCGCATCGGATTGCAAGGCCGTGGCCAGATTCGCTACCGCCTGGCGTTGCGCTTCCAGCGGCGCATGCGCCACACCGCCCGAAGTCCAGTCAGTCGGCTCGGCGCCGGCAAACATTGGCGTGGCGCTGTCGTACAGGCCGTTGTAGGTGATGTTATAGCTGATATTGTGGCCGTTCACCTGCAGCATCCACGGACCATCCGTCACCGGCGTGCCGACGATGGAGAGCCAGTACAGGCCCGAACCCCAGCCAGCGTTTGGATAGTTAGCGTTCAGCACATCGTCCGCAGCACGCACTTCGGACAGCAGCTTGGCGCCGCTCGCGCTCAGCGCACCATTCACCAGCGCATTTGCTGCGGTCAGCTGGTCGGCGGTCAGCACGGAAGCATCCAGGCGCAGGCCGCGGTGGCCGCCAGCCTGACCGGACCAGGTGATCACATTGCTGCGGTTGTATGGGAACAGCACGGTCGACGTGGAGGACTCCGAAGTCGCCACTGTCTTCTGCGCATCGGCCAGTGTCGCGGTGAATGCATTGGCCAGGCCCACGGCTGGATAGCTCGGCGCGTTCGGATTCAGGCTGGTGACGTTCAGCGACACCGTTTCGCTGGTCGCGGTGCCCTTCGAATTGGTGACGATGACGTAATAAGTGCTTTGATCCGCAGCCACCGTCGCGGCGATCGTATAGCTGGCCGACGTCGCACCGGCAAGGGCCACACCAGCCTTGTACCATTGGTAGGTCAGGTCGTCACCGGAAGCCACAACGGCCAGGGTGGCCGAAGCGCCAAGCGCCACGGAAACGGTCGCAGGCTGGGTGGTGATGGCAGGTGCAGTGGATGCGGTGGCCGTCGTGCTCGAACCGCTACCGCCACCACAGGCGGCCAGCGTCGAGCACACGAGGACCGCCGCCAGCGCGAGCGCAGGCGTATGGCGATTCAAGGCTTTCTCCTTTTACTGGTAAGGCCATAAGTGTAGAAAGCCCGGCGCACGCCATGGGCCGCCTTTACCCAACTTTACATCCTCACAACTTGTTGTTACAGAAAGCTACACGCTGAAAAGATGGCAGACGAACATCAGGCGCCGGCGCGGACTTCCACTGCGGTCAGGCGATCGGCAAAGTCGTGGTTCACATCGCGGTGCCCGACTTCATCCTGACGCACGGCCAGGACCACGTCGCGCAGACGGGCATTGGCGGACAGCTTCCAGTAATCGATGGCGATGTCCGGCGCCGGCACATTGTCCACGCGGCCGGCGTCAATCTCGGCCAGGTAAAGCGTGTAGCTGATCACGGCCTGCTCCTCGAAGTAGCCCACCAGACGGTGTGCAGTGCGCGGCGAAGTCAGATACAGCATGAAGAAGGCGATAAAGAACAGCGCCTGCACCACCAGGATCACCAGGCGTTCAAACCAGTTGGGCTTTGCGATCTGCACAAACGTCATCAGGTGCATACGTTCATTTTCTGCCTCATCCAGCAATGTGCGAATCCAGCCGTGGTCATCGATCATCCAGCGCAGGCAACGCAGATGCACCAGCATGCCACCCACCATGCCCGGCACGGCGGCCACCGTTTCCAGCACTATCGCGCGGTTGCCATAGCGCTTGGCGAAGAAGGTATCAGCGAAGAAGCGCAAAGTCATGGTGATGCCCAGGGCGATGCGGTCGGACAGGTTGCTTACGGCACGATGCTCGTTCATTTTTTTCTCCGTTTCGTTAAATCATGCAGACAGAATACATCTTTAAGATTGCGCGGTCAACAGGGCGCCCAAGCTTGCAAAACAGGTAAAATGGCAAGCTTCGGCCGCGCTGGCGGCTTGCATTACCGACAACACTGAAATGACCACCCTGCCATCCGAAATCAACGCCGCCGCCGTCAAGAACAGCCCCGCTGAAAAAGTCACCCCAATGATGCAGCAATACCTGCGCATCAAGGCCGAGTATCCAACGATGCTGGTCTTCTATCGCATGGGCGACTTCTATGAGCTGTTTTTTGACGATGCCGAGAAGGCGTCGCGTGTGCTCGGCATTACGCTGACCGCGCGCGGCACGCAGAACGGCGTGCCGATCAAGATGGCGGGCGTGCCTTTCCATTCGCTGGACGGCTACCTGGCCAAGCTGGTCAAACAGGGCGAATCCTGCGCGATCGCGGAGCAGATTGGCGATCCGGCCCTGGCCAAGGGGCCGGTGGAGCGCAAAGTGGTGCGCGTGGTGACGCCGGGTACGCTGACCGATTCGGACCTGCTGCCGGAGAAGTCCGAGCGTCCGCTGCTGGCCCTGAGCCAGATCAGCAATCGCAAGGTATTCACCATGGGCCTGGCCTGGCTGTCGCTGGCTTCGGGCGCACTGAAGCTGATGGAATTTTCGGGCGACCAGCGCCAGGTGAACACCCGCCTGCAGCAGGAGCTGGAGCGCATCGCGCCGGCGGAGATCCTGCGCGCCGATGGCGGCGACCTGTTTGACGACATCACCACCTGCCACGTGAACAATGTGCCGGAGTGGCACTTCGACGTGGTACACGGCCAAAAGGCCCTGCTGGACCAGCTGGGCGTGGTCACGCTGACCGGCTTCGGCGCGGAAGGCCTGGGCGCTGCGTTTGGCGCAGCAGGCGCTCTGCTGCGTTATGCCCAGGCGACGCAAGGCCGCGGCCTACAGCACGTGAAGTCGCTGACCTGCGAAACGGAAAACGAATACATCGGCCTCGATGCCGCCACGCGCCGCAATCTGGAGCTGACGGAAACCATCCGTGGCCAGGAATCCCCTACCCTGTTCTCGCTGCTGGATCACTGCCGCACGGCGATGGGCTCGCGCATGCTGCGCCACTGGCTGCATCACGCAAAGCGCGACCAGTCGGTGGCCCGCGCGCGCCATGACGCCATTGCGGCCCTGATGCAGAACGACGCCACGGGCTCGCTGTCTTACCACCTGGCCCAGGTGCCGGATATCGAACGTATCACCACCCGTGTGGCGTTGCTGTCGGCACGACCGCGTGACCTGTCCGCGTTGCGCGATGGTCTGAAGCAGCTGCCGAACCTGCAGCACGCCCTGCAACGCGAAGCGAGCGCGGACAGTGCCGGCGGCCTGCTGTCGCAGCTGCACGACCATCTGGCAACCCCGGAGGACTGCGTGGACATGCTGGTGCGCGCCATCATGGAAGAACCGGCGACCATGGTGCGCGATGGCGGCGTGATCGCGCGCGGCTACGATGCGGAGCTGGATGAACTGCGCGGCCTGTCCGAAAACGCGGGCCAGTACCTGGTCGATCTCGAAACGCGCGAACGCGCGCGCACCGGCATCGCCAATCTGCGCGTCGAATACAACAAGGTGCACGGCTTCTACATCGAAGTCACCAACGGCCAGGCCGACAAGGTGCCGGACGATTACCGCCGCCGCCAGACGCTGAAGAACTGCGAGCGCTATATCACGCCGGAACTGAAGGCCTTCGAGGACAAAGCCCTGTCCGCACAGGACCGCGCACTGGCGCGCGAGAAGCTGCTGTACGACGAACTGCTGTATGCCCTGGCGCCGCACATCGGCACGCTGCAATCCATCGCGCAAGCGCTGTCGCAAGTGGACACCCTGACCGCGCTGGCTGAACACGCCCTGCGCAACAACTGGTGTGCGCCGCAGCTGGTGGCTGAGCCTTGCATCAATATCGTTGAAGGCCGCCATCCGGTGGTGGAAAACCAGATCGAGCGCTTCATCGCCAACGATTGCAAATTCCTGTCCGACCGCCGCCTGCTGCTGATCACCGGCCCGAACATGGGCGGTAAATCGACCTTCATGCGCCAGGTGGCCCTGATTACGCTGCTGGCCTATGTGGGCAGCTATGTGCCTGCCGCGTCGGCCACGATTGGCCCGATCGACCGCGTGTTCACGCGTATCGGCGCGACCGACGATCTGGCGGGCGGCCGCTCGACCTTCATGGTGGAGATGACCGAAGCTGCGACGATCCTGAACGGCGCTTCCGAACATTCGCTGGTGCTGATGGACGAAATCGGCCGCGGCACCTCGACCTTCGACGGCCTGGCGCTGGCCTGGGCCATCGCGCGCCACTTGATCGACACCAGCCGCAGCTTCACCCTGTTCGCGACCCACTACTTCGAACTGACCCAGCTGCCGGAAGCGCATCCGACCGCCGCCAACGTGCATCTCTCCGCCGTGGAGCACAAGGACAGCATCGTCTTCCTGCACGCGGTGCAGAACGGCCCGGCGTCGCAAAGCTACGGCTTGCAGGTGGCGCAGCTGGCCGGCGTGCCGCAGACGGTCATCAAGGCCGCGCGCAAACACCTGGCGCGGCTGGAAGCGCAGGCGCTGGATGGCACGCCGCAGATGGACCTGTTTGCAGCTCCGGTCGCCGACGCCAATGATGACGAGCTACCAACGCCTGGCGCAGCCGCTGCCGATCCGCGCGCCGACGAACTGCTGGCCGCCCTGGACGACATCGATCCCGACGCCATGACGCCGCGCGAAGCGCTGGACCGCCTGTACCAGCTGAAGCGCCTGGCGCAAGCATGATCCGCCGCGCCGCATCGCTGTTGCTGTTTGGCGCAGCCATGCTGTCTGCGCAGGCGCGCACGAGCAATGCTCCGCCGCCATCGCGCGATTTCAGCTTCGGTATCATCGGCCACACGGCGGCCAGCGATACCGGCGATGCGGACTTGAAACGCGCGATCGCTTCCGCCAATCAGTCGGCGCCGGATTTCGTGCTGGTGAACGGCATCAAATCCTATGCGGAGGCCTGCAGCGACAGGCTGTATAGCGAGCGGCGCGCGGTAATGGAAACGTCGGAGCGCCCGCTGATTCTGACGCTGGCGGGCAGCGACTGGACCGACTGCCGCAACAGCAATGGCCGCTCCAACGCCATCGAGCGCCTGAACCGCATTCGCGAAATCTACTTCGAAGATAATGATTCGCTGGGCGCAAAGCACATCACCGTCAGCCGCCAGTCGTCGATTCCCAAATTCCGCAGCTACGCGGAAAACATGCACTGGGAGCGCGACAAGATTCTGTTCGCGACCATCAATCTGCCGTCGAAGAACAACCACTATCTCAATGCGGCGGGCCGCAACAGCGAGTACGAAGACCGCATGGTCGCCAACCGCGCCTGGCTGCAGCGCCTGTTCACCTGGGCCGAGCGGCGCAAGCTGGACGCGATCGTGCTGGTATCCGATGGCGAGATCGGCGCACACATCGAGCAAGGCTTCTTCTCACGTCTGGCGGCCAAGAAGGACGGCTTTACGGAGACACGCAACATCGTGCGCAAGCTGGCGGAAAAGTTTCCCGGCAAAGTGCTGCTGATCGACAGCCACAAGGCAGAGAAAGGCGGGACGCCGTCCATCGAATGGAACGGCAATGTGGGGCATGTGGGCGTGTCCGATGAATGGACAGAAATACGCGTGGCGCCCGCAGGCGCCACGATGTTCAGCATTGCACAGTAGGGCGGATCATCGATCCGCCGGTCTGTTAATGCACTGGATGGCTGCGGAACTCGTCGCCCTCTTCGCCTTCATCTTCGTCATCGTCATGATGGTGGCCATGTGCGCCATGCACGTGTTCATGAGCGATCTCTTCTTCGGTAGCGGCGCGCACGTCGACAACCTTCAGCTCGAAGCGCAGAGCCATGCCGGCCAGCGGATGGTTACCGTCCAGGACGACCTTGTCTTCAGCGATTTCGGTGACGGTGAAGATCATGGCTTCGTCTTCGCCCTCTTCGCCATCAGGCATACCTTCGAACTGCATGCCGACTTCCAGCGGCTCCGGCAGGCGGTTGCGCTCTTCAACCTTGATCAGGTTAGGATCGTAATCACCAAAGGCGTCTTCAGGCTCAATCTGGACCGTGTTGTGGTAGCCCACTTCCTTGCCGTCCAGTTCTTCTTCAATCTTCGGCAGGGTGTTCTCGTAGCCACCGTGCAGGTAGACCATCGGCTGGCGGCCATCCTCGATCAGATTGTTCTGCGCGTCGGACAGTTTGTACTCCACCGTCACAACGGTATTCTTGGCGATCTTCATTTGGCTTCCTTTCAATTTAAGCTCGGGCAGATTATACCCCGTGCAGGCGATTGACCGCGGCGGGCTATAATCTCGCCATGAAAAAACTAGCTCTCCTCGGCGACATCACGCCGGCGCAATTCCTGCGCGACTACTGGCACAAAAAGCCTTTGCTGATCCGCCAGGCTATCCCTGGCTTCAAGCCCCTGCTCCCCTTCGACAAGCTGGCCGAACTGGCCACCAAGGACTATGTCGAGTCGCGCCTCGTCACGCTGACCGATGGCCAATGGGACATGCAACACGGCCCGCTGAAACAACTGCCGCCGCGCAGCCAGCGCGAATGGACCATGCTGGTGCAAGGCATCAATCTGCAGGATGACCGCGCGGACGAATTGCTGCGCCAGTTCCGCTTCGTGCCCGATGCGCGCCTGGACGACCTGATGGTCAGCTTCGCCACCGATGGCGGCGGCGTGGGCCCGCATTTCGATTCCTACGACGTGTTCCTGCTGCAAGCGGAGGGACAACGCAAATGGCGCATCAGTGCGCAGAAGGACCTGAGCCTGGTTGAAGGCCTGCCGCTGAAGATCCTGAGCAAGTTCAAGCACACCGAGGAGTTCATCCTCGAACCGGGCGACATGCTCTATTTGCCGCCGCACTACGCCCACGATGGCGTGGCGATCGGCGATTGCCAGACTTACTCGATCGGCTTCCGCTCGCCGTCCTACCAGGAGCTGGGCGAGGCCTTCCTGCAGTTCATGTGCGATTCGATCGATCTGCCGGGCCGCTATGCCGATCCGGATCTGGAGCCGACCAGCAAGCCGGCCGAGATTCCGAAGGCCATGCTGTCCAGGCTGGCCGATGAACTAAACAAAGTCAGCTTCACGGAAGACGATTTCACCATCTTCCTGGGCGAGTATCTGTCCGAGCCGAAGCACAATGTGTTCTTCACGCCGGTAGAAAAGCCGCTCCCGGCAGGCAAGTTTGCGCAGAGCGCGGCCAAAAAGGGTGTCGTGCTGTCGCGCAAGACGCAGATGCTTTACAAGGGCAAGAACGTGTTTATCAATGGCGAGTCCTTCGCGATTGGCAAGGCGGACAAGGCTGCGCTGGAGCAGCTGGCCAACGAGCGCACGCTGGATGGCAAGGCCGTGGCAGCGGCTTCTGAAGACGTCGCCGAAGCGCTCTATGCCTGGTACACCGACGGCTGGCTCGAACTCGGCAAATAAGGAGAGTTAGCATGGAGAAGCACCCTTTTGACAGCCGTACGCAGTTCGAAGCGTTGCTGATGGATTGCTTCTCCCGCGCCCGGCTAACCCTGCGCATGTTCGATCCGGACTATGCCTGGTGGAAGCTGGGCCATTCCCAGACGGATGCCGTATTGCGCAAATTCCTGCATGGTGGCGGACGTTTGCTCCTGGTTGCACACAGTAACGCCCAGCTGCAGCGCTATGCTCCCCGGTTCTTAACGTTGCTGCAAGACTACAGTCATCGGATTGAATGCCGGCTCACCAGCAAATCGCTGAAACAGCTGACGGATTCGTTCGCCGTCGCGGATGAAATACACATCGTTCGGCGTTTTCATTCGGATCATTTCCGCGGGGAAGCAAATTTCGATGATCCATCGTCAACCCAAACGAGTCTGGAACGTTTTGAAGGTATCTGGGCTGAAACCTTGCCGGGTCTGCAAGCAGATGCGACTGGATTATGAGCCAGAAATGAGTACAATGCGCGGTATCCGAAAGGTAGCCGGTATAGCCGGGAGAAGCTGGTAATTCGAGGACGTATGGAAATATTGCGATTCCGCAAAATACTTGCGTTTTCGACTCGTTTTACTATTGCGACGCACCAAAAAAGGCTATAATATTGGGTTAGGAAGTTTCCGTGTCTAGGGCACGAAACGCCCCTAACGAGCGATAATTACCGGTAATTATTCATCGCAACATTGTCTATTTTTTGTTGAAGAAATAAAGGAAAACTAAATGAAAAAATCCCTGCTGATCGCGTCCCTGCTGGCTGTTGCTCTGGCTGCTTGCTCCAAGAAAGAAGAAGCTCCAGCACCTGCTCCAGTAGCTACCCCTGAAGCCGCTGCTCCTGCAGCTGCTCCAGCAGCTCCTGCAGCTGACGCTGCTGCTCCTGCTGCCGCTCCAGCTGCTGACGCTGCTGCTGCTGCCGCTACCGCTGCTTCCGACGCTGCTGCTGCTGCTTCCGCAGCTGCAACCGCTGCTTCGGCTGCTGCTTCCGCTGCTAAGTAATTCCTTCGCAGGGAAAAAAAACCGGCTTCGGCCGGTTTTTTTTCGTCCATACCCAGCACCTTGGGGTGTAAAAAAACCGGCCGCGAGGGCCGGTTTTTTTGACTGAGGCTGATTATTTCAGCTGTTCGTACAGCAGCGTCAGGATCTTGTCGCCGGTTGGCGAGGTGTCCGGCTTGTTGTCGTTGGTCCAGACCGAAACCTGCGTCGTGTTGGTCGAGTCCGCGCGCACCGAGATGCGGTAGCGCTGCGCGTCCTTGTCCTTGTCGGACGAGCCCCAGCTGAACAGGCGGCTGAAGAAGCCCTTGGTTTCGGCTGCATCGGCCACGTAGCGAACGAAGTACACGCCCTGCACGCGGTCGCGGTCTTCCACGGTGAAGCCGGCGCGGTCCAGCGCCAGGCCCACACGGCGCCAGGAGCGGTCGAAGCCTTCGTCGGTCTGCACGAACTTCGCGGCGCCCTCGCCCTTGATGAAGGCGTGCTGCGGCTGCACTGCGGCGTTGTCCACGGAGGTGCGTGCTTCCGCTTCGTCTTTGGAGCCGCCCAGCTTGGTCATCAGCTTGGCCAGGAACAGCGCTTCCAGATTCGGATCAGCCGGACGCGATTGCCACTGCGTCGATTCCTTCTGCGCGCCGGTCACGACTTCTTCCGCGCCGCGATGGGAAATGTAGATCTCGGTCGAGCCGTCGGCATTGCGTTCCAGGCGGGTGCGGAACTTGTCGCGCTCGCCGCTGGAGTACAGCCCGTCGATCACTTTGCCCAGGGTATTGCGGATGAAGTCTTGCGGGATCTTGGCGCGGTTTTCATTCCACTCGGTTTCCATGATGCCGGCGGTGGCGTTATCCACGGCCAGGGTGAAGCCCGAATCTTCCCAGAAGGTCTTCAGCTGCGGCCACAGTTGCTCTGGCGTCTGCTTGACGACCAGCCAGCGCTGGTTGCCAGCGCGCTCAACCTTGACCGAGGAATTGCCGGTCGAAGCGACGTCGTTGACGGCTGCGGTCGAACCCGCCACGGTGCCGCGGTTGGCCGCGTAGCCGGAGGCGGTTGCCACACCACGGTCGGTGTTTGGCAGCGAGTAGCGGTTGTCCTTTTGCAGCTGGGTCAGGTCCGGTGGAACGTCCAGGGTGCTGGCTTTCTTGGCGGACTTGTAGTCCACCTTGCTGTCGCCAACAACCGACTGGATCATGCCGCAGCCGGACAGGCTCAGCGCCAGGGCGCCAACAACGAGACCGCGCGACGGCGGCGTGAGGGAAGCGATCTTGCGAATAGTCATGTGTAAAGAGAGATTAGTTCAGCACACCGGATTCACGCATTGCGGCGCGAACGGTCTCGTGGAATTGCTCTGCCAGCGGCACCAGCGGCAGGCGGATGCCGGCCGGCATCTTGCCCATCTCGGCCAGCGCCCACTTCACCGGCACTGGATTCGGTTCCACGAACAGCTTTTGATGCAGGGGGAACAGCTTGTTATTCAGCTCGATGGCGCAGGTGATATCGCCTGCCATCGCGGCCTTGCACATCTCGGCCATGCCGCGCGGCGCCACATTGGCGGTCACCGAGATATTGCCCTTGCCGCCGGCCAGCATCAGGGCCACAGCGGTCGGATCGTCGCCGGAGTACACGGCGAAGTCGGACGGCGCCAGGCGCAACAGGTCCAGGCCGCGGCCGATATTGCCGGTGGCGTCTTTCACGCCCACGATGTTCTTGATTTCCGCCAGGCGCAGGATGGTCTCGTTGGACATGTCCGCCACGGTACGGCCCGGCACGTTGTACAGGATCACCGGCAGATCCACCGCTTCAGCGATGGCCTTGAAGTGCTGATACATGCCTTCCTGGGTAGGACGGTTGTAGTACGGCACCACCTGCAGGGACGCGTCCGCACCCGCGCTCTTGGCGAAGCGGGTCAGTTCGATGGCTTCCACGGTGGAATTGCCGCCGGAGCCGGCGATCACAGGGATGCGGCCCGCAACGCGGTCCACGGTGGCCTTGATCAGCGCGCAATGCTCGGCCACGTTGACGGTGGCGGATTCTCCGGTCGTGCCAACGATGACGATGGCGTCCGTACCTTCAGCGATATGCCAGTCGACCAGCGAGTTCAGGCTGGGGTAATCCAGGCTGCCGTCGGCGTGCATCGGGGTGACGATTGCTACAATGCTGCCCTTAATCATAGGTTACCAATTGCAAAAAGAATTAAAACGACGATTGTAGACGATAGTCTGCAGATGTAGTGCATTTCCGGTCGTCAAATAGGCGGCAACAGAGCCGCTTCCCTTGGAAACTCTTCCTTTACGGCGCAAATTCTTTGCACCATTGCAGGTTTCGGCGTGTTAACGACGCCATCCTCAAACGCGATGACACGCAAACCATGCTGCTGGGCAAGTTCCAGCAGCTCTCCCGGCTTCAGCAGGAAGGCGGGATTGGACGGTTTGCCAAACGCGGCGTTGCCTTCGGAGAAAGTCTCGTAGATCAGCACACCGTTCGGCGCCAGACTGCCCAGCATGTCGCCGATAAGCGGGCGATGCAGGTAATTGGTCACCACAATACCGGCAAAGCGCGCCGGACCGAAAGGCCAGGCGGCGCCCTCCACTTCCAGGTCGATTTCGCTGGTAACGATGCCGTCGTCCGCCGCAGCGGCCAGCGCCTGCGGATCGCGGTCCACCGCCACCACCAGGTGGCCCAGCGCAGCCATATAGCGCGAATGGCGGCCATTGCCGCATGCCAGGTCCAGCACTTCGCCGCCTGGAATCAAGGGCGCGAAGCGCTGCACCCAGACCGATGGATCATCCATAGTTCAATCCCATCGCTTCGCGCACGTCGCGCATGGTTTCCTGCGCCAGCTTGCGGGCGGCTTCGTTGCCGTCGGCGACAATGGCACGCACCTGCGACGGATCGTCCAGATAAGGCTGGGCGCGCTCGTGCATCGGCTCCTGTTCCTTGATGATGGCGTCGATGACCGGCTGTTTGCATTCGATGCAGCCGATGCCGGCCGATTTGCAGCCCTTCTGCACCCATTCCTGGGTCGGACCATCGGAGTACACGACGTGGAATTGCCATACCGGGCAGCGCTCCGGTTCACCCGCATCCGTGCGGCGCACGCGCGCAGGGTCGGTCGGCATGGTACGGATTTTCTTGGTGACGGTTTCCTTATCCTCGCGCAAGGCAATCGCATTGCCATAGCTCTTGGACATCTTGCGGCCATCCAGGCCCGGCAGGCGCGACGCTTCGGTCAGCCTGGCTTGCGGCTCAACCAGGATCAGCTTGCGCGATCCTTCCAGGTAGCCGAACAGGCGCTCGCGGTCGATCATGGACAGGCTCTGCGCATCATCCAGCATGGCCTTGGCCTGCTCCAGCGCGGCATTGTCGCCGTTCTGCTGGTAATCCTTGCGCAGTTCGTTGTACAGCTTGGCGCGCTTGCTGCCCAGCTTCTTGACGGCGATCCCGGCCTTCTCTTCGAAGTCCTTTTCCTTGCCGTACAGGTGATTAAAGCGGCGCGCGATCTCGCGCATCATTTCAATGTGCGGCACCTGGTCTTCACCGACCGGCACTTCGCTGGCGCGGTAGATCAGCACGTCGGCCGCCTGCAGCAGCGGATAGCCGAGGAAGCCGTAGGTGGCCAGATCCTTGTTGGCCAGGTTTTCGATCTGGTCCTTGTAAGTAGGCACGCGCTCCAGCCAGCCCAGCGGCGTCGCCATCGACAGCAGCAGATGCAGCTCGGCGTGCTCCGGAATCTTGGACTGGATGAACAGCGTCGCCTGGGTCGGATCGATACCGGCTGCCAGCCAGTCGACCAGCATGTCCCAGGTGGACTTCTCGATGATCGAAGGGTCGTCGTAATGCGTGGTCAGCGCGTGCCAGTCGGCCACGAAGAACAGGCAAGGCTGTTCGGACTGCATCCTGATCCAGTTCTTCAGGGCGCCATGGTAGTGCCCCAAATGCATGGCGCCTGTGGGGCGCATACCGGAAACAACGCGGTCTGGGTACATAGTGTCAGCTCAGGAAAATGGTAATCGGCGTCAGCACCAGGCCGAACAGATAGATGACAAAGTACATCAGACCAGTCAGCAGACTACGGAAAGGTCCGGTATTCAACAGCACGATCAGCAGAATGAAAACGATCGGTCCGAGGCGCTCGATGCTGGCGAAGCGCATGGCGAGACCGTGCGGTAGCAACGCCGTCACGATACGTCCGCCGTCCAGTGGCGGAATCGGAATCAGATTGAACGCACACATGGCGGCGTTAACCAGTACGCCACCGCGCGCCATCTCGATCAGGAACGGCTCTTGTACGCCCATGGCGGCAATCAGATTGAACATCAGCAGCCACAACAAGCCCATCGCAAAATTAGCCAGCGGCCCGGCCGCGGCCACAAAGCCCATCTGCTTTTTCGGATTGCGCAGGCGGCTGTAATCGACCGGCACCGGCTTTGCATAGCCAAACGGCGGCAGATGCGCGAGGTGCAGCATCAGCGGCAGCAGGATGGTGCCGATCGGGTCGATATGGCGCGCCGGATTGGCGCTCAGGCGCCCCATGCGTTCGGCCGTATCGTCACCGAAATAACGGGCCACATAACCGTGGGCAGCTTCGTGCAGGGAGATTGCAAACAGAACGGGGATCGCGTAGACAGCGATAGTCTGGATGGTTTGACTAAGATCACTCATGAGAAAGATTCTACCAGACGGCAGATCGCTGACTCCGCGTAGGGCGGATCATCGATCCACCATTTACAGGCCAAGGATTGCCGGATCGCCCTTCCCTTGCCGCACCAGTTCCGGCTCATCGCCGGTCAGGTCAACCACGGTAGTCGCCTCGAAGCTGCAGGCGCCGCCGTCGACGATCAGATCGATCTGTTTGCCGATGCGTTCGCAGACGGTATCCGCATCGGTCAGCGGCTCGTCCTCGTCCGGCAGGATCAGGGTGGTGCCGAGCAGCGGCTGCTGCAGTTCGGCCAGCAGGGCTTCCACGATGGCGTTTTCAGGCACGCGCAGGCCGATGGTCTTGCGCGAGGGATGGGACAGGCGGCGCGGCACACAGCGCGTCGCTTCCAGGATAAAGGTGAACGGCCCCGGCGTGGCCGCTTTCAGCAGGCGGAACTGGCGATTGTCCACGCGCGCGTAGACGCCGATTTCGCTGAGGTCGCGGCACAGCAGGGTCAGGTGGTGCTTTTCGTCAATGCCGCGGATACGGCGCAGCTTTTCGACGGCGGACTTATCGTCCAGATGGCACACCAGCGCATAGCAGGAGTCCGTCGGCAGCGCGACGATGCCGCCGCCGTGGATGATCTCCGCCGCCTGCTTGATCAGGCGCAGTTGCGGATTGGCTGGGTGGATCTGAAAGAATTGGCTCATGAAATATGCTCGCATTCGGCGGGTCAATGACCCGCCCTACAGTGCCGCGTAGGGCGGATCATCGATCCGCCGCTTATCAACGCTGTTGCTGCAGCGCTGCGATACGTTCTTCGATCGGAGGGTGGCTGGAGAACATGGCCGCCCAGCCGCCGCCGGAAGTGATGCCGGAAGCGGCCATGCCTTGCGGCAGTTCGCCCGGCTGCAGGCCGCCGAGGCGGGCCAGCGCATGCTGCATCGGCACCGAGCTGCCCAGCAGCTTGGCGGAACCGGCGTCGGCGCGGAACTCGCGCTGGCGCGAGAACCAGGCCACGATGATGGAAGCCAGCAGGCCGAACACGATTTCGCACACGAACACGGTGATGGTATAGCCGATGCCCGGACCGCGGCGCTCTTCACCTTTGTTGATGGCCGAGTCCACGATGCCGCCCACGATGCGCGCCAGGAACACGACGAAGGTATTGACCACGCCCTGGATCAGGGTCAGGGTCACCATATCGCCATTGGCGACGTGGGCGACTTCATGGCCGAGCACCGCTTCCACTTCTTCGCGGTTCATCGATTGCAGCAGGCCGGTGGACACCGCCACCAGTGCGTCATTCTTGAAGGCGCCGGTAGCAAAAGCGTTTGGCTCGCCTTCGTACACCGCCACTTCCGGACGGCCGATGCCGGCGCGGTCAGCCAGCGCGTGCACAGTGCTCACCAGCCATTGCTCGGTGGAGTTCTGCGGCGCGTCGATCACGCGCGCGCCCGTGGACCATTTGGCCATCGGCTTGGACATCAGCAGCGAGATGATGGAGCCGGTGAAGCCCACCACCGCCGAAAAGGCCAGCAGATTCCCCAGCTGCATCTGGCCGGGGCCAGGACGGCCAATGCCGAGCAGCGACAGCACAATGGACAGCACCACCATCACAGCGAGGTTGGTGGCGAGGAAAAGAATGATGCGTTTCATGTAGTGGTTCTCCGGACAGATTTGCCGAATGATAATGTATGGTTGGCAGTAGGGAAATACAAGCCCTAACCCTAAGATCGGGTCAGACCCAAAGGGTCAGACCCTTGGGTCTGACCCGGTTTTAAGGTTTCAGAACCAATCGTGCCAAACCGGCTTCACATTCCCCGGCAGGGGCGGCAGCAGCGCGAAGTCGACCCGTGTTTCGCCCGGCGCATGGAAGTCCGTTCCCCGCGAAGCGAGGAAGCCATAGCGATTCGCCAGCGTCGCGTACTCAGGATACTGATCCGGCGTATGACTGCCCGTCACCACCTCGATCGCCGTCCCGCCCAGCTGCTTGAACTCATCAAACAGCACGCCTTCCTGCAAGTCAGTAAATTTGTAGCGGCCCGGATGTGCAATCACGGCAATCCCGCCCGCGCCGCGAATCCAGGCAACGGCCTGCTGCAAGGTTGCCCAGCGATGTTCGACATAGCCCGGCTTGCCCGGACTGAGGAATTTGCGGAAGACTTCAGGAATATCGCGGCACACGCCCTGGTCCACCAGGTGGCGGGCGAAGTGCGTGCGCGACATCAGCGCGGGATTGTCCACATATTTCAGCGCGCCCTCATAGCAGCCCGGAATGCCCGCCAGCTCCAGCTGGCGGCCGATTTCGCGGCCACGGTTGTCGCGGCCCGAACGTGTGTCTTCCAGGCCTTTGGTCAGCGCCGCATCGTTCTCGTCGATCTGCAGGCCGACAATGTGGACCGTCTCGCCGCCCCAGGTAATCGAAATCTCCACGCCCGAAACAAAGCGCATGCCTTCCTGCCCGGCCGCCACGCGGGCTTTTGCCACGCCGCCCACTTCATCGTGGTCGGTCAGCGCCCACACGTCGACGCCGGCCTTACGTGCGTAAGCCGCAACCGACTCCGGCGGCAGCACGCCGTCGGAAACATTGGAATGGCAGTGAAGATCTACATTCAGCATACGGACACTTGCATAAAAGCGAAGCCTTCATTGTACGCTGTCGGCGTAAATCGCGGTGCTCAGGCCAGGAATTCCTCAAGCATTTGCGCCAGCAGCTCGGGCTGGTCGTGATGCAGCATATGGCCTGCGTCCGGCATCATTTTCGCGGTAACCTTGGCCAGATGGCTCAGGCGGCGGTCCACTTCGGCGCGCGCCTCTTCTTTTGGCCCCATCCACAGCCACATATTGGTGTCGTCCGCTTCCACCCACAGCACGGGCGCCGTAATGCGCTTCCAGCAGGCCAGCACTTCGTCAATCTTGTACAGCAGCGGGCTGGCTTGCTTGTGCACGGGGTCGCCCAGGATTTCCCAGCGGCCCTCGCCGTTTTGCGCCGACCAGTGCTGCGACAGGAAGGCTGCGCGCTCATTGGTCAGACGCGGGTTGGTTTTCTGCAGGCGGGCAGCCACAGCGGCCTGCGAATCGTAGCTGCGCATTTCCGGCGGCGTCAGCAGTTCATCGAGCCATTTGGCGTAGCGGCCCGGCGCCTGCTCGGCGCCGGTTGCCTTCAGGCCGAAGCCCTCCAGGTTGATCAGGCGGCGGATGCGCTCGGGGCGCACGCCCGCGTAGATGCTGACGATATTGCCGCCCATGCTGTGGCCCAGCAGGTTAACCTGCCCTTCCGGCTGGTAATGGCGCAGGATGGCGTCCAGGTCGGCGACGTAGTCCGGGAACCAGTAGGTATCGGTGCCATTGCGATCGGTCAGGCCGAAACCGCGCCAGTCGGGTGCGATGACGTGCCAGTCGCCCTGCATGGCATCGACCACGAACTGGAAGGAGGCGCCCACGTCCATCCAGCCGTGCATCATGAACACTTTCGGCGCGCCTTCCCGTCCCCAGTGGTGCACGTGGGTGCGCAGGCCGCGCACGGTGATGAATTCGGAACGGGATGGGGTCATGATGATGTCTGCCTTGAAAAAGCGCCGCCAGCGCCAATATGGGCTGCTTGCGGCCGGGAATGCACATAATAGCACGACCGTTCGCAAACCGTATCCCCGGCATTTTTCAGGCAAGGCGTAAAATAGCGCCAATTTCCTGAGAGCCAACCATGACAATTTATCAGCTGGGCGAACATTCGCCAGAAGTCGACGCATCCGCTTTCGTCGCAGACAACGCCACCCTGATCGGCAAAGTCACCCTGAAAGCCAATGCATCCGTGTGGTTCGGCGCCACCATTCGTGGCGATAATGAGCGCATCACGATCGGCGAAAACAGCAATGTCCAGGAAGGCACGGTGATGCACACCGATATGGGATACCCGCTGACCGTGGGCCGCGATGTCACCATCGGCCACCAGGCCATGCTGCACGGCTGCACCATCGGTGATGGCGCGCTGATCGGCATCCAGGCGGTGGTGCTGAACGGCGCGAAGATCGGCAAAGGCTGCCTGGTCGGCGCCGGTGCGCTGGTCACGGAAGGCAAGGAATTTCCCGACAATATGCTGATTATCGGTTCGCCCGCCAAAGCGGTGCGCGAACTGACAGCAGAAGACGTGGCGCGCCTGAAAGGCAGCGCCGACAGCTACGTGAAACGCGGCCAGCTGTTCAAGTCGCAACTGAAGAAGATTGGATAAAGAATGACCGACACCCTGCAAAAATTCATTTTCGAGAACGCTGCCGTGCGCGGCGAGCTGGTCGACATGTCCGCCACCTGGCGCGAAGTGCTGGCCCGCCACCACTACCCGGTCGCCGTCAAGCGCCTGCTGGGACAAATGGTGTCGGCAGCGGCCCTGCTCTCGGCCAACCTCAAGTTCAACGGTTCCATCATCATGCAGATCCATGGTGACGGCCCGGTGCGCCTGCTGGTGGTGGAATGCGATTCCGAGCTGAAGCTGCGCGCTACCGCGAAAATGAATCCTGACTACGCGATCGCGCAGGATGCCGATTTGCAGACCCTGGTCAACGCACATGGCAAGGGCCGTTTCGTCATCACGCTCGACCCGGCCGAGAAGGTGCCGGGCCAGCAGCCTTACCAGGGCGTGGTGCCGCTGGACGGCCACGATGTCAGCACCGTGATCGAAAACTATATGCTGCGCTCCGAACAGCTGGACACCAAGCTGTGGCTGGCCGCGGACGATAACGTCTCGCGCGGCGTGCTGCTGCAAAAGCTGCCTTTCCACGGCGGTAAAATCGAACCGGGCGCACTGACCGCCGACGAAGCCCAGGAAACCTGGAACCGCGCCGTGGTGCTGGGCTCCACGCTGAAAGAAGAAGAGATGCTGAGCACCACCATCGACGTGCTGCAGCAGCGCCTGTTCTGGGAAGAGACCATCCGCGTGTTCGAGCCGCTGCATCCGCAGTTCCATTGCAGCTGCACGCGCGAGAAGGTGGGCAATATGCTGAAGATGCTGGGCCAGGAAGAAGTGGAAGCCGCGCTGTCCGAACAGGGCAAGCTGGGCATCAACTGCGACTTCTGCGGCAAGCACTACGAGTACGATGCGGTGGACTGCGCCCAGCTGTTCACCACCACCGCGCCGGCCGAGGCATTGCTGCACCCGACCGAAGTAAAGCACTAATCCTTGCCGTAACGCTGCATCACATAGCCAAGGTGGGCGCGGTTCATATCGATCCACGTCCACAGGGCTTCCACCTGCGCCCGGTGCGCTTCGTAGTATTTCTCATTGAAGGCCAGCCATAGCCGCGTGCTCACCAGCGGCTGCGGCAGCTGCATGATTTCACCGTTGTAGCGCTTGACGATGGCGTCTATATGTTCCGGTTTTACCGCGCTCACGACTACGCCTGCAACGCGGCCCAGCTTGAGCTTTTCGATATTGCGGTCGACGTCACGGGCGCCGTCATCGATGGTCAGGCCCTGCTCGCGCAGGCGGGCGGTGTAGGCGCTGCCTTGCGCCGCACCGAGCACTTTGCCCTGGAAGTAAGCCAGCGGGTTGGCGCCCGCG
The DNA here is from genome assembly GCF_052114165.1 of Pseudoduganella sp. RAF19. Lineage (NCBI taxonomy): Bacteria > Pseudomonadati > Pseudomonadota > Betaproteobacteria > Burkholderiales > Oxalobacteraceae > Pseudoduganella > Pseudoduganella sp. RAF19. The sequence continues at coordinate 475,592 of NZ_JBFREF010000003.1, read as the reverse complement.
GGAATGTTGTCGCGCGCCCTTACCAGCACCACCAGCTGGTTGCCGAGCGCGCGGCCGTAATCGGGCTCGCCGCGTTTATCGCGCGGGATGGCAATCTCGGGCGGATAGACCGGCATCTCACCCAGCGGCGTGAAATCGATATCGCCAATCGTCAGCGCCAGGCGCAAGCGCGCGGGCGGCAGGCGCACCAGCGCAGGGTGGCAACCGAAGGTGGCCTGGACCGCATCGCGCATCAGATCGATGGTCGCGCCGGGCGGTTCGGGAATATGGGGGCCGTCGCCCATGTAGTAAGGCGGCCGGTTCTGGTCGATGTAGCCAAAACGGACAGGCGTGCAGGCGGCGCTTGCATTCAAGGTCCACGCGAGCAGGAAGAAAAACAGCAGGCGTGATCGTGACATGGCCTGCTTAGTGCTGGGCGGGCGCCGCAGCGGTGTCGGGCGCGGGCTTGGTCTGGCCTTTGCCGAGGATCTGAACGTAGATTTCGTTCTGCTTGATCATGCTCAGCTCAAAGCGCGCGCGCTCTTCCACGGCGCCGGTGCCTTCCTTCAGGTCGCGCACTTCGGAATCGAGCTTCGCGTTGCGCTGGCGCAGGGATTCATTCTTTTGCTGGGCCACAGCAACTTGCTGCTCCAGGTCGGACACGCGCAGCCAGCCCCCCTTCCCCAGCCACAGCGGGTACTGGATCAGCAGAAGCAAAGCGGCGAGGGCCAGGGTAATCAAACGCATGTATTTCTTAAAACCAGGTGCAAAGAACGGGTGGCTGCCACGGCGTGGCAGCCACCTGCTTGGCTTTGCGGTTTACTTCAGGTTGTAGAACGCGTCGCGGCCAGGGTAGGAAGCGATGTCGCCCAGATCTTCTTCAATGCGCAGCAGCTGGTTGTACTTGGCCATGCGGTCGGAACGGGACATGGAACCGGTCTTGATCTGCAGGGCGTTCAGGCCAACGGCGATATCGGCGATGGTCGAATCTTCGGTTTCGCCGGAGCGGTGCGAGATCACGGCGGTGTAGCCGGCGCGCTTGGCCATCTCGATGGCAGCGAAGGTTTCGGTCAGCGTGCCGATCTGGTTGATCTTGATCAGGATGGAGTTGGCGATATCCTTCTGGATGCCTTCCTTCAGGATCTTGGTGTTGGTGACGAACAGGTCGTCGCCCACCAGCTGCACTTTCTTGCCCAGGGCGTTGGTCAGGTGCGCCCAGCCGGCCCAGTCGCCTTCGTGCATCGCGTCTTCGATCGAGATGATCGGGTACTTGTCGCACCAGGTGCCCAGCAGGTTGGTGAACTCTTCGGCGCTCAGGACCATGCCCTCGCCTTCCAGGTGGTACTTGCCGTCCTTGTAGAACTCGGAAGCAGCGCAATCCAGGCCGATGGCGATCTGGGTGCCTGGCTCATAGCCGGCTTCTTCGATTGCCTGAACGATCAGCTTGATCGCGTCTTCGTGCGAAGCCAGCGAAGGAGCGAAGCCGCCTTCATCGCCGACAGCGGTGTTCATGCCCTTCTTGTGCAGGATCTTCTTCAGGGTGTGGAACACTTCCGCGCCGTAGCGCACGGCTTCCTTGAAGGATGGTGCGCCGACCGGGATGATCATGAATTCCTGGATGTCCAGGTTGTTGTCGGCGTGGGCGCCGCCGTTGATGACGTTCATCATCGGCACTGGCATCTGCATCGAACCCGAGCCGCCGAAGTAGCGGTACAACGGCAGGCCGGCTTCTTCAGCGGCAGCCTTGGCCACGGCCATGGATACGGCCAGCATCGCGTTGGCGCCCAGGCGGGACTTGTTCTCGGTGCCGTCCAGTTCGATCAGGGTGCGGTCCAGGAAGGCTTGCTCATTGGCGTCCAGGCCCATGATGGCTTCCGAGATTTCGGTGTTGATGTTTTCGCAGGCTTGCAGCACGCCCTTGCCGAAGTAACGCTTCGGATCGCCGTCGCGCAGTTCGATGGCCTCGCGCGAACCGGTGGACGCGCCCGACGGTACTGCGGCACGGCCCATTACGCCGGATTCCAGCAGCACGTCGCATTCCACGGTCGGATTGCCGCGCGAGTCGATGATTTCGCGGCCAATGATGTCAACGATTGCACTCATGTGTATATCTCCAAAGTTAAAGCGATTTTATGCAGCGCAGCAAACGTGCGCAAAATTGATGCAAGGATAACAGACGGAGGCCGAAAACAGAACCCAAGGCGTAACCCTGGTGGCGGCCACAGCGTGGCTGCCACCTGCTTCACGCCGTGGGTTCTAACAAAAAGGGCGGCGCTTTGTGAGCGCCGCCCTTCTCGGATCAGTTGAAGTTGGTTTCGAGGAAACCAGCCTTCTTGGTGACGCGGTCCAGATCGATCAGAACGGACAGCAGTTCCTTCATGCGGCCCAGCGGAACGGCGTTCGGGCCGTCCGACAATGCCTCGGCAGGAACCGGGTGGGTTTCCATAAACAGGCCGGCTACGCCCACGGCCACGGCAGCGCGCGACAGCACAGGCACCATGTCGCGCATGCCGCCCGACGAGCCGCCCTGGCCGCCCGGCAGCTGCACCGAGTGGGTTGCGTCGAACACCACCGGCGCGTTCGATTCGCGCATGATGGCCAGCGAACGCATGTCCGACACCAGATTGTTGTAACCGAAGGATGCGCCACGCTCGCAGGCCATGAAGTTGTCTTCATTCAGGCCCTTGGCCTTGGCAGCGGCACGCGCCTTGTCGATCACGTTTTTCATTTCGTGCGGCGACAGGAACTGGCCCTTCTTGATATTGACCGGCAGGCCCGATTGGGCGCAGGCGGTGATGAAGTCGGTCTGACGGCACAGGAAGGCCGGGGTCTGGATCACGTCCACCACGGAGGTGACGGCTGCGATTTCCTCGATGGTGTGCACGTCGGTCAGCACCGGCACGCCCAGTTCGCGCTTCACGTCGCCCAGGATTTCCAGGCCCTTGTCCATGCCGGGACCGCGGTAGGAAGTACCGGAGGTGCGGTTGGCCTTGTCGAAGGACGACTTGTAGATGAAGGGGATGCCCAGTTCAGCGGTCATTTCCTTCAGTGCGCCGGCGGTATCGAAGGCCATCTGGCGCGATTCGATCACGCAGGTGCCGGCGATCAGGAAGAACGGCTTGTCGAGGCCGACGTCAAATCCACACAACTTCATGCTGCATTCTCCTTTTTCTCGACTGCCTTCAGCGACGGCTTGCCGCTGGCGGCCTTGTGCGCCAGGGCTGCCTTGACGAAGGACGTGAACAGCGGGTGGCCGTCACGCGGGGTCGATTTGAACTCAGGGTGATACTGCACGCCCATGTACCAAGGGTGGGCGTTGGCGCCGCTGCGCGGCAGTTCCATGATTTCGCACAGGTCTTCGGTCGGCGTGCGGGCAGCAACCACCAGGCCTGCTGCTTCAACGCGGCCCAGGTAGTGGTTGTTGGCTTCGTAGCGGTGACGGTGACGCTCGGTCACGACGGAACCGTAGATCTCGGAGGCCAGGGTGTCCGGCTTGACGGCGCAGGCTTGCGCGCCCAGGCGCATGGTGCCGCCCAGGTCGGAGTTCGCATCGCGCTTCTCGACTTTGCCGTCGGCGTTCTGCCACTCGTCGATCAGGGCCACGACCGGCTGGTCGGTGTCCGGTTCGAACTCGGTGGAGTTGGCGTTGCTCAGGCCGGCCATGTGGCGCGCGTATTCGATCAGCGCCACCTGCATGCCCAGGCAGATGCCCAGGTAAGGCACTTTGTTTTCACGGGCGAATTGCGCCGCCTTGATCTTGCCTTCCACGCCGCGCTTGCCGAAGCCGCCCGGTACCAGGATAGCGTCGTACTTGTTCAGTTCTTCGGTGCCCTTGGATTCGATTTCTTCCGAGTCGATGTACTCGATGTTCACGCGGCTCTCGGTGTGAATGCCGGCGTGACGCAGTGCTTCGGTCAGCGACTTGTAGGACTCGGTCAGCTCCACGTACTTGCCGACCATGCCGATCGACACTTCCGCTTTCGGATTTTCCAGGGTGTGAATCAGCTTGCTCCACACGGACAGGTCGGCCGGTGCCGGGTTCAGGTCCAGCGCTTCGCAGATGATCGCATCCAGGCCCTGGTCGTGCAGCATTTGCGGCACTTTGTAGATGGTGTCGACGTCCCACACGGAAATCACGCCGCGTTCCTCGATGTTCGAGAACAGGGAGATCTTCGCCACTTCGTCTTCAGGAATGCGGCGGTCGGCACGGCACAGCAGCGCGTTTGGAGAGATGCCGATTTCGCGCAGTTTCTGCACCGAGTGCTGGGTCGGTTTGGTTTTCAGTTCGCCGGCCGATGCGATGTACGGCACCAGGGTCAGGTGAACGAAAGCGGAATTCTTGCGGCCGGCGCGCAGGCTCAGTTGACGCGCAGCTTCCAGGAACGGCAGCGATTCGATATCGCCCACGGTGCCGCCGATCTCGCACAGCGCGACATCGTAGCCTTCCGCGCCACGGCGGATGTAGTCCTGGATTTCGTTGGTGATGTGCGGAATCACCTGCACGGTCTTGCCGAGGTATTCGCCACGGCGTTCCTTGCGGATCACGGATTCGTAGATCTGGCCGGTGGTGAAGTTGTTCACCTTGCGCATGCGGGTGGAGATGAAGCGCTCATAGTGGCCGAGGTCAAGGTCGGTCTCAGCGCCATCGTCGGTAACGAAGACTTCACCGTGCTGCATGGGGCTCATGGTGCCTGGGTCCACGTTGATGTACGGGTCCAGCTTGAGCATGGTGACTTTGAGGCCGCGCGATTCGAGGATCGCAGCGAGGGAGGCGGCGGCAATCCCTTTACCAAGGGACGACACAACGCCACCAGTGACGAAGACAAATTTGGTCATTGCGAGATCGGGCGCCGGGTAGGCGCGATGCGGGAAATTGAAATTATAGCGTAATTTCGGTACCACTTCACCATGCCGTCATGAAAATGTGAGTTGCCGAACAGACCATGGCTGGGCCGCTAGTCAAAATAACACTATTTCCCAAAAGGAGGCCATCATGAGTTACGAACGCGACGCATACGGCAATTACGTAGACACCGGCCACCAAGGTCCGGGACCACGCCTGATGGGCGCCGACACGCTGATCGGCGACCATGTCCACAACCTGCAAAACGAACACCTCGGCACCGTCAAGGAAATCATGCTGGACATGCAGACTGGCCACGTGGCGTATGTGGTGATGGCGTCCGGCGGCGTGCTGACCATGGGCGAAAAACTGTTCGCCGTGCCATGGGAAGCGCTAACCCTGGACACCGGCCACCACCGCATGCTGCTCAACATCGACAAGGAACGCATCGAGTCCGCACCGGGCTTCGACAAGGACCACTGGCCCGACATGGCCAACCAGAGCTGGGCAACTGAGGTGCACAATTATTACGGCACCAGCAGCAGCACGTCCGGCCCGAGCCACCTCGATCAAAGTTCGCGCTGATCGATGCGCATCGGGATGAAGCGCAGGCCGTGCATCTCCTGCACTTCCGCTGTGGGCTGGAAGCCCCAGCCACGGTAGACCTGCTCGGCAAACGTGGATGAGTTGACGGTGAAGCTGCCGGGATTGCCGCGCGCCAGCGCATCATCCCGCGCGGCGTCCCACAGCTTGCGGCCGACGCCCTTGCCATGCCACGCCTGCGCCACATAAAGGCTGAACAGATGCGCGTTATCGCGCACCGCTACCACACCTGCCAGCGCTGAATCCACAGTCGCCAGCTGATACCTATAATTTTCCGCACGAATATTTGCGGCGATGACCTCTGGCTGGATAGTCGCCATAAACTGCTCCGCGCCGGTTGCGTCAGGCGCGATGGTCAGAAAAGGCTGCAGCTCAATAATCAGCGCGCTGATGGCTGGCGCGTCTTCAGGCGTGGCAAAACGAATAGTCGGCGTCATCCCGCCATTATGCCAGCGCTACCTCGCCGCGTAGCCAGCGTTCTCCCGCGCTGAGCTTCGCCGTGGCGGCGCAGGCCATTCTTTGAGGCGGCGCAAGGGCCTAGCAGAAGTCGCGGCTGGTCGTAGGCAGGCGTTGAATGAGGTGCGAGAGGTCGACCAGGCGTTTGGCGACGAGGTGGCGGACGTTGGCTTCGTTCTGCCAGATGCCGTACACGCCAAGCAGCGATGCACCCAGCACTTCGCGGCGGAATTTGTCGACCAGGTCGGGCCACACGATCACGTTCACATTGCCCGTCTCGTCCTCGATCGTGATGAAGAGCACGCCCTTCGCGGTGCCGGGGCGCTGGCGCACCGTGACGATGCCCGCGCCGCGCGCCAGCTGTCCGTTGCTGAACGTGTTGAGCACTTCAGCCGGCATGAAACGCTTGCTGAGCAAATGCGGACGCAGCAGCGCCAGCGGATGGCGTCCCAGCGTCAAACCCTGCGCGCGATAATCGCCAATGATTTCATCCCCTTCGCTGGGCGGCTTCAGCTGCGGCAGTTCCTCTTCCGGCTTGGTTGGACGCAGCAAGTCCTTATCCGGCACCGCGCCCACCGCTTCCCACAAAGCCTGACGGCGATTACCCGCCAGGCTGCGCAGCGCATTCGCGCCTGCCAGCACTTGCAGATCATGGCGATTCAAATCCGCCCGCCGCGCCAGGTCGGTCACGTTCGTGAAAGGCCGCTCGCAGCGCGCCTTTTCAATGCGCTCCGCCGCATCGGGGCGCATGCCGCGCAAGAGCGACATCCCCAGCCGCACCGCCGGCTGCTTGCGCTGCTTGTGCCATGCCCCGGGCTTGTAAGCCGCGGTGAAGTAATCGCTGGCCACATAGTTCGCTGCCGACTCCTCAACGCAAAACCTGGCCGCGCCGGATGCCGCTACTGGCTCCACTTCCTCCAGCGCCGAATCCCAATTACTGACCGTGATATCAACCTCGCGCACTGCCACGCCATGCCGCTTTGCATCCTGCACCAGCTGCGACGGTCCATAAAAGCCCATCGGCTGGCTGTTCAACAAGGCGCACAAAAACGCGGCCGGCTCATGGCACTTGATCCACGAGCTGACATACGTCAACAAGGCAAAGCTGGCGGCGTGCGATTCAGGAAAACCATATTCACCAAAGCCCTGGATCTGCTTGCAAATCTGCTCCGCAAACTCCTCCGTGTAGCCGCGTTCAGTCATGCCGCTGACGATGCGGTCGTGGTACTTGTCCACGCCCCCCTTGCGCTTCCAGGCCGCCATCGCACGCCGCAGCTCGTCAGCCTCGCCAGCACTGAAGCCCGCGGCGATCATCGCCACTTGCATCACTTGCTCCTGAAAGATTGGCACGCCAAGCGTACGGCCAAGCGCTTCCTTCAGTCCCTCCGGATAATCAACCGGCTGCTGGCCAGTGCGGCGCTGCAAATACGGATGCACCATGCCGCCTTGAATCGGTCCCGGCCGAACGATTGCCACCTCGATCACAAGATCGTAGAACACCCGCGGCTTCATGCGCGGCAGCATGCTCATCTGAGCACGTGATTCAATCTGGAATACGCCAATGGTATCGGCGTGTCCCATCATGTCGTAAGTCGCAGAGTCTTCTGACGGAATGTCCTGCATGGTCATCGTTCGATCATGGCGGGCCGTGATCAGATCCAATGCGCGGCGCAATGCGGACAACATGCCCAGCGCCAGCACGTCCACCTTCAATAAGCCCAGCTCTTCGAGATCATCTTTATCCCATTGAATGACGTGCCGCTCCTCCATGGCGGCTCTTTCGATCGGCACCAGGCGCGACAGCTTGTCCTGCGCGATGACGAAGCCTCCCACGTGCTGCGACAAGTGGCGCGGGAAGCCCGTAATCTGCATCGCCATCGCTGCCCACTTCTCGGCAATTGGCGAGCCCTCTTCCAGTCCTGCTTCGACAAAACGCTCCAACAACTGATGCTTGCTGTCGAACCAGTGGTGCGAGCGCGCCACTTTTTCAACGATGGTGAGATCAACGCCCAGCGCCTTGCCGCTGTCGCGCAAGGCGCTCTTGGTGCGGTAGCAGATGACGGTCGCGGCCAAGGCAGCACGGTGACGTCCGTACTTGTTGTAGATGTACTGAATAACTTCTTCACGGCGCTGGTGTTCGAAGTCCACGTCGATATCAGGCGGCTCGTTGCGCTCGCGCGAAATGAAGCGCTCCACCACGCTGTTGCCGCGCTCTGGATCAACCTCCGTCACGCCCAGGCAGTAACACACAGCGGAATTGGCCGCCGAGCCGCGTCCCTGGCACAGGATGCCGACGCTGCGCGCAAAGCGCACGATGTCGTAGACCGTTAAAAAAAAGAATTCGTATTTCAGGTCAGCGATCAGATCCAGTTCGTGCGTGAGCTGTTTCTGCACTTTTTCCGGAATCCCGTGCGGGTAGCGCTTGGCAGCTCCTGCATATGTTTCCTGATGCAGGAAGCTGGAGGGCGAGTATCCCGGCGGGATCAGCTCGTGCGGATATTCGTATTTCAGCTCGTCCAATGAGAACGTGCACTGGTCCGCGATCTTCATCGTCTCAGCCAGCGCCCTGGCCGGATAGAGATTGGTCAGGCGCAGGCGCGAGCGCAGGTGCTGTTCGGCGTTCTGAGTCAGCTCGTAGCCGCACTCCGCAATCGGCTTGCCGACGCGTACGGCAGTCAGCGTGTCGTGCAGCGGCTTGCGCGAGCGCACGTGCATGCAGACGTGGTTGGCCGCGACCACCGGCAGCCCATGCTGCAAGGCCACTTCGTCAATGCTGACACGGTGCGCTTCGTCGAAAGCGCGCGCGAGCTGGGTCAGGCCGATCCAGCTGCGGCCGGGGAAGGTAGCGTTCATCCAGGCCGCCTGCTCGTGCAAGCGGTCGACGTCGTCCGGCGCCTGGGTCGGATAATCCGGCAGCAGGATCATCAGACAGTCCTCCATGCCGCGCAAATGCTCGCGCTCCGGCGGCGGTGCCGCGAAATCGTCCGGATGCAGCAGATAACTGCCCTTGGCCGCCCTGCCCCGCCCCAGCGTAATCATCTCGGAGATGTTGCCGTAGCCATTGCGATTGGTCGCCAGCGCCAGCAGGGACAGCGCCGGACGGCCGTCCTCGTACTTCAAATGGAAATGCGCGCCAATCAGCAGTTTCAGCCCGGTTTCCTTCGCCCCGGCGTGAGCGCGCACTACGCCCGCCAGCGAGCACTCATCGGTAATCGCCAGCGCGCTATACCCCAGCTGCGCCGCGCGCGCGACCAGCTCGCCGGCGTGCGAAGCGCCTTGCAGAAATGAAAAGTTCGTCAGGCAAAACAGCTCGGCAAAGCCGGGCATGCCAATGGCGAAAGGTAAGCTGAAGGAAGACATGGGATAGTCATTTTACTGTATATGCGTACAGTATTCCAGTTCCATTAATCGCTGCGATACTCGGCAGCAAGGACGCAAACCCTCAGAAAAAGCTGCATACTTCATGTTCTAAATAGCAACCGTGAGGTCGTAGGCGATGGATGTGGTGGAGCTGAAGTGTTTTGGGACTCGGGCGGGGGAAGGGAATTCGGCGCTCGTGATCAGGGGCGATCATTCTGACGAGGCGGCGCGGCTTGCTTTTGCCAAGGCCAGCGGAAAGCCGGCTTGTGTCTTTATCGGCGACGATCAGCCGCCAACGCTCGACTATTTCTATCCCCATATGCGCAGTCCGCTCTGCCTGCACGCCACGTTGGCGGCGGCGCGTGTGCTGTTGAAGGACCAGCCGGGGCCGATCACCGTGCGCACGGCGGTGAAAGGCCAGGAACTGGCGCTGACGCAACAGGATGGGATTGTGTACGCTCAAATGAACCGCCAGCCGGTGCCTCAAGTCGAGATCTCACAGGATTTACCGAGCAAGTTGCTGGGAAATGCCGGCATCCAGCTCGCATCTGCGCCCACAATCGCCTCCGTAGGCAGCCCGAAGCTGCTGCTGGAAGTTAGGGATAGCACGGCACTACAGGCGTTGAAGCCGGACTTGGCGGCCATCGCAGCATGGGGCAAGACTAATGGCGTCAGCGGTTGCTACGCCTGGTGCCGCCGTGAAGACGGCAGCCTTGAAGGCCGCAACTTCAACCATCTGGACCCAAAGCTGGAAGACGCCGCCACCGGCGTCGCGGCCGGCGCGCTTACGGTGTTGCTGAACCGGCCAATTCGGCTCTATCAGGGCGCAAACATGGGGCAGCCCTGCCTGCTGCGCACCACGATCGAGGGCGAAAATATCCTCGTGGGTGGCGCTGCGGAAACGGTATAGACGATTTATGCTGCAAAATAGTCACACTTAGATAGAGAACAATTTTAGCCCTGGGAAAGGTTCGATTAGAATCATTGAAACTTTTCCTGGGAGTTACATAGTGTTTTCTACCACGACTATTCGTAAAGCCGTGCTGCTCGCTCTTTATGGCGGCGCAGCAATGTCGCTGGCCCCGGCGGCCTTCGCTCAAACTGATACCCCCGAGGCAAAGAAAGAGGAAATGACTGTCGTGAACGTGGTCGGCTCGCGCCGCGCCACCAGCTCGGCCACGGACACCGTGGCGCCGGTCGACATCATCCCGCTGACCAAGGTTGCCGAATCGAGCGGCCAGTTCGACCTGGCCCAGACCCTGACTTATATTTCGCCGTCCTTCAACTCCACTCGCCAGACCGGTGCCGACGGCGCCGACCTGATCGACTCCGCCGCCCTGCGCGGCCTGGGTTCCGACCAGACCCTGGTGCTGGTGAACGGCAAACGCAAACACACCACCGCCCTGGTGAACCTGTTCGGCGCCCGCAACCGCGGCAACACCGGCACCGACATGAACACCATCCCGGTGCTGGCCATCAAGGACGTGCAAGTGCTGCGCGACGGCGCTGCCGCCCAGTACGGCTCCGACGCAATCGCCGGCGTGATGGACATCGGCCTGAAAAAGAGCATCGGCTGCGAAGGCGTGGCTGGTTACGGCCAGTACAGCAAAGGCGACGGCAAGAACTGGCTGACCTCGGCTTACTGCGGCTTCTCGGTGGCCGGCGGCGTCATCGCCGTCACCGGCGAATACCTGGACCGCGGCCGTTCGAACCGCGCCGAGCCGGGCAACCCACGTACCATCGGCGACACCAAGACCAAGAACCAGACCGTCTACCTGAACGGTGAAATCCCGGTCGGCCCTGGCAAGTTCTACTTCACCGCCGGCGACCAGTCGCGCGACGCATCCAGCGGCGCCTGGGCGCGCGGCACGCCGGACGAAGATCCGGATCGCAACATCGGCCCGCGCTACCCGAACGGCTTCGTGCCGTTCATCGGCGGCGAGCTGGTGGACCGCTACGGCATCGTGGGCTACAAGTTCAAGGTCGGCGAGTGGAATACCGACCTGTCCCAGACTTACGGCTACAACCGCCTGAAGTACACCATCCGCAATACGATCAATGCATCCATTGCCAACGCCGACCTGCTGAAAGGCGGCACCGGCCTGAGCCCGGACACCTTCTACGCCGGTGGCTTCTCGTTCCAGCAGAACACCACCAACTTCGACGTGAACCGCTACTTCGACGGCCTGATCGGCGATGGCCTGAACGTGGCATTCGGCGCCGAGTACCGTTCGGAAGAATACCGGATCTTTGCCGGTGAGCCAGGTTCCTACATCGACGCCGACGGCGTGGGCGTGGGCGGCGCGGCCGGTTCTCAGGGCTTCCCTGGCTTCCAGCCAAGCGATGAAACCAAGGCCAAGCGTCACAGCAAGGCTGCTTACGTCGATCTGGAACTGGACGTGAACCCACGCACCAAGGTGCAGGGCGCCGTGCGCTATGAGGACTACAGCGACTTCGGCTCGACCACCACCGGCAAGCTGGGCGCCAGCTACCGCGTGGTGGACGACGTGCTGCTGCGCGGCTCGGCTTCGACCGGCTTCCGCGCACCGTCGCTGCAACAGGCTTACTTCTCCTCGACCTTCACCGACTTCATCTCCGGCGTGCCGGTGGACGTGGTGCTGGCGCCGAATGGCGGCCCGGTAGCAACGCTGGCCGGCATTCCCAAGCTGAAGGAAGAGAAGTCGCGCAGCTTCACCCTGGGGTCGACCTGGACGCCAAACCAGGCCATCTCGGTAACCGCTGACTACTACCACATCAAGATCAAGGACCGCATCGTGCTGTCCGGCCGCTTCGACGATAGCAACTACCCTTCCCTGGCCGCCAAGCTGGCCACGCTGGGCGTAGGCCAGGCGCAGTTCTTCGTCAACTCGGTGGACACCAAGACCCAGGGCCTGGATCTGACCGCGTCGCACAAAGGCTCGCTGTTTGGCTACAAGCTGAACACCTACCTGGCAGCCAACTACAGCAAGACGGAAGTGACCGCAATTCACGCGCCGCCGGCACTGCAAGGCTTTGAGGACGTGCTGCTGTCCGAGCGCGAGCGCCTGTTCATCGAACAGGGCGGCCCGCGCCACAAGGCCACGCTGGGCTTCGACTACACCACCGGTGCCTGGGAAACCGACCTGAAGATCATCAACTTCGGTCCGCAAACCCTGGGCACCTTCAGCGGTACTGCCGCCGGTGTGCCGAACCAGCACTACGAGTCCAAGACCTCGGCTGACCTGAGCTTCACCTACAGCATCAACAAGAACGTGAAGTTCACCTTCGGCGGCACCAACATCTTCAACGTGCACCCGACCCCGCAGGACCCGAACGAAACCGACAACGGCTTCAAGTATGAGTCGGTGCAGTTTGGTCTGAACGGCGCCGCCTACTTCGGCCGTCTGCACGTGCGCTTCTAACACCCAAGGCCCAGACCTGGTGGCAGGCACGATGTGCCTGCCACCAGCAGTTCACGGTTCTGCGAAACGCCCCGCCCGCGCGGGGCGTTTTTATTTTGTCATCGCCCGGTCATGTGAAGCCATTAAAGTTCGCGGCGTCATAAATTTGCTAATTGGAGCAGCGATGAAAAAGAATTGGGTATTGCTGGCGGCGATGGCCTCCGTGGGTCTGGTCGGTTGCGGTTCGTCCAACAACGATGCACCGGTCACGGCGCCGCAGGGTCCGACCATTCCTGAAGGGACCACCGTGACCGTGGCCCTGATGGAAACCACCGACCTGCACCAGAACGTCCTGGGTTACAACTACTACGCCCTGGCCGAAGACTCTACCCTGGGCCTGGACCGCACCTCCACACTGATCCAGGCTGCACGCGCCGAGAACCCGAACAATGTGCTGCTGGACGACGGCGACGTGATCCAGGGCACCCTGCTGGGTGACCTGCAAGCGTCGACCAAGCCGATCGCCTGCTCGGAAACCCTGGCCATCCACAAGGCCATGAACTCGCTGAAGTATGACGGCGGCGGCTTCGGCAACCACGAATTCAACTACGGCCTGCCCTTCCTGAGCCAGGTCACCAATACCGATCTGGGCATCCCTGGCGTGAGCAAGCCAGCCGGCACCTGCGGCGCGCCAAGCTTCCCGCTGGTGCTGACCAACGTCACCGGCGTGGCCAGCGGCAAGCCGATCTACCAGCCATACGCCCTGCTGCCAAAGGACTTCTCCGGTACCGCGCCAGACGGCAGCAAGGTCAGCGTGAAGCTGAACATCGGCATCATGAGCTTCGTACCGCCGCAGATCCTGGAATGGGACCAGAAAAATCTGGCCGGCAAAGTCGCCGTGACCGGCGTGCAGGAAGCTGCCAAGCAGTATGTGCCTGAACTGCGCACCAAGGGCGCCGATCTGGTGGTCGCCCTGTCGCACGGCGGCCTGGACACCACCGCCTACAGCCCGAAAATGGAGAACGGCAGCTACTACCTGACCTCCACCGGCATCGACGCACTGATGATCGGCCACTCCCACCTGATCTTCCCGAAGGGTAAAGAGACCGGCGCCGCAGCACTGGACGCATCCTTCGCCGCCATCCCCGCCAACGCCAATGTCGACGCCATCAACGGCTTCGTGAACAATGTGCCGACCGTGATGGCGCAGAGCTGGGGCCGTCGCCTGGGCATCATCAAGATGACGCTGGCCTACACCAGCGGCAAGTGGGTGGTGCAGCCAGCCAAGACCACCGTGGAATCGCGCGGCTTCAAGTACAAGGATGGCACCACCAGCGTGGCTGCCGATCCGGCCATGGCCACGCTGATCTCGACCGAACACGCGGCCACCATCGATTACGCCAAGCAGCCGCTGGGCGTGACCACGGACTTCGAGATGTCTTCCTACTTCTCGCTGGTGGGCGACGTGACAGCGATCCAGCTGGTGAACCAGGCGCAGATCGACTACGTGAAGAACTTCATCAACACCAGCACCGATGCGACCATCTCCAGCTACAAGAACATCCCGGTGATTTCCTGCAGCGCGCCGTTCAAAGCTGGCCGTAACGGTCCTTCCGACTTCACCGACGTGGCGCCAGGTGCGACCGCCGCGGCACCGGTTGGCCTGCAAGTGCGTAATCCAGGCGACCTGTACCTGTACTCGAACAACAACCTGCAAGCGGTGAAGATCAAGGGCTCCGACCTGAAGAACTGGCTGGAAGCAGCGGCCAAGCAGTTCGGCCAGATCGATCCGGCCAAGACCACCGAGCAGGATCTGGTTCCGTCCTACGGCACCATCTACAACTATGACGTGTTCTACGCCGAGAACAATGGCCTGACCTACCAGATCGACGTGACCAAGCCAGCCGGCGGCCGTATCGTCAACCTGACCTACAACGGCAAGGCCGTAGCCGACACCGACGACTTCATCGTGGCGACCAACGACTACCGTGCGGGCGGCGGCGGCAACGTGCCAGGCATCGACGGCAGCAAGACCATCATCAAATCGCCGGACGCCAACCAGGCCGTGGTCAGCAACTACCTGACCAAGCTGGGCACCACCGGCGGCAAGGTCACGCTGGCAACGAACGGTGGCGCGCGCAGCTGGAGCTTCGTGAAGACCACCACCGCCGGTCCGGTGATCCTGCGTTCCCAGCCAGGCCACCTGGCGCTGGCGAAGGGCAACGGCATCAACGTGGTGACGTCCGAAGGCACGACGCTGGACGCCAGCGGCTTCGCCAAGTATGCAATTGATCTGAGCAAGTAATATGTCCGTAAAACGTCTCACCCCAGCCGCTCGCATGATGGCCGTTACCGTGGCGATTGCCGCCGTGGTGGCGGCTTGCCAGACGCACCAGGACATGCCGGTGCGAACGGAAATCGAAAGCACCGCCATGCGCGCCCAGCAGCAAGGCGATCCCGCCGCGCTGCGCAGCCTGCAGCAATGGGCTGCTTATGGCGAACCGGTAGCGCAACGCGAACTCGGTTTGATCTACCGTTCGCGTACGGCCTTCCGCGCGGAAGCTTTGCACTTGCTGGAGCACGCTGCGCGCAGCGGCGATGCCGAAGCGGCGTATGGCCTGGGGGAGATGTTGCGCAGCGCAGCGCCGGGCGTGCAGCCTGCGCCTGAAGCTGCGTGGCCGTGGCTGAAGCAAGCCGCGGAAAACAAGCACGCCAAAGCGGCGCTGGCCCTGGGCCAGATGGCCCGCAACGGCGACGGCGTGGCGCGCGACGATCGGGAAGCTGCCAAATGGCTGGAACTGGCGAGCAAGCTGGGTAATTCGCACGCCATGTTCCTGCTGTCGAATGCTTATCGCGATGGGCAGGGTGTGCCGCGCGACGAGCGCCGCGCGCGCGAGCTGCTGGAAGAATCGGCGGAGCATGAATATCCGCCAGCGCTGCAGGAGCTGGCGATGGCCGTGCAGGGTGAGGATTCCCTGCGCGCCAGCCATCTGCTGAAAGAAGCGACGGAACACCGCCGCAATAACTGGAACCGCTTTTAATCAAGCCAGCGTCGCCAGCTCTCCGCTCATATTGGCGATGGCGACACTGGTGTAGTTCGCCGTGAAGTACGGGTCCGCGAACAGCGTGCCCGCTTCCGCCTTGTTACGCAGGTGGCTCAATACCTTGCTGCGCTCCGCGTTGTAGACCGCATCCGGCACGTGAGCGTACTCGGCGCGGATGCCGCGCGCATAGGAGCGGTACACTTCCTCCTCCTGTCCCAGAATCGCCAGGTCCACACTCAGCATCGTGTCCTTCATCGGATGCGCAATCGACGCGCCCTGGAAATGGTCGGTGGCGCGAATCAGCGCCGCCACTTCTTCCGCGCGGCCCGCATCCGGCTCCAGGTCGCTGCCCAGCCACAGGCGCGCGCTGGCTTCCTCGTTCGATACGGAAGACGAATCGTGCGCATACACCGCATCGTGGAACCAGAAGGCCGCCTTCACGATATTCACATCGCGCTTGGCGGGACGCGTGTTGGCCGCCCAGGCGCGGATCTCCGCCATGCCGTGCACCAGATGATCGAGGTTGTGATAAGTGCGATCGACGCCGCCATAGGCCGCAGTGCCGGTCAGATGTTCGAACCAGTGATTGACATTGGCCAGTGCCGCCGCATCCAGCGCAGTGTCGCGCCACAGCGCATCCCACTCCTTGCGCAGCCAGGCCACGATCCAGGCCTTGTAGGCAGGCGTGGGAACGAACTTCTTCATGGTCCAGTTCCAGCCCACCGGACCTTCCAGCGCTTTCACGAAGCTGGAACTCACCGAGCCCAGATCGCGCGGCGGCATCACGAACATGGTTTTCGCGCCGCCAATCACTTCCACATTGGTTTGTTGGATCAGGTTCTCGTAATCGAAATCGGCGGTGCTGCGGATGCCGCGAATCAGGTAGTCTACGCCCTGGCGCTTGGCCACGCGCGCCGTGTACTCGCTCTTGACGATCTGCACCTGCACATTGTCCCAGCCACGTTCGGCACAGCTTTCCAGCACGATGGCCTTGCGCTCCTCTGCGGAGAACTTGGGCGCCTTGGTCGAATTCTCGGACAGGAAGACCACGACTTCTTCCGCAATCGAACGCGCTTCGCCAATCACCCACATATGGCCGTTGGTGATAGGGTCCAGCGTTCCCGAAAAGCCGATCTTCTTCATGCCCTGCTCCAGAGTGTCGAAAACGACATTCTAGCTTGCAGGGAAGCTTACCGTCACTTTGAGGCCCCCGAGGCGTTCCGATTGATCCAGCGCCAGCGTGGCGCCGTGGCGTTCCGCGATGGCGCGGATGATAGCCAGGCCAAGGCCGCTGCCATTGGCTTCGCTGCCCGGCACACGGTAGAAGCGGTTGAACACGCGCTCGCGTTCTTCCGGTGCGATGCCGGGGCCGCTGTCTTCCACCACCACGCGCGCCTGTTTTTCGTCGCGCAGGACGGAGAGATCGACGGTGCCGCCGGTCGGCGTGTATTTGATGGCGTTGTCGACCAGGTTGCGCACCATGATCAGCAAGGCATCGCCCTGCCCTTTCACGCTCGCTTCGTCGGCATGCTCAAGTCCGAGGTCGATGTCGCGCGCGCCCGCCGCCCCGGCCATATCGCCCAAGGTGCGCTTGGCCAGGTCGGTCAGATTGATCGGCTCCAGCCTGGCGTCCGCCGCTTCCTGGCGCGCCAGCACCAGCAACTGCTCGATCAGGCGCGAGGCGCGGTCGATACCCGCCGTCAGGCGGCCAACGGCAATCGCGCGGGCATGTTCATCGGCCGCACGTTCGAGACTCAGAATTTGCAGCTTGAGCGCGGCCAGCGGCGTGCGCAGCTCGTGCGCAGCATCGGCCACGAAATGCTGTTGCGCTTCGAAGGCAGTGCGCACGCGGCCGAATAGCAGGTTCAGCTCCTGCACCAGCGGACGCACTTCATCGGGCAGGTCGCCTTCAGATACGGGCGAAAGATCGTCCGCCTGGCGCGACGCTACCTGGCGCCGCACGCGCTGTACCGGCGCCAGCGAGCCGCTGACCACCCACCACACGACCAGCATCAGCACCGGCGCCATCAGCGCGATCGGGCCGACGGTACGCAAGGCCAGCGTGCCAGCCATACGCTGGCGCACGCGCATGTCCTGCGCGATCTGCACGATCTGGCCTGAACTTTGGATAGAGAAGACGCGGTAGGTGGTGCCATTGGCGCGCACATTGGAAAATCCCAGCACGGCGCGCTGGGGCAGCTCGGCGCGGGACATGGAGCGGAACACCTGGATGCCGTCGCGCGTCCACACCTGCACCAGCATGTCGTCGTTGCCATCGTCCTCGGCGCCCGGATTGCCGGTAGCGGCCATCGGTGCGCTCGAACGCAGCGACATGGCCATCTGCTGCATGTGGTAGTCGAAGATCTGGTCAGCGTCGTTGAGGGCGCTGCTGTAGGCGATCATGGCCTGGGCCACGGCCGCCATCGTGATGGCCGCCAGCAGGAACCACAGCAGACGGCCGCGCAGGGAGTGGGAGACGTTGACCTTCGGGACAACCCTCATGCTTTCGGCACCATGTAGCCGAGGCCGCGCACGTTCTGGATCAGGTCGGCCCCCAGCTTTTTGCGCAAGCCGTGGATATACACTTCCACCGCATTGCTGTTGACTTCATCTTTCCAGCTGTAGAGCTTTTCTTCCAGCTGGGCGCGCGACAGCACGATGCCGGGGCGGGCGATCAGCGCTTCGAGCACGGCCCATTCGCGGGCCGACAGACTGACCGCCTGGCCGTTGGCCATCACTTCGCGGGTCTGGGGATTGATGGTGACGCCCTTGTGTTCGAACACCGGTTCGGCACGGCCGGCGGCCCGCCGCAACAGCGCGCGGATGCGGGCCAGCAGCTCATCGAGGTCGTAGGGCTTCAGCACATAGTCGTCGGCGCCGGCATCGAGGCCGGCAATACGCTGCTCGACGGCGTCGCGCGCGGTGGCGACCAGCACGGGCGTGATTTCCTTGCGGGCGCGCATGGAGCGCAGCACTTCCAGGCCGTCCTTGCGCGGCAAACCAAGGTCGAGCAGGACCAGGTCGTAGGTCTGGGTTTGCAGGGCGGTGTCCGCCATGTCGCCATCCTTGACCCAGTCCACGGCGTAATGCTCAGCCCTCAGCAGGTCGAGCACGACTTCGCCGATCATGGTGTCATCTTCTACAAGCAGGAGGCGCATTCTGGTCCTTTCAATCGTGGCGTCCGCGAGATTGCGGACGCCATCGCCATTTTATCCGAGGCGCACCGGAATGAAGATACGCTCGTCGCCACGCAGGATCAGCAGCGCCACCGACTTGTCGGACTTGCTGACCACATCGCGCACGTCGCCGATCGAATTGACCGGGCGGCCGTTGACGGACAGCAGCACATCACCCGGCTGTACGCCAGCGCTGGCGGCCGCGCCGCGCGCATCCTCGATCAGCAGGCCGGAAGGCAGGCCCACTTGCCGCTTCTCTTGCGGGTCCAGCGGACGCAGGGCCAGACCCAGGCGCATCCTGGCCGACGGACCTTGCTCATCCTGAGCCGAAGCCAGGTTGCTGCGGTCGCTGGCGTTGCCCAGTTTGCCGTCCAGGGTCACGGTTTTACCCTGGCGCCACACTTCCAGCGAGATCTTGTCGCCTGGCGCCGCCAGCGCCACCATCGCCGGCAGGTCGCCCGACTGGATGATCTTCTGGCCGTTCATGGCGCGGATTACGTCGCCGGCTTTCAGGCCGATCTTCTCGGCAGGACCGCCACGCTCCACGTTCGCTACCAGCGCGCCTTCCGGCGTTGCCAGCTTGAAGGAATCGGCGAAGTCCTGGCCAATCTCCTGCACGGTCACGCCGAGGCGGGCGTGCACAACTTTACCGGTCTTCACGATCTGGTCGCGGATCTTGGTTGCCACGTCGATCGGAATGGCGAACGATAGGCCTTGGTAGCCGCCGCTCTGGCTGTAGATCTGCGAGTTGATGCCCACCACTTCGCCGCGCGTGTTGAACAGCGGACCGCCGGAGTTGCCGGGGTTGATCGCCACGTCGGTCTGGATGAACGGCACGTTCGAATCGTCCGGCAGCGAGCGGCCCTTGGCGCTCACCACACCGGCGGTCACGGTGTTTTCAAGACCGAAAGGCGAGCCGATTGCCAGCACCCATTCGCCGACTTTCACATCGTTCGAGCGGCCCAGCGGCACTACCGGCAGGTTCTTCGCGTCGATCTTCAGCACGGCCACGTCGGTCTTCGGATCGGAGCCCAGCACCTTGGCGCGGAATTCGCGGCGGTCGGTCAGCTTCACGGTCACTTCCTGCGCATCGCGCACCACGTGGGCGTTGGTCAGGATGATGCCGTCGGCGCTCACGATAAAGCCCGAACCCACGCCATGGGTCGGCACGTCGCGCGTGCGGCCCTGGCCTTGCGGCCCCTGGAAGCGGCGGAAGAATTCGAGGAAGGGATCATCGCCAAACGGTTCGCCGCGTTCACCCTGGCCCTGGCTCTGGAACGAGGTCTTGGTGCTGCCCACGACGCTGATGTTCACCACGGCTGGGCCATTGTGCTGCACGATCACGCTGAAGTCAGGCAGCGCGATCATCGGCGCCGGGGTTGGCGCCGGTGCGCCGGCGGCGGCGTTGGCCGGCACGCCCGGGGCGGCCTGGCCGACTACCTGGGGATTAGGTGCGGCGTTGCTCTTTTGTACTGCAATCGCAGCACCGGCACCCAGCACGCCAACGGCGGCCAGTGCCGCAACTACCCGTTTTACGGTCATCGAAGCGGTGACGGTTTTGCTCATTTTCAGGACTCCCAATAAAGATCTGTCGATGGCATCAATATGCGGGAGCAATCTTAGGCTCGTCTTAATAAAAAAAGGCCGGCATTGCCGACCTTTTAATATGGGCAGGCTATAAGCCCGCCTTAAGCGTGATTAAGCCGCTTTCTGCTCGAGGGTGCCCACATTGGTCACGCCATCGATAGCGATTTTGCGCGGTTTCAGGGCTTCCGGCACTTCACGCACCAGTTCGATGGTGAGCATGCCGTTGTCGAAGGAAGCGCCGATCACCTTCACATGGTTCGCCAGCTGGAAGCGCTGTTCGAAATCACGGGCGGCGATGCCGCGGTGCAGGTAAGTACGCTCGACGCCGTCGCGCTGCTTGCGGCCCACCACGTGCAGCGAATCGCGCTCGAAGGTGATGTCGATTTCGGAACGATCGAAGCCGGCCAGGGCCATCACGATACGGTACTGGTCTTCGGAAACCAGCTCGATATTGTAAGGAGGGTAGCTGGGGGTGGCGTCACCGCGGGCGGCGTCATTCAGCAGCTGGGCCAGGCGGTCGAAACCGATAGCAGAACGGTACAGCGGAGTCAGGTCAAAAGTACGCATGATAGATATCCTTTTCAGATTAAGCGATATGTCCAACGGTCCCCATCTGGGCAACCGCTGAGTCCGATATAGGAATCGCTAAAAAGCTTTTCAAGAGGTTTTTTTGCAAAATCCTGGTGTTACGTTCTGAAACAAGCCGCCCTGCCTCGCGTGCTAAACTCGCCCGCTTGTACTTTCTTTACAGAATCAAAATGAAACTTGCCTTGCTGTCAATGCTGATGGGCGCCGCCTTCAGCGCTCATGCCGGTTCCCCGCTGCCTGCTCCTGTCGACCAGAACTACCCCGGCACCCTGGTGCTGAAGGTGGACGCGTCCGACACCGTGCAAAACATCTTCCGCGTCAAGGAAAGCATTCCGGCCAAGCCGGGCAAGATGACCCTGCTCTACCCGCAATGGGTGCCCGCCAACCACGGCCCGAGCAGCCCGATCAACCAGTTCGCCGGCCTGAAGATTTCGGCCAACGGCAAGCCCGTCACCTGGCATCGCGATAACGTGAACGTGTTCGCCTTCCACGTCGAGGTACCGGCTGGCACCAGGACGCTGGACCTCGAATACCAGTTCCTGTCGCCGACCGAAGCCAACCAGGGCCGCACCACCATGACGCCGGAAATTCTGGGCATCCAGTGGCACGCCGTGACCATGTACCCGGCGGGCTACTATACCCGCCGCATCCCGATCCAGGCCACCGTGACCGTGCCGCAAGGCTGGCAGTACGGCAGCGCGCTGGAACTGGATGAACGCAAGGGCGATGATCTCGTCTTCAAGACCACCGACCTGGAAACCTTCGTCGACTCGCCGCTGTTTGCAGGCCACTACTTCAAGCGCTACGACCTCGATCCGGGCGCCAAGATCCCGGTCCACATGAACGTGGTGGCCGACACCGCCGAAGCGGTGGAAGCCAAGCCGGAACAGCTCGAACTGCACCGCAATCTGATCAAGCAAGCCTACAAGCTGTTCCAGTCCCAGCACTACAAGCACTATGACTTCCTGTTCGCGCTGAGCGATGAGTTCGGCGGCGTGGGCCGCGAACACCATCAGTCCAGCGAGAACGGCGTCAAGCTCGACTACTTCACCGACTGGAACAAGGCCGAATCCATGCGCGGCCTGCTGCCGCATGAATTTACGCACTCGTGGGACGGCAAGTTCCGCCGCCCTGCCGGCCAGGACGTACCGGACTTCAATACGCCGCTGCAGAACGATCTGCTGTGGGTGTACGAAGGCCAGACCCAGTTCTGGGGCCAGGTGCTGTCCGCCCGCTCGGGTCTGCAGAAGAGCGCCAGCGTGCGCGACCAGATCGCCGTCAACGCTGCGCGCTACAGCTCGATCGCGGGCCGCGAATGGCGTACGGTGCAGGACACCACCTACGATCCGATCATCAACTCGCGCCGCCCGCTGGGCTGGTCCAGCTATCAGCGCAGCGAGGACTACTACAATGAAGGCGCCCTGATCTGGCTGGACGTGGATACCAAGCTGCGCGAAATGTCCGGCGACAAGCTGTCCCTGGATGACTTCGCCCGCAAGTTCTACGGCGTGAAGGACGGCATGAACACCGCCCTGCACTACACCTTCGACGATGTGGTGAAGACCCTGAACAGCATCCAGCCGTATGACTGGGCAAGCTTCCTGCACACCCGCGTGGAAGAGCTGGGGCCTGCCCCGCTGGACGGTCTGGCGCGCGCCGGCTGGAAACTGGTGTTCACCGACAAGCAAACCGAGTACCTGAAGAGTGTGGAAGACCGCAGCAAGTCCGCCGACTTCATCTACTCGCTGGGCTTCAACGTCGGCAGCGAAGGCAAGATCGAAAGCATCCAGTGGGATGGCGCCGGCTTCAAGGCTGGCCTGTCGGGCAACACCACCCTGCTGGCCGTCAACGGCCGTGCCTACAAGCCGGAGCTGCTGCGTGCGGCGGTGACCGCGGCCAAGGACAGCAAGAAGCCGATCGACCTGCTGGTGAAGCATGGCCAGCAGTACCGCACGGTGTCGCTGGCCTATTACGGCGGCCTGCGTTATCCGCGCCTGGAGCGCATCGAAGGCACCAAAGACCGTCTGGAAATCCTGCTGTCGCCGCTGAAGTAAGCCAACAACGGCGGGCGCTCCGGTGCGCCCGCCTTCTCCGCCTCCCGCTACAGTGGTCGCAAACTGCACGGAGGCGCCAATGATTACCCTTTACACCTGGGGCACGCCCAACGGCCGCAAGCCCATCATCATGCTGGAAGAACTGGACATCCCTTACCAGGTGCATCCAGTTGACATCAAAGCCGGCGCACAATTCAAGCCGGAATTCCTGGCCATATCCCCCAACAATAAAATCCCCGCCATGACCGACGACGGGGCAAAGGGCGGGCCTCTCTCACTATTCGAAAGCGGTGCCATCCTGACTTACCTGGCCGAGTCCAATGGACGCCTGCTGGCCGAGTCCGGCCACACGCGCTACCGCGCGCTGGAATGGCTGTACTGGCAGATTGGCGGCCTCGGCCCGATGGCCGGCCAGCTGGGCTTCTTCATGAAAAAGGACGATGCGCTGGCGAAAGAGCACTTCACGGCAGAGGTGCAGCGCCTGCTGGACGTGCTGGAACGCGGACTCGGCAAAGGGCCTTATCTGGCCGGCGAGGCCTATTCCATTGCCGACATCGCCACCTATACCTGGACCCACGCGGTCATCGAGCACCAGGCTGAGGCGGCCGCATCGATGATCGCCAACAAGCCTGCGCTGAAAGGCTGGCTGGATCGCGTGGGCAACCGTCCAGCCGTGCAGCGCGGCATGGCCTGGAAGCCTTCCTAGACGAGGTAGCGGCTGCTCCAGGCGGCGATCAGATTGGCCACGTAGACGGCATCTTCGCGTTTGGTGAGGAGGTGGTCTGCCGTGTCCAGCGAGATGAAGCTCTTCGGATGTTTGGCCGCCGTGAAAATATCCACGGCGTTATTGATGCCGACTGTGGTGTCGCCCGGCGCATGCATCACCATCAGGGCCTTGCGCAAGGAGGCGATCTTGTTGCGCAGGCTGTGTTCCGCCACGTCTTCCAGGAACTGGCGCTTGATGCGGAAAGGACGGCCCGCCAGCTGCACCACGGCCTCGCCTTGCGCCGTGATGGCATCGACCTGCTCGCCAAACAGATGCGTGACGTGGGCCGGATCGCTGGGCGCCGCGACCGTCACCACGGCCTGCGCCTCCGGCACCTCGCCCGCCACCGCCAATGTGGCCGCACCGCCGAGGCTGTGGCCGATCAGGAGACGCGGCGCGGCGCGCGTCTGGCGCAGGAAGTCGACAGCGGCCAGCAGGTCGGCGATATTGGACGAGAAATTGGTGTTGGCGAATTCGCCTTCGCTGGCACCCAGTCCCGTGAAGTCGAAGCGCAGCACCGCGATGCCATGCTCGGTCAGGGCCTGCGCGATGCGGCTGGCGGCAAACACGTCCTTGCCGCAGGTGAAGCAATGGGCGAACAGGGCGTAAGCCTTGACGGCGGTTTCGGGAGAGTCGAGGCGGGCGGCCAGCTTTTGTCCAGTTGCACCCGTAAAATCCAGTCGTTCAGCGCGCATGCTTGGCTCCGGAAATATTTTGCCTATTTGTACCACAGTTGCGCCCTGCTTACCCGAACAAGCCATGCAAATACCAGCGCTGCTCATCGCCGCCGAGGCGTTCGCGGAACACCCAGTAATGCGCGTTATCGTCGCCTTCCGCGATGAAATAATCCCGCGTTTGCGTATCGCTCCACCACCCTGCTTCGATGCGCTCGGCCGGCGTTACCACGCGCAGCGATGAGGTGTAGAACGGCCGGTGATCGCGCATCATCAAAGCGATTGGTTTCGGCAGCAGCCACACGGGACGCGGCAAGGGACGCGGCGGCATCTGCGCCTTCACGTCCGCTGCGCGCAGCTTGAGCTGCACCGGCACCCAGTTGTTGGCGTACTCCGGACGGAAGTCGGCGCGTGGCGAAGGCTGCAGTACATTGTCCGTGCCCAGCCGGGCAATCAGCACTTCGAACAGGCGCTGCCGGTCTTCCTTGCTGCCGCCCGGTTCCGGGAACAGCGAATCGCTGAGCGGCGCCATCGGCTCGACCTTGGTCGCTTCCAGGCTGAGGCCAATCACCGGCGCCACCAGCTCCACCTTGCCCAGACGCTCTTTCAGCAGACGCACCAGATGCTCGTCGCGCCAGGTCGGCTCCGACAGCGCAACCTCGATGGGCGTTGGCGGACGCGCTTGCCGCCCGCGCTCGTGCTCCAGTTTCAGGCAGATGCCCTCGACAGCAAACTGGCGCGCGCACAGCCAGCCCGTCAGCTGCTGCAGCAAGCGGCAAGCGCCCGCCAGCAGCAGGTCGGCATTCTCGATGCGGCCAAACAATTCCAGCTTGGCGGTAAAGCTGGGCGGCGCCTCGATCCACTCGAACATTTCCGGCGTGGTGCCATGCGCTGCATCCAGCATGGCCAGCACCGCTGCACCGCACCGCCGCTTCAGGCCGGGACGCGGCAAGCTGTACAGCTCGCCCAGCGTCTGGCAGCCGATGCCCTGCAGCCACGGCAGGAAAGGACGCACGGGCGGCATCAGCCCGGCCGGTAAGCCGTCCAGCCTGCGCATCAGGCTCTTCATTGTTAAAGAACGACCGCCGCCGCTGTGTGCCAGCAGCCAGGCGCCGCGCGCGGTGGGCGCCACACCAAGGTGAGCGCTGAAGCCGAGCGCATGCAGGCTGGCCAGCACACGCCGGCACAGCTTGCGAATGCCGCCGAACAGGCGCAAGCTGGCGCCGATATCCAGCAGCAACGATGCTTCTTCACCTTCTGCCACATTGGGCGTGAACTGCAGCATGGCCATCGCCACCGCATGCAGAGCGTCCGTTTCCTTCAACGGCGCGCGTTCGTGCAATTCCGCATGCGGCGCCATCATCATCACGCCGCCGCGCCGCATGCCCGGACGCACCCCGCAGGCGTGCGCCAGGCTGGATAAAGCTATAACCCCATCCTGCTCCAGCACCACGCTGCACTGGTCATCCGACCACCGCGGGCAGAATATCTCCAGCGGAAGCTGGGGTAGATGCAGGCTGATCCATAAACGCATGACGCAACAAGGTAGAAGGCATTAATGGGAGGAAGAGCGGTTCATCGCGCCGCGGTCCCCGCCGTTTGATAAAGTCAATCTGCACGCCGCCCGATGCGCCGCGCACCGCCAGCCGCAATGGCGCCGGCGACGAGTCTTGCGCTTCCTGGATCGGACGCATCATGCAGAACAAGGTGTCGCTGCTCTGGGCTGCCATGTGCAGGCGGCGCAAGGATTCGCCGCGCACATGCTTGTCCCACAGCAGCACCGCGCCGCAACAACCGCTGCGCAGCGCTTGCTCGGCCGCCCATTGCCCATCGGCCGCGCGGCCGGTGTTCTTCACCCACACCAGCTGCGAAGGCTGCAAGCCCAGCGCGGACAAGCCCAGCACCTGCGGCACTTGCGGCGGCTGCAGCATGACAATCGGACGCGTCAGGCCCGCCAGCGCCGGATGCAGCAAGCGCATCTCGCCGATGCCGTTCTGCTGCAACAGCAACTCAATCAGCGTGCCGGTCGGCCAGCCCCCACCGGGCAGCTGGGCCGACAGCGCGGCATACCCGGTGTCGACGCACCGGGTCGTGCTTTGCGCCAGTTGCGATGCAAACCATAGCGAAGGATGCAAGGCTTCCGGCGCTTTGATCGGATCAGAGCGGGCCATGGAATTCGAAAGCAAATAACTGTATGCATATACAGTACAATCTGCACGGGATTTTGGCAAGGTTTACCTGCGCATCAGGCTGGTAAAATCGCCAACATTGCCTTTTTACCGAACGCTATGGAAACCATCGGCGCAGTTCTCTTTGCCATCGCCCTGCTGCACACTTTCAGCGCCAAGTCTTTCGAGAAATTGGCGCACCGCTACCCGCGCCATCACGGGCTGTTCCACCTGCTCGGCGAAGTGGAAGTGGTGTTCGGCTTCTGGGCGTTCGTGCTGGTGGTGGTGATGGCTTTCGTGGCGGGACCGCAGAATGCGATTGCCTATGCGGAGACTCAGCAGTACACGGAGCCGCTATTCGTGTTCGTGGTAATGGTAGTGGCCGCGTCGCGTCCTGTGCTGGAGTTTGTGCAGCGCGTGCTGGCCACGATTGCGCGTCTGGCGCCGGGACGTAGCGAAGTCATGCTGGCCTGGCTGGGCTTGTCCGTCGTACCGCTGACCGGCTCGCTGATCACCGAGCCTGCCGCGATGACGATTGCTGCGCTGATGCTGGCGCCGCTGGTGTTTCGCGATCCGATGCCGGAATGGCTCAAGTATGGGGCGCTGGGCGTGCTGTTCGTCAACGTGTCGATCGGCGGCACGCTGACTTCCTACGCTGCGCCGCCGGTGCTGATGGTTGCCGGCACCTGGCAATGGGATAGCGCATTCATGGCCGCTCAGTTCGGATGGAAGGCGGCGCTGGCGGTATTCGTCAACGCGACTGTGGTGACGCTGCTGATGCGACGCCACCTGGTTGCCGAGCCACCGCGCGCGGCGGCTGATGCCGCAGCCGTGCCCTTGTTCGTCTGCGCGATTCATCTCGCCTTCCTCGCGGCCGTGGTGCTGCTGGCGCATCATCCGGTGCTGTTCCTGGGCGTGTTCCTGTTCTTCCTCGGTTACGCGCAGGCTTACCAGCGCTTCCAGTCGCCATTGATCGTGAAAGAGGCTTTACTGGTGGGCTTCTTTCTCGCGGGACTCGTCGTGCTCGGCGGCATGCAGCAATGGTGGCTGCAGCCCATCGTCTCTCAGTTACAGCCCGTGGCGCTGTTCTTCGGCGCACTGGGACTGACCGCCATCACCGACAACGCGGCCCTGACCTACCTCGGCTCCTTGATCGACGGCATCACGCCGCAGGCGCAATACATGCTCGTGGCAGGCGCCGTTGCCGGCGGCGGCCTGACCGTCATCGCCAACGCTCCCAACCCGGCCGGCGTCTCGCTCCTGCGCGCCGGCTTCCGCGACCAATCCATCAGTGCCTTCGGTCTGCTACTCGGGGCCGCCGCCCCCACCGTCACCGCCGCCCTCGCCTTCTTCTTTTAATCGTGTGCGCAAACGAAGACCGGCATGGCGCTCTCATTAAGCGCTATCGCAAGCGTCTCGCGAGCAAGCGTGCTAAGCGCACACTATTGAATCCCTGCAAGGACGCGAAAATTCTGCTTGCGCTATTCTGATTCTCATCCCGTTCCGCAAAGGAGCGGCTCTTTCACGACACTACATCAGGAGATGAGAATGAGCTATCTAGACCGCGATCCATATGGTATCTACCGCGACCGTACTGACAACGACGGTCCCGGCCCGCGCCTGATGGGCGCCGACACATTGATGGGCGAGGACGTCTACAACCGCCAGGACGAAGACCTCGGCGACATCAAGGAAATCATGCTCGACATGCAGACCGGCCAGATCGCCTATGCAGTGCTGTCCTTCGGCGGCGTGCTGGGCATGGGCAACAAGCTGTTTGCCGTGCCATGGCAAGCGCTGCAACTGGACACCGCCAACAAGCGCTTCGTCCTCGACTGCGCTAAAGAAAAACTGGAGAACGCTCCAGGCTTCGACAAGGACCGCTGGCCTGACATGGCAAGCGCCGAATTCAGCACGCAGATCCACGATTTCTACGGCACCCAGCAAGCCATGCCAGGCGCTCGCACCTCCACTGGCAGCGTGATGGGCTCGGGTACCGGCACCATGCAAAGCGGATCGAGCGGCAGCTACAGCGGCTCGACCCGGGACGATGACATCGTCGGCGGCAACAAAGGCAACTATTGATCCCACGTGGCAGCAATTGACTGTTTAATGTCATTGCTGCCTGGCGGCGACGCGCGAATAATCGGCTGATCTTCTTCAGCCGATTTCATCATGCGCCTACTGATCCTGTTTGCCGCCCTCCTCTTCGCAGCCGTAAGCCAGGCGGCCGAGCGTCCCCTCATCGTCATTGTCGGCTCCAACGAGCATACCGAGATCAGCGACTTCATGCTGCCGTATGGCGTGCTTAAGCGCGCCGATGTTGCCGACGTGCTGACAGCGTCGGTACACGAAGGCCCGATCCGCATGAGCGCCGGCCCGCGCGTGCAGCCTGATGCCAGCCTCGCCGAATTCGACCGGAAGTATCCAGCAGGCGCCAACTACGTGATCGTGCCCGCCATGCACGACTTCAAAGACCCTACGCTGGCCGACTGGCTGAAGACGCAAGCCGCACATGGCGCCACGCTCATCAGCATCTGCGACGGCGCGCTGGTGCTCGCCAACGCAGGCGTGCTGAAAGGCCATCAAGCCACTGCACACTGGGCCACGCGCGGTTACCGCGAAGAACACTATCCTGACACCACCTGGCTTGCCAACGCGCGCTACGTGGCGGACGGCAAAGTCATTACCAGTGTGGGCATCAGCGCCGCCATTCCCACTTCGCTGGCCCTGGTTGAAACGATTGCGGGCAGCGAACGTGCGCGCGCTGTGGCGAACGACATTGGCGTGAGCGGATGGGGCACGGAACACGACAGCACCGTCTTCGGCCCGCACCTTGGCAATCTGACCGTCTGGATGACGTGGTACACCGATCCCTGGTTCCATTCGCAGCGCGAGATTGGCGTGCCGGTCGCGCAAGGCGTGGATGAAATCGCGCTGGCCATCACTGCCGACGCCTACCAGCGCGCCAAGCGCGCCGTGCCGGTTACGGTCGCCGCCTCCGACGAGCCGCTACATACGCTCTATGGCCTGACCATTCTGCCGGAGCGCGTGGCCGGTACCGCCGACGCTCCCGTGCAAATGCTGCCGGCCCTGGACAGCACGCCACCTGCGCTGATGTGGAGCAAAGTACTCGGCCGTATCGCCGACGATTATGGTTCGCGCACCGCGCAACGCCTGGCGCTGGAATTTGAATATCCGGATTACGCGCCGAGGTAAGATGGCGATATGCCGCCAGACCGCCCCTGCCGTATCGTCCTGCTCGCCCACGAGCAAATGAATCTGCTGGACCTTTCCGGTCCGCTGCAAGCCTTCGCCAGTGCTGCCCGCCGCCACTCGGATGGCGCCCCGCCGCTGTACGAAACCATCATCGCTTCCGCTCACGGTGGACTCGTGACCACCAGCGCCGGGCTGGCGATCATGACCACGTCCATCGCCGATCTGGCCGACACCCCCATCGACACACTGATCGCTCCCGGTGGCTGCGCGGGCGACGAATATGACGCGCCGCCGGAGCTGGTGGCTTTCGTGCAGGCGCGCGCGGCCTCCGTGCGGCGCTTGTGCTCCGTCTGCACTGGCGCGTTCCTGCTGGCGGCAGCGGGCCAGCTGGATGGCCGGCGTGCGGCCACGCATTGGGAATGGGTGGAACGGCTGCGGGGCCGGCATCCAGCGGTGGCAATCGATGCGGACAAAATTTATGTCCGCGATGGACATGTGTGGACTTCGGCTGGCGTCAGCGCAGGCATCGACCTGGCGCTGGCCTTGATCAATGAGGACTACGGCCATCGCGTGGCTATCGAAACTGCGCGGCAGATGGTGGTCTTCATGAAACGTTCCGGCGGCCAGTCGCAATTCAGCGTGCCGCTGGCCGCGCAGGCGCGCGCGAGCGGCGGCTTTGCGGATCTGCATGCGTGGATTGCCATGAACCTGCACGAGGACTTGCGCGTGGAGCGGCTGGCCGAGCAGGCCGGCATGAGTCCACGCACATTCGCGCGGGCTTACACGAGCCAGATGGGATGCACGCCGGCGCGCACTGTGGAGCAGATGCGGCTTGAGGCGGCGCGGCGGGCGCTGGAGGAAAGCAGCCTGCCTGTGAAGACGATCGCGGCGCAGGCAGGATATGGCGAGGAGCAGAATTTGCGCCGGGTGTTTCTGCGGCAGTTGGGCGTTACGCCGGGCGACTACCGGAAGCGCTTCGCGGCGGCGGATCAATGATCCGCCCTACGACGCTCCGCGTTATCGCCCCGGTAGGGCTGATCATTGATCCGCCGGGACTACGACGCTCCGCGTAATCGCCCCGGTAGGGCGGATCATTGATCCGCCGGGACTACGACGCTCCGCGTTATCGCCGCGGTAGGGCGGATCATTGATCCGCCGGACCTCAACGCTGCATCGACTCCCAGACTTTCATCAGGCGCTTGACCGACACCGGCATCGGCGTGCGCAGTTCCTGTGCGAACAGGGACACGCGCAGCTCCTCCAGCATCCAGCGGTATTCCACCAGTTTCGGATCGGTGTTCTTGCCGGCCGATTTGTCGCGCGCCACGCGCAGGTAAGGCTGGGCGGCGATATGCCATTCCGCCATCGCCTTCTGATCGCGTGCCGAATCCGCGCGCAACTTTTCGATACGCACATTCATCGCCTTCAGATAGCGCGGGAAATGCGACAGCTGCGTGAACTCGTTTTCGATCAGGAAGCGCTTGTGCACCAGGCCTTGCAGCTGCTGTTGCATGTCCTGCGCGGCTTGCGGATTGACGCCCTGCAGGCGCTTCGGCAGGCCGTGGTACTCGGTCAGCACTTGCGACACCAGGCGTGCAATTTCGTTCACCAGCAGTACCAGACGCGATTTGCCTTCGTCCTTGCGCTTGATGAAGCTCGCCTCGTCGCTCGGCAGCGGGTCCTGCAGGCAGGCGATGTCCAGCGCTTTGGCGATGATCTGGTCGCGCAGCTCTTCCTGCGTGCCCATGGACATGAACTGCATACCCATCTGCTGCAGGTTCGGGATCGATTTCTCCACAAACTTGATCTGGTCCTTCATCTGCAGCGCGAACAGGCGGCGCAGGCCGATACGATGGGTGCGCGCAGCGACGTTCGGATCGTCGAAGACTTCCAGATCACAGTGCGAGCCCTTGTCCACCAAGGCGGGGAAGCCGATCAGGCTTAGCTTGCCTTGCTGGATTTCCAGCAGCTCGGGCAGCTCGCCGAAGCTCCAGGTGGTGATGTTGGTATGCGCGGACGGCGCGGCAGCGCCCGACGCGCCTGCCCCACCAGCGCCAGCACTGCCTCCGCCGCCTGACGCACCGCGTGCATCCGGGCCGCCTCGGCCGCCCGCCCCCGCCGCACCGCGCGCCGCGTCGGCCGCGATGCCGCCGTGCGTGGGCTTGGCCGCGCCGCTGGCTGCACCTCCCGCACCCGGCGCGGGGCCAAGGCCACGTCCAGCCAGTTGTGCGAGCTGCGCGGGCGTGGCAGCATTGCCGCCGCCTTCGGCCATCTTCTGGAAGCTCTGGCGCGCCTGCACGCCGTACTCGGCCTGCAAGGTGGCGAGATTGCGCCCCATATCCAGCTGGCGTCCATGCTCGTCCACGATCTTGAAGTTCATGAAGTGGTGAGCCGGCAGCTGCTCCGGCTTGAAGTCCGTGGTCAGCACCGTGATCGTAATCTGCTTGCGGATGTCAGCGATGATCGCATCAACCAGGTCACCGCGTCCGAACTCCGTACGCTCGACAAACCTGGCCGCGTAATCCGGCAGCGGCACCATATGGCGGCGCTGCTTTTGCGGCAGAGTTTTCAGCAGCAGATGCACCTTCTCCTTCAGCATGCCCGGCACCAGCCACTCGCAGCGCTCGCGCGAGATCTGGTTCAGCGCATACAGCGGCACGGTCAACGTAACGCCATCACGCACGCTGCCCGGCTCAAAGTGATAACTAAGCTGCATTTCCAGACCGCCCGTCATCATCTTCTTCGGGAACAGGTCTGTGGTGACACCTGCGGCCTCGTGGCGCATCAGGTCTTCGCGGTTCAGGAACAGCAGCTTGGGATCGTCGTGGGACGCATCCTTGTACCACTTTTCGAAACCGGCGCCGTTCACCACGTCGGCCGGAATCGCCTGGTCGTAGAAGGCCTCGATCAGCTGATCATCCACCAGCACGTCCTGGCGGCGCGACTTGTGTTCGAGGTTTTCAATCTCGCGAATCAGCTTGTGGTTGTGAGCGAAGAACTGCAGCCGGGTATCGTAATCGCCGCCAACCAGCGCGTCGCGAATGAAGATTTCGCGCGCCTCGGCCGGATTCTTCTGGCCGTAGTTGATGCGGCGCTGGCTATATACCACCAGTCCGTACAAGGTAGCGCGCTCGGAAGCCGTGACTTGTGCGGGACGTTTTTCCCAGCGCGGCTCGCCCCAGGATTTCTTCAGCAGGTGTCCGCCGATCTTCTCGATCCATTCCGGCTCGATGCGCGCCACGCAGCGTGCGTACAGGCGCGTGGTTTCGACCAGTTCGGCCGCCACGATCCACTTGCCCGGTTTCTTGGACAGCGCGGAGCCCGGCCAGACATGGAAACGGATGCCGCGTGCGCCGAGATAGCCGGCGCCCGGTTCGTCGTCGGATTTAAAGCCGATATTGCCCAGCAGACCGGTGAGCAGGGCCATGTGGAACTGGTCGTAGGTCGCCGGCGACTCGTTGGTGCGCCAGCCCTGCTCTTTCACGATGGTCAGCAGCTGCGAATGGACATCGCGCCATTCACGCAGGCGCAGCTGGTTCAAGAAGGTCGCACGGCAGCTGTCCATCAGCTGCCGGTTGGACTTCTTGTGTTCAATCGCGCTCTCGAACCATTTCCAGATTTTCAGATAGCTCAGGAATTCGGACTTCTCATCCGCGAATTTCTTGTGCTGTTCATCGGCGGCTTGCTGATGCTCGATCGGACGGTCGCGCGGGTCCTGCACGGACAGCGCTGACGCCACGATCAGCACTTCGGTCAGGCAGTGGTATTCCTGCGCGGCCAGGATCATACGGCCAACGCGCGGGTCCAGCGGCAGCTTGGCCAGCTTGCGGCCCAGCTGCGTGAGCTTGTTGTCTTCGTCAACGGCGCCCAGTTCCTGCAGCAGCTGGTAGCCGTCGGCGATGGCGCGGCCCAGTGGTGGCTCGATGAAGGGGAAGCTCTCCACATCGGTCAGATGCAGGGACTTCATGCGCAGGATGACGGAAGCCAGCGAGGAGCGCAGGATTTCCGGGTCGGTGAACTTCGGTCGCTGCGCGAAATCCTGTTCGTCGTACAGGCGGATACACACGCCATCGGCCACACGGCCGCAACGGCCCGCGCGTTGGTTGGCGGCGGATTGCGCGATCGCCTCGATTTGCAGCTGCTCGACTTTATTACGGTAGCTGTAGCGCTTCACGCGCGCCAGGCCGGCGTCCACCACGTAGCGGATACCGGGCACAGTCAGCGAGGTTTCCGCCACGTTGGTCGCCAGCACGATGCGGCGCGCGTTGGTGGTGCGGAAGACGCGGTCCTGCTCTTCAACCGAGAGCCGGGCGAACAGGGGCAGGATTTCCACGTGCGGCGGATGGTGCTTGCGCAAGGCTTCGGCGGCGTCGCGGATTTCGCGTTCGCCAGGCAGGAACACAAGCACGTCGCCGCTGCCAATGCGGCAGACTTCATCGACGCCGTCGACGATGGCGTCCATCAGGTCGCGCTTTTCTCTTGCTGCTGCGGTACGCGCGCCTTTCGCGTCGGTGGTTGGCGCGCCGACGTTGACCTGCTCGCGCTCTACCGGACGATAGCGGACTTCCACTGCGTACAGGCGGCCGGAGACTTCAATCACCGGCACCGGCGGTTTGCCTTCCTGCGTGAAGTGTCTCGCGAAGCGTTCGGCGTCGATCGTTGCGGACGTGATGATCACTTTCAGGTCCGGACGGCGCGGCAGGATCTGTTTCAGGTAGCCAAGCAGGAAGTCGATGTTCAGGCTGCGCTCGTGGGCCTCGTCGATGATGATCGTGTCGTAAGCCTTCAGCAGCGGGTCGGTTTGCGTTTCGGCCAGCAGGATACCGTCGGTCATCAGCTTGACCGAGGCGCCTTTGCTCAGGGTGTCGTTGAAGCGGACCTTGAAGCCGACGGTTTCGCCGAGCGGTGTGCCCAGTTCGACTGCGATGCGCTTCGCGGTCGACGAGGCGGCGATTCTTCGCGGCTGCGTGTGGCCGATCAGGCCTTTCTGGCCGCGTCCCAGTTCGAGGCAGATTTTCGGCAGCTGTGTGGTTTTGCCGGAGCCGGTTTCGCCGGAGACGATGACCACCTGGTGATTCTGCAGCGCTTCAGCAATTTCCGCGCGCCGTCCAGACACCGGGAGGTCTTCAGGGAAGGTAATTGGCGGCAGCGGATTGCGGAACAGCGCCGCCTCCTCGCGCGCCTTGCGCTCCTCCTCCGTCTCCCGCCGACGCTCCCCCCGAGCGCCGTCGCCACGGGCCTGTCCCGCCGCGTCGCCACCTTCGCGCTGCACGCGCGGCTGGCTTGCGGACGCGCCACGGTCGCCGCCGCGCGGCGGACGTGCGTCTCCGCCACGGGCCTGACTCGTTGCGTCGCCACCTTGGCGCTGCTCGCGCGGCTGGCCGGCAGACGCGTCGCGATCGCCGCCGCGCTGCGGACGTGCGTCGCCGCTGCGGACTTGGCTCGGTGCGTCGGCGGACGGGCGCGGAGGGCGCGGTGTGTCGCCGCGCTGGCCGCGTGCTGGCTCGTCGCGCTGGTTGCGTGCCGCCTCGCCGCGCTGGCTCCGCGCTGGCTCGCCGCGCTGGGCGTCAGCGCTGCCTGGGGCGCGTGCTGGGGCGCCGACTGGCGCGGACGCAGCGGCGTGGCGGGCATCGCCGGTGCCGCGGGTATCGCGGGTGTCGCCGGAGGCCGCGGGGGACGCTTTGCCGCCTGGAGGTGTCTTATTGCTTGCTTCTACCATCTTTTTTTACAGTATTTGATGCGAAAATCGCGCAGCGAATTATAATGCGCGAAATGGAAAACCCTACCCAATTCGTCCACTGGCTGCGCTCCGTCGCGCCTTACATCCACGCTTTCCGTGGCAAGACCTTCGTGGTCGCCTTCCCAGGTGAACTAGTCAGCGCCGGCGCCCTGCCCGTGCTGGCCCATGACTTGTCCTTGTTGCACGCTCTGGACATCAACGTCTGCGTCGTCTACGGCTCCCGCCCGCAAGTGGCGGAGCAGCTCGCGCTGCGAAACGTTGAAGGCCGCTTCCACAACGGCATCCGCATCACGGACACCGCCGCCATGGAATGTGCCAAGGAAGCCGCCGGCGAGCTGCGCCTGGACATCGAAGCCGCCTTCAGCCAGGGTTTGCCGAATACGCCAATGTCGAATGCGGCAATCCGTATCATTTCCGGCAACTTCATCACCGCCCGTCCGGTCGGCGTGATCGACGGCGTGGACTTCGAACTGACCGGCATCACGCGTAAGGTCGACGCGGAAACCCTGCATTCCATCATGGGTTCCGACGGTGTGGTGCTGCTCTCCCCGCTGGGCTTCTCGCCCACCGGCGAAACCTTCAACCTGACGATGGAAGACGTTGCCGTCTCCGCCGCCATTGCCCTGCACGCCGACAAGCTGATCTTCATCACCGAAACAGACATGATGAAGGATGCCGGCGGCGTCGAGATTACCGAACTGTCCTCGCACCAGGCCGAAGCCGTGCTGCAAGCCGGCTTCCTGTCGGACGCCACCGCCTTCTACCTGAAGCACTGCATCAAGGCCTGCCACAACGGCGTGGACCGGGCGCACATCGTGCCCTTCGAGATGGACGGCTCCGCCCTGCTGGAACTGTTCACCCACGACGGCGTGGGCACCATGATCTCGCACGAGAACCTGGAAAGCCTGCGTCCTGCCACAATTGAGGACGTTGGCGGTATTATCAAGCTGATCGAGCCACTGGAAGCTGACGGTACGCTGGTGAAACGCGGCCGCGAGCTGATCGAACGCGAAATCGAGATGTTCTCCGTGATCGAGCACGACGGCGTGATCTTCGGCTGTGCCGCATTGTACGCCTTCCCGGAAGAAAAGATGGCCGAAATGGCATGCCTGACCGTCAACCCCGACGTGCAAACCCAGGGCGACGGCGAGCGTATCCTCAAGCACATGGAAAACCGGGCGCGGGCCCAGGGCATCACCAAGCTGTTCGTGCTGACCACCCGTACCGCCCACTGGTTCATCAAGCGCGGCTTCGTGCCGGCGACCGTGGAAGCCCTGCCGAAAGACCGCCAGCGCCTCTACAACTGGCAGCGCAAATCCCAGGTTTTGATCAAGACACTATAATTGCAGTTTTTAGGAGTTCCGAAAATGGCTCGTACCGTCCATTGCATCAAACTGAACAAGGAAGCTGAAGGCCTCGACTTCCCGCCATATCCTGGCGAATTGGGCAAGAAAATCTATGAATCCGTGTCCAAGGAAGCCTGGGCTGCCTGGCTCAAGCACCAGACCATGCTGGTCAACGAAAACCGCCTGAACCTGGCGGATGTGCGCGCGCGCAAGTACCTGGCTGCGCAAATGGAAAAGCATTTCTTCGGAGAAGGCGCCGACCAGGCAGCCGGCTACGTACCACCAGCAGAGTAATCTCACCCACAAGGAAGCGCGATGCCCCGTTTGAACGTCAAAGTCTTAACCGGGGCAATCGCCCTGGCCTTATCCCTCCCTTCCTTCGGCGCCGAGCAAGCCTGGGTCGCCAAATCCAACGAGAACGCCAAACTGCTGCTGGCCGTGATGGCCAGGTATGCGCCTGAAGAAGCGGGCAGCCTTGGTGTCGACGGCCTGGACGAGCAGATTGTCGACATGTCGCGCGACCAGTTCGACGCCAGCAGCAAGGACACGCGCGCCGTCGTGGCGGAGTTGCAGAAGCGGGAAAAGGCCGAGACCGATGCACGCGTCAAACAGGACCTCGACATCCTGATCACCAGCGCCAACGATAACCTGCATACCGCAGCCCTGCAGCGCAAATACTTCATCCCCTACACCGACGTGACCCGCCTGATCTTCGGCGTGGTGCGTGAGAACCTCGATCCCCGCATTCCGAAAGAACGCCAGGCCCACCTGCTGGTTCGCCTGGAAAAATACGCCGGGCTCGCGAAAGGCTACCGTCCACTGACGGAACTGGCCAAGGCGCGCACCGCCGAACGCATGAAGGCCGACAAGAAGCTGATCGGCCCCTACAAAGGCAAGGTGCAAAAGGCCATCGAGGATTCGCCCACCCTGATCAAGGGCATGAAAGACCTGCTGGCCAGGAGCGACATCAAGGGCTGGGAAAAGCCGATGGCCGCGCTGGAACAGCAGCTCAACGACTACACCGAATACCTGAAGAAGGACATGCTGCCGCTGGCGCGCGCCGACCACAAGCTGCCGCCTGAAGTCTATGCGGACAACCTGAAGCAGTTCGGCGTCGACATCCCGCCGCAGGAGCTGATCTCGAAGGCATTGACGTCCTTCGCCGAGATCCGCAACCAGATGAACATCACCGCTCGCCTGATCGCCGATCAGCGCAAGCTGCCGAATGCCGACTACCGCGCCGTGATGGCGGAACTGAAGAAGCAGCAGATTCCGGAAGCGGAAGTCATGCCGCTGTATAAGGAGCGTCTGGTGCAGATCGAAGCGGCCGTGCGCGAGCAGCGCATCGTCACCCTGCCGGCGCGCGAAGCGAAGATCCGCCTGGCGACCGAAGCAGAGAATGCTGCCAGCCCTGCGCCGCATATGAGCCCTCCCCGCCTGATCGGCAATACGGGCGAGTATGGCGAATTCGTGCTGACCACGGGCGTCAAGTCGCCGGATGGGAAGTCGCTGGCATTCGACGATTTCACCCACCAGGCGGGCACCTGGTCGATTACGGCGCACGAGGCGCGTCCCGGCCACGAGCTGCAGTTTGCGAAGATGCTGGAGACAGGCGTTTCCACCGCCCGCGCGGTGTTTGCCTTCAACAGCGTGAACGTGGAAGGCTGGGCTCTGTATGCGGAAGCGGAGATGCAGCCTTACGAGCCGCTGGATGGACAGCTGTTCGCGCTGCAGGCGCGCGCCATGCGCGCCGCACGCGCCTTCCTCGATCCGATGGTCAACCTGGGACAGATTACGCCGGATGGCGTGAAGTCCTTCCTGATGGATGATGTGGGCTTGTCCGAAGGGATGGCGACGCAGGAGATGCAGCGCTACACCTTCCGCTCGCCCGGACAGGCGACGTCCTACTTCTATGGCTACCAGCGTCTGATGGAAACGCGCGAGGCGGCCGAAGTCGCCCTGCGCCAGAAGTTCGATCGTCAGGCGTTTAACGACTTTGTGCTGTCACAAGGCCTGGTCCCACCTGCCCTGCTGCGCAAGGCAGTGATGGACGATTTCGTCAAATAGGGACACAACACATTTATTTGGCGGTGCCGGGGGCGCCCTGCCCCGATGGCATCGCTGCGCACTGGCGCAGTTCGCAGCGCGCCAGGAATACTTTGCCGTTATCGCAAGCCATGCGGTACACCTCGACCGGGCCTGGTTCGCTGACCAGCCCTGCGCCGTAACCACCCTGGCACGACTCCGCCTTCGCCAACCGTTCCACCGTCGCGGATGAAATCCCCGCACGGAATGCGACCTTCTGCACTTCAACGCCATTCACCATGACACGCCGCGTACCATCCGCCGCCAACTCAGGCTGAACGGACTTGCGCATGACGGGCGCTTGCGCGACCTCGTCTTGCTTCAGGAACGGGATGTGGGAACAGGCACTCAGCAAACTAGCGGACAGCAACAGCAGCGAGAGTCGTTTCATAGGCCTTAATATTTGAGGGTTTTGACGCCTTCGGACGTGCCGAGCAGGCACACATTTGCGCCGCGGGCCGCGAACAGGCCAACAGCCACCACACCGACGATCTGATTGATGTCGGTTTCCAGCTTGACAGGATCGGTAATCGACAGGCCGGCCACGTCGATGATATTGCCGCCATTGTCGGTAACGAAAATCTCGTCCGAGCCGGACTTGGTACGCACCTTCGGCTGGCCGCCCAGGGCCGCCAGCTTGCGCATCACGGCGTTGCGCGCCATCGGCAGCACTTCCACCGGCAGCGGGAACTTGCCCAGGGTTTCAACCAGCTTGGAGCCGTCGGCGATGCAGACAAACTGCTTCGACACCGACGCCACGATCTTCTCGCGGGTCAGCGCAGCGCCGCCGCCCTTGATCATATGGCCGGCGGCGTTGATTTCGTCGGCGCCGTCGATGTACACCGCGATTTCCGAAACTTCGTTAAGATCGAATACAGGAATGCCGTGGCCAGCCAGGCGGGCAGCGGTCGCTTGCGACGAGGCAACCGTGCCCTTGATGCGGTGCTTGATCCTGGCCAGTTCATCGATGAAGAAATTGGCGGTAGAACCGGTGCCGACGCCGATGATTTCGCCATCAATTACATAATCAATAGCCGAAATAGCAACAGCTTGTTTCAATTTGTCTTGCGTCATAGTTACAATCAATTGGAAGATGCGGATACAGAAATGGGCGTATTTTAGCTGAATTGACCACCCTCCCGAGGAAATCAGCATGAAGCCAAGCACCGTCCTGATCGTCGATGACAGCCGAGTCTCCCGTATGCTCACCCGGCAACATATCCAGGTTCGCCACGCCGACTGGATCGTGGAGGAAGCCGCCAACGGCGAGGAAGCCATCGCCAAGGCGCCCAATTTGCAGCCTGACCTGGTGTTGTTGGATGTGAACATGCCCGGCATGGGCGGCGTTGAAGCCGCCGCCGCCCTGCGCGCCATGCTGCCGGAATGCCACATTTCTCTGCTGACCGCCAATGTGCAGGCGGCCACCCGCCAGCGGGCGGAAGCGATCGGTGTCGGTTTCATGGAAAAACCCATTACCGCCGAACGCATCGCACAACTGATCGCCCCACTGGAAGCCTGACATGATCCGCCTGTCCGAACTGGAGCTGGACGCCCTCGTCGAGCTGTTCAATATCGGCGTGGGACAGGCGGCGAGCGCCATGAGCGAAATCGTCAACGAAACGGTGACGATGTCGGTGCCTTCCATCAGCTTCCTGAGCCGCGCCGCGGCCGCCAAACTGCTGGCCACCAAGAGCACAGGCAGCGGCCGCATTTGCGGCATCAGCCAGCACTACGCCGGCGCTTTCCAGACCGACGCCATCCTCATGTTCCCCGAGGAGAAAAGCCAGCAGATCGTGCGGCTGATGGTGGGCGAGACGATGCCGCTGGAAGAATTGTCGGCAATGGAACAGGAAGCCATGAGCGAGATCGGCAACATTCTGCTGAATAGCTGCGTGGGAGCGCTGGCGAACATCTTCGAGCGCGAGCTGCAAGGATCACTGCCCGCCTACCACGTCGGCTACAGCGAAGAGCTGCTGGCCTTGTCCGGCGCGGGCGAATCGATGGTGCTGATGCTGCACATCGAATTCACGGTCGAACGCCAGCAGATTTCCGGCGACGTGGCCTTCATCATGGACGTGAGCGCGCTGCAGGATTTGAAGGTGCATGTGAATTCTTATCTGGCGCGCGCCATGGGTGGGGCCTGAACCATGCAGCCCTTGCTGCAAAGCGTGCTGGATACGATTGATGTCGGCGCTGTGGTGCTGGATAGTGAACATCTGGTGGTGTTGTGGAATCGCTGGATGGGCCAGCAC
Source organism: Pseudoduganella sp. RAF19 (assembly GCF_052114165.1). Lineage (NCBI taxonomy): Bacteria > Pseudomonadati > Pseudomonadota > Betaproteobacteria > Burkholderiales > Oxalobacteraceae > Pseudoduganella > Pseudoduganella sp. RAF19. The sequence goes on along the minus strand of NZ_JBFREF010000003.1, from coordinate 434,272 downwards.
TCCGGCGTCACCAGCACGGAAGCGCTGGGCCGCAATTTCTTCGACCTGTTCCCCGACCAGCGCGGGCGGCGTCTCGATGGCGCCGTGACGCAGGCACTCCGCAACAATATGCCTTCGCTGCTCTCGCAAACGCTGAACCGCTGGCCCCTGCCCCTTTACGCCAGCAAGGCGGAAGCGGAACAGGGCGAGCGCATGCATCAGGCGCTGACGGTTACGCCCATCAATATGCCGGGCGAGGAACGGCATTGCCTGATTCAGATTAATGACGTGAGTGCCGCTGTGCTGCGCGAGAATCTGCTGCGCGAGCAGGCCATGGCCCTGCGCTCGCAAACCCTGCTGGATGATCTGACCGGCGTCGCCAACCGCCGCCATTTCGACATCGCCATCGACCGCGAAGCGCGCCGCGCGCGCCGCACCGGCTCGCCCCTGTCGCTGATGATGCTGGATATCGATTACTTCAAGGCCTACAACGACCACTACGGCCATCAGCAGGGCGATGCCTGCCTGGAAGCCGTATCGGCTGCGCTGGCGACGATGCAGCAGCGTCCCGCCGACCTGTTCGCGCGCTACGGCGGCGAAGAATTTGCCGTCATCCTGCCCGATACGCCGGGCGATACGGCCCTGCAAATGGCGCACTCCATGTGCCGCAAGGTACGCGACCTGCACATCCCTCACGAGGCGTCGCAGGCGCCGCATAAACTCATCACCATCAGCATCGGCGTGGCCAGCACGGACAAAGGCCATCCCGGCGAAGTCTATGATCTGATCAATGCAGCCGACCGCGCCCTCTACCACGCCAAAGCCTGCGGCCGCGACCGCGTCGAGACGCTGGAGATTTAAAGGAAGGTCGCCAGGTAGTCGATGAAGGCACGGCTCTTGGCCGGCAGCTGGCGGCGCGAGGGATAGTAAAGGTAAAGCGGAAAAGTCTCCTCGCTCCAGCTGGGAAAGAGGTCGACCAGCTGGCCCGACTTGATCATTGCTTCCGCCGTGAAGCACATCACCTGCGCAATGCCGAAGCCTGCCAGGCAGGTTGAGTACAACGTGGCGCCGTCGTTGACGGTGAGCGCGCCGCTGACCTGCACTGTCTTGCGCTTGCTGCCGCGATGGAATTCCCATGCAAACGGCCGTCCCGTCACCGGGTCGCGGAAGTGGATGCATTGATGGCGCCTGAGATCTTCCGGCTTCGCAGGCGCGCCGTGACGGGCGATGTAGGCTGGCGATGCGACAGTCAGAATGCGCGTTTCCATCAGCTTGCGCGCCACCAGCGTTGATGGCTGCGGGTGGCCGAAGCGCAGGGCGAGGTCAATGCCGTCTGCAATCAGATCGCCCAGATCATCACGTGTAATCAGTTCCAGCTGCAAATCGGGATGCGCATCGAGGAAAGCGCCGAGGCGCGGCCCCAGTACCAGCTTGGAAAAGAAGGGATCGACGTTCACGCGCAACCGTCCGCGTACTTTCACCGCGCCTTGCGAGGCATCGCTGACGCATTCTTCCAGCTCTGACATCAGCGGCAGCACCTGGGCATAGAAGCGGCTGCCTTCGTCCGTCAGCGTGAGCGAGCGCGTGGTGCGCTCGAACAGGCGTATGCCCAGCCGCGCTTCGAAGCGCGACACGGCACGGCTCACGCCGGACGGCGACATGTCCAGCACCTCGCTGGCGGCGGCAAAGCTGCCGGTATCCACAATCGCGGCCAGCACTTCAACGCCTCTGAGAATTCCTTCTTCCATCAGCACATTCTAATTGATGATTCGTAGTCATGAAAGAAGTGCGATCCATGCCATCGTCAAATGAGTGCAGCGCCGCGAAAATGGCTCCACTTTCTCATCAAGGAGCACATCATGTACGTCATCACTGGAATTACCGGACAAGTCGGCGGCGAAGTTGGCCGCACCCTGCTCGCTGCAGGACTGCCTGTGCGCGCCGTCGTGCGCGACGCTGCCAAAGGAGCGGCCTGGGCTAAGCAAGGCTGCGAGATCGCGCTGGCTGACATGGCCGATGCGACAGCGCTGACCACTGCTTTTGCCGGCGCCGAAGCCGTCTTCGTCCTGCTGCCGCCAAACTTCGATCCGGCGCCCGGCTTTCCTGATACCGAAGCGCGCGTGGCAGCGCTGTACGAAGCACTGATCGCCGCCCAGCCCAAGCGCGTGGTCTGCCTGTCCACCATCGGCGCACAGGCCACGGAGGCCAATCTGCTGAACGCCCTGCGCATCATGGAGCGCAAGCTGAGAGACCTGCCAATGCCGGTTGCCTTCCTGCGCGCCGGCTGGTTCATGGAAAACATGATCTGGGATATTGCGCTGGCCAAAGCCACCGGCATCGTTCCCAGCTTCCTGCAGCCGCTGGATAAGCCTGTGCCCATGGTTGCCACCGTCGACGTAGGCCGGGTTGCCGCCGAGCTGCTACGCCAGGAATGGCAAGGCGTGCGCGTGGTCGAGCTGGAAGGCCCGGCGCGCGTGTCGCCGAATCAGATCGCCGAATGCATGTCGCTCGTGTTCAACCGCACCGTGGAAATGGAAGCCGTCCCGCGCGACCAGTGGGAAGCCCTGTTTCGCAGCCAGGGCATGAAGCATCCCCTGCCCCGCATCCGCATGCTGGACGGCTTCAATGAAGGCTGGATTGAATTTGAAGGCCCGAACGTGCACAAGGGCGAGGTACCCGTGAGCGCCGTGGTGGAAGCGCTCGCGGGCAAGACAGCGTGACGATCAGCTGACGGAGAGCGCCAGCACAGCCAGCGAATACACGGTGAGCGCGATCACCGACATGAAGAGCAGCGCGCAGGTACGCCACAAGCCTTCGTAGCGCGTCAGACCATAAGTACCGCGCAGCTGCTTGTACATGTGGAATGGCGGGACAAAGCAGAACAGCACGCCCGCCGTGCCATTGAAGCCGTAGTAGCTCAGGATCGCTACCACCACAAACAGCAGCGACATGAAGGAGAGCGAATACAGCGAGAACACCGCGTGGCTGAACATCGACGCACCGCGCTTCCAGAACAGCATCAGCCACAAAAAGGGCATGGAGATCGGCACCAGCAGGAAGGAGTATTTATAGGCCGCGTTTTTCAGCTTATACAGCGCCAGCTCCGGGTTTTCCACCGCGTGCTTCAGGGCCACGTTCAGCCACGGGATATCGCTGTTGATGTTGGACGACTTCACTTCTTTCTTCCAGTCCCAGTCGGAGTCGGAATCGTCGGCTTTTGCGGCGGGCGCGCTGCTTGCTGGGCTACTTGCTGGGCTACTTGCTGCGCTGTTGGCTGAACTGCTTGCTGCGCTGCTTGCCGAGCTGCCAGCCGCGGCACCGGCAGCCGTGGTCACCGCCGCAGCCTTGGTCGCAGCTTCCTCGGCGGCCGCCAGCTTCTTCCTGGCCTTTTCCAGTGCGGCCTGCGCTTTCGCAATGCCCTTCTCGCCCTCGGCCGCTTTCAGGTCGGCTTCGGCCTCAATCACCTGTTCTTTTCGGTTCTCCACTTTCTCCGCGAGGCGCGCGCTCGTCTGCTCCGGTGTTGCCTGCTTGTCCGGCGCACCGTGATTCAGATTGCCCACGGTGAGCGAGAACACGAAGAACATCAGGAACATCATGAACAGGAACAGCGCCAGCGGCGACACGAAGCGCGTGCGCTGGCCGTCCAGGAAGCGGCGCGTCAGTTCGCCGGGGCGCAAGACCAGCAGCGGCAAGGTGCGCCAGCCCTTGGTCTCGAAGTGGAACATGCCGTGAATAAGCTCTTCCACCAGATGCAGCACGGAGTTGTGCAGGTGGGTCTTCTGCCCGCAATTTCCGCAGTAATTACCGGCAGTCTTGGCGCCACAGTTGGCACAGACCCCGCTGTGCACATGCGCGCTCTGGTCGCCGGCATTGCCTTCGATTTCGTGTGCTATCAGGCCGGCCGTAACCAGATCGCCCGCAGCTTCCAATTCCACTCCCATGCCAACCTCATTACTGATTGCAAAATCAGCATGATAGCTCACATGTCAAGGCAGCAATAGTGAATGCTGGGTCGCCGTGTGGAAGTCACGCCACACCCGGTTGATGGTGCTGTGCACGTTGGCGGCGTACAAGCCGCAGTAGGGGTAAAGACCATCCACCGCTGAGCGGGAAGCGGCGACAAGCGAGAGCGAGGCGTCCTGCAAGCTTTCGATTTCGGCTTGCGGCACTTCCTCGCCGGCCGCCACGCGCGCCCATGCACGATCGAGCAGCGCGTAAGCGTGGTCGCGTGCCTGGACGAGCTGCGTTTGCGCATCGTGCAGCAGACGCTCCACTTCCGGGCGCTGTACCAGCGGCTGTCCGCTCATCGTGTGCTTGCGGCGTGCGATCGAGTCGCGTGCCAGTCCCACGAAGTGACGCGCCATGCCGGCCAGGTTGGCGGCCAGTGTGATGTAAGCCAGCGGATAAAACGGGAATTGATACAGCGGCCCCGGCGCCGTCGCATGCGCGGCATCGATCACGAAGCCATGGCTGGACGGCACCCACTGTCCCTGAATACTGTAACTGTGCGACGCCGTCGCGCGCAGTCCGACGCTGTGCCAGGTCGGCACAATCGACACCTGCGCCGCTGGCACCGCGAATGCACTGATGCGCGGCGCACCGTTTTCATCCCGCAGCGGCTGGCCGTTCTCGCGCAGCACGGCGTTCAGCGTGAAGTGCGTGGCCATCGGCGCACCGCTGGCGTAATCCCAGCGTCCCGTGATGCGGAAGCCGTCACCTTCGCGTTCCGCAAAACCGGTCGGCGCGCCGCTGCCCGCCAGGCAGACACGCCGCGTGCCAATGATCTCGCGCGCCAGGTCCGGCGGCAGAAAGCCCGCAAACCATCCCGCGCCTGCGCACAGCGTGACGACCCAGCCCATGCTGCCATCCGCCGCCGCGATTTCCTCTTCGAGACGCACCACCTCCGGCAGCGGCAACTCCGCCCCACCTGTCGCGCGCGGCGCCAACATCCGCAACCAACCCCGCCGGTGAATCAGCGCCTGCTGCACAGGCTCCAGAAAGCCGCCCACATCAGCGGCCGCCGCGTGCTGGCAAATACGCAAAAGATCTCGTTGGGTGATGTGCTGGTTCAAAGACATTGGATCAAAGCCGGTTTAGCAGAATCGCAGCATTCTACTCTCCTGCCCACCGCCCTCCTTGTACGGCGACCGTGTTTTTGCCACAATGGCAAGCAAATGAAGACGAGACCGTACGTTTCAGAGATTGGATTGAAACCGTCGTCGGCCGAGAGGGCCGACGAGTTTCCTTTTAATTTGCCGGCGATCGCGTCGCTCGATAATTTGCTGCTGCATCCTTCGGTCACCTTCCTCGTTGGCGAGAACGGTTCGGGCAAGTCGACTTTGCTGGAGGCGATTGCGGTAGGTATGGGATTTAATCCTGAAGGCGGCAGCCGCAATTTCAACTTTGCGACGCGTGCGTCGCATACGGATCTTCACGAGCATCTGCGCCTGGTACGCGGTGTGAAGCAGCCGCGCGATGGTTTTTTCTTCCGCGCCGAGACCTTCTATAACGTCAGCACCGAGATCGAGGAGCTGGACAAGCCTCCCGGAGGGCCGCCGATCATCAGCTATTTCGGCGGCAAGTCGCTGCACGAAAAGTCGCACGGCGAGACTTTCCTGACGGTGTTCATGGAGCGCTTCCGCGGCGATAGCCTGTTTATTCTGGACGAGCCGGAAGCGGCACTGTCGCCGCAGCGCCAGCTGGCGATGCTAAGCCGCCTGCACGATCTGGTTGGCGATCGCTGCCAGTTCATCATCGCCACACACTCGCCGATTCTGATGTCCTATCCGAACGCATATATCTATGAGTGCGGTGAGCGCGGTATCCGGCTGGTCGAATATGAGGACACGGAACACTACCGCGTCATGCACGACTTCATGGCGCATCCCGAGCGGATGCTGAAGGTGCTGCTGGAACGCTAAGGCAGCAGCTCCACGCCGAACCAGCGCGCCACAATCGCGAACAGCGCGAAGCAAATCACCGTGAAGACCAGGCACACGCCCAACGTCGGCCAGAAGCCAAGGCGCGGCAATAGCCAAGGAAAGACCAGAAACATCGGCAGCGTGGGAATAACGTACCAGAACGTGTACCAGGCATGATTGGCGATCTTTTGCTGCGGCTGATTTTCGACATAAAGCCATATCAGCGCCAGCACCGTCACCATCGGCAGCGCGGCAATCAGCCCGCCAAGCCGATCACTGCGCTTGGCGAATTCTGAGACTGCGACAACCACACCGGCGGTCACCAGATATTTGGTGATGATCCAGGCCATGCTTAAGTATTGGCGTAATAAATCAGCGAGCTGCCGAGTTGCAGCGCTTCGTCGTAGTTGACGCGGAAGCCTTGGTACGCTTCTTCGTCCAGGACTTCGGGGATCATCACGCCGAAGCCGTTGGGCTGGATGTCGGTGAAGCCGTATTTCGCGCATTCGGCAGTTGCGCCTTCCCACGATTCAACATCGTCCACCTGCACCTGGAACAGCATGCATTTGTGGACGGCGTCCACTTCCGGGTAAAAGAATTCGTACTCGGACTTCCCCGCGAAGCGGCCCTCAAAGCTGTAGATTGCAACAATGCTCATTGATCCGTGATCTCGTTATTGTGTTCGGAAGAGAGATACTATCACTCACTCGCCACCGTGGCGACCGTCGCCGGGGAGCGCATGCTGAATGCCAGCAGCCATAGGCATGTGCCAATTTCGCCCAGCGCGGAGGGCAGCGTGACGTAGTTTGCGTCGAAATCGGGGGAAAGCACGCGGCCAAAGACGTCGATCAGGTAGCCAAGGCAGCCCAGCATCAGCAGCATCCCAAGCACTCTTGGAATAAAGCCGGAGCGATAAGCCAGATAGCCGAATGGCAGCAGCCACAGCCCCCAGAACAGCTTGGCGATCAGGATGCCGTTGCCGTATGCCGCAAGCGCCAGATCGATCTGCTGCTGCGGCGCGGATTGGGCGACGAGTGTCAGCACATCGAGTTTGTAGCGCAGGCTAAGCAGCGAGATCGGCACGCTCACAACCGCCAGCGCCACCATCAGCACCGCAATCTGTGGACCGTAGCCGCGTAGCAGGCGGTATAGCGCAAACGGCAGCAGCAGGAAGGCCACGTAGCACAGCAGGCCCGCTGCGATACCGAGCCGGTACAACTCCAGGTGCGAAGAGATTTCGGTGGGCGGTACGTGCGACGGCACATAGCCCAGGCTGAAGATTCCGGTGACTACAACGATGAGATACAGCAGGCCCGCCACGCGCGCCACTTGCTTCTGTTCCGATGTAGCCATGGCCATGCTCCTAAGAGGGATCGCTCGCAAAGCGCAAGCGGTTGCCGTCGGGGTCCCGCAGCTGCATTTCGCGCGTCCCCCAGGGCATATCTTCCGGCGGCGCGTAAGGTGCCATGCCGCGCGACTTGAAATCCTCGAAACACGCGTCAACATCCGGCACGATGAAATAGACCGCCCCGCCCGGCTCGCAATCACCGGTATGCTCGGTCAGGAAGATGCTCTGGCCGGCACGCGTCAGCTGTACGAACAGTGGAAAGCCGGGCTCGAAGCGGTGCTCCCAATCGACCACGAAGCCAAGGCCATCAACATAGAAAGCCAGGCTGCGCTGGGCATTGGTCATGCGGAGCTGTGGGATCACGGTTTGCATGCCGTGAGCATGACGCAGAAGTAGCAAAAATGCAATCAGCCGCGGCCGGGTAAGTGGCAAGGATCGGACGGGTCGATCAGGAATGTGTCGAGCGCCGGCGAATAGGCCGCCGTGTCGGCGTTTTCGATAAAACGCAGGAAGAAGTAGTCAGCCAGCAGCTCGGCCTGCGCTTCCATATTGTAGTCACACAGCCGCAGCTCGGCAGTTAGTTCGTAATCGTAGGACAGCCCAAGCCGGATCGCGCCGCGCAAGCGCACGGGATAGCCCAGCTGGTGCTGCCACACATGCGCCATCTCATGCATGAACCAGTGCTGCATCTGCGCCGAGGCAGAAGCAAAATCGTCGAGGTAGCTGGAAGCGTGGAAGTACAGCGAGCCGTTAGGCGTGATGCAGACGTTCTTCGGCTGCACGAGAGGAAGGTAGCGGGCGTTGTGAACACGTACCCGCGAATAGTCGATGGCGTCGCCGAACAGCAAGCGCGCCATCGCTATCTCGCCCGCTGTCAGACAACGGGCGATGCGCTGCATCAGGACCTCAGCGCAGATGCTGCCTTGGCCAGCGCGGTGATGCGGTCCCAGTCGCCGGCCGCCATGGCATCCTTTGGCGTCAGCCAGGAACCGCCAACGCAAGCCACGTTCTTCAGCGCCAGGAAGGCCGGTGCGGTTTCCTGAGAAATGCCGCCGGTCGGGCAGAAGGTGATGTCGGACAGCGGTCCGGCAATCGCATTCAGCATGCCCACGCCGCCCGCCGGGACAGCCGGGAACAGCTTGAGCTGACGGAAGCCCTGCTCGCGTGCCTTCATCACTTCGGAAGGCGTCATCACGCCCGGCAGCAGCGGCAGGCCGGACGACTTGGCGGCGCCGATCAGTGCATCGGTCAGGCCCGGCGACACGCCGAACACCGCGCCCGCATCGCGCGCAGCGGCAAATTCCTCCGGCTGCGTCAGCGTGCCCACGCCAACAATGGCGCCTTCGACTGCGCTCATGGCGCGGATCGCATCCAGGCCATGCTTGGTGCGCAGGGTCACTTCCAGCACGCGGATACCGCCCGCCACCAGCGCTTTCGCCAGCGGCACGGCGTGATCAGGATCGTCGATCGCGATCACAGGGATCACGGCCGAAGTACGCATAATTTCAAGTAAGGTCATCTCAGGCTTTCTTGATCAGGAAATCTTCATCGGAACCGGGCACGGTGTTGCCCACATTGAGGCCGCCATGCAGTTCGACCGTGGTCGGAATCGGCGACGGCAGCGGGAACAAAGTAGCGCCCTTCTCCGCTTCGCACACGGTGTTGCGGAACATGGTGAACAGTTCGCGGCCCATGCCGATCTGGTTCGGCGACAGGTCGGCGGTTGCCAGCGAGCGCGCATGCCAGACATCGGAGGCCACCAGCGCTTCCAGCGTGCCGCTGGCTGCGTCCAGGCGGATCATGTCGCCATCGCGCACCAGGCCCAGAGGACCGCCGGCCAGAATTTCAGGCGACACGTGAATCGCCGCAGGCACCTTGCCGGATGCGCCGGACATGCGGCCATCGGTCACCAGCGCCACCTTGCGGCCCGCGTCCTGCAGATTGGCCAGCGCCGGGGTCAGCGCGTGCAGTTCCGGCATGCCGTTGGCCTTCGGTCCCTGGAAGCGGATTACCGCCACGAAGTCGCGATCCAGCTTGCCGGCCTTGTAGGCGGCCATGAACTCTTCCTGCGAATTGAAGGTCAGCGCAGGCGCTTCCACCGACTGGTGTTCCGGCTTCACCGCGGACACCTTCATCACCGCGCGGCCCAGATTACCCTGCACCAGCACCATGCCGCCATCCTTCGAGAACGCATCGGCCACGCCGCGCAGCACTTTCTCGTCGGCGCTCTTGGCCGGAGCATCCTTGAAGATCACGCCTTCGCCGTCATCGGACAGGAATGGCTCGGCGCAGTGGCGGCGCAGGCCCTTGCCCAGGATGGTGTTCACGTCTTCATGCAGCAGGCCCGCGTCCAGCAGCTCGCGGATCACGAAGCCGGTGCCGCCCGCAGCGTGGAAGTGGTTCACGTCCGCATCGCCGTTCGGGTAGATGCGGCACAGCAGCGGCACCACGGACGACAGCTCATTGAAGTCGTCCCAGTCGATCACCACGCCCGCAGCCTTGGCGATCGCCACCAGGTGCAGGGTGTGGTTGGTCGAACCGCCAGTCGCCAGCAGGCCGACGATGGCGTTAATGATGGATTTCTCGTCGACGATATGACCGACCGGCGTGAACTCATCGCTCATCTCGGTGATCTGCGCGGCGCGCACGGCGGCGGCAGCAGTCAGCGCATCGCGCAGCGGGGTGTATGGATTGATGAAGGCGGCGCCCGGCAGGTGCAGGCCCATGATTTCCATCAGCAGCTGGTTGCTGTTGGCGGTGCCGTAGAAAGTACAGGTGCCCGGACCGTGGTAGGAAAGAGACTCGCCTTCCAGCAGTTCTTCACGGGTCGCCTTGCCCTGAGCATAGCGCTGGCGGATTGCAGCTTTGTCCTTGTTCGACAGGCCGGAAGTCATCGGGCCGGCCGGCACGAACACCGCTGGCAGATGGCCGAAATGCAGTGCGCCGATCAGCAGGCCCGGCACGATCTTGTCGCACACGCCCAGGTACAGCACGGAGTCGAACATATTGTGGGACAGCGCCACGGCGGTCGACATGGCGATGGTGTCGCGCGAGAACAGCGACAGTTCCATGCCCGGCTGGCCCTGGGTCACGCCGTCGCACATGGCTGGCGTGCCGCCTGCGAACTGGGCCACGGCGCCGGCCTTGCGTACGGCGTCCTTGATGATGGCCGGGAATTGCTCGAACGGCTGGTGCGCCGACAGCATGTCGTTGTAAGCGGAAACGATGGCCACGGAAGGCTTCTTCACTTCCTTCAGGATCAATTTGTCGTTCGCCGGGAACGCGGCAAAGCCGTGGGCCAGGTTGGTGCAGGCCAGGGTGCCGCGTTGCGGGCGGCCCTTGACGCGGGCGGCCTCAAGATGGGCCAGATAGGCGCCGCGCGATGGGCGGCTGCGCTGGATAACCCGCGCGGTAACTTTTTCCAGGACTGGATGCAACGGCATGATCGTTCCTCATCAATGAATTGTCAGAAATTTTACTACAAAATTCCTCCTCGCCTGCATCTTTCGCATACGAGATTGAATCCGCATTATCAAACTGACAGGCATTCTTGCCTTGAATCTTCGAAGGAAGCGCTGATTTGCGCAGCTCCGTAAAAGTTTTGTAGTGAATTTACCGAGTTTTCCTGTATAGTTAAATAATATTCTCAATCCAATAGAACATCGGACAATTATGCGCCTGCCCGCTTTGACCTCTACCGCCGCATATCAGGCCCTCGAAAACCACGCGCACGACGCCCGCGAATGGGAGATGCGCCAGCTGTTTGCTAAGGACCCGCAGCGCTTCCCACGCATGACCGTGGAAGCGGCCGACCTTTTCCTCGATTATTCCAAGAACCGCATCAGTGCCGAAACCGTTGAGCTGCTGGTCCACCTGGCGCGCACGCGCGGCGTTGCTGAGCAGCGCGACGCGATGTTTGCCGGTGAAAAAATCAATATTACCGAACGTCGCGCTGTGCTGCACACCGCGCTGCGTATGCCGCGTGGCAAACAGCCGAAAGTGGACGGCCAGGACGTGAACGCCGACGTGCACGCGGTACTGGACCGCATCAAGGTCTTCACCGATAAAGTCCGCAACAACGGCTGGCTGGGCTACACCGGCAAGCCGATCACGGACGTGGTCAATATCGGCATCGGCGGCTCCGATCTGGGTCCGAAAATGGCTGTTCTGGCACTGCGTTCCTACAGCCATCCGCGCTTGAAGATGCATTTCGTGTCCAATGTGGACGGGCACGATATGGATGCCGCGCTGTCGCAGGTGAATCCTGAGACGACGCTGTTCATTGTGGCATCGAAAACCTTTACCACCGCCGAAACCATGATGAATGCGCAGTCCGCGCGCAGCTGGTTCCTGAAGACAGCCAAGGAAGCGGATCTGCCGCGCCACTTCGTTGCGGTGTCCACCAATACCGAAGCAGTGCGTGCTTTCGGCATCGATCCGGAAAACATGTTCCCCTTCTGGGACTGGGTCGGCGGACGTTATTCGGTGTGGTCGGCAATCGGCCTGCCGGTGGCACTGGCCGTGGGCTTCGGGTATTTCCAGGCCTTCCTGCAGGGCGCGCATGAAATGGACGAGCATTTCCGCAGCGCGCCGCTGGAGCAGAACATGCCGGTGCTGCTGGCCATGATCGGCTTCTGGAACCGCCAGTTCCTGAACTGCACTTCGCTGTCCATCGCGCCGTATCACCAGGACCTGAACCGCTTCCCGGCCTACCTGCAGCAGCTGGACATGGAATCCAACGGCAAGCGCGTGACGAAGAATGGCCAGCCGGTCGATACGCCAACCTGCCCTGTCGTCTGGGGCGAGTGCGGCACCAACGCGCAGCACGCCTATTTCCAGCTTCTGCACCAGGGAACGGACGTGACGCCGATCGACTTCATCGCCGCGCTGCGCGCATCGCATGACCTGCCGGGCCATCACGATGCACTGCTGGCGAACTGCTTCGCTCAGGCCGAAGCCTTCATGAAGGGCAAGACCGATGCCGAAGTGCGCGCGGAGCTGAAAGGCGCCGGCATGTCGGCCAGCGACATCGAAGAAATGGTGCCGCACAAGCTGTTCCCGGGTAACCGCCCTTCCAATATGATCTTGATGGACCAGCTGACGCCTGCTACGCTGGGCGCGCTGATCGCGCTGTATGAGCATAAGACTTTTGTGCAAGGCGTGGTGTGGAATATCGCCAGCTTCGACCAATGGGGCGTGGAACTGGGCAAAGTGCTGGCCAAGAAAATCCAGGCCGAACTGACCGGCGAAGCTGACACCGAAGTGCATGACAGTTCTACCAACGGCTTGATCGCCAAGGCAAAGGCCGCGCAGATCCTATGAGCACTTACGACATCAGCGTCGCCTGCGACGCCGTCTCGAAAGTAGGCGAAGGCCCGCTCTGGTCGCCGGAAGAGAAAGCCCTGTACTGGGTGGACATCGAAGGCAAGGCCGTGCAGCGCCTGTGCGCCACCAGCGGCAAGTACGAGCAGTGGGCCATGCCTGCGGAGCCTTCCGCACTGGCGCGCGACGCGCAAGGCGGTCTGGTGGTCGCCATGCGCAGCGGCTTCGCGCATCTGAACACCGATAACGGCGCGCTGACGCAGATCCTGTCTGCGCCTTACGACCAGTCCACTACCCGCTTCAACGACGGCAAAGTCGATCCGGCCGGCCGCTTCTGGGTCGGCACGATCTACGAACCACGCGACAAGGAAGCCGCCGAGATGTTCGTGCTGGAGCGCGGCGCCGTGCGCAAAGCCTGGTCGGGTGGCATGACCAACTCCAACGGCCTGGGTTTCAGCCCGGACGGCAAGACCATGTACCACGCCGATACCGCTACGCACCGCGTGCGCGCTTTCGATTTCGACGTGAAGACCGGCGCCGTGTCCAATGAACGCGAACTGCGCCGCTTTGACGATAACAAGTCCTCGCCCACTTACGGCGGCCGTCCCGACGGCGCTGCGGTAGATAGCGAAGGCAACTACTGGGTCGCCATGTTCGAAGGCGGCCGCATTGTGAAACTGTCCCCGTCCGGTGAACAGCTGGATGAGATCAAGCTGCCGGTACGCTGCCCCACGATGGTCGCATTCGGCGGCGCCGACCTGCGCACGCTGTACATCACCAGCGCCAGCAAGCGTCCGGCGGAAGAACTGGCGGCCATGCCACTGAGCGGCAAGCTGCTGTCCGTACGCCTACCTGTCGCCGGCCGCATCGAGCCTGCTTACGTAGCGTAGTACCTCATTAAAACACTGACATCACCACGAAGACATTATGGCCCTTTCCGATTTTGACCTGGTTCTGTTTGGCGGCAGCGGCGACCTCGCGATGCGCAAATTGCTGCCTGCGATGTATAGCCGCGACGTGTGCGGCGATCTGCCGCCGACTGCGCGCATCATCTGCGTCGGCCGCGCCGAGAGCAGCCAGGAGGACTTCATCAAGATGGTGAATACCGACAGCCGCCCGCACAACAAAGCCGCCAAGGGCTCGGAAGAAAGCTGGACGCGCTTACTCGGCCGCATCACCTACGTATCGCTGGATGCGACCGACCCGGCCACTTACAAGCCGCTGTCCGAGGCGCTGCGCAACGACCTGTCGCTGACCCGCGTGTACTACCTGGCCACCCCGCCTGCCCTGTTCTCGCAGATCTGCGACAACCTCAAGGCCAACAAGCTGGTGGCACCGAATTCCCGCGTGGTGCTGGAAAAACCGCTGGGCCGCGATCTGGCATCGGCCAAGCAGATCAACAAGGAAGTCGGCACCGTCTTCGAAGAATCGCAGATCTACCGTATCGACCACTATCTCGGCAAGGAGACCGTGCAGAATCTGCTGGCCCTGCGCTTTGGTAATATCCTGTTCGAGCCGCTGTGGCGCCGCGAGTGGATTTCGGACGTGCAGATCACCATTGCCGAAAAGCTTGGCGTAGGCAACCGCATCGGCTACTACGACACCTCGGGCGCCCTGCGCGACATGCTGCAGAACCACCTGCTGCAGCTGCTTTGTATCGTCGCCATGGAACCGCCAACCTCGATCGCGCCGGACGCCGTGCGTGACGCCAAGCTGCAAGTGCTGCGTTCCCTGAAACGCTTCACGCCGACCACGCTGGCACAGAACATCGTGCGCGGCCAGTACCGCGCCGGCCACGTCGATGGCCAGCCTGTGCCGAGCTATCGCGATGAACCGGAAGCGCCACAGAATTCGCGCACCGAAACCTTCGTCGCCATGAAGGCGGAAGTGGATACCTGGCGCTGGGCGGGCGTGCCCTTCTACCTGCGCACCGGCAAGCGCATGGCGGACGGCCTGGCGGAAATCGTGGTGCGCTTCAAGCAGATTCCGCATTCGATCTTCAATCAGCCGACTTCCAGCTTCCAGCCGAATTCCCTGGTGATCCGCCTGCAGCCGGACGAAGGCCTGCGCATGAATCTGATGGCCAAGACGCCAGGCGAAGGCATGCGCCTGAAACCGGCGGAACTGGAACTGGACTTCCGCGAGACATTCAAGATGCCGCGCATGGATGCCTACGAGCGTCTGCTGCTCGACGTGCTGCGCGGCCAGTTGACCTTGTTCATGCGCGGCGACGAACTGGAGGCGGCATGGGAATGGGTCGAACCGATCCTGAACTACTGGGAGCAGGACGAAACCTCGCCGCTGCCATATGCCTCCGGTACCTGGGGCCCTGCCGCCGCCAGTGCCTTGATCGGACGCGATGGCCTACAATGGCGCGAAGAAGCGCTCCCGGAAGACTAAAGACTAAATGCTGCTTGACTCCATCCGCACCCAGCTCGACTCGCTCTCCAAATCGGAGCGCAAGGTCGCGCTGGCGGTGCTAGACAATCCTTCGCGCACTGTGGGTGCGAACATCACGGCGCTGGCCAAGACGGCCCAGGTGTCCGAACCCACCGTGGTCCGTTTCTGCCGCACGCTGGGCTATGACGGCTGGCACGAGTTCAAGCTGAAGCTGGCGCAGGGCCTGGCCCTCGCCATGCCGGGCATGAACGAGCTGCCGGCGCAGGACGACCTGGCGTCGGACCTGATCAACAAGATCTGCAGCCGCTCCATCAACACCCTGCTCGACCTGCGCAACAATCTGAACGCGGAACCGGTGCAGAAGGCGCTGGACATCCTGTCGCGCGCCAAGAAGATC
The DNA here is from genome assembly GCF_052114165.1 of Pseudoduganella sp. RAF19. Classification (NCBI taxonomy): domain Bacteria; kingdom Pseudomonadati; phylum Pseudomonadota; class Betaproteobacteria; order Burkholderiales; family Oxalobacteraceae; genus Pseudoduganella; species Pseudoduganella sp. RAF19. Next base: position 418,905 of record NZ_JBFREF010000003.1, on the reverse strand, counting down.
GAGTTCTACGGCCAGGGCACGTCCGGCATCGTGGCGGCCGACGCGCAGCACAAGTTCTTCCGCTCCGGCGTACCGACCGTGGCGTATTCCGATCCGGCCATCCACAGCATCTCCGCAGCCCTGCTGCGTGAAGGCGATGCGGTGGTGGCGATCTCCCAGCGCGGCAACAACCCGGCGCTGGTGCGCTCGGCCAAGCTGGCGCGCGAAGGCGGCGCGGAGGTGATCGTGCTGGCGCCGTCCGGTACCCTGCTGTCGGAACAGGCTTCGGTGCTGATTCCGATCGACCTTATTTTCGCCACCGACCCGTACACGCCTATCTCTGCCCGCCTGGCTTACCTGGTGGTGATCGACGTGCTGGCCGTCGGCCTGGCCTTGCAGCGCGGGCCTGAATTCCGCAGGAAGATGCTGAACGCGCAGAAGGCGCTGCAGGAATTCGATATGCAGTTCGACTCCTTCATCGGCTAAACCCAAAGCAAATGCTGGTGCCAGCCACTGCGTGGCAGGCACCGGTTTCCGGCCCGCGGCTTCGCACAGGTGCCTGCCACATCGTGGCTGGCACCAGGTTTTGGCGGTAGGTTTAGCGCTTGAAATATAATCGCTGCCATGCTCGAATCTAATCTGTTTGGCCGCATCCTCGGCCTCGCCAATCTAGGCATGATGGTGCTGGACGCCGGCCAGCGCGTAATTTACTGGAACCAGTGGCTGTCCAGCCGCTCCGGCCTGTCTTCAAGCCGCGTACAGGGCTTGCAGCTGCTGGAACTCTTCCCCGAACTTTCCGGTGGACGCATGGAGCAGGCGGTGCTGACCGCCCTGTCCAGCAACCTGCCCTCCGCCCTGCCGCCCAATCAGAACCGCTCGCCCTTCCCCCTTTTCGCCGCCGGCACCTGGGGCGGTGAGCGCATCGGCCAGGCGGTCACCGTGACGCCATTCAGCGAGGGCAAGGAGCGCTACTGCCTGATCGAAGTCGCCGACGTCACCGGCACGGTGGACCGGGAAAAACAGCTGCGCGGCCAGGCCGAAGCCCTGCGCCAGCAATCCTATGTGGACGGCCTGACCGGCATCGCCAACCGCCGCCACTTCGACGTGGCGCTGGACCGCGAACTGCGCCGCGCGCACCGCAATGGCAACGAGCTGTCCCTGCTGCTGATGGATATCGATTCCTTCAAGGCCTACAACGACCATTTCGGCCATCAGCAGGGCGACGCCTGCCTGACCATGGTGGCGGAAGCGTTTGCGTCCATGCTGCAGCGCCCTGCCGACCTGGCGGCGCGCTACGGCGGTGAGGAATTTGCCGCCGTGCTGCCGGACACGAATGCCGAGCAGGCGCGCAGTCACGCGGAACGCATTCGCGCCCACGTGGAATCACTGAAACTGGCGCACGCGCCGAAAGCCGTGCATCCCCATGTCACGCTCAGCATCGGCGTGGCCGCTTTCGACAAGTCCCGCCTGGCGGATGCCAAGTCGCTGCTGGAAGCGGCCGACCGCGCCCTGTACGCCGCCAAGCACGGCGGACGCAATCAGGTCGTGGTGGATACCGTTCAGCCTTTGTAGAAGTAGGGATCGAGCACCGTTACCGGCGTGATCTTGTCGACCGGCAGACTGTTCGCCTCGGCCGTCTCGCGGATGGCCTCGGGCGACGGTGCTTCATACAGGCAATAAGTCTTCTTCAGGTCGTCGCTGACGTAGGAGTGAATCCACGTCACGCCGCTGCGCGCATTGGCGCCGATCACGGTATTGCAAGCCTGCGCGCCTTCCGCATTGACGGGAATGTGCAAGCCCTCAGGGAAAGTGCGTTCGACGATATAGCGTGGCATGGCGGTCTCCTGTTCAGGCAACTCGGCGCGATGGCCGCATCCTTTCACCATAGTGCATAGACGCCGCTTGCGCGACCATATCCGCCACGATTTCCGCCGTTGCAGCGGAAAGCGTCCAGCCGAGGTGACCGTGACCGGTGTTGTAGAAGACGCCGGGCAGCATGCCGGGGCCGGCGCGCGGCTGCATGTCCGGCATCATGGGACGCAGACCGGCCCATGGCGTAACATCGCTCACATCGATACCCGGGAAGCTGCGCTGCACCCAGTCCACCAGCGGACGAATGCGCTCTGTGCGGATCTCGCGGTCGAAGCCGGCAAATTCGGCGGTGCCCGCGACGCGGAACCGGTCCTGGCCGAAGCGGCTGGCGACCAGCTTGAGCGCGTCGTCAACCAGGCTGACGGTGGGCGCTGCCCCGCGACTGCCGAAGGTGTTCAATCCCACCGTGATCGAATAGCCCTTCACCGGGTAGACATTCACGCGGTCGCCAAGTGTAGCGGCCAGCGCACGGCTGGCGGTGCCGGCGCAGATTACCGCAGCGTCGATCGGGTACTCGACGATTTCCCCGCCCGCAGTGCGCGCAGTGATGGACACGCCCGGCGTGACGGACTGCACCTCATGGCCGCACAGGAAACGGACGCCGTGGCGCGCGCAGGCGCGCGCGAGGCCCAGCGTGAATTTGTGGATATCGCCTGAGCTGTCGCTGTCGGTGAAGTGGCCGCCGTAGTAATCGCCCTGCAGTGCGGGCTCGATAGCGCGCATTTCAGCTGGCGTGACGGCGCGGCGCATCAAGCCGCCCTGCGCAAGTAGCGCCGACACGCGCCCGCCATGCTCGAAGCCCGCCTTGTCGCGGTACACATGCAGGATACCCTCGCGGCGCAAATCGAAGTCGATATCTTCCGCCTGCGCCCACGCAAACAGGTGGCGGCGCGCCTCAACTGCCAGGCGCGCAATTGACACGGTGGTGTCGCCGTAGCGCGGGATGGCGGACAGGAATTCGGCAAACCAGCAGAGCTTATGCCAACTGGGCGCCGGACGAACCAGCAGTGGCGCATCCTTGCGCAACATCCAGCCTAATCCCTTGCGGACATTCGACCAGCTGTTCCAGGCTTCCGCATGCGATGCCGAAAGCTGGCCGCCATTGGCGAAGGAAGTCTCCATCGCCGGATGCGCATGGCGCTCGAACAGCGTGACGTCCAGTCCGCGCAGCGCCAGCGCATAAGCTGTGGTGACGCCGGTGATACCGCCGCCGATGACCGCAATGGATTTCATGAAAGGCTCCGATGGAGCCGAAGATGGTATCCTGCCCTGACCAGCTTTCGCAAGCAGAATGTTGCCATTCAAACCATGTCACGAATTCGCAGGAAGTGCGATATACACGATATGGACATGGCGCCGATGCACAGACATTGGCAGAAAGGCATGAAATGAGAGCAAATTACAACCCCGAAGGCAGGAGCTACAGCGCCGAAGACATCCGTATTCGCGCTGACGAGGTCGCACAGCTGACCGCCGCCCTGACGCCTCTCGCTACCGAGCTTTTCAGCCACGCCGCCTGGTTCCACACCGCAGCAGAAAGTGCTGCTGCCCTGAGCGAAGAAGCCGCCGCATTGCTCAAAGACATTCTTGCCGAAATGGATGAACAAACGGAAGTCGACGCGGAATCATCCCGGCTGGCAAGCAAATTGAGCGAAGTGCTGGCCCAGGAGCACCCGTTGCCGGAAGGCGAATGGGTGGATGCCCGCGGCAAAGACCTGGCACGCGCCATGGCCGGCTTCTGGTTCAATCTGGGCGACAGTGAAGCCATACGTGCCGATGCCTGCGACGAGCTGATGACCGGGCGTGCCAACACGCCTGCGCAGCAGGACCTGGCGACGCTGTGCGCACGCTTCTATTTGCGTTCCAGCGATGCCATGTACTTGCTTGCCGCGCTGCGTGAGCGCTCGCCAGTGCCGGCGCGCATGCTCGCTACCGCCCACGCTGCCTGATCAGTAATCCAGCCAGGCCGCCTCCACAGTATTGCGGGTGCCGGGCAGCTGCAGGAAGCCGAAGGGTCCGGTGCCCGCCGGCCGGCCGACGAGGCGGCGCTCCATCACCAGGCGCGGCGTTTGACGCGCCGGGGAAGCATAGAAGGTCAGCACCTGGAACTGGTGCGGCAGCGGGCCGCTTGCGGTGCCGCCATGGCTGGTGGCCCGCACCATCTGCGCCGATGATCCGGCAATCAGCTGCAACTGGTCGCGCCCCAGCGGATCGTGATATTGCTTCGCATTATCCGGCGGCAGCTCGCCCAGCGCGGGGAAAGGCACATGGGTGTGTCCGCTTAACACCAGCTCCGCCAGCTTGCCACGTCCCAGACGGCCGAAACGGCTCAAGGCATCGCCCACGTCGATATCGTTACTCAGGCTCATGCTCATTACCGGCCGCGGCGGGGGATAGTGCACCGGGTGATGCATGGCCAGCACGCGGAAATCGCGGCTGCCATCCGGCCTGAAGCCGCGCTGCACATCGTCCGCCAGCACCTGCATCTGACTCAACGCACCCTTGCCCTTGCGTTGCAGCCAGTGCGGGTCGCGCCCGACATGGCCGCGTGCCCAGGTATTGCGCCAGCGGTCGTCAATTGTGGTGTTCACGCCGTAAAGCACCAGCTGCGACTGGGTGTTTGGAATCGGAATGCCAAGCGGTCCTTGCGGCCAGACGGAGGCAAACAGTTGCTGGCGCAGCGTGTCGCGGTGCGTTGCCACGTCGCTGCGGCGCGCCAGCATGGGAAAGGTCGCGGGCCAGGCATCGTGATTGCCGTACTGTGAGAAGGTGGCCGTTGCGCGCAGGCGGCGTCCATAGTCCTGCAGCGTGGCTTTGGCGACGGTCAGCGATTCGAGATCGCCAATCGCACTCAAGTCGCCGGTATCGACCAGCCAGGCGGGAATCGAACCGAAATCGGGATCGGCAGCGAACCAGTCGAAGAAGTCGCTCAGTTCGCGTTCGGCGCTGGGATCGTGGCCTGCATAACCAAGGTCCACCAGCTCTTCAAAGGTATCGGCCAGATTGGCGTTGAGCGTGCGCAGACGCTGGGCGATGGCGCGCAGCTTCAGTTCGCCTTTCGGGTCGGCCGGCGAAGCAGCGTCCCGGTAATGCATGTCCGAGATGTGAACGATGTGCAGGAATGCTTCGAATTGCGCGTAACTGTTCATGACGCCCTCGCTAGACGGAATCCTTCAGCAGCTTCTTTGCATCTTCTCCCAGCTCTCTTCGTATTGCTTCCGCCAGGCGGGCGCGCAAGCGGTGCAGGCGCTGGCGGGTGCGCGCGTCGAGCGCGTCTTTCTGATCAGGGCCGGTCCCGGCCACCATCGACAGCAGCAAATCGTCTTCCTGCGACGCATCCGCCAGTTCGGCCACGCAGATGTGCAGCATGCGCCGGTGCAGCGCGGCGCGCCAGGCATCCGGCTGCGCAGGATCGGCCTGCTCGGCCTCACTCAGGTTGTCGAGACTCATCGCCCAGTCGCGCGCTGGCTTGCGGAAGATGTCCGCTGCACGGCGTTTTAGTATGGCATAGCCAATCTTGCGTATGGCAGGCTGATCGGGAATTTCGCCACGTTTCTCCAGGTATTCCCAGAGATCCGAGATGGCTTGTGCGGTCAAATCATCGGCTTCATCATGCAAGCCAGGGAAATGCTTGCGGACATAGTTGCGCAGCGCACTGCGCAATTCGTCCAGCTGCTTGCCTGTGAGAGCTTCCGGCGCCATGGTCCGGTCTGCGGCTTACTGCACCCGCTTCACACGCGGCGCGCGGTAGGCGCCTTCGATGTCCAGGAACACCGCGCCCAGCAGGCCTTTGCGCAGCAGGGCTTTCGGGTTCTGCAGGTCGGTGTCTTCGCTGCTGTTGTCGACGACGCGCCATACCTGGCCGTTGGCGAGGTGGATCATCTGGCCGGGTGCCCAGCCTTTGAAGGCGCCTTCAATACGCGTTTCGACGGTGTCCGCTTGCTTGGGTTCCTCGGCTTTCGCGACCGGCTTGGCCGGCAACGCGGTCCAGGCCGGCGCGGCAGGCGCCGGCACTGCCCCGGCCGCAACAGAAGCAGCGACGCCGACGGGAGCGGCAACGTTGGAGGGCGTCGCGGCGGTGGCAGCGGTGGCGGCGCTGGCGGTGGTCGCGGTGGTCGCAGCGGTGGCGGCGCTGACTGCGGAAGCGGCGCTGGCGGCGGAAGCGGCAACAGCGGCGACTGGCGCCCCGGCGCGCGGCGCGGCGACGGGGATCGCGTCGTAGCAGGCCACGCGCGTTGGAATGTCGGGAACGGCGCGGCAGCGCAGCATCGCCGCGTCATCAGCGAGCGCGCTGGCGCAGGCTAGTAGCAACAGCAAAGGCAGTGTCTTCATCACGCTCCCTAAAACAGTATGAACAAAGAGACAATACCACCAAACGCGGCCTTGCAGGCTGCTACAATACGTCCTTTCGTCCCCATTTTTGTTATCGGTGCTTCAATGAACCAGCTCGAACAGCTCAAGCAATACACCACCGTGGTCGCCGACACCGGCGATTTCCAGTCGATCAAAGCCTATACCCCGCAAGACGCGACCACCAATCCGTCGCTGATCCTGAAGGCCGTTCAGAAGGATGAATACAAGCCGCTGCTGGAAAAGGCCGTGCGCGACAATCCGGGCGCGTCCACCGGCACCATCGTCGACCACCTGCTGATCGCTTTCGGCACCGAAATCCTGAAGTACGTGCCAGGCCGCGTGTCGACCGAAATCGACGCCGCCCTGTCCTTCGACGTGCAAGGCAATGTGAACAAAGGCCGCGAGCTGATCGCCCTGTACGAAAAGGCTGGCATTCCGCGCGAACGCATCCTGATCAAGATCGCCTCGACCTGGGAAGGCATCCGCGCTTCCGAGATCCTGGAGAAGGAAGGCATCCGCACCAATATGACCCTGCTGTTCTCGCTGTGCCAGGCCATCGCCTGCGCCGAAGCGGGTTCGCAGCTGATCTCGCCGTTCGTGGGCCGTATCTACGACTGGTTCAAGAAGTCCACTGGCATCGACTACCAGGGCGCGGAAGATCCGGGCGTGCAGTCCGTCAAGCGCATTTACAACTACTACCGTAAGTTCGGCTACAAGACCGAAGTGATGGGCGCGTCCTTCCGCAACACCAGCCAGATCATGGAACTGGCCGGCTGCGACCTGCTGACCATCAGCCCTGATCTGCTGCAGAAGCTGGCCGACACCACCGGTCCGGTGGAGCGCAAGCTGAACACCGCCTCCGCCGGCGCTGATGCATTGGGCAAGATCGCGGTGGACGAGAAGACCTTCCGCTTCATGCTGAACGAAGACGCGATGGGCACCGAGAAGCTGGCCGAAGGCATCCGCGCCTTCGTGGCTGACGCGGGCAAGCTGAAACAGATGATTTCGGCAATGCGCTAAGCACCCGGCGGATCAATGATCCGCCCAACGCCGGCCGCATCACAGGGAATGCATCGTAGGGCGGATCATTCGATCCGCCGTCGCGTTCACGCGGCGGACTTCGCTGACGCGGCGGCGCCTATCGTCCCCAGCACGCCGCCCACGGCGAGCACATACCAGAGCGACAGCGTATTGCCCGCAGGGCTGATCAGCTTGGTCGCTTCCAGCACCAGACCGGCCGCCGAGGCCACTGCCAGCACCAGCAGCAGGCAGGACACGGCAAACGACAAGGCCCGGAAATTCCCCACGCGCGCACCGGTTGCAAACAGCGTGTAACCGACAATACTCAGCAGCGGGAACAGCAGCCACAGCATGGCGCCACTCTCCATGGCCGCCAGACCCAGCGGCACCAGAACCAGCACAGTCCCGGCAAACAGGCCGAGTGCCAGTAGCAAACCACCTACAATTGCCAGGACCATATCGCCTCCTTACTGAATGCGGCGCACTTTCGGCGCACCGCGTGCACCTTGAATATCCATGAACACCGCGCCCATCATGCCCTTGCGCAGGGACACTTTGGGATTGGTGACATATACGATTTCCGAACTGTCATCTTCCACACGCCAGATCTGGCCGTTAGCCAGACGGATGGTCTGGCCGGGCCCCCAGCCTTCAAACTCACCCACGATGGACGTTTCCAGCGTCGGCGCGGAGGCAGCGCGCGCGGCGGCCACGGTGCTCGACTGCACTTCGAATGCACGGTCAACGGCCGGCGCGGCGGACGCCGGGACAGCTGCGTGTGCAGGCGCAGCGGTGGATGCCGCAGCAGGCGTAGCGCCGGCGTGCGCCTTGAAGCCCGGCGGAATAGCGTCATAGCAGGCCAGGCGCGCAGCGCCATCGGCCAGGGTGCGGCAGTGCTGCAGCGCAGCTTCATCGGCCATGGCAGCGCCAGAAGCCAGCAACAACAGTAAAGACAGTTTCTTCATCGCGTTCCCAAAAGTAGCAAACATTATTGAACTACATCTCCATTCTAAATCATTCGTTCTCTGTACAAAACGATACATTTAACACTGTTATACAATCTTGGCCTTGTCCCTGCCATTAACCACAACACGAGACAATCCATGAGAACCGTACCCCGGTACCTGCCTATCGTTGCAGCCGTCATCACCCTCTCCCTGACGGCCTGCGGCGACAAGAAAGACGCCAACAAAGCTGCCCCGCCTCCTCCTCAAGTTTCCGTGATCACCGTTGCAACAGCCAGCGTTGCCGTTACCGACGAGCTGCCCGGCCGCGTAGAAGCTTACCGTATTGCCCAGGTGCGGGCACGGACGCCCGGCATTGTGCTCAAGCGCGTATTCGAGGAAGGCGGCGACGTCAAGGCAGGCCAGGTATTGTTCCGGATCGACCCCGCTCAGTTCCAGGCATCTTTCGACAGCGCCGAAGCCGCCGTGGCGCGCGCCGACGCCAACCTGGCCCAGGCCGACCTGAAGGTCAAGCGCTACAAGCCGCTGCTGGCCGCGCAAGCCGTCAGCCAGCAGGAGTACGACGACGCCGTCACCGCGCAGAAGCAGGCCAATGCCGATCTGCAGACCGCGCGCGCCAACCGCAAGAACGCCAGCCTGACGCTGGGCTATGCCACCGTGACCTCGCCGATTGCCGGCCGCGTGGGCCGCGCCCTCGTCACCGAAGGCGCACTGGTGGGCCAGAACGAGGCCACGCCAATGGCGCTGGTGCAGCAGCTCGACCCGATCTACGTCACCATCACCCAGTCTTCCGCCGAGCTGCTGCGCCTGAAGCAGGCGCTGGCGAGCGGCAAACTGAAGAGCATGGGCAAGGACACCGCCCGCGTCACCGTGCAGCTGGAAGACGGCAGCGAATACGCACAGCCGGGCAAGCTGCTGTTCTCCGATGTGTCGGTGGACGAAAGCTCCGGCTCCGTTTCGATGCGCGCCGAGTTCCCGAATCCGAAGCGCACCCTGCTGCCGGGCATGTATGTGCGCGCCCGCCTCGAACAGGGCGTGGATGAGAAAGCCATCACCGTGCCGCAGCAAGCAATCGTGCGTGGCGCCGACGGCGCGTCCGTCTTCATCGTCGGTGCCGACAACAAGATCACTGCGCAGCCTGTGACGGCCGAAGCCTCCACCGGCAACGCATGGCTGGTCAGCTCGGGCCTGAAGGGCGGCGAGCGCATCGTGGTGGAAGGCTTCCAGAAGACCAAGCCGGGCGGCGTCGTAGCGCCAGTGCCGTGGCAAGGCCCGCCGAAAGCCGATGCCAGCGGCCAGCCGCTGCCGTCCGGCGGTTCGCCCGGTTCCGCGCCTGCCGCGGCAGCGCCGGCCGCGTCGAAATAACGGGAGCCGCTGATGGCAAAGTTCTTTATCGACCGCCCCGTCTTTGCATGGGTGATCGCGCTCTTCATCCTGCTGGGTGGTGCGCTATCCATCACCCTGCTGCCGGTGGCGCAGTACCCGACCATCGCCCCGCCATCCATCGTCGTCACCGCCGCCTATCCGGGCGCCACCGCTCAGGTGGTGGACGACGCGGTCACCAGCGTGATCGAACAGGAGATGAACGGTGCGGATGGATTGCAATACGTTGAATCGGAAAGCACGGCCAACGGCTCGGTGACCATCACCGTCACCTTCCAGCCGGGCACCAATCCCGACCTGGCTGCCGTGGATGTGCAGAACCGCATCAAGCGCGTGGAATCGCGCCTGCCGCAGTCCGTGATCCAGCAAGGCGTGCAGGTCAACAAGGCGCGTTCCAACATCCTGATGTTTGTGGGCGCCTATTCCGAAGACGGCCGCATGGACCCGAACGCGATCGGCGACTATCTGGCGCGTAACGTGCTGAATGAAGTCAAGCGTCTGCCCGGCGTGGGCCAGGCGCAGCTGTTTGGTACCGAGCGCGCCATGCGCATCTGGGTCGATCCGAACAAGCTGACCGGCTACAAGCTGAATATGAGCGATGTGACCAATGCCATCCGCGCGCAGAACGCGCAGGTGGCATCGGGCACCATCGGCGACTTGCCGAATCCGCGCTCACAGACGTATAACGCGCCAGTGGTTGTGACGGGCCAGCTGACCTCCATCGAGGAATTCGGCAAGGTCATCCTGCGTGCGAACCCGAATGGCTCCACCGTGCGGCTGAAGGACGTGGCCCGCCTGGAGCTGGGCGGCGCCAACTATGGCATCAGCGCACGCCTAAGCGGCCAGCCTTTCGTGGCCATCGCCGTGCAGCAATCGCTGACCGGCAATGCACTCGCCACCGCCACCCTGGTGCGCGAGAAGATGGAAGAGCTGTCGAAATACTTCCCTCCCGGCCTGAAGTACACCGTGCCTTACGACACGTCGCTGTTCGTGAAGATCTCCATCGAGGAAGTGGTCAAGACCCTGCTGGAAGCCGTGTTCCTGGTGTTCCTGGTGATGTATCTGTTCCTGCAGAACATCCGCTACACCCTGATCCCGACCATCGTGGTGCCGGTGGCCCTGATGGGTACTTTCGCCGCGATGCAGGTGTTCGGCTTCTCCATCAACGTGCTGACCATGTTCGGCATGGTGCTGGCGATCGGCATCCTGGTCGACGACGCCATCGTGGTAGTGGAGAACGTGGAACGCATCATGAGCGAGGAAGGCCTGTCGCCGCGCGAAGCAACGCGCAAGGCCATGGGCCAGATCACGGGCGCCATCATCGGTATCACGCTGGTGCTGATCGCCGTGTTCATCCCGATGGCCTTCTTCGGCGGCGCCGTGGGCGCGATCTACCGCCAGTTCTCGCTGTCCATGGTGTCCGCGATGATCTTCTCGGCGCTGATGGCGCTGTCGCTGACGCCGGCACTGTGCGCCACCATGCTGAAACCGGTGGAAGCCGGCCACCATCACGAGAAGCGCGGCTTCTTCGGCTGGTTCAACCGCAGCTTCCACAGCACCGCCAACGGCTATCAGGGCTGGATCGCCCGCATCCTGAAGCGCACTGGCCGCTACCTGCTGATTTACGCAGCGCTGCTGGGCATCGTGGCCTTCCTGTACGTGAAGCTGCCTTCGTCCTTCCTGCCGAACGAAGACCAGGGCTACATCATCACCAACGTGCAGCTGCCGCCGGGTGCTTCGCGCAGCCGCGCTGAAGCCGTATTGGCCGAGGTGGATGCCTACTTCCGCAAGCAGCCGGGCGTGGCGCGCACCATTGCCGTGGCAGGCTTCAGCTTCTCCGGCTCGGGCCAGAACGCCGGCCTGGTGTTCGTGCCGCTCAAGGACTGGAAGGAACGCGGCCCGCAGGATTCGGCCGAAGCGATTGCGCAGCGCGCATTCAAGGACTTGTCCGGCATCAAGGATGCGATCATCTTCCCGCTCAGCCCTCCGCCGATCCGCGAGCTGGGTAACGCCACCGGCATCACCGCCCGCCTGCAGGACCGCGGCGCCAAGGGCCACGATGCGCTGGTCGCAGCGCGTAACCAGCTGCTGGGGCTTTCGGCCAAGAGCAGCATCCTGACCGGCATGCGTCCGGAAGGGCTGGAAGATGCGCCGCAGCTGCAACTGGATATCGACCGTGAAAAGGCGAATGCGCTGGGCGTGTCCTTCGCGGACATCAACAGCACCATGTCCACCGCGCTGGGTTCTTCGTATGTGAACGACTTCGCCAGCAGCGGACGCCAGCAGCGCGTGATCGTGCAGGCCGACCAGGACCGCCGCATGCAGCCGGAAGACCTGATGCGCCTCAATGTGCGCAGCTCCACCGGCGTGATGGTGCCCTTCTCCTCATTCTCGACTTCGCACTGGATCATCGGTCCGCTGCAGCTGGTGCGCTACAACGGCTATCCTGCGATCCGCCTGAGCGGCGCTGCCCAGCCGGGCCGCAGCACGGGTGAAGCGATGGACGAGCTGCTGCGCCTCGGCGACCAGCTGCCGCCAGGCTTTGCGATCGAATGGACTGGCCAGTCGCTGGAAGAGCGTCTGTCCGGTTCGCAGGCGCCGATGCTGTTCGCGCTGTCCATGCTGGCCGCCTTCCTGGTGCTGGCCGCGCTGTATGAGAGCGAGTCGATTCCGGTGGCCGTGCTGCTGGTGGTGCCCCTGGGTGTGCTGGGCGCGCTGCTGGGCGCCCACGTGCGTGGACTGCCGAACGACGTGTACTTCAAGGTGGGCCTGATTGCGATTATCGGCCTGTCGGCGAAGAACGCGATTCTGATTATCGAGTTTGCCAAGGACCTGCAGGCGCAGGGCAAGGGCCTGATCGAAGCGACGCTGGAAGCGGTGCACCTGCGCTTCCGCCCGATCATCATGACCTCGCTCGCCTTCATCCTCGGCGTGCTGCCGCTGGTGATCGCCAGCGGCGCGGGTTCCGCCAGCCAACGCGCCATCGGTACCGGTGTGATGGGCGGCATGATTACCGCGACGGTGCTGGCGGTGTTCCTGGTGCCGGTATTCTTCGTGGTAATCCGCCGTATCTTCAAAGGCAGCGAGCGCCAGCGCCGCCTCGCCGCGCACGAACTCGATCTGCCGGAGAACAAGCAATGATGAAAACAACTCTTACCGTGCTGGCGGCAGCCCTGCTGTCCGCCTGCTCCATGGCCCCGACCTATGAGCGCCCGGCAGCGCCCGTGGCGGAAGGCTATCCGGCCCTGCCGGCAGCAGGCGGCGCAAGCGGCGCTGTCAACGCGACAGGCACGCGCCCCGCCACCGACATCGGCTGGCGTGAATTCTTTACCGACCAGCGCCTGCAGCAGTTGATCGCCGCCGCGCTGGACAACAACCGCGACCTGCGCACAGCCGCACTGCGTATCGAGGAAGCGCGCGGCGCTTACCGCATCCAGCGCGCCGACCGTTTGCCGACGCTGAACGCAACGCTGAGCGAATCGCGCGCCCGCACGCCGGGCTTCCTGTCCGCCACCGGGCAGCCGGTGGTGGGTGAACGCTTCGACGCGGGTGTCGGCATTTCCTCCTTCGAGCTGGACTTCTTCGGCCGCGTGAAAAGCCTGAGCGATGCGGCACTGAATACCTACCTGGCCACCGACGAAGCACGCCAGGCGGCGCAGATCAGTCTTGTGGCCGAAGTGGCGAAGGGTTACTTCACCGAGCGTGCTTTCGCCGAGCAGTACGACCTGGCCCAGCGCACGTACGAAGCCCGCAAGCGCACCTACGACCTGACAAAGCAGCGCGTGGACGTAGGCGCCTCGTCTCGTCTGGACCTGCGCTCCAACGAGCAGCTGATGGAAACGGCGCGGGCCGCCGCACTGGCCCTGGCCCGTCAGCGCGCGCAGGCCGAGAATGCACTGACCCTGCTGGTCGGCCAGCCACCGGCGCAGGCCGCATCCGGCGCCATGGCGACCGATGAACAGATCGATGCCATGAGCGCCGTGCCGGAAGGACTGCCTTCCGACCTGCTGGCGCGCCGTCCGGACATCCGCTCCGCCGAACTGCGCCTGAAAGCCGCCAACGCCAATATCGGCGCCGCACGTGCCGCCTTCTTCCCGCGCATCTCGCTGACGGCCGCCGTGGGCAGCACCAGCCCGGCCTTCTCGCAGCTGTTCGACAGCGGTAACAGCAGCTGGTCCTTCGTGCCGCAACTGACGCTGCCGATCTTCGACACGGGCCGCAACAGCGCCAATCTGGACGTGTCCAAAGTCCGCAAGAACATCGCCGTCGCGGATTACGAGAAAACCATCCAGACCGCCTTCCGCGAAGTGGCCGATGCACTGGCTGCCCGTGCCTATCTGGGCGAGCAGGTGGTAGCACAGCGCGCCGTGCAGGATGCGCAAGCCGATCGTCTCAAGCTGCTGCAGCTGCGCTTCGAAAACGGCGTGGCCAGTTCGCTGGACGTGCTGGATGCGCAGCGCGAGCTGTTCAGCGCCGAGCAATCGCTGGTGCAGGCGCGCCTGCTGCGCACCACCAGCGCCATCGATCTGTACCGCGCACTGGGCGGAGGCATGAAGTAAGTGGATTCACCGATTACCATCCGCCTCGGCGAGCGTGCGCGCCAGCGCATCGAACGCGAAGGTTTGCAGGCGGCGGACGTCGCCATCATCCCCGCTGCCGCGGGCGGTCCGAAAGGGCTGATCCTCAACGGCATCGACCAGTGGATGTTTGGCGAGTGGCTGGAACAGGCGCCACGCCAGCGCCGCCTGGTCGGCGCGTCGATCGGCGCATGGCGCATGGCGGCGGCTGCGCTGCACGATCCGGTTGCAGCTCTGCGCCGCCTGGCCCATCACTATGCGCATCAGACCTATCCAGAAAAAGTGGATGCGGCTTACGTCAGCCGCACCTGCCGCAGCCTGCTGGATGAGGTGCTGGAAGGGCGCGGCGCCGAGCCGCTATCCAATCCCGGCTATCTGCTGTCCATCATCACCGCTCGTGGTATCGGCGCGCTGGGCGATACGCGCGGCAGCCGCTGGCGCGAAATGGCGGGCTTCCTGCGTGCTGCGGCCGGCAACGCACTATCGCGCAGCCGCCTGGCCGGCTCGATGGAGCGCGTGGTCTTTCACGATGCGCGCGACGACGGCGCCTGGCTGCGCCAGAATTTCGATGCCTTCGCCACGCACTTTGTCGGACTCGGTGCAGACAATGTGCGCGATGCGCTGCTGGCCTCCGGTTCGATCCCGCTGGTGCTGGAAGCGGTCACCGGCATCGCCCGTGCTCCGCAAGGGGCTTACTGGGACGGTGGCCTGATCGATTACCATCTGCACCTGCCCTACCAGCGCGATCCCGGCCTGGTGCTGTATCCGCACTTCACCGACCACATCGTGCCCGGTTGGCTGGACAAGTCGATGCCGTGGCGCCGCGCGCGCGACAGCGCCGTGGAAAACGTGGTGCTGATCTCGCCCGCCCCCTCGTTTGTGGCGAAGCTGCCGAACGCCAAACTGCCTGACCGCAATGACTTCAAGCACTACGGCCAGAACCACCAGGCCCGCATCCGCGACTGGACCTTTGCCGTCGGCGAAAGCCAGCGCATGGCGGAGGCGCTGGCAAAATGGGCAGAAAAACCCGACCTGAGGCAAGCCGCTTCCATCTAGTGTTGCGCACACGCAACTTTCATCCCAGAGTCACAGCTTAGGCGCATACTAGTGCGACATAAAAAATGTCCTTGCCGGGGGTGAAGAGATGAAAATGTTGTCGCAAATGCGTATCGGGACCCGGCTCGCTGCCGGTTTTGGCGTGGTGCTCCTGCTGACGGTGATCGCCACCGGTTATGCCCTGCTTCACGCGCGCAGTACCGCGGAAGCCACGCGCGCCATGATGGATCGGCCACTGGCCAAGGAGCGCATCGTCTCCGACTGGTACGTGCTGATTTATTCCGCCATTGCGCGAACGGCCATGATCGCGCGCAGTTCCGACGGTACGCTTTCGACAACGTTTGCTGACGTCATCGCCGACAGCACGAAGCGCGGCACCGCCCTTCTGAAGACCATCGACGAACTGATCGAAACCGATCAGGAGCGCACTATCTACAAAACCGCCATCGAGCTGCGCAACAAATACCAGGCCGGCAAAACCCACGTGATGGACGCGCGCAAGGCCGGCGATGCCGACAAGGCCGAACAGCTGTACAAGAGCGAGTTCGAGCCCGCCGCGCAGGCTTACCAGGACAAGGTGAAAGAACTGCTGGCACTCCAGCGCAAGTCCATCGACAACACCGCTGCTGCCATCGATGCGGCCAACGACCGCAGCACAAACATGATGATCGCGCTGGGTGTTGCCCTGCTGGCGTTTGGCGTCTGGGCAGCCTGGGTGATTTCGCGCAGCATTACCAAACCGCTTAACGACGCTGTCGGCGTGGCGGCCACCGTGGCCAAAGGCGATCTGACTACGCGCTTCGACGACGAGACGACACGCGATGAAATCGGCGAGTTGATGACGGCGCTGAAAGGCATGAACGATGCGCTGCGCCGCGTGGTCAGCGAGGTGCAGACCGGCACGTCGGCGATTGCGGGCGCTTCGCAGGAAATCGCCGAGGGCAATCTTGACCTTTCGGCACGCACCGAGGAGCAAGCCAGCTCGCTGGAAGAAACGGCGTCGTCGATGGAAGAACTGACGTCGACCGTGCGCCAGAATGCCGACAACGCCTTGCAGGCGAATCAACTGGCGCAGGCGGCGTCCGACGTTGCCGCACGCGGCGGCGATATCGTGGGCCAGGTGGTTGAGACTATGGGTTCCATCGACGCGTCTTCGCGCAAGATTGTGGACATTATCGGCACCATCGATGGCATCGCCTTCCAGACCAATATCCTGGCGCTGAATGCGGCCGTGGAAGCAGCGCGCGCTGGCGAGCAGGGACGCGGTTTTGCGGTCGTTGCATCCGAGGTGCGCAATCTGGCGCAGCGCTCGGCAGCTGCGGCGAAGGAGATCAAGGAGCTGATCGGCAATTCGGTTGATCAGGTCAATGCGGGCACTTCGCTGGTGCAGCAAGCCGGTACCACCATGGATGAAGTGGTCGCTTCGGTACGCCGCGTGACGGACATCATGGGCGAGATCACGTCGGCCAGCCGCGAGCAGAGTGTGGGCATCGACCAGGTCAATGAGGCGATCGGGCAGATGGATACGGTAACGCAGCAGAATGCGGCGCTGGTCGAGGAAGCGGCGGCGGCAGCGGCCAGCATGCAGGAACAGGCGGCGCGCCTGGCCGAAGTGGCGGCGATGTTCAAGTTGGGCGAGGCAGGATTTGCACCGGCCGCCGCGCCAATCGCAGCGCGCGTCACGCGGCCGGCAACGCCGGCACGCAAGGCGATCACGGCGTCGCCACGCACCGCGACGCAGCGCGCCAGCGCCGCGCCGGCCAACGGCAACGCGCATGGCCCGGCCGACGCCAACGCGCAGGCATCAGCGCCCCGCCCACCCGGCACCGAACGCCGCAAGCCGGTGCCCGTCAACGACGAGTGGGAAGAGTTTTAAGCCAGGAACATTTCCTGAAGATCGTTCAGGAAGCGCTGACCTAGTTCGGTTGGTTTGATCAGCTGGTAATCGCGGTACAGAAGGCCCTTCGCCTCAGCGGCGTTAAGGGCCTTTTCTATGACGTTCATCGCCAGCCCGGTGCGTTCGGAGAACAGGTTCGGTTCGAAGCCGTCCTGCAAGCGCAGCGCATTGAGCATGAACTCAAAGCCCATCTCATCGCGACCAATCTCGCGTTCCTCCTGCACCGGATTACCCGCCTTCACCGCGTCCATATACGAACGTGGATGCTTGAAGCGCGCCTGGCGCAGCACGCGGTGCGGGAAGGACAGCTTGGAATGCGCGCCCGCGCCGATGCCGAGATAATCCCCGAACTGCCAGTAATTCAGATTGTGGCGCGCCTGGTGGCCCGGCTGCGCATAAGCGGAGACTTCGTAATGCCCAAAGCCCGCCGCGCCGGTGAGGTCAGCAATCATGTCCTGCATATCGGCGCTGGTGTCGTCGTCCGGTAGCTGCGGCGGATATTTCGCGAACAGCGTGTTCGGCTCCATCGTCAGGTGATACAACGACAGGTGCGGCGGCTTGAAGGACAGCGCCGTTTCGAGATCCGCGCGCGCTTCGGCCAGCGTCTGGCTGGGCAGCGCGTACATCAGGTCCAGGTTGAAGTTGTCAAAATTCGCCTGCGCGATTTCGACGGCGCGGCGCGCTTCGTTCGAATCGTGAATGCGGCCCAATGCCTTCAGGTGTCCGGAATTGAAGCTCTGGATGCCGATCGACAGGCGGTTGATGCCGCTGGCGCGATAGGACTTGAACTTCTCCGCCTCAAAGGTGCCGGGGTTGGCTTCCATCGTAATCTCGGCCGCGCCGTCCAGCGGCAGCAGCGAGCGCAGATCGGACATCAGCTGGTCCATGCCGGCGGCGGACATCAGCGAAGGCGTACCGCCGCCGATGAAGACCGTATAAATCTTGCGGCCCCAGATCAGGGGCAGCGCCATTTCCAGGTCGGCGCGCAGCGCGGCCAGGTATTCCTGTTCCGGCACCTCGCCCTTCGCTTCGTGCGAATTGAAGTCGCAGTATGGGCATTTGCGCACGCACCAGGGCCAGTGGATGTACAGCGACAGCGGCGGCAGCGCCGACAAATTCAGCGCGCCCGGTTGCAGATATTGCGCCGCCACGCCGGCAGCGCTGTCGATGGTCCGGGTAGCGTTCTTGCTGCCCACCGGTTTGATCGGGATCATTTCAGCTTCTCTACCAATGCACGCAGGGCCTGGCCGCGATGGGACAGGCGGTTCTTCTCTTCCGGCGCCAGCTCGGCCACATGCTTGCCCAGCGATGGAATCAGGAAGTACGGATCGTAGCCAAAGCCGCCCTGCCCACGCGCTTCAGGCGAAATCTCGCCATCCCAGCGGCCATCGGCAATGATGGGCTGCGGATCGTCGGCGTGGCGCACGTAGACCAGCACGCAGTAATAGTAGGCCGATTTATCGTCGAATGCGGACAGGTCGTCGATCAGTTTTGCGCTGTTGGCGGCATCCAATTTCGGCTCGCCCGCATAGCGCGCAGAGTACACGCCTGGCGCGCCATTCAGCGCATTGACGCATACGCCGGAATCATCAGCCAGCGCAGGCAGGCCGGTCTGGCGCGCAGCGTGGCGCGCCTTGGTCAATGCATTTTCGACAAAGGTGTGGAAAGGCTCAGGCGACTCCGACACGTTGAACTCTTCCTGCGGATGCACGGAAAAGCCAATGGTCGAGAGCAGCTCGTTGAATTCCTTGAGCTTGCCTTTGTTGTTCGATGCGAGAACGATGCGTTGGGTCATGGATATCGGCTCTTTTGACGGAGCCGATATTTTAAACGACTTGCCGGCCCCTCACACTCAGCCGGTAATGCCGAGCGATTGCTTTTGCAGCTTGATCAGGTCCTTGATGCCGCCTTCGGCCAGGTCGAGCAGGCGGTTCATGACGCTGCGATCGAAAGCCTCGCCTTCGGCGGTGCCCTGCACTTCAACGAAGGAACCGCTGTCGGTCATGATCACGTTCATGTCGGTATCGCAAGACGAATCTTCCGGATAATCCAGATCCAGCACCGGTACGCCCTGGTACACGCCAACCGAAATCGCGGCCACAAAGTGCTTGACCGGAATCGACTCGATCATGCCAGCCGCTTTCAACTTCGAAAACGCATCATAGGCCGCCACCATGGCGCCCGTGATGGAGGCGGTGCGGGTGCCGCCGTCGGCCTGAATCACATCGCAATCCAGGTGCAGGGTGCGTTCGCCAAACGCTTCCAGGTCGAAGGCGGCGCGCAGCGAACGGCCAATCAGGCGCTGGATTTCCTGCGTGCGGCCGCTCTGTTTGCCCTTGGCCGCCTCGCGGTCCATGCGCGAGTGTGTGGAGCGCGGCAGCATGCCGTATTCGGCGGTCATCCAGCCCTGGCCTTTGCCCTTCAGGAAGCCGGGCACTTTCTCTTCGATGCTGGCGGTGCAGATTACCTTGGTGTCGCCGCACTCGATCAGCACCGAACCTTCGGCGTGCTTGGTGTAGTCGCGCGTGATGCGGATGGCGCGCAGTGCATCAACCGGACGGCCGCTTGGGCGGGTTACAGAAGTCATGGAATTCCTATTTCAGTATTTGGGAAGATTTCTCGATAGCGCCGCGGATTTCCGCGATCGCTTTTTCAATTTCGTCGTCGTCGAACGCATCGATCTCCGACTTGCCGTGGATGGTGGTGCTCACCAGATCGTCCGGCAGTCCCTCGGTCGAGATCATGGTGGACGACATCTGGGTCGACGTTGGCGTGCTGTCCGTCACCAGACGGCCCTGCCACATGATGGCCAGCGCCGTCACATTATCACTGCCCTCGCCGGCGCGGCGCAATGCAGTGGACAGCATGTCCGGCACGGCGCGCACCACGGTCTGGGTCGACATGGACTGCACCATCTCTTCGTCCGTCATCATGGACCACAGGCCGTCCGAGCACAATAGCAGGGTATCGCCCGGCAGCAGGCTGGCGCGGCCCGAGATGTCGATGCGCGGCACGCTGTTGGCGCCCAGGCAGTTGTAGAGCTTATTGCGGTCCGGATGCGTCGCGCGCGCCGACGCCGGAATCTGGCCCTTCTCGATCATGTTCTCCACATGCGAGTGGTCGCGCGTGCGGCCGTGGACCTTACCGTTGCGCATCCAGTACAGGCGCGAATCGCCGCAGTGCGCCCAGGTGGCCGTGTTGTGCTGCACCAGGCAAGCCACGATGGTGGTACGTGGCGATTCCGGCATCTTGTGCTCCTCGGTGTAGCGGTGGATTTCGCGATGCGCGGCGTGGAAGGCGTCCTCCAGGAAGCGCTCCGGCCCTTTCACATACGGCGTGGCCTGTTCCTGGAACATGGTCGACAGCGTCTGGGTGGCGATGGCGGCGGCGATTTCGCCGCGGGCGTGTCCGCCCATGCCGTCGGCCAGCACGAGCAGCAGGGCCTCGCGCGTGAAGCTGTAGCCCATACGGTCCTGGTTGACCTTGCGGCCGCCGATATGGGTCTGCTGATAAACGGAAAATTGCATGGCCGGCCTCCCTTAATCTTGCGTGCGCGGCGAAACTTCTTTTTTACGTCCCAGGCCAATGCGCTCGGCCAGGCCGCGCACATGGCCACCCAGTTTGCCCAGCGTGCCCGCATCGGGCTGCGGCTTGGGTGGCGCGGCGACAGGCTGCTGCAGCAGCTTCTGGAACTCGAACAGGCTTTGCGGACGGGCCAACGGGTCCATCTGCAGCGCCCAGCGGACCAGCCTCACCAGCTCAGGCGAGTAGGCGCTATCGAGCTTGGCGAAGTGGGCATCCATCTTGTCTTCCTTGCGGCGCTGGTCGGCCGGCTGCGGCGGCTGGCCCACCATGCAGGCGAACATGGAGGCGCCAATGCTGTAGACGTCCGTCCACGGCCCCAGAGTCTCGGTCTTGGAGTACAGCTCGGGACCGGCGAAGCCAGGCGTGTACATCGGCATCAGCTTGGGGCTGTCCGTGTTCACCGTCTGACGCGCTGCACCAAAGTCCAGCAGCATGGGCGTGCCGTCCGTGCGCAGATAGATATTGGCCGGTTTCAGGTCCAGATGCAGCAGTTTATTGGTATGCACTTCACGCAAACCTTTGATCACTTGCGTAAAAATAGTCCGGATAAAAGCCTCGCCCGAATTCCGGCCTTTGGCACGCTGACGCTGGATGTGTTCCTGCAGCGAATGACCGGACTCGTAATGCATAACCATATAAACAGTTTCATTTGCGCGGAAGAAATTCAACACTCTTACAACATTTGGATGTGAAATTCTTGCAAGCGCGCGACCCTCCTCAAAGAAGCATTTCAGCCCTATACGGAAGACCGCCAGGTTCGCTTTGGAGACGTCCGGCACCAATTCACCCTCTTGACGTAATGCAAGGGTGCTTGGTAAATATTCTTTAATGGCAACCGCATTGCCTTCAGCGTCGTAGGCCAAGTACACAATACTGAACCCACCTGACGCAATTTTCTTTACAATGCGGTATCCAGCAATTTCCAGACCATCTGGTAGCGGAGCGTTGTTTTGTGCAGCCATAAGTTTCCTCGCTTCAACAAACCGGATTGTGTGGACAAATCAATGTATTGTAAAGATAAAGACAAAATCGGGGATATCCTTTGAGCATTTCCAGCATGACAGGCTACGCGGTTGCCACCAGCGAAAGCGCAGCCGGAACTCTGACAATTGAGATCAAAAGCGTCAATTCGCGCTTCCTTGATCTGCAATTCCGAATCAACGACGATCTGCGCGCGCTCGAACCCGATTTACGCTCCGCCATCATGGGGGCGATCACTCGCGGCAAGGTTGAGCTGCGCCTGAGCTTCGGCCGCAAGGCCGCGGCGGCGGGCACTCAGGCCTTGAATGTAACTCTGCTCAATGAGCTGGCGCGCCTTCAGGGCGAAGTCGGTCAGCATTTCGCGGGCGCAACGCAGATGTCCGTAGCGGAACTACTTCGCTGGCCGGGTGTGGTGGAAGAAGCCCAGATCGGCCAGGAATCGCTGCAACAGGACGTGGCAGCCCTGATGACGCGCACGGTTGAAGCCTTCGTCCAGAGCCGTCAGCGCGAAGGCGCGGCGCTGGAAGCGATGCTGGTTTCCCGCATCGAATCGATGGAAGGAATTGTTAAGCGGATCACGCCACTGATTCCACAAGTCGTTGCGCAATTCCAACAGAAAGCCGTGGAACGCATGCAGGAAGCACTGGGCCTCGCTTGCCAGGGTTCCAACACTTCGCTGTCGCGCCAGGATGCGATGGAGCGCATCCGCCAGGAGGTGATCCTGTACGGTATCCGTATCGACGTGGCTGAGGAACTGGGCCGTTTGTCTGCCCACCTGACCGAAACCCGTCACATCCTGAAAAAAGGCGGACAGGTCGGTAAGCGCCTGGACTTCATGATGCAGGAACTGAACCGCGAAGCGAATACGCTGGGCGCCAAGGCTTCGGTCAAGGAACTGGCCGACGCGTCGATGGAACTGAAGCTGCTCATCGAGCAGATGCGCGAGCAGGTGCAGAACCTCGAATAAAAACCCTAGAACCGGGTCAGACCCTTGGGTCTGACCCAGGTGTTAGGGTTCAGCGGGTCAGGCGATACAGCAGCAATGCCGTGCGAATCGCGCCCTGCTCGATCGACTTCAGATCCAGATCCTCCTCCGGCGAATGCGCACCACGGCCGGTCGCGCCAAGACCATCCAGGCTGTCCACATACGGCGCAGCAAACTGCACATCCCCCGCACCACGCTCACCCGGCGGCAACGCCGCAATCGGCCCCAGCCCGGCGTCCGCACTGGCGCGCGAATACACCACCAGCAGCTTCAGATTGCCCGCTGTCGGCGCCATCGGCGGATAGCCGTCCATGAACTTGATGGACGCGCTGGTGCCTGGCAGGTTCTGCGCCACAATGGCGCGCATTTTTGCGTGCGTCAGCTCGCCCTGCTCCGGCGTCAGGAAGCGCAGATCGCCTTTAACGAAGGCGCTGTTGGCAATGACATTGGTTTTGCCGAATGCCGTGCCCTTGGCTGCCGCATCGTCGTAAGCGACTTCGGTGCCGCCCACGATGACACCCGGATTGAAGGTCAGATTCGGCTCGATCAGCTGTTGCCGGAAAGCGTCGAGAATGCGCGCCGTTTCGTACACAGCGCCGTAGCCCGCGCCCTGCGTGAACACGCCGGACGAGTGTCCCTGCTTGCCCTTCACCTCCAGCTGCCAGCTGGTCGCCGCACGGCGGCCGATAGTGCCGGTGGCCTTGCCATCCTTGTCGAGCACCGTGGCCTCGAAGGCCAGCGCCACATCGCTGCGTTTGGCCATGGCCACCATGTCGCGGCGCGAGATGGATTTCGGGCTGCCGGCGTTTTCTTCATCGCCGGTAAAGATCACGCTGATAGTCGTGTTATTGAGCGCGCCTGCAGCGTGCAGCGCCCGCAGCGCCTCGATCACGATGACATCGC
Source organism: Pseudoduganella sp. RAF19 (assembly GCF_052114165.1). Taxonomy (NCBI): domain Bacteria; kingdom Pseudomonadati; phylum Pseudomonadota; class Betaproteobacteria; order Burkholderiales; family Oxalobacteraceae; genus Pseudoduganella; species Pseudoduganella sp. RAF19. The sequence goes on along the minus strand of NZ_JBFREF010000003.1, from coordinate 395,349 downwards.
CGCCCTTCATATCATTGACGCCTTGACCGCGCACGCGGTCGCCCTGGCGGTCCCATTTCTGCACCGGGCTGTCCGGTTCGAACACGGTATCGAGATGGCCAATCATCAGCACCCGCTTGCCCTGCTTGCCCTCGCGCGTGGCAACCAGATGGCCGGCACGCTTCACTTCGGGCGGCATATCGATCCACTGCGTTTTGAATCCCAGCTTATCGAACTCGGCGCGGAACACATCGCCCACGGCGCGCACGCCGGCATGGTTCATGGTGCCGCTATTGATGTTGACGGTTTTCTCCAGCAGGACCAGCGCCTCCGCCGAATGCGCCTTCACCGCGGCCACGATGCGCTGCTCTTCCGGCGACAGCGATTGCGCGGCTGCCCCTCCCATCAAACCTGCGGCAAACAGCGGAACAAGCAAACGGGTAGCGCGCTTCATGCTGACATCCTCCGGAAGTGATAGAGGTGCCAACTGTACTATGGCTAGTGCACAAATCCAACCACACCGTCCCACAGCAGCTTCAGCGCCGTGACAACCAGCAAACCGTAGCAGATGCGGTAAAGCTGTTCCTGATTCAGGCGGCCATGCAGCTTCCAGCCCGCCCAGACACCAAACAGGCCCGCTGGTGCGCAGATACCGGCCGTGGCCCAGAATTCGGCCGACAAATTACCGACCGCCAGCCAGGGTCCGGCCTTCAGCAGATTACCGATGGTGAAGAACATGCTGGTGGTGCCGGCATAGACTTCCTTCGACAAGCCAAGCGGCAGCAGGTACATCGCCAGCGGCGGTCCGCCCGAATGCGCCACCATGGTCGTCACGCCGGATGCGGTCCCGGCAAGGATCGCCTTGCCGTTGGAGCGCTCGCCCGTCGCAACAACGCCTTTCCTGATCCACCACAGGTAGGCGATAAGCAGCGTCGTTACCGCCATGATGATTTCGATGATGTGGCGATCCAGATGTTCCAGCAGCGCGTAGCCGGCGCCAATGCCGACAACCAGTCCGGGAAGCAGCAGCTTCAGATCAGGTTTCGACCAGGTGTGTGGGCGCCAGAAGCGCAGCGCAAAGAGGTCTGTCGCAACGAAGATAGGCGCCAGCAGGCTGCCCGCCTTGATGGGGTCCATGACCAGTGCCAGGACGGGAATGCCGATGATCGCAAAGCCGCCGCCAAAAGCACCCTTCATGAAGCCGATGACCATGACAGCCATCATGGCGACACAAATAACGAGGGGATCAAGATGCATGATTAGTGGCATTGTACGGACTTCCGCCGGCGCTCGCTGATGCAGGCCTTGCACTCATATCCGAGGCTGTTATTACGCACGACGTAGAACTCTTCGTCGGCCGGCCACAGCTCGCCGCAACGGCGGCACTGCTGCTCGTTCCCCAACTCGGTCAGGGCGAGGCGGCGAAAGCCGCCCCGGTAGCGCCGGATCTCAATCACGTCCCGACTGCACCACCGACTCGTGGCAAGGCTGCAGGAACAGCGCTTTCACATCGTCGGCGCGGCGCTCGATCACAGCGCGCTGGTTGATGCTGCCTTTGTCGGTGACTTCGTAGTGCTGCATCGAAGCCGGTTCGGCCAACACGCCAAGACGGTCTATGCGCATTGATGCCGCTCGCACACCGGCATTCATGGCGGACAGGCGGCGTTGCAGTTCCGCCTGCAACTGTGGATGGCCGCGCAAGGCCTGTGCGCTGAGCCCTGCCAGTTCAGGCAAAGCCTTCGCACAGGCTGCGGCATCGGGCCAGGCCAGCGCACCAACCGTGTCTGCGCCATCGCTGGTCAGCACTGCATCCTTCAGCAGCGGACTACAGGCTTCCAGCAAGCGTGTACGCAAGGCCGCGGTGCGCACCCAGGTGCCGTTCATCAGTTTGAAGTCCTCGGCAAAGCGGCCCGCGAAACGCAGCCCTGCCAGGGGATCTTGCGGATTCACGAAGCGCACCGCATCGCCCAGCAGGTAATAGCCCTCTTCGTCGAAGGCATTGGCGCTGAGCTCCGGCGCATTCAGGTATTCGCGGAAGATATTCGGACCACGGATGCGCATCTCGTAGCGGCCCGGCAGATTCGGATCTTCCAGCAGCTTGAGCTCCACGCCGGATACGGGCAGACCGATACAGCCCACATCGTCCACCGCCCAATACTGCGTGACCGCAGGACCGGACGATTCAGTGGCCCCGAACACGGAGGTCAGCACAATGCGTTCGCCCGTCGTCGCCACCGCCAGGCGCTGGAAGCGGTCGTACACATCACGCGACAGCACCGCGCCGCCGTAGTACACGTATTTGAGGCGCGAGAAGAAGTGCTGCGCAAACGCCGGATCGCGTTCCAGTTCGCCGATCAGCATATTCAGGCCGATGGGCACATTGAAGTACAGCGACGGCGCCACTTCGCGCAGATTCTTCAGCGTCGTATCGAAGCGGCCCGGCATCGGTCGGCCGTCGTCGATATACAAGGTGGCGCCGAAACGCAGGATGCGGTTCATGACGATATTGCCGCCCATGACGTGATGCCATGGCAGCCATTCCAGATAGACCGGCTGCTCTACCGGGTCTTCCTTGAAAACGCGCGCCGCCATTTCCTGCGCGGCGGCCACCATGGAACGCGTCTGCACCACGGCTTTCGGCACGCCGGTAGAGCCGGAAGTGAACATGTATTTCGCGGGCTGCTCGCCTTGCAGCGCGGCGTGATGCAGTTCCAGGCCTGGCGCGTGTGGCGCGGCCGCCCAGGCGGCGAAAGCCTGCATGCCGGGCCAGCCGGCATCCACGCTGATTACGCGTTCCGGCGGCATATCCAGCGCCCTGAGTGCATTCGCGTATTTTTCGGCATCCTGCACGAAAATCAGGTGAGGATTCACAACCGCCACCGCCGCACGCAGGCGCGTGCACTCGCCGCCGAGCGCCGAGTAGGCCGGCGACACAGGCGCCACCGGCACGCCCGCATACAGCGCGCCCCACATCATCAGCGCCTGCTCTGCGGAGTTCTCGGACAGGATCGCCAGCGGCCGCTCAGCCGAAGCGCCCGCCGACAGTAACGAAGAGGCCACCGAGCGGATCGCATCCCACACCTGCTGCACCGACCACTTGACCCACTGGTCATCGGCGCCGCGCTGCACCAGCATCGGATTATCCGGCCGGATGCGTACCCAGTGCGCCAGCCAGTCCGTAGTGCAGGCCGCAGGCTTCGGCAGCTCGTGGCCGGAACCCAGCAGCAGCACGCCGTCCGGCCTGCGTTGCACGGAAGCCGTCGGAGGCCGGAAGCCCACGTCGCGGAACGGCGCCTGGAGCGGGATATTCTCTGTCATCATGCTGTCTCCTCAATCGTATTATGCAGTCGGCCGCTTGGGCACGCTGGACAAGCCATACATGCGCATCACCACGTCGCCGTTCTGATTTTTCAGTTCGACGCGGGCTTTGGCGATGCCGCGCTTTGGCTTATCCGGCAAGGTGATGACTTCCACCAGCTCGCGGTCTACGTGCAGCACATCGCCCGGCCGCACCGGCTGCAGCCAGCGCAGTTCATCAATGCCCACGCCGACCACCGGCAAGTCACCGAACAGGCGCGCTTCCACGCATTTGCGCATCGCCAGCGAAGCCAGTTGCCAGCCGCTGGCAATCAGGCCGCCGAAGGGGCCATTGGCCGCGGCTTCAGGGTCGGTGTGCATCGGCTGCGGATCGAAGCCCTTGCCGAAATCGATCACGTCCTGCTGCGCGATGGTGAAGGGCTGGCTGGCCCATTTTTCACCTACTTGCAGATCTTCCAGATAACGGTTCGCCATGGCTATCCTCCAAAAGACTTACCTTCGTACGCGAGTTCGACCAGCAATGGGTCCGGCTGCCACTGGCTGCCCTGGTAGCCCTTCTGGAATTCACGGATGGTGGCGAGCACCTTGTCCAGGCCGAATTCGCTGGCGAAGAACATCGGGCCACCACGTGTGGCGGGGAAGCCATAGCCGGTGAGGTAGACCACGTCGATATCCGATGCACGTTGCGCGATTCCTTCGCGCAGAATGGCGGCGCCCTCGTTCGCCAGCGCGACCAGCAGGCGCTGCACGATTTCCTCATCGCTCACTTCGCGCTGGGGAATATTGTGCTCTTTGCGATACGCGGCCAGGATGGCTTCCGCTTCCGGGTCCGGCAGCGGCTTGCGCTGGCCCGGCTCATAGCGATACCAGCCCTTGCCCGTCTTCTGACCCAGGCGGCCCGCTTCGCAGATACGATCGCCAATGCGCGAGTAGACCATGTCCGGCCGCTCGATGTAGCGGCGCTTGCGGATCGACCAGCCGATATCCAGGCCACTCAGATCACCCACCGCCAGCGGCCCCATGGCCATGCCCCACTTCTGCATGGCGCCGTCGATCTGCTGCGGCGAGCAGCCTTCGTCCAGCAGGAACAAGGCCTGCTGCAAATACTTCTGCAACATGCGGTTGCCGATAAAGCCATCGCACACACCCGAGGCTACCGGCACTTTGCCGAGGCGCCGGGAAAGATTCATCACCGTCAGCAGCACATCGTCCGCAGTACATTCGCAATCGACCACTTCCAGCAGGCGCATGATGTTCGCCGGCGAGAAGAAGTGCATGCCGATCACGTCGCGCGGACGATTGGTGCTGGCGGCAATCGCGTTCACATCCAGCATGGAGGTATTGGTGGCGAGGATGGAACCCGGCTTGGTGATCTCGGCCAGCTCGCGAAAGATGCGGCATTTCAGGTCGAAGTCTTCGAATACCGCTTCGACCACGATGTCCACGCTCGCCGCAGCATCCAGCGTGGCAGCGGGCGTGATCAATCCCAGCACCGCATCGCGCTCGGCGGCGCTCATGCGCCCTTTGGCGACCTTGGCCTCGTACACTTTGGCGATGTGCGCGCGGCCGCGCTCAAGCGACTCCGGTTTGACATCGATCAGCGTCACAGGAATGCCCGCATCGGCAAAGCAGATCGCGATGCCCGAGCCCATGGTGCCCGCACCGATCACTGCCGCACTATTGACGGGACGCGCCTGGTACCCAGCATGGCGAGGAAGCGTTCACGCTCGTACGCCAGGCCCTGATCGAATGCTTGCTCGGCCGCGGCGACACAACAGTCCACGATATGCAGCTTGGCGATATTGCCTTGTGCGCTGGCTTCCACCTTTTCGCGCAAACGGTTCAGGTAACCCGGCGCCAGCGTCTCCATGCGCGCCGGCAGGTCGCGCGTGCGGCGCAGCGCACCTGTTTTGCTACGGGCGAAATCCACCGCCGCTGCCAGCAGTTCCCCTTCAAATACGGCATCGACCAGGCCAAGCTGATGCGCTTCGCCGGCGTCAATGGCAGAACCGTTGAGCATCATGTCCGCAGCTTTATCCATGGGCACCAGGCGTGGCAGGCGCTGGGTGCCGCCCGCCCCCGGCAGGAAGCCGAATTTCACTTCCGGCAGCCCCAGTTTGGCGCCGCTGCCAGCCACGCGGTAATGCAGGGCCAGCGCCAGCTCGAGCCCGGCGCCATAAGCGAAACCTTCGATTGCAGCCACGACAACCTTATCGATCCTGTCACAGCCTTCGATCAGCTCCGGCATGATGGGGCTCATTTTCTGGGCTGGTGTATTGAACTCGCGTACATCCGCGCCGCCACAAAAAATATGTCCCTTGCCGGTGATGACGATGGCCTGCACGTCGCTGCGCTGGGCAGCGTCGTTCAGCATGGCGCCAAGCCGTCCGCGCTGGGCGCCGGAGAGACTGTTCACTGGGGGATTGTCGAGGGAAAGGATGGCTACACCGTCCTGAACTGGGTAATCGCTTGCTGGATGCATCGTCGTCTCCGCTGAGGTTCTGGTGAATTCATTTTGACAGTGTCAAGTTTAGAAGTCAATCTCGCTGACGCGCCAAAATTCAATTTGTCATCCGCAAAGTCAGCTGCTATTATGAATTCGCATCTTTACATTGTAATGTTTGGATCATAAATGAACGATATAACGGAGACACAAGGCGCCGCACCAGCGCTGCGCCTTGCAGCAGTAAAGAAAGCGTTCGGCGCCACGGAGATCATCCGCGGTGTGAATTGGGAGGTCGCGCAGGGCGAATGCCATGTGCTGATCGGCCCCAATGGCGCCGGCAAATCCACCCTTTTTGGACTCATCAGCGGCAACCTGCGCGTTAGCAGCGGGACCATCGCGCTGAACGGCCAGCAGATCTCAGGCATGAGCGCCAGCAAAATAAGCCGCAGCGGTTTGGGGCGCAGCTTCCAGACCAATAACCTGTTCGGCCGCATGAGCGCTTTCGAGAACGCCCGCATTGGCGCCTTGCGTGCTGTCGGTCACGGCCCCTCTTTCTGGCGCGGCCTGCAGCATGGCGGTCCCGCCGACATGCGTGCGCTGGAAGTGCTGGACGAAGTGGGCTTGCTCGACAAGGCCCACACCATGACCAGCCTCCTGTCCTATGCCGACCAGCGCGCCCTGGAAATCGCCATGGCCATCGCAGGCGGCCAGCAGGTGCTGCTGTTCGATGAACCCACGGCCGGCATGAACCGCGAAGAAACCTCGCGCGTCATCAGCCTGTTGCAGCGCCTGCGCAGCGCGGACTCCCGGCGCACTATCGTCATCATCGAGCACGATATGAATGTGGTGTTCGAATTGGCCGACCGCATTTCGGTACTGGTGTACGGTGAAATGATTGCCACCGACACGCCCTCCAATATCCGCGCCAACCGTAAAGTGCAGGAAGCCTATCTCGGCGTTCCCGCCACACTGCAGCAGTCCGCTGCCATGGAGGCAGTATGACTCACGCAGAATTGCTACGCACCCACGACGTCACGGCGGGTTATGGCCAGGGCCAGGTGCTGCACGGCGTCGATCTGAATGTGGGGACCGGCGAAACCGTCGGCCTGCTGGGCCGCAATGGCGCCGGACGCTCCACTCTTCTGAAGGCCATCATGCGCCTGGTGCGCGGCAGCGGCAGCGTGACCATGGCGGGCAGCGAAATCGGCAAGGCCCCCACGCACACCATCACGCGCTGCGGCATCGCTTACGTGCCGGAAGACCGGGGCATCTTCCCCGACCTGACGGTGCGCGAAAACCTTGCCGTCGGCAAGCGCGGACGCAATTTCCACGGCTACGAAGACTGCGCAGGCCCGGCCTGGAGCGAAGATGAATTCCTTGAAATGTTCCCCAACCTGAAGCGCCGCGCCAATACCCACGGCGGCGTACTGTCCGGCGGTGAGCAGCAGATGCTGACCATCTGCCGCGCGCTGATGGGGCAACCGCGCCTGATCCTGGTCGATGAGCCGACCGAAGGGCTCAGCCTGTCCATGGTCGACCAGGTGGCAACCCTGCTGCGAGAAGTGGCCCGGCGAGGCGTGGCCATCCTGCTGGTCGAGCAAAAGCTGACCATTGCGCTGCAGCTGTGCGACCGTGTGAACGTGATGGGCCATGGCCGCATCGTATTCGACGGCACGGTGGGGCAATTCGAATCCGATCCGCGCGTGCGCGCCAACTGGCTGGAGGTCTGAACATGGAAACACTGGCACTTGGCCTGTTCAATGGCGTCACCTACGGCATGCTGATGTTCCTGATGGCTGCCGGCCTGACGCTCGTCTTCAGCATGCTGCGCGTTTTGAACTTCGCCCACACCGCCTTCTATATGCTGGGCGCTTACTTCAGCTACACCTTTGCCCAGCTGTTCGGTCTTGGCTTCTGGGCTGGCCTGGTGGCAGCGCCCCTATGCTGCGCATTGCTGGGCGCACTGGTCGAGCGCTACGGTTTGCGCCACGTGATGCGCTATGGCCTGCTTGGCCCCCTGCTGTTCACCTTTGCGCTGGACTTCGTTCTGGTGGAAGTGGTCACGCTGGTGTGGGGTAAACAGCCCGTCGCATACCAGGTTCCAGCTTCGCTGGACTTCGCCCTGCTCACCATTAACGGCATCGAGTATTCCGCCTACCGCTTCTTTGCACTCAGCATGTCGCTGGTGGTGCTGGCCGGCCTGTTCGTGATGTTGAAGACGACGCGTATCGGTGTGACGGTGCGCGCTTCCCTGTCCCATCCGGACGTGGTCAACTCGCTTGGCCATAACCTGCCTGCCCTGCGCGCCGGCGTGTTCGTGCTGGGCGCCGCGCTGGCGGGACTGGCCGGTGCGCTGGCCGGCAATATCCTCGGCACCGAGCCGGGCATGGCCAACCAGCTGGGTACGCAGCTGTTCATCATTATCGTGGTCGGCGGCCTGGGGTCGCTGGCTGGCGCCTTCATTGCGTCGATCCTGCTTGGTGTGCTGCAGACGCTGGCGATTTCCACGGGCCTGAGCTGGGCCGAACTGCTTGGCCCGATGCAGCACTGGGCCGCCGGCGTTGACGCGCTGGCAGAACCTGTCAGCCGTTTCGCGCCGCTGATTCCTTTCGCAATGGTCCTCGCGGTTCTCCTGTTCCGTCCGCGCGGCTTGATGGGGCAGAAAGAATGATGGACATGATGACACCAACGCCGGCCGCGCGTTATGCGGCCTACCTGCCCAAGCAACGTCCGCTGGCGCAACGCGCCGCGCCTTGGGCGGCCGTATTCCTGATTATGGCCGCGCTGCCTTTCGCATTCTCCGGCATGCTGGGCCTCTCGATCCTGACCCAATCCTGCATCGCGATCACCTTCGCGCTGGCCTACAATATGCTGCTGGGTGGTACGGGCCTGCTGTCCTTCGGCCACGCGCTCTATTTCGGTGTCGGCGCCTACGTCACGGGCCATCTGCTGAACAACTACGGGGCAGCTGCGCCTGTCGTGTTGCTACCGCTGGCGGGCGGCGGTGCAGCCCTGCTGGTGGGCGCCGTGCTGGCCACCTTCACGGTGCGTCATGACCGCACGACTTACGCCATGATTTCGCTGGCGATCGGGCAGCTGGTCTTCTCGGCCTCCATCATCATGGTGTCGTGGTCGGGCGGCGATTCGGGCATTCGACTCGATCCCGCCACCGGCAATGGCTGGGGCGTGGACTTTGGCGATCCACGCGCCATGTATTTCCTGGTCGCGGGCTGGACCTGGATTGCGGCGCTGGCCATGTTTGCCATCACCCGCACGCCGCTGGGACGCCTGATGAATGCCACCCGCGACAACTCGCACCGCATCTCCTTCGTCGGCTTCAGTCCTGTGACCGTGCGCGGTATCGCGCTGACGTTGTCCGGCGGCTTTGCCGGCATTGCGGGTTCGCTGTATGCACTGGCTTTGCAGGTGGTCACCACCGACACCTTCGGCCTGACGCAGACCGCATCCGTCATGCTGCACACCTATATCGGCGGCATTACTACCTTCGCCGGTCCGGTACTCGGTGCGCTGCTGATCACGGTGACGTCGGCCCACCTGTCGTCGCTGACCGAAGCATGGCCGCTGTACCAGGGTGCCTTCCTGCTGATCGTTATCGTCTTCTCGCAGCATGGGCTGGTCGGCGCATTGTCCAGTGGACGTACGACGCTGGTGCGCCTGCATGCCAGCAAGGGCCTTGGCCATGTGGTATTCAGCTGCATTGTGGCCATCCTGCTTACTCTGCTGACGGTGGCGGGCTTCGTCATGATGGTTGAAATGACGCAGGCATGGTCCGCAGATCAGACCGAGCCGGTCAAACTGCTTACTGGCGCGCTGGCTTTCGACGTATCGCCACACCAGCCCGTGCACTGGGCGGTGGCGCTGATTTCACTGCTTGCCGGCGCTGCTGGACTGCGCCTGATGCGACGCCTGTTCCGCTAGTGCCTCCTTATGCCTGACAATACCCATGCGGCCGGGTCCACACCCGGTCCCCGGGCGCCGCTCGACGCCCGCACACAGCGCCTGCTGACGGCGCCCGTCCTGCCTACTCTGCTGCGCCTGGCCGCACCCAATATGCTGGTGATGCTGGCGCAGTCCTCGGTGGGACTGATCGAAACCTATTTCGTTTCCCGTCTCGGCATCGATGCTCTGGCCGGGCTGTCGATGGTGTTCCCTGTGCTGATCCTGGTGCAGACCATGTCCAGCGGTGCGATGGGCGGCGCCATCATCAGCGCGGTCGCGCGTGCGCTCGGACAGGGCCGGCGCGAGCGCGCAGCGGATCTGGCCTGGTACGCACTGGCGGCGGCGCTGGCCTTCGGCACCTTCACCACCGTGCTCCTGCTCACTGGTGGCGCCGCGTTGTACCGTCTGATGGGAGGCGAAGGCGAGGTGCTGCGCGCGGCACTCAGCTACTCGCACATCGTATTTGGCGGCGCAATGCTGATCTGGATCTTCAATCTGCTTGCTGCCGTCATACGCGGCACCGGCGCGATGACCTTGCCCACACTGGTCGTTGTCGGCGGCGCGGTCGCCCTGCTACCCCTGTCGCCTGCCCTGATCTTCGGTTTCGGACCATTGCCGCGTTTGGGCGTGGCGGGCGGCGCCGCGGCGATCGTGCTGTACTATCTGGCCGGATGCATCATCTTCATCTGGCACCTGTGGCGCGGCAAGTGCCTCGTTCGGCCCGCGGCAAGACCGCCCCGCCTGCACTGGATGCCGCTGCGCGACCTGCTGCGTGTGGGCGCGTGGTCTTCCATTGTCGGCACCAGCGCCAACCTGACCATTGCAGGCGTGACTGGCTTCGTGGCTTTACATGGCGTATCGGCCGTCGCCGGCTACGGTGCGGGCAACCGGCTCGAATACATGGTGATCCCGCTGACCTTCGGCCTAGGCATCCCCATCAGCGTGCTGATTGCGACCAGTCTGGGTGCTGGCGACCTCGCTCGTGCGGCGCGCGTCACCTGGACGGGCGCAGCGGTGGCCTTCGTCATCTGTGAAGTGATTGGCCTGGTCGCCGCGCTGTGGCCGGAAGCCTGGATCGGGACCTTCGGCGCAGATCCGCACATGATCAGCACGGGCGTCGCTTACTTGCACATCGCAGGCCCCTGCTACGGCTTCTTCGGCCTCGGACAGGCCTTCTACTTCGCGGCCCAGGGCCGCGGCCAGGTCGCCGTACCAGCGTTTGGCGCCGCGCTGCGCATGGTAGCGGCACTCGGTGGCTGCTGGATTGCACAGCGCCTCGGCGCCAGCGTGCACTGGCTGTTTGCTTCGGTGGGCTTGGGGATGTTCGTGCTGGCCGCCGTCAATGTTCTGGCAACACTGAACGGCGGCAGGAAGAAGTGAAGCGTCAGGCGCCTGCCGGGCGCTTCATCTTGCAGGAAGTCGGCTCGCTCATGGTGTCGGCCTTATAGCTCTTGATCAGTTTAAAACCCCAGGGCGTGCCTTCCTGCTTGTACTTGGCATCGGCCGTCAACGCAGAGATCACGATGGGCAGCTGCGCCTGGTGGTCGGTAGGACGAATGGTCGCCTGGTAACCGCCCACGCCAACCGTCAGCCCTTCCATCGCCTTTGCCACTTTCAGCGGCTGCAGCGAATTGGCCTTGCGGATGGCGCCCGCCAGGAAGGCCCAGCTGCGGTAGGCGCGGTAGCTCTCCATGTCGCCGAAGCCGTCGGCATGCGAATCGTCCTGCAGCTTGTCCATGGCCGGATCGTCCATGCTCATGACCGCATCTGAAGACTGGTACACCTTGTTGACTCCCTTCTCGCCGATGGCCGTCACCTGGCCGTGCTGCGAAGCGAAGGTGGTCATCCATTTCGCGTTCAGGCCGATATCATTGCCCGCGCGGATCAGGCGATTCAGGTCGGTGCCAATATTGGCGGTAATGACGACGTCCGGATTGGCGGCCTTGATCTTGGCGACGTAAGGCGTGAAGTCCTGCACGCGGCTCGGCGGGTGCAGCTGGGAGCCGACGATCTGGATGTCCGGACGCAGCTGCTTCAGGAAGCGGCGCATGGCGGTTTCCGCATTCTGGCCCATCTGGTAATCCATATTCATCAGGTAGACCTTCTTGATGCTGGGGTCCTCGGCCAGATAGGTGATCATGCCCTTCGCCTTCATGCCGATATGGCCATCGGTGCGGAATTGCCAGTAGGAGCAGTATTTGTTGGTCATTTCCTCATCCAGGCCCGCCCAGTTCATCAGGATGATCTCCTTGCCGGGATTGCGCGCGTTGTACTTCTCGATCGCGTCCAGCAGGGTCAGAGTGATGTTGGAGCCAATGCCCTGGATGATGAAGTGGATATCCTCGCCAATAGCGCGATCCAGGCAATTCTTGCCGTCCTTGGGGTTAAACTTGCTGTCGCAAGTCACCAGCTCCGCCTTGGCGCCTGCCATGCCGCCCGCATCATTGTCGCGCTTCACTGCCCATTTGAAATTGGGCAGTGTGCGCTCCAGTGTGGCCGATTGAGGGCCGGACAGCGGATCGATCAGCATCACCTTGAAGGTAGGCTGCTGGGCGTAGGCAGGCAGCGCGCACGCCAGGGCGACGGCGGCGGCAAGTCCATAAAGTTTTTGCATCAGGTGTCTCCGTTATAAGTTTAGATCAAAACTTGACATTGAAAAGATTAGACCCATTCTTTAAGCAATGCAAGAGAAAAAATGGATTACGCCAGCCACTCCGGTTTGCAGGAGCCGCGCGGTACAAACACGGTACGATAGGCGCCCGGCGTGCGCGACATCACCACCTGGTCCGTCACGCCCTGGTAGTGGCCTGCCGGCGTGTCGGCGCTGAACAGCTCCGGCTCCAGCTGCATGTGATCTCCCCCCTTACCCGCGATGCCGTGGGCGTATTCCTTGTCGAAGATGCCCATCGAGTAAAGCCACAGCGACACCCGTGTCAGAGAGACGTGGACGCGGTAGCTGCCGCCTTCTTTTGCGCGGCGCATCAGGGCCGCTACCGCGCCCGCGGTGCACAGCCATCCGACAATATTGTCATTGACGACCATGACCGGCGGCAGCTGGGGCGCATCGGTGCGGCCCTCCAGCGACATCACGCCGGTGACTGCGCCAGCCGTCTGGTCGAAGCCTGCGCGATTGGCCCACGGTCCCGTTTCACCGTGCAGGCTGATGGAGACGTGCACGATGCCGGGACGGATTTCCGCCGCTTCCCGCGCCGTCAGGCCATGCCGCTCCAGGAAGCCGTGGCGGCGGTTGGAATAGAACACGTCCGCATCCTTCAGCAGGTAAGCCATGCGCGCCCTGCCCTCCGGCTCGGCGATATCCAGCAGCGACGAGCGCACGCCTACGTTGGCGGTGGCGTACATGGTGTCGATCTCATGATCGGTGGGACGCCAGATATTCAGCACGTCCGCGCCGTGCAAGGCCATGGCGCGTCCAATCGAGGCGCCAGCAATCACACGCGCCAGACCCAGTGCGCGGATGCCTTCCAGCGGCGATGACGGATTGGCCGAAAACGGCTCCGGTTCCGACTCGCCAATTTTTTCGATCTGAATCAGCGGCAGCGCCGACAGATGGTCACGGTACTGTTCTTCTGCCATGAATTCTTCCAGCGTGCGTACCACCGGCATCACTACCTTGCGCTCTGCGCCTTCGAGTTCGAGTTCGTGCGCATCCCGCTTCGCAATAGCGGCGGCGATGGCGTTGTAATCGTCCGAGCAGCCCAGCATGCGGATGGTTTCCGAACGCATGCGCGGATAGAGGTTGAAGGGCATCACCCAGCGGCCGTCGCGGGCTTCGAAGAAAGCGCGCATGAAGGGATTGTCAGGATCGGCATTGTTGCGGATCGGGTAACCGTTCAACTTCTCCCAGCGCCGCTCGAAGAAAGGACACAGGCGGCGCGGCGCCTTGCGGATGTCGAGCGAAATATTCTGCCCCTCCCCCGTGCGCATGGCCCACAGCGAAGCCATGGCCGCCGATTTCGCCATCAGCGCCGTACCTGCCGCTGAGCCCAGGCGAAACACGCTGGGCACGATGGGATCGGCGCCGCTGAAGGTGATCGCACCGCCCGTGCTTTCGGGGCGAATGCCGATCCCTTCCAGCACAGCGTTCAAGTGGGCGTTGATATTGAACGGCGTACCGCCTGTTTCGCGCCGCGCAAGAATGGCGCTCAGCTGAGCGGTCAGGCTTGGTTTGTGCTGCATGTTTTGTCTCCTGTATTGGAATTGATTTACATCGTCAAGATTACGCGCCGAAATTTCCCTTTGCAAGTTAAACTTTACAGCGTTAAGATATAAATTCAGATCAGTCCACAGGAAGAGGAATCCATCATGCGCGAAGCAGTCATCGTTTCTACCGCCCGTACGCCGCTGACCAAGGCACACCGGGGCGAATTCAATATCACCCCCGGCCCTACCCTGGCCTCTTTCGCCGTGCGCGCTGCCGTTGAGCGAGCCGGTATCGATCCTGAACAGATCGAAGACGCCATCATTGGCTGCGGTTACCCGGAAGGTACGACCGGACGCAATGTTGCGCGCCAGGCGGTGGTGCGTGCTGGTCTGCCGCTGAGCATCGCCGGCACCACGGTGAACCGCTTCTGTGCGTCCGGCCTGCAGGCAATTGCCATGGCGGCAGGCCGCATTGTGGCTGACGGCGTTCCGGCAATGATTGCAGGCGGCGTGGAAAGCATTTCCCACATCGTCACACGCGAGAAAGGCGCAGGCACCGATCCGTGGCTGGTGGAACACAAGCCGGACATCTATCTTCCCATGATCGACACCGGCGACATCGTCGCAGCACGCTACGGCATCAGCCGGGAAGCGCAGGACGTGTTCTCGGCCGAGAGCCAACGCCGCACCGAGGAAGCCCAGCTTGCGGGCCGTTACCGCGACGAGATCATCGCCTGCACCACCACCATGGCGGTCAAGAATAAGGAAACAGGCGAAGTCACGCACCGCGAGGTAACGGTGGACGCCGACAACTGCAATCGTCCCGGCACCACCTACGCTGCGCTGGCAAAACTGGAGCCCGTGCGCGGCCCGGATCAATTTGTCACGGCAGGCAATTCCTCCCAACTGTCGGACGGCGCCTCGGCCTGCGTGCTGATGGACGCGCGCGAAGCCGAACGCGCCAATCTGCGTCCATTCGGTGCTTTTCGCGGACTAGCGGTAGCGGGCAATGAGCCGGATGAAATGGGCATCGCTCCCGTCTTCGCCGTACCCAAGCTGCTGAACCGCTTCGGCCTGAAGATCGAAGACATCGATCTGTGGGAACTGAACGAAGCCTTTGCCTCGCAGTCGCTGTACGTCATCGATCGCCTCGGTCTGCCAACGGATCGCCTGAACGTGAATGGCGGCGCGATCTCGATCGGCCATCCATTCGGCATGACGGGCGCGCGCCTGGCAGGCCATGTGCTGATTGAAGGCCGTCGACGTGGCGCCAAATACGCCGTGGTGACCATGTGCATTGCCGGCGGCATGGGAGCCGCCGGCCTGTTCGAGATCTTCTGATCGTCAGAAGCTCGTCTGAATCCCGGTAGCGGCGCCGAATTGGCCCGTCTGCCGGGTAGTCGGAATCAGCGCCCCCTGATAGCGGTTCTTATCCAGGCCGCCGTAGATCAGGGTGCGTTTGCTGAAGGCATAGCTGGCGCCGATGATCGCCAGTTCACGGCGGCCATCCAGTCCCGCGCTCAGCGAATCGGTACGGTAGTAGGCGCCGGTAACCGAAATCTGCGGCGTGAATTTGTAGCCGACGCCAGCCCAGTAGATACGATTGCCAAACCCGCGCGCTGGCGCATCCTGCGTTTCGCGCACATAGCCGGCGGTGAGCCGCAACTGCTCCCCACTCCACGCTGCGCCAAAGGTGCGCGACACATTGCGGAACCCCAGCGCATTGTATTTCTGCGTGATGGCGCCACCGCCAGCAAAGCCATTCCAGGTATAGGTGCCGCCGATCGCACGCGCAGAGCCGGAGCGGTTATTGCCGGACTGCTCGCCCGCTGCATACTCCGCGCGCGCAGTCAGGCCGCCGAACGTGCCGGTGTACTGAATGTCGTTATTGAAGCGCGTACCCGAAGTGGCTGAAGCGCCCAGGCCCGCAGTCACCGCCGCTGCGGGCAGGCTGGTGCCCGCACCGCTGATCAAGGGCGCCAGGGTTGGGAAGCGGAAGCTGAAAGGATCGTAGGTGCCGATGATGCGGTAGGCGATGGTGTACTGGCGACCGAATAGAATCGAACCATAGGTATTGCTGCTCAGGCCCACAGCGGCGGTACGGTTGAACAGCGAACCCGCAACGTCCTGCGCGCCAGTATCCACAAAGTAGCCGCTCTCCAGGGTGAACGTCGCCTTCAGTCCCCCGCCCAGGTCTTCTTCGCCTTTGAATCCAAGCCGATTGGCGAGGTAGTGGCCGGAAGTCTGGGTCACCATGCTGCCTCCGTTTGCATCCGTGTTGGTCTGATAGCGCACGCCGCCATCGATGGTGCCGTAGATGGTGACGTTGCTTTGGGCCGAGGCCAGGCTGGCACAAGCCCCCAGCGCCGCGGACGCAAAAATCTTCTTGCTCATACTTTAGTCTCCGTGATTTTTATGGAATGTCGATCTCGACCAATCCAGTATTGGCTGCTAATATGACACTGTCAAGTTAACAGTGTTATTCGGAGACTTAAGTGAGGCTTGATGCAACAGCTTATGCTATTGTGCGGGCTTGGACAGTACGGAATCCTTTCAACGCAAAGATTATGCAGACAGATAAAGACGAGAACGCCGCACCAGCCGCCAGCGGCAAAACGGGCAAGAAAGGCGCATGGCACCACGGGAACCTGCGCGAGGAGATGGTCAAACGCGGCGTGGAACTGATTGAATTGCGCGGCGCAGCCGAGCTGTCGCTGCGCGAGGTGGCGCGCATGGTTGGCGTGTCGCAGACTGCGCCGACTCACCACTTCGGCGACAAGGAAGGCCTGCTGGCCGCCATTGCGTCCGAAGGTTTCCGCGTGCTGATGGGCGAACGCCTGGCCGCACTCAAGGATGGCATGACCAAGGAGCAGCGCCTGCGCGTGGTGATGCGCGTGTACGTGTCCTTCGCGCTGCGCCATCCGGAGCTGTTCCACCTGATGTTCGGCACGCGCATCCCGGACAAGCGCAAACATGCGGAACTGATGGAGGCCAGCGCAGGTTCCTTCCAGTTCCTCAGCAATTCCATCGCCGAATTCATGGCGGCCGACAGCAATAGCGATCGCCCGCCGCGCTATTCGGCGCTGGCGGTTTGGTCGGGCATGCACGGACTTGCCACACTGCTGGCGGACCGCGACAGCGGCTTGTTCCAGGTGCCGGATGCGAAGATTGATCAGGTGTGTGACAGTGTTACCACCGTGCTGCTGGATGGTTTGAAGGCGGCGCAGGTGCGTGAATCCGGCGAAGCTGCGCCAGCAGAGAAGCCGGCGCCTCGCGCGCGCAAGACCGCGAAAGCCGGCTAAGCGCCCGCTACGGCGGGTCAATGACCCGCCCTACGATGCCGGGTGAATCCGGCGGCGCCAGTGTCCCGCCGCACCGCAATTTCGCGTAGGGCGGATCATTGATCCGCCGTCTATGCCGTCACGCGGCCGTGCGCGCTGCGCGGTCTTTATCGTTCAGGGCCTTGATCGACGTCTTCGCATTGGCCCAATCCTGATCCGACCAATCCTTGAAGTGGTAGAAGTTACCGCCGGTGGCCAGCGAATTGGCGCCGTCGATGGTCAGCGTCTGGCCAGTCAGCCACTCCACGCCATCCGCCATCAGGAAGGTGGCCAGGTTCTGCAGCTCCGACATCTCGCCCACGCGGCCCATCGGGCTACCCTCATCCCGGCCGGAGTCTTCGCGGCCCGGATACAGGCGCTTGCTCATGCCGTCGGTCGGGAACGCTCCCGGCGCAATCGCATTCAGGCGAATCCCGTAGCGCCCCCACTCCACCGCCAGCGACTTGGTCATCACGTTCACACCTGCCTTGGACATCGCGGAAGGCACCACAAAAGGCCCGCCGTTATTGACCCAGGTGACCAGGATGGATACCACGCTACCGCGCAGGTTCTGCTCGATCCAGCGGCGGCCAATCGCGTGCGTCACGTAGAAAGTGCCGTGCAGGACGATGTTGGCAATCGCATCGAAGCCGCGGCTGGACAGGTCTTCGGTGCGGCTGACGAAATTACCTGCCGCGTTGTTGACCAGACCAGTCAGCGGACCTTCCTTCCAGATTTCCTCCACCATCGCATCCACCGCCTCGGCATTGCGGATATCGACGGCGATGCCTTTGACTTTGCCGCCGAAGCGGTCCATCAGCTCGCGGGCAGTCTCCTCTAGCACACTCTCACGGCGGCCGCAGATATAGATGTCTGCGCCCAGTTCGAGATACTTGGCTGCGATTTCCTTGCCCAGGCCTGAGCCGCCGCCGGTAACCAGAATGCGCTTGCCCTTCATCAGATCTTTCGTAAACATGGTGGTTCCTTTTAATTGGAAGAGGTGTAAGTACGGCCAAGAACAACGGCACCGCTGCCGGCCAGGTGGGAGATATCGGAATCGGTGTAGCCCGCTTCGTGCAGGACTTCGGCGCTGTGCTGTCCCAGTCCCGGTGCGGGACGCAGCGCACCCAAAGGCGTACCGGACCAGCTGGTCGGATTGCCCACCGTGCGCACGCGGCCCTGGCCTGGCTGTTCGTCTTCGCCGATGAAGCCAGTCGCGCGCAGGTGAGGATCGTCCAGCAGGTCGTCGATGGAATTGATGGTCTGGTGCGGAATGTCCGCTTCGTCCAGCAGCCATTGCCATTCGGCGGTAGTACGTTCGGGCATGACAGACGCCACCCAGGCATACACAGCACGGATATTGCGCGAGCGGGCACGCTGCGTGATGAAGCGCGGATCACTGAACATCTCGGGACGGCCAATCGCGTTGAAGAAATTGCGCCAGTGCTTGTCGTTGTAGATCAGCACACAGAGATAGCCGTCCTTGGTGCGATACGGCGCGCGGTCGTGCGACAGCAGCCGGTCATAGCCCGACTCGCTTTCGTCCGGCACGAAACTGCGGCCCGCCATATGGTCTGCCAGCACGAAGTGTGCGACACTTTCGAACATCGCCACCTCCACTTCCTGCCCCACGCCGCTGCGCTCACGCGCGTACAACGCGGCCGTGATCGCATACGCAACATGAAGACCGGTGACGCGGTCGGCCAGCGAAACCGGCGCATAGGCCGGACGCGTGCTGCCGTATTGCTGCATCAGCCAAGGCAGCGCGGTTGCGCCCTGAATCAGATCGTCGTAAGCAGGACGGTCCGCATAAGGGCCTTTGGCGCTGAAGCCGCAGGCGTTCACATAGATCAGGCGCGGATTCACCGTCTGCATGGCGGCGTAATCCAGCCCAAGACGCTTCATGGCAGCAGGACGAATATTCGACAGCAGCACGTCCGCATCCTGCGCAAGGCGCAGCAGCACCTCGCGCGCCGCTTGTTGTTTCAGGTCCAGCACCACGCTGCGCTTTCCGCGGTTGTTGTGCATGAACACATGGCCCATGCCCTCGCCTTCCTTGCGCATTACGCCCGCTTCGCGCACATTGTCGCCCTCCGGCGATTCGATCTTGATGACGTCCGCACCAAGGCCGGCCAGCGTCAGTGTCGCCAGCGGACCAAGCACAATGGACGAGAGATCGAGGATGCGTACGCCGGACAGCGGGCCATTGCCAGGCTTCTTGTCGGCGCTCATCAGAACTCCTCCTCGGCGAGTGCAGCCAGCGTGGCGCCACCCTGTTCGATACGTTTCGCCAGCAGCGCCGTCTCCGGCAGCAGGTTGGCGCCGAAGTAGGCAGCTGTCTTGACTTTGCCCTGGAGGTAATCGGGATCTTCGCTGGCGTCCAGCGCCACACGCGCCATGCGCAGCCACATGCCGCCCGTTGCGACAAGGCCGAACAGGCGCAGATAGTCGGATGCGGTGGCGGCCATGCGCGGCGCATCACCCGCTGCGCTCCATGTCCGCATGTTTTCGCTGGCGGTACGCAGCAGGCACTGGGCCGAAGACAGTGCGCAATGGAGCCCTGCCAGTTGCGGCTGGCCGGCGGCTGCCGCCAGCTCGCTGTCGATGCGGCTCAGGTAGCGCTGCAGCGCCTTGCCCTCGTTCTGGCCAATCTTGCGATGCACCAGGTCCAGCGCCTGAATGGCATTGGTACCTTCGTACAGCGGCACAATGCGCGCATCCCGGTACAGATGCTCCATGCCGTGCTCGTGCACATAGCCGTGGCCGCCAAAAATCTGGATACCCAGCGACGTCACTTCCAGCGCGCACTCGCTGATGAAGGCTTTCAGGACTGGCGTGAGCAGCGCCAGTTCTTCTTCGGCCTGATCGCGCGTGGCGGCATCGGGATGACGGGCGCGCACGTCCAGGCCAATGGCAGCGTCGATGTACAGTGCACGCGCGCCTTCAACCAGCGCTTTCATGGTCAACAGCGCCTTGCGTACGTCCGGGTGCTGGATGATGCTGTCCGGGCCTGCACCATTGCCATTAGTAGCGCGGCCCTGGCGGCGATCCTTCGCGTAAGCCAGCGCATTCTGGTAGCTGAGTTCCGCCGCGCCCAGGCTTTGCACCGCCACACCCACGCGCGAGGAATTCATCATGGTAAACATGGCCTGCATGCCGCCGTTCTCCTTACCCAGCAGCCAGCCTTGCGCTTCGTCGAAGTTCAGCACGGCAGTGGCGGAAGCGCGGATACCCATCTTGTGTTCGATGGAGCCGCAGCTCACGCCATTTTCTTCGCCCGTGCCAGGCAACAGCTTGAGCACCACGAACAGGCTGATGCCGCGTGTACCGGCCGGTGCATCAGGCAAGCGCGCCAGCACCAGATGGACAATGTTTTCGGATAGATCATGCTCGCCGGCCGAAATGAAGATCTTGGTGCCGGTGATACGGAACGAGCCATCACTGGCTGGCGTTGCGCGAGTGCGCAGCAGCGACAGGTCGGAGCCGGCCTGCGGCTCGGTCATGCACATGGTGCCGGTCCAGATGCCCGACGCAAGCTGCGACAGATAGCGCTCCTTCAGCTCCTCACTGCCGTGGGCCGAGATCGCGCGGTAGGCGCCCATCGACAGGCCTGCATACATCCCGAAAGACATGGAACCCGAAGCCACGAACTCGCGCACCATCAGCCCCAGCGAAGCAGGCAGGCCCTGGCCGCCGTACTTCGGATCGGCCGCCAGCGCCGTCCATCCAGCTTCGCAATATTGACGATATGCCTCTCGATAGCCGGGAGGCGTGCGCACGGCACCGCCTTCATATGTGCAGCCCACATCATCGCCGGGCAGATTGATCGGCAGGACGACGTCACGCGCAAAGGTCGCGGCGCTATCCAGCACCGCCATGATGACGTCGGGGCCAGCATCTTCATAACCATCGAGGCTGGCGAGCGTGGCTTCGTAATCTAGTACCTGCTCCAGCAGGAAGCGCACGTCGCGCAAAGGTGCTGTGTAAGATGGCATGAAGGCGTTCCTTTAGCTCAGAATTTAAACTTGACACTGTCATGTTACTCGCACATACTGCATCACGCAAGCTCGAATTCGGAAATAAAATCGACAGGAGATATCACCATGCATGAAAAAGGCACGCACCTCTTCCCCGCCATGGAACGCGTGGATTTCGGCAGGCCCGCCGCGCAGTCGCTGGCCGCTGAAGCCGAGCGCCTCGGCAGCCAGCGCGTCTTCCTCATCGTCAGCCGCAGCCTGAATACACGCACTGATGAGATAGTGAAGCTGCGCGAAGCACTGGGTGAGCGCTGCGCCGGCGTTTATGACGGAGTGCCGCAGCACACCACCCGCGAAAGCTCGGTGGCGATCGCGCGCGCCGCGCTGGAAGCAAAAGCCGACTTGCTGGTTGCGGTCGGCGGCGGCTCGGTAGTTGACGCTGCAAAGATTGCAACCTTGTGCATGGAGCATGGCATCGTCGATCCGGACGGCCTGGATGGCTTCGAAGTGAAGTTCGACAGCGCCGGACGTGTGAGTCTGAAAAACTTCCGCGGCCCAACCGTGCGCATGATTGCCATTCCCAGCACGCTGTCCGGCGGTGAATACAATGCAGGTTGCCTGGTCACCGATCCACGCCGTAACCTGAAGCAGACCTTCTTCCACCGCATGATGATGCCGATCACGATCATCCTGGACCCTGCCCTGCTGCGCCACGCACCGGATGATCTGCTGCTGGGTTCCGGTACGCGCGCCATGGACCACGCGATCGAAGCCCTATGCTCTCCGCGCGGCACGCCGCTCACCGACTCCGTGGTCCTGCGTGGCCTGGCGCTGATGGCGAAATGGCTGCCGCGCGCACGCGCCGACCGCGATGATGTGGAAGCCGCGCGCCAGTGCCAGACAGCGTCCTGGCTGTGCTCTTTCGGCCTGCAATCGCGTGTGCCGATGGGCGCCAGCCACGCCATCGGCCACGTGCTGGGTGGCACCTGCCATGTGCCGCATTTCCTGTGCACGCCAGTGATGATGCCCGCCATCCTCGATTACAACCGCCCAAATGCTGAAGAAGCCCAGAAGGAGCTGGCGGCAGCACTGGGTAGGCCTGAGTTGAGTGCATCGGAAGCCTTCCGCGAGTTCTGCATCTCGCTTGGCCTGCCTACCAGCCTGTCCGAAGTTGGTGTCGGTCCCGATCAGTTCCAGCTGATCGGCGAAACCACCATGCGCGAAGAATTCTTCATCTATACCAATCCCCGCCCGGTACGCTCGCCCGCCGACGTTATCGACATCCTGAAACTGGCGGCCTGAAAGGACTCATCATGACCAGCAAATCTCCTATCCTCGTTACCGGCGCGGCAGGCCGCGTGGGCGCTATCGGCCGTACCCTGACCCAGCTATTGCTCGACCGCGGCCACAGCGTACGCGCCATGGTGCGCAAGGAAGATGAACGGTCGCAAGCCTTGCGCGATATGGGTGCGGAAGTCGTCGTCGGCAATCTGCTCAGCCTTGAAGACATGCACCGCATTATCAAGGGCTGCGAGTCGATCTACTTCGGCATGTCCGTTTCGGACACCTATCTGGCCGCCACCGTCAACGTGGCCGCCGTGGCCAGACATTGCGGCGTCAAGACGTTCGTGAACATGTCGCAGATGACGCTGTCGCAGATGAGCATCACTGAGACGACCGACAGCCCGCAGCACAAGCTGCACTGGCTGGCGGAACAGGCCCTGGAGTGGTCGGGCCTGCCGGTGGTGACGGTACGCCCGACTGTCTTCCTGGAAGGCTTCTTCCTGCGCTTCTCGGCGGCGTCGGTCAAGAAAGACAACCAGATCCGCCTGCCCTTCGGCGACGG
This sequence comes from Pseudoduganella sp. RAF19, assembly GCF_052114165.1. Taxonomy (NCBI): domain Bacteria; kingdom Pseudomonadati; phylum Pseudomonadota; class Betaproteobacteria; order Burkholderiales; family Oxalobacteraceae; genus Pseudoduganella; species Pseudoduganella sp. RAF19. The sequence continues at coordinate 372,342 of NZ_JBFREF010000003.1, read as the reverse complement.
CAAGACTTCGCCGATCGCGGCGGACGATGTGGCGCGCGCGGTAGCGGCCATCCTGTCTGCACCGGAAGGCCATATCGGCAAGACCTATCACCTGACCGGACCGCGCTCCGTGAACATGCATGACTACGCAAGGGAGTACGGGGAGGCACTGGGCCGCGACATCAGCTACCAGGACATCCCGCTGGCGCCGTGGCGCGAAGCGCTGATCGAAATGGGCCTGCCCATCCACCTGGTCAATCACCTGTCCGTGATGGCCGACCTGCACCGCGCGGGCCGCTACGATCGCCAGAGCGAGGACGTGATGACGCTGACTGGCCAACAAGCCACCAGCGTAAAGGAATTCATCGCCCGGCACGCGGCCGCCTTCACGCCGGCCTGACAGGAGTCTGCAAATGAGAATCGGGATTCCCGCCGAGACGCGGGCGGGGGAAACTCGCGTCGCCGCAACGCCGGAAACGGTCAGGAAGCTCGCGGCGAAACATCAGGTGATCGTGCAGTCGGGCGCAGGCATCCAGGCCTCGGTCACCGATGAAGCTTATGCCGCTGCGGGCGCAACGATAAGCTCCGCAGCCGAGGCGTTTAGCGCCGACATCGTGCTCAAAGTGCGCGCGCCCAACGCGGATGAGCGTACGCTGATGAAACCAGGCGTCGTGCTGATTGGCATGCTGAATCCTTTCGACGCCGGGAATATCGCAGCCATGGCAAGCGCTGGATTGCAAGCCTTCGCGCTGGAAGCCGTGCCGCGCATCACCCGTGCGCAGTCGATGGACGTGCTGTCCTCGCAAGCCAATATCGCGGGCTATAAAGCCGTGATGGTTGGCGCCAACACCTACCAGCGCTTCATGCCGATGCTGATGACGGCGGCAGGCACGGTCAAAGCCGCGCGCGTGCTGATCATGGGTGTTGGCGTGGCAGGCTTGCAGGCAATTGCGACGGCTAAGCGCCTCGGCGCGGTAATCGAAGCATCCGATGTGCGGCCGCCGGTGAAGGAACAGGTGGAATCGTTGGGCGCCAAGTTCATCGACGTGCCCTACCTGACCGACGAGGAAAAAGAGATCGCGCAAGGCGTCGGCGGCTACGCGCGTCCCATGCCGCCGGAGTGGTTGAAACGGCAGGCGGAGCTCGTGCACGAACGCGCAAAGCTGGCGGATATCGTCATCACCACCGCTCTGATTCCGGGCCGCGCCGCGCCAACGCTGATCGGCGAAGAAACCGTAAAGGCCATGAAGCCCGGTTCCGTGATCGTGGACCTGGCGGTGGCGCAAGGCGGTAACTGCCCGCTATCCGAGCTGGGAAAAACCGTGACCAAACACGGCGTGCACATTGTCGGGGAGCCTGACCTGGCCTGCCATGTGGCGGCCGATGCGTCGGCACTGTACGCCCGCAATGTGCTCGACTTCCTCAAGCTGATCATCGACAAGGACGACAAGCTGGCCATCGATCGCGAAGACGACATCCTGAAGGCCACCCTGGTGTGCGCCGACGGTGCGGTACTGCGCAAATAAGGAGACATGAAATGGAAGTCAGTCATACCATCATCAATCTGATCATCTTCGTGCTGGCCATTTATGTCGGCTACCACGTGGTGTGGAACGTCACGCCCGCGCTGCACACGCCGCTGATGGCAGTCACCAATGCCGTATCGGCCATCATTATTGTCGGCGCCATGCTGGCGGCCGGCCTGACCGAAGGCATGACCGGGCAGGTCATGGGCACCATCGCCGTTGCGCTGGCGGCCGTCAATGTATTCGGCGGCTTCCTCGTTACCCAGCGCATGCTGGAGATGTTCAAGAAGAAGGAGTCCAAGCGATGAACTGGGTTTCGCTCAATCTGGTAACGATGCTGTACCTGATCGCCTCGGTGTGCTTCATCCAGGCGCTCAAAGGACTCTCTTCGCCTGCCAGCGCGCGTACCGGCAACGCATTCGGCATGTCCGGCATGGCCATCGCGGCGGTGACGACCGTGGCGCTGATTCTCAAACTGCGGGCGGATGCGCTGGCCGAGGGCGCGAGCGGCGGCAACGGATTGTCGCTCGTGCTGCTGGGCGTAGTGGCCGGTGGCGGCATCGGCGCCACACTGGCGAAACGCGTCGAGATGACCAAGATGCCGGAACTGGTAGCTGCCATGCACTCGCTAATTGGTTTGGCTGCCGTGTGCATCGCCATCGCGGCAGTGTCGGAGCCGCACGCATTTGGCATCGCCGCAGCTGGCGAGCCCCTCCCGGTGGGCAATCGAATCGAGCTGTTTATCGGCACATTTGTTGGCGCGATTACCTTCTCCGGTTCCGTGATCGCCTTCGGCAAATTGGCGGGCAAGTACAAGTTCCGCCTTTTCCAGGGTGCGCCGGTAGTGTTCTCCGGCCAGCATTTTCTGAACCTTGCGCTGGCGCTGGTGATGGTGGCGCTGGGCCTGGCCTTCGTGTTCGACAGCGGCCTGGAACCGGCATGGACGCCCTTCCTCATCATGACGGCCATCGCCTTTGTGCTGGGTGTGCTCATCATCATCCCCATCGGCGGTGCGGATATGCCGGTGGTGGTGTCGATGCTGAACTCCTACTCCGGCTGGGCGGCCGCGGGCATTGGCTTCTCGCTGAATAATGCCATGCTGATTATTGCGGGATCGCTGGTAGGGTCGTCGGGCGCCATCCTCTCCTACATCATGTGCAAGGCAATGAACCGCTCCTTCTTCAACGTGATCCTGGGTGGCTTCGGCGGGGAAGCGTCCACCAGCACAGGCGGCGCAGCGGCGCCGGCAAGGCCGGTGAAATCCGGCTCGGCGGACGACGCCTCTTTCATCATGGCCAACGCGGAATCCGTGATCATCGTTCCCGGCTACGGCCTGGCCGTGGCGCGCGCCCAGCATGCGCTGAAGGAGCTGGTGGAAAAGCTGACCCACAAGGGTGTGAACGTGCGCTATGCAATTCATCCGGTAGCGGGCCGTATGCCCGGCCACATGAATGTGCTGCTGGCCGAAGCCGAAGTGCCTTACGATCAGGTGTTCGAAATGGAAGACATCAACGGCGAATTCGGCCAGACCGATGTGGTGCTGGTGCTGGGCGCGAACGACGTGGTCAATCCGGCAGCGAAAGATCCGAAATCGCCCATCGCGGGCATGCCGATTCTGGAGGCTTACAAGGCCAAAAGCATCATCGTCAACAAGCGTTCCATGGCGTCCGGCTACGCGGGACTGGACAATGAACTTTTCTACCAATCGAATACAATGATGGTCTTTGGCGATGCCAAAAAAGCGATCGAGGAAATGGTGAAGGCGGTGGACTAACAAGGAGAAAGCGTATGACGGCAGGCATTCGTGTGGGCATCGGCGGCTGGGACTTTGAGCCCTGGCGTGAAACCTTCTATCCAGCCGACGTATCGAAGAAGCGCCAGCTTGAATACGCCAGCCGTCAGGTCACCAGCATCGAAGTCAACGGCACTTTCTACAGCACCTTCAAGCCGGAGACGTTCGCCAACTGGGCCGCAACCACGCCGGACGACTTCAAGTTTTCCGTGAAAGCCAACCGCTTCGCCACCAACCGCAAGGTGCTGGGCGAAGCGGGCGAATCGATTGAGCGCTTCATCAACAGCGGTTTATCCGAACTGGATAACAAGCTCGGTCCCATCCTGTGGCAGCTGGCGCACACCAAGAAGTTCGATCCGGACGATCTGGAAGCCTTCTTCAAGCTGCTGCCGAAAAAGCTGGGCAAGCACAAGCTGCAGCACGTGCTGGATGCGCGCCACGAAACCTTCATGTGCGAGGAATACTACAAGCTCGCCAGGCGCCACAAGGTCGCCACCGTCATCACCGATTCGCCGAAATTCCCGAACATTACCGAGATCACGGGCGACTTCGTGTACGCGCGGCTGATGGATGCGCAAAGCGAGATCGAAACGGGCTACACCAAGCCCGCTCTGAAGAAGTGGGCCACGCAAGCAAAGAAATGGGGCGAAGGCGAGCGCGATGTGTTCATCTACTTCATCAACGGCGCCAAGGAGCGTGCGCCCGCTGCTGCCCAGACTTTGCTGGGCATCCTCAACCCTTAATTCCAGCAGGGTCCCTGCGCCACCACGTTGAACTGGTGGCCGCTGGACAAGCTTTGGCGCAGCATCATGCGCACGGCGCTCAACAGCATCGGCTTCTGCGCCGATTTCAACTGCGTGCGGCGTGCGCTCAGCGTGCTGGTCGCGGCCAGGCTGTCGTCGCTATCGTCCTTGCGGGGACGCAGCTGCCACATGCCGGATTCATTCATCTCCAGCAGCACGCTGCCCTGCTCGATGCGCTGCGCTTCGGGCGCCGTCACCTGGGCTACGGTCAGCGCGCCGATGGCGCTTTCCGCGTCGGCCTTCAGCTCGGGCGCCAGTTCGGCGGGACGCGCCAGGGCGCCACCGCTGGATGGATAGAAGGTGCAATACTGCTGCGCCGATGCTGAGGCTGCGGCGAGCGACAGGAAGGTAGCGAGGAGTAGTCGGTTCATGCGCCCGACTATACCACGCCCTCAAACCAATCCAATGCGCCTTGCCACAGCGGCTCGGCATGCGGACGGAAATAGCCCATATGACCCAGCTTGCCAAGTCCGCGCTCAACGGGATCGATGTCGATGCCATGCCATGGCGCGTTGCGGTAACCCGTCATGAAGGCATCGCGCGAACGGGGCGGCGCCCACGGATCGTCGGTGGCGTTCAGCGCCAGGATGGGCGTACGCACACGCGCAAAGTTCTCGGCGATCTCGGGCACTTTGGGATCGTCGAAGAAGTAATGCGGGAAGCTGCACCAGCGTTTCCATTGGCGATAAACGCCCATCGGCAGATCTTCGCCCATCCCCAGCATGCTCCAGGCCAGGCGGCCTTTCCAGCGCGTGATGAGCGGAGCGAATACGCGCCACATCGCCAGCACTTTCACGCGCTCCAGCCGCGGCATCCAGCCGTGCCAGCCCGCGCCGGTGCCGAATACGTACATGCCATCGATGCGATCGTGGTTGGGCAGCAGACCAAGCGCGTGGCCGCCGTAGGAATGGCCGACCATGAACAGCGGCGTTTTTCCGTCAGCGAGGGAATCGACCACCGCGCTCAGATCAAGGTGCGCCCAGTCGAGGAAGCTGGCTTCGAAGCCACGCAGGCTGGCCGGGGCCGACTTGCCCACGCCGCGATAGTCGAAGGTCAGCACCGAGTAGCCGCGCGCCGAGGCGAATTCGGCGAAGCGGCGGTAGAAGCCTTGCGGCACACCCGTGGCGCCGGCCACGATCAGGCGCGCGCGTTCGATGCCGATGGCGGGGTAGCTGGTGGCCGCCAGCGCATAGCCGTCGGCGGCCGGAATGATGAAGCGCTGCGGGCGTTCGCCCGGTGGCATCTGGCTCATGGCTTCCTCTCCACTTTCAGCATTGGCATCAGGGCGTCCATGGCCTGCACCATGGGCGCGGTGTCGTTGGCGACGCGCGCTTGCAGCAGGCCGCCTTCGTAAGCGGCGATACACAGGGCGGCAATGGCGGCGGCGCGCGGCGGCGCGTGGCCGGCTTCGACCAGCACGTCGGCGATGCGGGCGCGCAGGGTGGCGAAGCCGTCGGCCAGGGCGGCGCGCAGTTCGACGTCGGCGGCCGTCGATTCCAGCGCTACAGCGGCCAGCGGGCAACCCAGCTCGAATTCGGAATCGTCCAGGCCGCGCATGGCGCGCAGAATCCAGGCTTGCAGCGCGGCGATCAGGTCCGGCTCGCGGGCCACATAAGTCTCCAGCTTGTGGCACAGGTAGCTGATGGTCGCTTCGATGGCGGCCACAGCCAGCGCATCTTTGCCGCCGGGAAAGTGATGGTAGAGCACGCCTTTCGGCGCCTTGGCCACGGCCAGGATCTCGCTCAAGCCGGCGCCGTGCAGGCCGCGATGCTGGAGTGTGGTGACCATGGCGGTGATCAGACGCTCGCGGGTGGTGGGGGTTGTCGTCTCCATGCCATGAATTCTATAGACCGGTCGGTCCAGTAGCAAGGATAGCGCGCCGAGGAGGTCTTCTAATTTTCAAACCCGAGGCAGAGACAGGTGGCAGGCACGTCGTGCCTGCCACCAGGTTTTGCTGTGGGTTTAAAGCTCGCGTTCCTGGCGGAATTTGGCCCAGGCTTTTTCGACATCCTGCGGGAACGGGTCCCATTTCGGGTCGAAGGTCGCTTCAGCGATGCCGTCACCTGTATGGGTGCGGCTGTTGTAGGAGTAGGACGCCGTGAAGCCGCTTGCGGCAGCCAGACGGCTGTCGGTTGGCTCCGTCGCCGTACCCAGCTCGCCGCGGTTGACCAGATCGCCCAGCGGCAACGGCGCCGAGCGTGCGTCCAGCGTCAGCAGGTAGCTGGACAGGCCCTGCTCCCGCAGCGCCCGGCTGGCGGCCGCATCCTCGGTCCGCAGGAAAATGGCGCCGAACAGGTGCTGGCCGCCGTTGGCCGTGCCGTACAGCGCCAGCGGCGGACGGCCCGCCTTGGGCGGCAGGTCCAGCGCGCCAAACGCCGCCGCGCGGTCGGCCGGCCTGGCTAGCCAGCGCAGGGTGATATTCCGTTTGGCCAGGCGCTGGCCGTAGCGGGTTTCGATGAACTGCTCCAGCGCCTCGCTGCCCGCGCGCTGCCAGCTGCGATCGGCCTGGGTGCGGGTGTATTCGCGCAGATAGAGGCGGTGCACTACGTGGTGAAACACATCGCTGGCATTCACGCGCGGGAATTTATTGATGGCCAGCTCCAGCGCACGGGCGATGGCGTCGCGGTTCTTCAGCTTGCTGCGCGGCTGATTGAGTTGAGCGTACAGGGCCGAAATTTCCGTCTCCAGCCACAAATAACCTTCGCGAGTGATGCCTTCCAACAACACTTCCTTGATCCGTCCCTGCCACACCATCGGCACGCGCACGCCGCGCGCGTCCGGAATCGCCTCGCCGCGGATCGGCAGCGCCGGGCTGTCGTCCTCCGGCGTGAACCAGCCCAGCTCGGTGAAGAAAGTCTTGTGGCAATAACCGAGGGCAGACAGCCAGTCGAACAGCTCCACCACTTCCAGCGGACGCTGCAGCGATTCGGCGTCGGCCACCCAGGATGGCCCCTGATCGAACGCGTCGGCCAGTTCGGCTTGTGTAATATTGGCGTTGTGACGGACGCTGGCTAAATGCTCCACCAGCGCGACGTAGCGAGGATCGAAGTTCGTATTCATGCGCGGAAATATATCCGGAGCAAGCTTTGTTCCGCAATGCTGGTTTGTGCCCGTTGCCCTTGGTAAAATAGCTCTTTGGGCGATCGCCCCGCTTCGCGAGAATTGCAAATGAGCCAACATTTTTCCGGCAGCCTGTTCATGGTTGCGGCCCCGTCCGGCGCCGGCAAATCGACGCTGGTCAATGCCCTGCTGGCACAGGAACCGGCCATCAAGCTGTCCATTTCGACCACCACGCGCCAGCCGCGTCCGGGCGAGCAGCATGGCCGCGAATACTTCTTCACCACGGCGGAAGACTTCCGCAAGCGCGCCGACGAGGGTGAATTCCTGGAGTGGGCCGAAGTGCACGGCAATTACTACGGCACCTCGCGCATCTTCGTGGAAGAGCAGATGAAGGCCGGCACCGACATCCTGCTGGAAATCGATTGGCAGGGCGCGCGCCAGGTCAAGAAGCAGTTCCCGCAAGCGGCCGGCATCTTCATCCTGCCGCCCTCCTTCGCGGCGCTGGAAGAACGCCTGCACAAACGCGGCCAGGACGAGGTCCACGTGATCAACCGTCGCCTGCTGGCTGCAGGCGGGGAAATCGCCCACGCGCCCGAGTTCGAGTATGTTATTATCAACGAAGAGTTCCCGGTCGCCTTGTCGGAGCTGAGCGCGATCGTCCGATCCGCCCGTTGCCGTTTTGCGCAACAAGCCGCCCGCAATGCCAAGTTGATGTCCGAACTGGGCATCCACGCCGACCACGCAGCATAAATACAGACTACCCAGGAGTTAAAGAATGGCCCGTATCACTATTGAAGATTGCCTGAAGAACGTACCTAACCGTTTCCAGCTGACCCTGGCCGCGACCTACCGCGCCCGCCAGCTGCTGCAAGGCCACACCCCTAAGGTCGAAGCCAAGGACAAGCCAACCGTTGTCGCCCTGCGCGAAATCGCCGCAGGTAAAGTGGGTCTGGAAATGCTGAAAAAGGTCCCTATGTAATCTGGGAACTTGGTTCCCGAATACGATGTCCCAGGTTCTTACAGTAGGATTCCATCACTGACCCGATATGAACCTGACCAGCACCGATTCCAGTGTGTCCGAACAGCCCGCCCGCCGGGCAAAGCGCCCGGCTAAACCAACGCCGGGCGTTGACATTTCTACAGCACCGATTTCCTCTTCCCCGCTTGCCGCCCCCACGGTTGCCACCGGTGTGGCCACCATCAGCCATCTGACAGAAAAACTCGCCGAGTACATGAACGAGGCGGACCTGAAAAAGGTCAAGGAAGCGTATCGCTTCTCGGACGAGATGCATCTGGGCCAGGTCCGCAAGTCGGGCGAGCCATACATTTCGCACCCGATCGCGGTGGCGGAAATCTGCGCGGACTGGAAGCTGGATGCACAAGCCATCATGGCAGCCCTGCTGCACGATGTGATGGAAGACCAGGACGTCAAAAAAGATGAGCTGATCGAGCGCTTCGGCGCGCCGGTCGCCCATCTGGTGGACGGCCTGTCGAAACTGGAAAAAATCGAGTTCCAGAGCCAGATCGAAGCGCAGGCGGAAAACTTCCGCAAGATGCTGCTGGCCATGGCTTCGGACGTGCGCGTGATTCTGATCAAGCTGGCCGACCGCCTGCACAATATGCGCACGCTGGACGTGATGGCGCCGGCCAAGAAGCGCCGCATCGCGGCCGAAACGATGGAAGTGTATGTGCCCATCGCGCATCGCCTGGGCCTGAACAACATCTACCGCGAGCTGCAGGATCTCGCCTTCGCCCACCTGTATCCGTTGCGCTATCACGTGCTGTCCAAAGCCGTGAAAGCGGCGCGCGGCAACCGGCGCGAGGTGGTGGGCAAGATCATGGAAGCGGTGAAGAATACGCTGGGCATGGCCGGCATCCACGCCGAAGTCTATGGCCGCGAAAAAACGCTGTACGGCATCTACAAGAAGATGCGCGCCAAGCACCTGACCTTCTCGCAGGTGCTGGACGTGTATGGCTTCCGGGTGGTGGTCGACAGCTTCTCGAACTGCTATGTGGCGCTGGGCACCCTGCACTCGCTGTACAAGCCCATGCCGGGCAAGTTCAAGGATTACATCGCGATCCGCAAACTGAATGGCTACCAGTCGCTGCACACCACGCTGATTGGTCCGTACGGCACGCCGGTCGAGTTCCAGATCCGCACCCAGGAAATGCACCGCACTGCCGAATCGGGTGTGGCGGCGCACTGGCTGTACAAGAACAACGACGCCAATATGTCGGACATGCAGCAGCGCACCCACGCCTGGCTGCAGTCCCTGCTCGATATCCAGCAGCAGACCGGCGATTCGGCCGAGTTCCTGGAACACGTGAAGGTGGACTTGTTCCCCGACTCCGTCTACGTGTTCACACCGAAGTCCAAGATCATCGCCCTGCCCCGCGGCGCGACCGCCATCGATTTCGCCTATGCGATCCACACTGGCATCGGCGACCACACGGTGGCCGTGAACATCAACAGCGAACCGGGACAACTGCGCACGGAACTGCGCAATGGCGATATCGTCGAGATCAAGACGGACCCGAATTCGCGTCCGTCGCCAAGCTGGCTGTCATTTGTCCGCACCGGTAAGGCGCGTTCGGCGATTCGCCATCATCTGCGCACGATTAACCTGCCGGAGTCGATCCGCCTCGGCCAGCAGCTGCTGACGCAGGCACTGAATGCAATCAATATCGATCCGGACCTGCCAGGGCCGCTGATGGAGCGCCTGCTGAACGAATCGTCGGCCAAGTCGGCCGAAGAACTGTATGCGGATATCGGCATCGGCAAGCGCATGGCGCCGCTGGTGGCGCGCCATATCTTCGGCCTGATGGGCGGCGAGTCGGCTTCCATGCCGATTGACCACAACAGCGCCGCCGACCTGGACCCGGTCACGATTTACGGCAGCGAAGGCGTGTCGGTGCAACTGGCGGCGTGCTGTCTGCCAATCCCGGGCGACCACATCGTCGGCCAGCTGCGCCGCGACCAGGGCCTCCAGGTTCACACGGCCGACTGCACCGTCGCCAAGCGCCTCAAGCAAAAAGAGCCGGACCGCTGGATCGCAGTGAAATGGGGCACGGAACTGAACCGCCGCTTCGACTCGCGCATCCGCCTGCTGATCAACAACGAGAAAGGCATTCTCGCGCGCGTGGCGGCCGAGATCGGCGAATCCGACGGCAACATCACCTTCGTCGGCATGGACGAAGACCGCGAACATATCCTCCACCAGCTGCGCTTCACTATTCAGGTGAAAGACCGCGTGCATTTAGCGGCGCTGCTGCGCAACGTCCGCAAAGTCGCCGGCGTCAACCGCGTCTCTCGCGAGCGCGCATAAGCGAGGGTCAGACCCAAGGGTCTGACCCAGATCTTAGGGTTTCCGAATGACGCTCTGAAAATGCGTTGCCCCGCGAATCCGCTCCAGATCGGACTCGGAATACGGGATATCAAACAGCGCCTGATAAGCCATCTGCCGCTGTCGCGCCTCCCGCCCCAATCGAAGATAAACCTCATGCGGCGTGATCACGTCGTTACGCCGCCCTTCAGCATTGCAGTTATAACTCGACCACCGATAATGCCCGGGATACTGCACCATGCCCGCTCGTACAGGATTTAGCTCAATATACCGCTGGCACAACAGCAAATAATCCTCAGCCTCAACCCTTGCGGCCTTATAACGGCCATCCCACATGGTTCCGGATTCACCGCGCAGGCAATGCAGTCTGTGCGCTGCGCATTGCGAGATGGCCTTCATCATCCACGACTGCGCGTTAAGTTCCTGCACCGTCACAAGCAGGTGCACGTGATTCGACATCAGCACGTAAGCATGGATCAAGCAGCCGCTGGCCTTGCTGTACTTGTCGAGCAAGCTTACGTAGTGGCGCCGATCATTTTCCGAATGAAAGCAGGTGCGGCGATTGTCACCACGCTGCACAATGTGCATGCAACTGCCTGCCGGGAAATGGCGCGGTTGACGCGGCATGGTATCTCCTTGACCCTAACCCCAGGGTCAGACCCTCAGGGTCTGACCCCGACTTTAGGGTTAAGGATAGTGAAATGCAGCCAGCGCGCTTTGCGTCAGCTCAATCCTCGCCGGGTGCGGGATAGCTGACTTCGAGGATGTCGAGTTCTTCTACGCCGGTTGGCGTGTGCAGCGTGACAGTGTCGCCTTCTCGAGCCTTCGTCAAGGTGCGGGCGACGGGTGAGATCCAGCTGATCTTACCTTTCAGGGGGTCGAATTCGTCGATGCCAACAATAGTGATGGTTTGCTCTTCGCCCGAGCGCTTGGCGTAAGTTACCGTAGCGCCGAAAAAAACCTGGTCGCTGCCATGGTGCACGCTCGGGTCAACCACAGCGGCCAGGTCCATACGTTTGGTGAGGAAACGAATGCGTCGGTCGATTTCGCGCAGCCGGCGCTTGCCGTAAATATAGTCGCCATTCTCCGAACGGTCGCCATTCGACGCCGCCCAGTGCACCACCTTCACGACCTCCGGCCGTTCCACATCAATCAGCTGCAGCAGCTCATCCTTGATGCGCTGGTAGCCCGCAGGCGTGATGTAGTTTTTCGATCCCGCCGGAATCGCCAACGCGGCAGGGACAGCATCATCATCGTCGTCCTGCTCGCTCTCTTTTACGAATGCCTTGTTCATATCTGCTTAAGTCTAATGGTGCAATAATGGCACCCACATGAAGCGATTGTACACATTCAGACGCCGGCTGTTTGCTCCTCTCGTCTACCTCGCAGCTCTCTTCCTCATCTTTGAAGAATGGCTGTGGGATGTTGGTGCGCGCCTGATGGAGAGGCTGGCGCAGTTTCCGCCGCTGCATGCGCTGGAGCGCTTCATCAGCCGGCTCGGACCGCTGGCCGCCCTGGCGCTGTTCACTTTGCCGGCCCTGCTGCTGTTCCCGGTAAAGCTGCTGGCCCTGTTTGCCATGGCGAAAGGGCATGCCATGATGGGCCTCAGCGTTTTTGTGATCGCCAAAGTGGCGGGTGCAGCCGCGGTGGCGCGGCTGTATGCGTTGACGCGCCCTGCCCTGTTGCAACTGGCCTGGTTCGCACGGATTCACAACCGCTTCATCGAACTGAAAGACCGCTGGATTGCGCGCCTGAAAGCCACCGCCGCCTGGCAGGAATGCCGCGACGCGCTGCGCGCCTGCCGCGACTGGCTGCGTCGTCTGCGCCGTGGGCGCGGCGGCCGTTTCGACATGCGGCCGTTGAGAGTGCTGCGCCGCTTCAGCGCCTTCTGGCGCGCACGGCGCCGTTGACGTTACACTAACGTCATGCACCCCAGCCAGCTCTCCGCTTTAGACGCAATTGCCGCCCACACCCCAGGTCTGGTTTATCAATTCAGCCGCCTGCCGGATGGCCGTGTGGAATTTCCCTACCTCAGCGATGGCTGCCAGGCACTGCTGGGCCTCAGCGCCGCCGAGCTGCAAGCCGAGCCGCAGCGCTTTCTGGAGTTGATCCTGCACGACGACCGCTCTTCTTACCAGGAATCGATGGATGCTTCCGCCGGCTCGCTGTGGAGCTGGAACTGGGAAGGCCGCATCTGGGTCGAAGCGTGGAAAGACGTGAAGTGGATTAACCTGCGCAGTACCCCGCACCGCCTGGACGATGGCACGGTGCAGTGGGAAGGCATCATGAGCAATATCACGGAGAGCAAGCTGGAGCAGCTCGAAGTGCGTGCCAGCCGGGCGCGCCTGGCGGAGCTGACCGCCCACATTGAAAAGGTAAAGGAGCAGGAGCGCGAACGCATCGCCCGCGAAATCCACGATGATCTGGGTGGCAATCTGACCGCCATCAAGATGGCGCTGACCATGCTGGCCGCCCGCCTGCCGGAAGGCGACGAGCACCTGCAGCAAAAAGCGGCCTACGTTGATTCGCTGGTCGACCGCACTATCGATGCCGTGCACCGCATCACGCTCGATCTGCGCCCATCCGTGCTGGACTTCGGCCTTCCCGCCGCGCTGGAATGGCAGGTCAAGGAATTCTCGACGCAAGCCGGTATCGTCTGCCGTTTCCAGTCGAACGTGAAGGACCTCGACCTCGCGCCCGATCAGGCCGCTGCCCTGTTCCGTATCGCACAGGAAGCGCTGACCAATATTGCCAAGCACGCCCGCGCGCGTTCCGTCAGCGTGCGCCTGCAACGTGCGCGCGGCCAGCTCAGCTTGAAAATCACGGACGACGGCAAGGGTATTGCCCCGACTGACCGCTCTAAAACGGACTCTTTCGGCCTGCGTGGCATGGCCGAGCGCGCCGCAGCGCTGGGCGGAACCTTGACCTTGAGTCATGCACCCGGCGGCGGTACTGTCGTGGCGATCAAAATCAGGCTGCCAGCCGAGGCGGCGGACGTTACAATAGCGCCCAGAGAAGTTGCCTCAACGAAATAACATAGCATGAGCGAAAAAGCCACCATCAAGGTCTTCATTGCCGACGATCACGCCATCGTCCGCGAAGGACTGAAGCAGATCCTGGCCGAGACCAAGGATATCGTTGTCGCCGGCGAGGCCGAAAACGGGCTGGACGCGGTCAAGCTGTTCCGCAAGTCCGGCTGCCACGTCATCCTGCTCGACATTACCCTGCCCGACCGCAGCGGCATCGAGGTGCTCAAACAGATCAAGAAGGAAAAGCCGGAACTGGCTGTGCTGATGCTGTCCATGCATCGCGAGGACCAATACGCCATCCGCTCGCTAAAAGCGGGTGCGGCAGGCTATCTGACCAAACAAAGTGCACCAAAAGAACTGGTCAATGCGATCCGGCAGGTCGCTAGCGGATTAAAATACATTAGTCCGGCACTGGCCCAGGAATTGGCAAACCATGTCGGCGAGGACCATCAGGCAGCGCCGCATGAAATGCTGTCCGACCGGGAATTCCAGACCTTGACCATGATCGCTTCCGGCAAAACCGTGGGTGCGATTGCCAAGGAGCTGTCGCTGTCGGTCAAGACCGTCAGCGAGTACCGCGCCCGCCTGCTGGCCAAGATGAACCTGAAGAACAGCGCCGAGCTGACGCATTACGCCATTAAAAACCAGTTAATCGATTGATGCCGGGAATTAAGGCAAATTTCTCCCTGCTAATTGAACGATGGGCATACTGGACAGTGGCTTAAGATGCTGACAATCGGTAAACCTTTGTAAAGGCTGTACGTCAGATGTCTAGCAAACCCACCAACCCAGCCGGCGCGGACATGAACCCGGCTGATGTTGCCCGCGAGGCTTTCCGCCGTCTCGCGCTGCGCCGGATCGCTCCTACGCCCGACGCCTATCGCGACATCTACAACGAAATTACCGGCGCCCCGGCAACCGCAGCGCCCGCCGCCGATCCCGGCCCCGAAAACGTTCTTACCCAGTTTGCCGCCCGCCTGACCGATCAGCCGGGCGAACTCGCCGATTTTGGCCGCCGCTTCAATCGCGCGGTCAAATCGCGTGACTGGGAGGCCTATGCGCGCACCCTGTCCGCTCTGGCCGAGCGCCCTGCACCCACCCGCCCCGGCGGTGGCATCGAACTGGCCCCAAATACGGAAGGCGAACAAGCCAAACAGCTGCGCGACCTGCTCAGCCGCACGCTGACCTTTGCCGTTGCTTCGCTGCTGAGCGGCACACCAGCGCTGGTGGCCGAGGCCGAAGCTCTGGGCGCGGCCACCAAGGAAGCGCACACCGAAGCGGCACTGGCCGAGATCGGCACGCGCCTGAAACAGCTGTGCTACCAGATCGAAATTCGCAGTGGCGACACGGCCGAACAGCAGGAACTCTTGCTGCGCCTGTTCCGCCTGCTGCTGGAGAACGTGTCCGAGCTGCTGGACGACGATTCCTGGCTGCGTGGCCAGATCGACGCAGTACAGAATCTGATTTCCGGCCCGATCGACCAGCGCGCGCTGGAGGAAGCCACGCGCAGCCTGAAGGACGTCATTTATAAGCAGAGCCAGCTCAAGCACAGCCTGGCCGACGTGAAGTCCACGGTCAAGAATATGATGATGACCTTCATCGACCGCCTGGGCGCTGTGGCCGTTTCCACCGGCGACTTCCACGAGAAGATCGGCGGCTACTCTGCCAAGATCAGCCAGGCCAAGGACATCTCCGAGCTGAACCAGATCCTCGACGACGTGCTGAAGGAAACCCGACTGGTGCAGGACGAGGCCCTGAAAGCGCGCGACCGCATGGTCACCGCCCAGCAGGAGGTGCAGGACGCCGAAGCCCGCATCCACGCCCTGGAAGCCAAGCTGCAGCATATGAGCGAGCTGGTGCGTGAAGACCAGCTGACCGGCTCCCTCAACCGCCGCGGCCTGGATGACGTGTTCGAACGCGAGACGGCACGCGCCGACCGCCGCGGCACGCCGCTCTGCATCGCCGTGCTGGATCTGGACGATTTCAAGAAGCTCAACGACTCGCTGGGCCACATCGCCGGCGACAACGCGCTGAAACACCTGGTCAAGGTGGTCAAGGAAACCCTGCGCTCGATGGACGTGATCGCCCGCTTCGGCGGCGAGGAATTCCTGATCATGCTGCCGGAAACCACCATCGAGGCTGCGGTCGCCACCATGACCCGTCTGCAGCGCGAGCTGACCCGCCACTTCTTCATGCACGAAAATGAAAAGGTTCTGATCACCTTCTCCGCCGGTGTCGCTCTGCGCCGCCCCAACGAAGGCCAGACCGAACTGGTCAAACGTGCCGACTCGGCAATGTATCAGGCCAAGCGTACCGGAAAAAATCGGGTCATTGTTGCCGAATAAACAAATTACTTGTCAAAAAACCTGCCGCGCGGCAGGTTTTTTTTTGCCTAAAAAAATTATTTTTACCCCTAAAGTTCTCCAAAATCCCGCCGTCTTAGCGGGTATCGGGACCTCGACTTTAGAGCGAAAACACGCAATTTCCGCTCGTAAATCCCCCTAAAGGTTCCCGTAGGGCAACCGTTACCTGTCTCAACAGCGGCTTGATCGTCATAGAACAGCGTGACGGGCCAAAGTGAATGAGCAAATAGCCCAACTTAGAAGTACCACTGGAGATTTACATCATGGCTCAGACCATCAACACCAACGTTGCCTCCCTGAACGCACAGCGTAACCTGAACTCGTCGCAATCCGCCCTGTCGACCTCGCTGCAGCGCCTGTCCTCCGGCCTGCGCATCAACAGCGCCAAAGACGACGCCGCTGGCCTGGCAATTTCCGCACGTTTCTCTTCCCAGATTCGTGGTAACAACCAAGCTGCCCGCAACGCAAACGACGGTATTTCGCTGGCTCAGACGGCTGAAGGTGGCCTGAGCACCGCAGGTGACCTGCTGCAGCGTATTCGCGAACTGTCCGTGCAGTCCGCTAACGGCACCAACTCCGATTCCGACCGCAAATCGATCCAGAACGAAGTTTCGTCCCTGGCAAAAGAACTGGACCGCGTGGCCAACACCACCCAGTTCAACGGCCAGAACGTGCTGGACGGTTCCCTGACCTCCGCTCAGTTCCAGGTTGGCGCGAACTCCGGCCAGACCATTAACATCGGCGTGCAATCGGCTAAAGCTACCGACATCGGCAACAACACCCTGTCCGGCTACTTCAACGCTGGTGGCGGTTCCCTGTCCGACGCGATCGCCGGCACTGCCAACAACCAGGTTGCTGACACGCTGACCTTCACCTCCGGCTCCGGCACCACCACCACGGTGACCACCGCCGCAGGCGACAGCGCGAAGAAGATTGCAGCTGCAGTGAACGCCAACACCAGCGCCTCCGGTGTGACCGCCAGCGCCAAGACCACTGCAACCCTGCAAGGTCTGGTCACCGGCACCGACGGCTCGGTTCAGTTCTCTCTGCGTGGCGACAACTCGATCGAATCGGATGCCAACTCTACCGCCGTGACCATCTCGGCTAAGGTAAAAGGCGGCGACCTGTCGGCTCTGGCTCAGGCAATCAACGCACAAACCAACACCACCGGTATTTCCGCATCCATCAAGTCGAACCCGACCAATGGCAGCAAAGAAATCCAGCTGGTGAACAGCTCCGGTGCTGACATCCAGATCACCAACACCAATGGCGCTTCGGACGACCTGCTGGCTGCTGCCACCATGCGCGGTACCGACAAGCCAGCCGTCGGCTCGCAAGCTGCAGTATCGGCATTCACCTCGCCTGCAATCGGCGCGAGCGGCCAAAGCGTTACCGTGGGTGGCCATCTGGACTTCTCCTCGGACAGCGGCTTCAGCCTGGCTTCGACCAACAACTCGACCACGATCGTGAACGGCACCACCGGTTCCGACCTGCAGTCCGTGGCCAAGATCGACGTGTCCACCGTTGACGGTGCTAACGCTGCTCTGAAGACCATCGACTCGGCACTGAACGCAATCAACAGCAACCGCGCTTCCCTGGGTGCGATTCAGAACCGTTTCGCTTCGACCATCTCGAACCTGCAGACCACCTCGGAAAACCTGTCGGCTTCCCAGAGCCGTATTCAGGATACCGACTTCGCTGCTGAAACGGCTAACCTGACCCGTGGCCAGATCCTGCAGCAAGCTGGTACCGCGATGCTGGCGCAAGCTAACTCGCTGCCGAACGGCGTGCTGTCCCTGCTGCGTGGTTAATTCCCCGCGTGAGCAAGCTTTTATAATGTGATGGACTTCCATCGCTTATAACCGCCACCCCGGCCGGCTTTTAGCCTGCCGGGGTTTTGCACAAAGGAAGCATCATGACTATCGATTCAATCGCTACAGCCGGCACGAACCGTTCCCTGGAACGGCCGCTTGCCGCAGCCGAATCGGCCGTCCTGCAAGGCACCGGCCGCGCGCCAGCCACTGCCACTGAAACGGCAGCCGCTGTTACGGCAAGCGCCCCGGCACCGACGCTGGAACAAGTCTCACAGGCCGTATCTAAGCTGAATAAAGCAGCTCAGGAAAAAGCCCAGGGCGTCGAGTTTTCCATCGACGGCGATACCAAGCTCACGGTAATCAAGGTGGTCGATCAGTCCACCAAGGAAGTGCTGCGCCAGATGCCTACACCAGAGGCGCTGGAAATTGCCAAATCGATCGATTCGGCACGCAGCCTTATACTTAAAGAAACTGCCTGATACGGCGCGCCACGGCGCGCCGTTTTTTTTCCACTGTGGCATGATGGTGCTAGGGCGACATCACGGTCCAGTCCGCAGAACAGGACAACAATTCCCTCTCTCAAGTCCTGTTTATTGCTGCCGATAATCCCCTATATTGGTAGCGTTTTCATCAGGAGCAACAAGTGGGCATTTCTTCTCCCGGCATTGGTTCCGGCATCGACGTCAACACCATCGTCAGCAAGCTGATGGCCGCAGAGTCGGCGCCGTTGGCTGACCTCGACAAGAAGTCCGCCAGCTACCTGGCCAAGGTCAGCGCGTTTGGCAACCTGTCCGGCGCACTGTCGACTTTCCAGGGCACCTTGTCCGGCCTGAGCAGCGTCTCGGCGTTCCAGGCCATGACGACCAAGTCCAGCGCGGAATCGGTGCTTACCGCTAGCGCGACCGCCAAGGCAGCGACTGGCAACTACAAGATCAATGTCACCCAGGTAGCCCAGGCGCACACGCTGGCGTCCACGGTTGGCTACAAGACGACCTCGACCGCCATCGGTACGGGACAGAAGACCAACATCACTTTCCAACTCGGCACCGTGACTGGCGGCGTATTCGGCGTCACTGGCGCGGCACTGGGTGCTGGCGTGGTTACCGGCGGCATCACGCCCGGTGGCCTGACTATCAATGGCACTTCGATCGCAACCGATTCCAGCACCCGTAGCGCGCGCGCGCTGGCGGATGCCATCAATGCCAAGGAATCCACCACGGGGGTGAGCGCCAAGGCATCACCAACCTTGACTTCGGCTACCCTGTTCGGTAGCGGTGGTGCAACCACCTTCGGCGCGGTGGACACCAGCGGCGGCGGCACCTATTCCCTGAGCATTGGCGGCGTGCAGATCGCCACCCAGGCGGCCGGCGTCGCCGCTGGTTCGGGCGTTGACGCGGCAGCTATTGACGCAGCGCTGGTTCCAGGCAGTGCCGTATCCCAGGCGTTGGCCAATGCCAATATCACATTTACCGGCAGCGCTGCTGACGGTACTCTGCAATTCACCAATCCGGACGGCGCCAATATCGCCATTACGGAAACGGTCACAGGCGCCGTGAACGGTGGCTTAGGCAAGACCTCGGCAACCGCCAACGCAGGTTCGACGGCGACCGCGACCAGCAATATCGTTCTGCAATCGAATGACGGCAGCCAGATCTCGGTGGGCGGCAGCAATCCATCCGCCGCTGGCCTGACCGCAGGCACCGGTGGCAGCTACAGCACCGGCGCAAGCTTTGCGGTGGACGGCGACCGCACTTCCGGCACGATCACGATCGACAGCACGAATAACACCCTGGCAGGCATCCGTGACGCCATCAACAAAGGCAATTTCGGCGTGACTGCTAGCATCGTATCGGACGGCAGCGAGAACACGCCGCAGCACCTGGTGCTCACCTCGACCGCGACTGGTGCCTCGTCAACGATGAAGATCTCGCTCGCTGGTTCCGGCGGCAACCCGCCCGATGCTGACCTGGTTTCGCTGCTGGCCTATGATCCAGCTGGCGCGCAGAACATGAGCCAGAAGTCGGCTGCGCTGGACACTATTGCAACTATCAACGGCATTAACGTCACCAGCTCCAGCACCAGCATCAGCGATGCAGTAGAAGGAATGACGTTTGATATCGTGGGTACTGGCAGCTCCACCGTAAATGTCTCTCGCGATAACAGCAAGGTCACCAGTGCCGTCAATGACTTCGTCAAGGCGTACAACGACCTCAACAGCCAGATCAAGTCCCTGACGGCTTATGACCAGGATACGCAGACCGGTGGTCCGCTGTTGGGTGATTCCACTGTGCAAAGCCTGCAAGCCAGCCTGCGTCGTCAAATGTCGACCCAGTTGACCGGTTTGAAAGGCAGCCTGACCTCACTTGGCCAGGTGGGTATTTCTTTCCAAAAAGACGGTACGTTGAGCGTTGATAGCAGCAAGCTGAACAAGGCGCTGGCCGGCAATTTCAACGATATCGCCGGTGTGTTTGCCGCGATCGGTAAGACCAGCGACAGCGACATCAGCTTCACCAGCTCCACCTCGGCTACCCAGGCAGGCGACTACGCCATCAACATTACTCAGCTGGCAACCCAAGCCAAGATGACAAGCGGCAGCGCCCTGCCCGCCGAGATCACGATCGACGACAATACCCAGTGGACCTTTACGCTGAACGATACTTCGCCATCCAACGCCAGCAATTCGGCCACCGTCACTCTAGCTGCAGGCAGCTACACGCCGCAGCAGCTGGCGACGATGATGCAGTCCGCCATTAACGGCGCGAGCAATTTCTCGACTGCTGGCTCGACCGTGGCTGTAACCGTGAATACCGATGGCACGCTGCAAATTCTGTCGAACAAGTACGGCAGCAAATCGAACATCAGTATCAGCGATCTGAACGGCTCGAGTGTTGCATCCATTTTCGGTGGTGCGACAGCTTCGAATGGCGTTGACGTTGCCGGCACAATTGGCGGCTATTCGGCCACTGGAGACGGGCAGTCCCTGACCGGCGCGCCAGGAGCCCCGGTGGAAGGACTGAAAATGCTGGTACAAGGTACCAGCACAGGCCTCCGCG
Source organism: Pseudoduganella sp. RAF19 (assembly GCF_052114165.1). Taxonomy (NCBI): domain Bacteria; kingdom Pseudomonadati; phylum Pseudomonadota; class Betaproteobacteria; order Burkholderiales; family Oxalobacteraceae; genus Pseudoduganella; species Pseudoduganella sp. RAF19. Next base: position 351,579 of record NZ_JBFREF010000003.1, on the reverse strand, counting down.
GTGACATCGGCTTCTCGCAAGGTTACGCTTACCAGCTCAACACGCTGGCCAGCGGCTACCTCGGCAGCACCGGCATTCTGAATGGCCGCACGACAGGTTTGAATAATAGCGTCAAGGATATTCAGAAGCAGAAAGATGCCTTCAATGCCAAACTCGCGGATATTGAAGCCCGATACCGCAAGCAGTACACTGCACTTGATACGGCGGTAGCCAGCATGAACTCGACTGCGACCTTCCTGACGCAGCAACTGGCCAAGCTTCCTTCGGCCAGCTAAATCGATTTAGAGGAGATTCACAATGTTTGGAACCAGGCAAACCGGCGTCAATGCCTACGCCAAAGTAGGCATGGAAACCGGGGTTGTTGCCGCCAGTCCGCACCAGCTGATCGTGATGCTGTTCGACGGCGCCATGACGGCGATCGCCAGCGGGCTGACCAACATGCGAGCAGGTAATATCGGCGAGAAAGGCAAGGCGATCTCCAAAGCCATCATGATCATCGACAGCGGTTTGCGCGCTGCGCTGGACAAGAAGGCAGGTGGCGAGATTGCCGAAGGCCTCGACGCGCTGTACGAATACATGAGCAATCGCCTGCTGCAGGCAAATCTGGAGAACAAGCCCGAGATTCTGGAAGAAGTGCAACGCCTGCTGGGCGAATTGCGCGATGCCTGGAATGCCATCGGCAATACCCCGGCCGCAAATCCTCAGGCTCCCCAGAAAACCCCGAATTTCGCGAGCGTTTGATAATGACGATGAGCCCACTGGAAGTCGTGAACACCTACGCCCGTATGGCGGAACTGACCGAGCGCATGCTGGCCGCCGCCAAGACTGGCGATTGGGACCAATTGGTCATGCTGGAGCAGCAAGTGGCCGCCCAGGCCCGCCGCCTGCAGCAGCAAGAACCGGCCGAAGCCCTGCAAGGCGAACAGCGCGAGCGCAAAGTCGCCCTGATCCGGCGTATGCTGATTGCCGACCGCGAAATCCGCGACCTGGCCATGCCCTGGATGGCGCAACTCTCCGCCCTGATCAACAGCACCGGTACTGAGCGCCGCCTGGTGAATGCCTACGGCAGCGTCTAAGCTGCCCGCACGCGATGGCGACGCGGCTTGACGCGCCGGGCGTGCGCCCTCTTCCCGCTGTCGATGGGCGCGTTGCAACCGCACCGGTCGGCGACGCGCGCCAGCAGGCGTTTCAGCGCGCCCTGCAAAACCTGGTGGGCCAGACCGTGTCGGCCCAGGTCCTTTCCAAATTCAACGATGGCAGCTACCTGGTGCGCGTGGCGGATACCAACGCGCGCATGCTGCTGCCGTCCAATGTGCAGGCAGGCACTTCGCTGCCCTTGACCGTGGTCGCGGCCGATCCACGCCCTACCTTGCAGATCGGCGCCGGCAATCCCAACGCGGGCGAAGCGGCCGTGCTCTACACGGAAGGCAAGCCGCTGCCGCCCATGGCCGAGGACACGGCACGCCTGCCGTCGCAGGACACCAGCACGCTCAGCCAGGCAGGCCGCCAGGCCGCGCAGCAAGCTGCGCAAGGCCAGACGCCGGGGCAGCCCGGCGCCGCTGGCCAGCCGGGCGTGCCGCCGCAAGCGGCCCAGCTCGCACAAGCCGGTCAGCAAGGCGCCGCGCAAGCAGGCTTGCCCGCGGGTGCTGATGCCGAAGCCGCTGCGCAAGCGTCCGGCACGGGCGCTCAAGCCGGCGCGCAGGCTGCGGGAACGCGCCCGCAAAGCGCGGCGGCGACGCTGCTCAGCAAAGCCCCGCTGACGCCATCCGAGCAGCTTCCACCGCTCGACAAGAACACGCCGCAACCCACGCTGAGCCCCGCTGCGCGCGCCATCTCCACGGCGCTGAGCGCGGCCTACACCACGCCCGGTGTGCCGGTCACGATCAATGGCAAAACGCCGCTGTCCGATGGTGGCCCACCCGACACCGCCAAGCTGGACCAGAACCTGAAACAAGCCCTGGGCGACAGCGGCCTGTTTTACGAGTCGCACGTGGCCGAATGGGCCGAAGGCAAGCGACCCTTGCAGGACTTGCAGCGCGAGCCGCAAATGCAGCGCATGGCGCAAGCCGCCGCGCAGACGCCGGCCGAAGCCGCGAACAAGCTGCTGAACGGCCCCGATCTGTCCGCTGCGCAAATGATCAACCAGCAGCTGCACACCCAGGAACAGGGCAAGGTGATCTGGCAAGGCCAGGCCTGGCCCGGCCAGCCCATGCAATGGGAAATCGAACGTGACCGCCGCGATGGTGGCAAGCAGCAAGAGCGCGGCGGCGAACGCGAAAGCGAACCGGTCTGGCGCAGCGGCGTACGCTTCCGTTTCCCCATGCTCGGCAAGGTGGGCGCCAAGGTCACCATGGTGGGCGAGCAAGTCCACATCCAGGTCGAGTCCGGCAGCGAAGACACAGCTGCCACCTTGCGTGCCTGGGCCAGCATGCTGCAAGGCGCCATGGACGCGGCTGGTGCGCCATTGGCTTCATTGACCATCAGCGCGGAGGCTGGCGATGGACAATCCTGACCAGCCACGCCGCCCGCTGCAAAGTGCGGTCGCCCTCGCCTACAAATCCGGCCAGGCGGCACCAAAAGTCGTCGCCAAAGGACGCGGATTGGTGGCCGAGCAGATCATTGCCGTCGCCGCCGAACATGGCGTGCACATCCATGAGTCGAAGGAATTGGTGTCGCTGCTGATGGAAGTGGATCTGGATGCACAGATCCCGCCAGTGCTCTACCGTACAATTGCGGAACTGTTGGCCTGGCTTTATCATATTGAAGCAGCGCAAAAGTCTGGACAGCCCCCGCCCCCGGCACCGGACTTGAGCACACCGATCGAATCCCCAGACAACGGACTTTGATGCACACTTATATTTCGGATGCGGACCTGGAGAATTGGCATGATTTTGAGGTGGAATCCCGCCGCGAGATTGTCGCCCTCTTACGCAGCATCAGTGAGAAAAAGCAGCTGATCCGTATGCTGGTACACGGTGAATCGGACGTGTGCGTGACCTCGATTCTGGAAGTCGATCCGGACAATGACGCGGTCATTCTCGACTGCTCCGTCAACCCCGACCAGAACCGCCGCATCCTTGCAGCTAAAGCCGTTTCCTATGAAACCTCGCTGGACAAGATCCGCATCATGTTCGGTAGCGAGCGCGTGCAATCGGCCACTTTCGAAGGCGGTCCCGCGCTGAAAATTTCCGTACCACTGAGCCTGATCCGCCTGCAGCGCCGCGAGTTCTATCGCATGGCCACGCCAGTCAGCAATCCGGTACGCGTGCAGATTCCCCTGCCACCGGAAATGGGCGGCGGCGCCAACCATTTCCCGCTGGCCGACATCAGTTGCGGCGGCATCGCCATCCTGGACAACCGCCTCATTTTGGGCGACACGATCGGCAAGATGTACAACGACTGCCGCATCGAATTACCGGAAATCGGCCCCATCGTTTGCGGCCTGCAGATCCGCAATTCGATCGAATTGACGCTTTTGAACAACAAATCGAACCGCCGCCTTGGCTGCCAGTTCGTCGACATTCCCCGCTCCGCGCTGAACGCCGTTCAGCGCTACATCACCAAGCTCGAACGCGAGCGCAACGCCCGTATCGCCGGCCTGAACTAGAGTGCGCGCACGGCGCGCAGGAAATCCTCGTTGAATTTGAACAGGGAAGGATCGCTTTCGGCGATCTGTTGGTAGCGCAGCACGAACTGCTTCGGCTCGCCTTGCAGGATGCGGTAGATGGCATCCTTGCCGTCCTTGCGCTCGATGGCATTGGCCATGATCCAGCCCATGTCGTAACCCAGCTCATCGAAATCCCCGTAGAACAGGATGCCGTAAATCGGATCGTAATGATCCTCATCAGCAGGCGGCGCCAGCAACAGACGCAGGGCCGACGTTTCGAGCAGGCCCGCGATGGACTTCATGCGCTTGCCGTTGCGGGCAATGCTCTCCTTGTGTGGCGCCGAGAATGGTGTCGCCGGGCGATCGGCAATCGGATGCGTGAAGATCTCGGCCGTCGCCTCCTGCACCAGGTCGTACAGCAGGCGGTTCATCCAGATTTTGCCGGTCGCGGCTTGCGGCATACCGGCCGGTGGACGCGGCGGCGCGCTCATCGCATGGGCCTGCACCGCATGGAACAGCTCATGCGACACCACCTCCGCCAGCTCCTCGGCGGTCGCCTGGGTGAAGCGGGCAAGGTTGACGTACACATCATCGTGCACATCGTCGAAGGCGAAACCGGTGGCGCCGCCGCCGAAAATGAAATGCACGGTGAACTTGGCCGCGAAGTCCGGCGGCAGATACGCCTTCAGCTGGCGCCTCACCTCCGTGGCCGCTGACGTGAATTTATCCCCGCGCGCAAACTCCGCCTGCACCTGCGCGGCGAGCGCGGCCTGCTTGGGATCTTTGCCGATGCGGCGTAGATAATCGAGGAAGGCATCCGCATCCTTCAGGCGCATCTTGCGCACCATTGCTCCGGTTTCCGGCAAGCGCCTGATCGCTTCCGCCGTGGCGGCGTCGATCTCGCCCTTCTGCACTGCAGCGCTGTACAGGCGTGCGGAAGAATCGTCAAAACGGAATTCGAGCCCGGCCGCGTGTGCGGCGCCCAGTCCCATCAGCGAGATGGCGGCGATCAGCTGTTTTAGCATTGGTCACACTTGCATGTTCATTATGTCGTGGTAGGACTGTACCAGTTTGTTGCGAACTTGCAATGTGGCCTGAAAGTTGATGCTGGCTTTTTGCTGGGCAATCATCACGTCCGACAGGTTGACGGAGTCGTCGCCCATCTGGAAGCGCTTGCTCATGTCTTCCGCCTTGTTCTGGCTGATCGCCACGGTGTCCAGGGCGCCTTTCAGCGCTTGCGAAAAGTCGACCTGGGTGGCCGGCTTTTCGGTCTGGATCGCGGGCGGCGTGGCCTGCGGACGCGTCGCCGCCGCTTTCAGCTGGGCAATCATGGCCTGAATCTGGCTGTTGTCGATGCCGCCTGTTCTCATCTTGTGCTCCAATCTGTTGCTGCAGCGGAACAAAGTCAGGTCCTGCCCCTGTTGCCACGCTACAATATATGCCTACTGTCAGGCTTCCAGAATACGGTAGCCGGCGCAAGGCGCTGGCTATAAGCAGGACGGGAAACGGGCTTCTGTTCAGGCCTTTAAAGCGCGCAACAGCGCCTGATAATGTGCAACAGGCCCATAACCCCTACACAGATACCCCATGGCTGCAGCCGCCGAACAACTCGACATCGACGCACCAGACACCGCCGCCGAACAACCGGCCGGGCGTTTTGCCTTCTTCCAGACCCCGATGGGCCGCAACCTCATGCGTGGCGGCGCTGTGGCGGGCATTCTGGCGCTGGTTCTGATTCTGTGGCTGTGGAACAAGGAGCCGGACTACAAAGTCCTGTTCTCCAACTTCAGCGACCGCGACGGCGGCGCCATCACGGCCGCGCTGGACCAGATGCAGGTCAAGCACAAGTTTTCCGAAGGCGGCCAGGCCATCCTGGTGCCCGCCGAGCAGGTGCATGACGTGCGCCTGCGCCTCGCTGCACAGGGCCTGCCAAAGGGCGGCAATGTCGGCTTCGAGCTGATGGAAAACCAGAAGCTGGGCGTGTCCCAGTTCCTGGAACAGGTCAATTACCAGCGCGCCCTGGAAGGCGAACTGGCGCGTTCGATCGAATCGCTGTCCGCCGTGCAATCCGCACGCGTGCACCTGGCCCTGCCGAAGCCTTCCGTGTTCGTGCGCGAGCAGCAGAAACCGACCGCGTCCGTCATCCTGAACCTGCACCCGAACCGGGTGATCGATCCGGCCCAGGTCAGCGCCATCGTACACCTGGTGGCCTCTTCCGTGCCGGAACTGAGCCCGGCGAATGTGACCGTGGTGGACCAGCAAGGCAATCTGGTGTCCGACCTGAACAAGAACGGCAGCGCGGGCGCCAATGCCAAGAATCTGGACGCCAGCCAGCTCAAATACGTGCAGGAACTGCAGAAGCAGGTCATCAAGCAGGTGGAATCCATCGTCACGCCGATCGTTGGCGAAGGCAATGTACGCGCCGAGGCGGTCGCCGACGTGGACTTCTCGGCTGTCGAGCAGGCCGCCGAGTCCTACAAGCCGAATTCGCCGCCTGCCGCGTCCGCTATCCGCAGCCAGCAGAGCAGCGAAACCACGGGCAATCCGAACGCAAATCCGAATGGCGTGCCGGGCGCCCTGTCCAACCAGCCGCCGGGCACCGCCACTGCACCGCTGACTACCAATCCGCCAGGCACCGCGCCGGCGCCGGGTCAGCCGGGTACTGGTACGACGGCAGCCAATGCAGGCCCAAGCCATAAGGAATCGACCACCAATTACGAAGTCGACAAGACCGTGCGTTATGAACAGAAGGCCATCGCCGGTCTGAAACGCATGACAGTGGGCGTCGTAGTAAACTATCGCCGTATCGTCGGCAAGGATGGCAAGATCACCGTGCGCCCGCTGAGCGCTGATGAGATGGCCAAGATCAATAACCTGGTGAAAGAAGCCATGGGCTACAACCAGGATCGCGGCGACTCGGTCAGCGTGGCCAATGCGCCGTTCGATGGCGTGGACAAGGAAGCCCCGCCGCCGCTGGAATGGTGGCGTGACCCGGCCAACCTGCCGTTGGCCAAGGAGCTGGCGAAGTTCCTGATCACGGCCCTGATCCTGCTGTACATCCTGCTGCGTATCGTGCGCCCGATGATGCGTCCGGTCTTCAAGAAGATCGACGAAATCAATGCGCCGGAGCCGGAACCGGAAGAGGAAATCATCGAGGAACCGACGGGACCGACGCCGGAAGAAATGCTGGCACAGGAAATCGCGGAAATGGAAGAGAACACTGCGCGCACCTACCGCGACAACCTGGCGCTGGCCAAGAAACTCGCGATGGACGATCCGCGCATCGTCGCCAACGTCATCAAGGAATGGATAGGCAACAATGACTGATAACACCGGACTGCAAAAGGCCGCCATCCTGATGCTGGCCATGGGCGAAGGCGAAGCGGCCGAAGTGATGAAATTCCTCGGCCCGCGTGAAGTGCTGAAGCTGGGTGCCGCAATGGCGACCATGAAAAACGTGCCGCACGAGGTGGTGGTCAACACGCTGGACGACTTCCGCGACCAGTACGCGGCCGCCTCCACTGTGGGCCTGGATTCGGACGAGTACATCCGTCAGGTGCTGACCAAGGCGCTGGGCGACGACAAGGCTTCCGTGCTGCTGTCCCGCATCCTGGGTGGCAAGGACGCCTCCGGCATCGAGTCGCTGAAGTGGATGGATTCCAATTCAGTGGCCGAGCTGATTCGCAACGAACACCCGCAGATCATTGCCACCATCCTGGTGCACCTGGAACGCGACCAGGCTTGCGAAATTCTGGGCCATTTCACCGACCGTCTGCGCAACGACGTGGTGCTGCGTATCGCCACCCTGGACGGTGTGCAGCCGGCCGCACTGCGCGAACTGAACGACGTGCTGACCAAGCTCCTGTCCGGCAACGAGAACATCAAGAAATCCACGCTGGGCGGTATTCGTGCCGCGGCCGAGATTCTGAACTTCATGTCCGGCGAGCAGGAACAGAGCGTAATGGACAACATCAAGAACTACGACAACGATATGGCGCAGAAGATCATGGACGAGATGTTCGTGTTCGACAACCTGATCGATGTCGACGACCGCGGCATCCAGCTGCTGCTGCGCGAAGTGCAGTCCGAAATGCTGATCATCGCGCTGAAAGGCGCGTCGCAGGACTTGCGCGACAAGGTGTTCAAGAACATGTCGGCGCGTGCTGCCGAGATGATGCGCGAAGACCTCGAATCGAAAGGCCCTGTGCGCCTGTCTGAAGTGGAAACCCAGCAGAAACAGATCCTGCAAATCGTGCGCCGTCTGGCGGACGAAGGTCAGATCGTGCTGGGCGGTAAGGGCGAGGATAGCTTCATTTAATGGCAACAATCCCAAAAGAACAGCAGACAGCATTCCAGCGCTGGGAACTCAGATCCTTTGGCGACATGCGCCCGAGCGCCGTGGCTCAGCGCGAACGCGAAGAGGCAGCATCACGCGCCGCTGCCGAAGCCCAGGCGGCCGAAGAAGCGGCTGCGCGCGAGGCTGAGTACGCAGCATACGAAGAAGCCCCTCCCCCACCCGAATATCCAACCGAAGAAGAGCTCGCAGCAATCCGCGAAGAAGCGCGCCAGCAAGGCTATGAAGACGGCTATGCGGCCGGCCACGAAGCCGGTGCCGCGGAAGCGCTGGAAGCGGGCCGTGTCGCCACCGACCAGTTGCTCGATCCGCTGCGCACCCTGGCCGACAATTTCACCGAATCGCTGCGCAACGCCGACCAGCTGATTGCCAACGACGTCATGGAACTGGCCCTGCATCTGGCGAAAGGCATGCTGAAGAATGCGCTGCAGGTGAAGCCGGAGCTGATCCTGCCCATCGTGCGCGAAGCCATCGAATACCTGCCGGTGTTGCAGCAGCCTGCCCTGCTGATTCTGAATCCGGAAGATGCGCCGGTAGTGCGCGAAGGCATTGCCGAGGAACTGGATAAAGGCGGCTGGCGCGTGATCGAAGATCCCACCATTGCGCGCGGCGGTTGCAAGGTCGATACCGCCAGCAACCAGATCGACGCCACCGTACAGGCGCGCTGGCAGCGCATGACCCACGCGCTGGGCAAGGACCTGGATTGGATGGCCTGAGATGGGCGCTGCCGACCTCACTGCTCCACACGCCGGACGCTGGCGCGCTTATCTGAACGATTGCGCCACGCTGATCGATTTCGTCGAACCGATGCAGATCTCGGGCCGCGTCACGCGCGTGGCGGGCCTGGTGATGGAAGCGGTCGGCCTGCGCCTGGCTGTCGGCGCTGCCTGCACCGTACCCCTGCCGTCCGGCGGCCGTGTGGAAGCGGAAGTGGTCGGCTTCGAAGGCGACAAGTTATTCCTGATGCCGCAGAGCGATGTGGAAGGCATTATTCCCGGCACGCGCGTATTCCCGGTTGAACAGAGCGTACCGAAGCCAGGCTCCGTGACCCACCCGCGCCGCCGCCCCAGCGACCGTGCGCGCCACCTGCCGGTTGGCGAAGAGCTGCTGGGTCGCGTGGTCGATGGCGCCGGCCGTCCGCTGGATGGGCTGGGGCCTATTCAAACCACCGATTCGGCGCCGATCAATGTGCGTCCTGCCAATCCGCTGGGCCGCGCACCGATTGTGGAAACGCTGGACGTTGGCGTGCGCTGCATTAACGCCATGCTGACCGTGGGGCGTGGTCAGCGCATGGGCCTGTTCGCAGGTTCCGGTGTCGGCAAGTCGGTGCTGCTGGGCATGATGGCGCGCTACACGGAAGCCGACATTATCGTCGTTGGCCTGATCGGCGAACGGGGCCGTGAGGTGAAGGAATTCATCGAACAGATCCTGGGCGAGGAAGGCTTGCGCCGCTCGGTGGTGGTGGCCGCTCCGGCCGATACGCCGCCGCTGATGCGCATGCAGGGCGCCGCCTATTCCACCGCAATTGCGGAGCACTTCCGCGACAAGGGCATGAACGTGCTGCTGATCATGGACTCGCTGACCCGCTACGCCATGGCGCAGCGTGAGATTGCGCTGGCCATCGGCGAGCCGCCTGCAACCAAAGGCTATCCGCCATCGGTGTTCGCCAAGCTGCCGGTGCTGGTCGAGCGCGCCGGTAATGGCGAACTGGGCGGCGGTTCAATTACCGCCTTCTACACTGTGCTGACCGAGGGCGACGACCAGCAGGACCCGATCGCCGACTCCGCCCGCGCGATCCTGGACGGCCACATTGTGCTGAACCGCCGCCTGGCCGAAGCGGGCCACTATCCGGCCATCGATATCGAACAGTCAATCAGCCGCGCGATGCACTCGATCACCTCGCACAATCACCAGAATTCCGCACGCCGGCTGAAACAGTTGTTTTCCCGATATGAACGCAGCCGCGACCTGATTGCCGTGGGCGCTTACACGCCAGGCACCGACCCTGTGCTGGACCAGGCGATTAGCTTGCATGAAAAAATTGAGCATTTTCTGCAACAGCAAATCACTGAACGAGTAGACATGGGCGAGAGCTTGGGGCAATTATCCTCGTTATTCGACTGATTGACTGACTCTGCCGTGCCTATAATTGACCATCATGGCCTCGACACAGCAACTGGAAACCCTGATTGATCTGGCTCAGCGTGAGACCGACGACTGCGCAAAGCGGCTCGGCGCGGCGCTCAAGGCTGTCAGTGACGCAGAAGAGAAGCTGAATATGCTGATCGGCTACCGCGACGAATACGGTCGCCGCTTCGACGCATCCCAGCAGGCAGGCATCACCCCCATGGCTTATCGCAACTTCCAGGCTTTCATGGAAAAACTGGACAGCGCGATCAAGGGCCAAGAGGAGGTGGTCAAGCACAGCCAGGCGCGTGGCGAGCAGGAAAAGAGCAAGTGGCAGAATGCCGAGCGCAAGCGCATGTCGTTTTCGACTTTGCGCGAGCGGGCTGAAGCCCAGGCGCTCAAGGTGGAAGCCAAGCGCGACCAGAAAGCCATGGACGAGCACGCCTCTCGGCAGGCATTTTTCAAACGCTAAGTACGGCTAACCGCTATGCAGACTCAGACTGTTCAGAATTCCCCTCTCGGCAATAACGCATTGCCGACGACGCGCGCTGCATTCACTTCGGCGGATGAAGGCCAGCAATTCCAGCAGGCACTGTCGCGCGAGATGGCAAAACAGCCAGAGCCGGCCGCGCCGACGCCAGCGCCAACGCGCCAGGCCGCGCCTGCGCCAAAGCAGCAATCGAGCGCGCCTGCCCAGCAAGCCAAGCCCGCAGCGCAGCAACAGTCCAAACCAGCCGAGGCCGATAAGGCGCCAGCCAGCCAGGCGAATGAGCCGGCCAAGGCCGACGCGTCCGCACCGGCCGGCCAGAAATCCGATACGTCCGCGGACACCAGCGCCGAGGCCGCGCCTGCCGCCGATGACGCCAGCCAGGCCGCAGCTGCGACGGCCGATTCGACCGCTGCCCTGCTGGCCATGATGGGCTATGGCGCAACCGCGGCTCAGGCCGCGCCTACGACCAGCGCCGCCACCACCGACGCGGCCGCCGCCGGCACTGGCGTGAGCGGCGTTGCCGATGCCGCCTCGTCCGCCGCTGCAGCTGCGGCCGCCAGCGCTGCCGATGCCGCGGCTTTGGCAGCTGACGCCGCAGCCGATGCTGCCGCCGCCAAGGCCGTTGCCACGGCGCCAGCTGATGCCGCCGCTGCCGCAGCAACCGAACAATCCGTTCAGACCGCCACACCGGCCGACTTCGCTGCCGCGCTGGCCAAAGCCGCTGCGGCCAAAGGCAGCAAGGCCGACGCCGCACCGGCTGATGCACCGGCTGCCGCCGCGCCAGCCATCAGCGATGCCGCCGATACGGCCGCCGCGCTCGCCGCCGCAACCCGTTCGGCAGTCAAGCCGGACGCTACCGCTTCCGCGGCCAAGCCAACGACCGACGCACTGCCGAGCGACAAGCCAGTCACCGAATCGAAATCCGACACCACCGCTCTGCAAACCCAGCAAGCCAAAGTGGAAGGCGCCGCCCCGCGCGCCGAGCTGAAGCCGCAAGAGCTGAAGGCCGAAGCCCAAGTCAAGCTTCCCGAACCGGCACCGCAGCCGGTCGCGGTCGCTGCGCCGATCGCCACCAATGCGGCCGCGTCTGCTCAGGCCGCGAACGCCGTCGCCAGCAACCAGCTGCAAGCCCGCGTGGGCAGCCAGGGCTGGGACCAGCAACTGGGCCAGAAAGTGGTCTGGATGGTGGCTGGCGGCGACCAGAGCGCTTCGCTGACCCTGAATCCGCCGGATCTGGGACCACTGCACGTGGTGCTGAACGTGTCCAACGACCAGGCCAGCGCCAGTTTTACGGCCGCCCAGCCTGAAGTCCGCCAGGCGATTGAAAACGCCATGCCGAAACTGCGCGAAATGATGAGCGAGGCCGGCATTCAGCTGGGCCAGACCAGTGTCTCGGCCGGCGATCCGGGGCAGCAGCAGGCATTTGCCGAAGCGTCAACATCCGGACGCGGTGGACGCGGCAATGGTGGCGGTGCCGGCCAGGGCGGCGGCAACGATAGCGGCGTCAGCAACGTCCAAGCCACCGCCACCCCGCGCCGCACCAGCGTCCTGGGCGCGGTCGACACTTTCGCCTGATCGAAGACGGCGGATCATCGATCCGCCATTGCCTGTTTCGCCACGGAAAGGGAGATTAGCGGCTTCTTAGCCCTTCTTTTCGGCGTATCTCACTCCTTCCACCTTCCCGATAATGACATAATGGCGTCATGATCCACTTCGATAGCATGCAAGGGCGAATTTGAAAGCGAATCCAAAAATGAAGGCTGAGGCGAAGCCAGAAGCAGCCCCGGTTGGCGGTGGCTCGAAAAAGAAACTCATCATTATCATTGTCGCTGTGCTCGTCCTGGTCCTGGCCGGCGGCGGTGGCGCGGCCTGGTTCATGCTGAAGGGCAGCGCCGACCATGCGGAAGAAGATGCGCCCAAAGCCAAGAAGACCAAGAAAGCCAAGAATTCCGGGCCGCCGGTGTACGTGCCGGTCGAGCCCTTCACCGTCAACCTGCAGCCGGAAAACGGCGAGCAGTATCTGCAGCTGACCTTCACCCTGCAAGTCGGTACGCTGGAAGAGGTGGAGCTGATCAAGACCAATATGCCGAAGGTGCGCAGCCGCATCCTGTTGCTGTTGTCGAGCAAGCATGCGTCCGAGATCAACACGCCAGAAGGCAAGCAGCAGCTGAGCCAGGAAATCATGCAGGCCGTGAAGCAGCCGTTTGAAGCCGGCGGCGCCGAGCAGGATGTGACCGAAGTGCTGTTCACGTCCTTTATCATTCAGTAAAGTCGTTCAAGCATCATGGCGGATAATTTTCTCTCACAGGAAGAAGTTGATGCCCTTCTGAAGGGCGTCAACGGCGATCAGGATGACGTCGCCGCGCCTGAAGAGGTGGCGGGCGTCCGGACATACAACCTGGCCACTCAGGAACGTATCGTCCGGGGCCGTATGCCGACCCTGGAAATTATCAATGAACGCTTTGCCCGTTTGCTGCGTGTCGGCCTGTTCAACTTCTTGCGCCGCAGCGCGGAAGTGTCGGTCGGTTCGGTACGCGTGTCGAAGTATTCCGAGTTCATCCGCAACCTGGTGGTGCCGACCAATCTGAACCTGGTGCACATGAAGCCGCTGCGCGGCACGGCCCTGATGGTGTTCGATCCGGGCCTGGTGTTCCTGCTGGTCGATAACCTGTTCGGTGGCGACGGCCGCTTCCACACCCGCGTGGAAGGCCGCGACTTTACCCAGACCGAGCAGCGCATCATTCTGCGCATCCTCGATATCGTGTTCGAGGCTTATACCAAATCCTGGGAGCCGGTGTACCCCGTCGAGTTCGAGTACATCCGTTCCGAAATGAATACGCAGTTCGCCAACATCGCCACGCCGAACGAGGTGGTGGTGGCCTCCACATTTACCGTTGAACTGGGTTCGGTGTCCGGCCAGATCCACTTCTGCATGCCGTATTCGATGATCGAGCCGATCCGCGATGCGCTGACCTCCTCGCTGCAAGGCGAGGCGCTGGAAGTGGACAAGCGCTGGATTCGCCTGATGACGCAGCAGATCCAGATCGCTGAAGTCGAGCTGGTGGCGCGCCTCGGCACGGCCAAGGTCAATTTCGATGAAATCCTGAACATGAAGGTCGGAGATGTCATTCCGATCACGATTCCGGAAACCATCGAAGCGACTGTGGACGGTGTGCCCGTGCTCGACTGCACTTATGGCGTCATGAACGGACAATACGCACTTTTAGTGGAGAAATTGCTGTCCAATGCCGATAACCTCGGCAAGTAAGGAATTTAGGAGAGAAACATGTCTGACAATCAAGACGATCAGAACCTGGACGACGATTGGGGTGCCGCGATCGCCGAGCAGGCCGCTGCCGAAGCTGCCGCGATGCAGAACCAGGCCGCCACTGCCGCCGTCTTCAAGGATTTTTCCAAGACTGCCAGCAAGACCGAAACGCATAACGATATCGATTTCATTCTCGACATCCCGGTCCAGCTGACGGTGGAACTGGGCCGCACCAAGATCGCCATCAAGAACCTGCTGCAACTGGCGCAGGGCTCGGTGGTGGAACTGGACGGCCTGGCTGGTGAACCTATGGACGTGCTGGTCAATGGCTGCCTGATTGCACAGGGCGAGGTGGTGGTGGTGAACGACAAGTTCGGTATCCGCCTGACGGACATCATCACGCCTTCCGAACGTATCCGAAAACTGAATAAATGAAGCAAGGTTTATTGTCTGTCACCCTGGTCGCGGCCCTCGTGGCCGCTGGCCCAGCACTGGCCCAGCAAGGCGCCAAAGCTCCCGATACCATTTCCACCAGCGCCAAGCCGGCTGCGACCTCCGCCGGTCCGGCCGATGCAGCGGCAGCCCAGGCCAGCGACGCTGTGCCGGCGGCCCCGGCTGCGCCCGCTGCGGCGGCCCCAGCCACACCCGAGCAGCAAGCGGCATTGGCCGGCGCGCGTCCGGCAGCCCAGGTTGGCTCGGCCCTGCCACCCGCGCCATCGGCGGTGGGCAGCCTGATGCAGACCATCTTCTCGCTGGCCCTGGTGATCGCCCTGCTGGTCGGTCTGGCCTGGCTGCTGAAGCGCTTCGGTCCAAAGACGGTCACCGGCGGCACCACGGTCAAGCTGGTGGGCGCGCTGAGCGTCGGTGCCCGCGAACGCATCCTGGTGGTTGAAGTAGGTGATCAATGGATCGTGGTGGGCGCCTCGCCCGGCCGCATGAACGCGCTGGCCACCATGCAGCGCCAGGAAATGAGCGAAGCCGATCTGGCCAGCGCCACGCCGCTGCCCGGCGCGAATTTCGCCGAGTGGTTCAAACAGACAATCGAAAAGCGCAATGGCAAATAAGCATCTGCAGGTTGCGCGCTGGCTGGGGACCTTCCTGGCCATGAGCATGCCGCTGATCGCGGCCGCCGAACCGACTATCCCCGCCTTCTCCAGCACGCCGGCACCGGGCGGCGGCGTCAGCTATGGCCTGACGCTGCAGACCCTGATCCTGATGACGGCGCTGACCTTCATCCCGGCCGCGCTGCTGATGATGACGGGCTTCACGCGCATCATCATCGTGCTGTCCCTGCTGCGCCAGGCACTGGGCACGCAGTCGGCGCCACCCAACCAGGTGGTGGTCGGTCTGGCATTGTTCCTTACCTTCTTCGTGATGGGTCCGGTGTTCGAGCGCATCTACACGGAGGCCTATGTGCCGCTGGAAGAAAACAAGATCTCCATGACGCAGGCGCTGGAACGCGGCGCGGCGCCGCTGAAGACCTTCATGCTGAAGCAGACGCGCCAGTCCGACCTCGCGCTGTTCGTCAAGATTTCGCGCAGCCCTGCCCTGCAAGGTCCGGAAGATGTGCCGCTGCGCATCCTGGTGCCGGCCTTCATTACCAGCGAGCTGAAGACGGCTTTCCAGATCGGCTTTGCCATCTTCATCCCCTTCCTCATCATCGATATGGTGGTGGCTTCGGTGCTGATGTCGATGGGTATGATGATGATGTCGCCCGCGGTAATTTCCCTGCCCTTCAAGCTCATGCTGTTCGTGCTGGTGGACGGCTGGCAGCTGCTGATCGGCTCACTCGCCCAGAGTTTCTACTAAGGAGGCGCCATGACCCCGGAAACCGTTATGACCATGGCGCGCCAGGCGATGGAAGTCACCCTGATGGTGGCCGCGCCGCTGCTGCTGGTGGCGCTGGTGATCGGTCTGATCGTGTCGATCTTCCAGGCCGCGACCCAGATCAACGAAGCCACGCTGTCCTTCATTCCCAAGCTGGTGGGCGTGTTTGTCGCCCTCGTGGTGGCCGGTCCATGGATGCTGTCCATCATGACCGACTACATGCGCCAGATCCTCACGGGCATCCCGGGCCTGGTCAACTAAGCCGGGCATGCTGACCCTCACCTCCGCCGAGATGAGCACCTGGGTGGCCGGCCTGATGTGGCCGCTTGCCCGCATCCTCGGCCTGATCACGGCCTCGCCGGTGTTCGGCCACACCCGCGTGCCGATTACCGTGAAGCTGCTGCTGGGTCTTAGCCTGGCCATCGTGATCGCGCCCGTCGTGCCGGCCGGTCCCGCCGCCGATCCGGCGTCGCTGGCCGGCTTCCTGATCCTGGCGCAGGAAACGCTGATCGGCATCGCCATGGGCTTTTCCATGCGCATCGTATTCGGCGCGGTGGAGTTCGCCGGCGAGATCAGCAGCCTGACCATGGGTCTCGGCTTTGCGACCTTCTTTGACCCCAATTCCCAGGGCCGCTCTTCGGCCATCAGCCAGTACCTGTCGCTGGTCGGGACCATGCTGTTCCTGGCCGTGAATGGCCACCTGGTATTGATCGAAGCGCTGGCCGAAAGTTTTATCACGGCGCCAATTAGCGCCTTGCCAATGGGCGTCGCCAGCTTCAAACATTTAGCAGATTGGGGCGCCAAGATCTTCAGCGCAGGCCTTCAGCTGTCGTTACCTATTGTGGCGGCGCTGCTGATTACCAATGTGGCACTAGGCATTTTGACAAGAGCAGCGCCCCAGCTGAACCTGTTCGGCATCGGTTTCCCCATCACCCTCGGCGCAGGCATGCTGGTGGTGGTGATGACCCTGCCCTATTTGTCCGGCCCCCTGCAAGCGCTGTTCAATCAAGGCGTCGAAAAGAGCCGCCAACTGCCCCGTGATGCGGCAGAGCAACGCACCAAGTTGGTGCAACCGCGTCCCGCGTCATAGGGAGCCTGTCGCCAGCCGACAGACTTTTACATTTTTTTGATTTCCGTACGGCAATCCCCGTCATATCATGGGGAGGCCTTTGGAGAGCGCAGTTTATGAGCATACCGTACAGCACCGATCAGATCCCGGTCTTCACTACCCAGCAGATGGCCGGTCTGCCCACGGATTTCATTGCGGCATTTGACACCGATCAAATTGTCCTGCTGAGCAATGTACAGCTCGCTGCGCTCGATAGCTGGCAGATTGCTGCCATCGTCACGGAAGATATTGCCGTGATGACCACGAGCCAATTGGGCGGCCTGTCGACCCGCCAGTTTGCCGGTCTGACCTCGGACCAGCTAGCCGCGTTCAACACCGACGATGTCCGCGTCCTGCAAACCCAGCAGTTTGCGACGCTCAACTCGCGCCAGACAGGCGGTCTGTACTCTGATCAGCTGAATGTGCTCGTTTCCGCCCAGATCCGTGCACTGAATACCAGCGCGATTTTTGGTCTGTCCAGCCAGCAAGTTGGCGCCCTTGCCACGGTAACGCTGGACTATCTCACGACCAGCCAGGTCAATGCTTTCAATGGGAATCAGCTGGCGGCCCTGACCACCGACCAGATCGTAGCCCTGAACACGACGCAGTTTGCCAACCTGTCAACAGCCAGCCTGAGCGTGCTGAACACCGACCAGATCGCAGCAATGGAAACGCGCGATCTCGTTGCCCTGAGCAGTTCTCAGATCAACAGCTTATGGGCGGCCCAGGTGCAGGCAATGGGCACCACGCAAGTGAATGCACTGCGTACTCAGCAACTCGCAGCTCTGAACAGCGACCAGATTGGGGCGTTGACCACCGATCAGATACAAGCACTGTCCACGCTTGCCCCATTCAGCTCCGCCCAGTTGCAAGCGCTGTCCTCGCTGCAGGTGTCCGTGCTGGAGACACGCGACATCGCGACCCTGAATGCAGGTCAGCTCAGTTCTCTGCTCGACTTCCAGCTGCAGGCATTGAACAGCGATCAGATCATTGCCCTGTCCACCGCCCAGGTGACGGGCCTAAGTTCGGGCGCGCTGGGCAATCTGACGACTGACCAGATCGGCTACATCGAAACGAATGACTTCCGCTTCATGAGCGGCAATCAACTGCTGGGTCTGAATAGCGACCAGGTCCGCGCATTGACCACTTCCCAATTGCTGGTGCTGAATTCGAGCGCGCTGGCTACTCTGCGTCCGGACCAGATCGCTGCGCTGACCAGCACCCAGCTGAACGCCTTGCAATCTCTGCTGCCGCTGACGACGCTGCAAATCAATGGCCTGACAACAGACCAGATTGCCACTCTGGGCACGCAGGACGTCGCCACGCTCAGTTCATCACAACTGACCGGGCTCTATGACTTGCAATGGCAGGCCATGACCTCTGACCAGCTGATCGCCATGACGGGTGCTCAGTTGGGCAGCCTGCCGACGGCCGTGCTGAACATGCTGTTTACGCAGCAGATTGCCGCCCTGGAAACCCGCGATATCGCTGCCCTCTCCACGCGCCAGATCGCAGCCCTCGATTCGTCTCACCTGCAAGCGTTGACCACGGACCAGTTCGGTGCATTGACCACGCAGGAAGTCCGGGCGCTCACCACCGACCAGATTCAGATGCTGAGCACCGATCAGATCGCTGTGCTCAAATCGCTGGCGGGGCTCAGCAGCACGCAGGTGGGCAGCCTGACCACGATTCAAATTGCCGCGCTCAGCACGCGCTTGCTGGCCACGCTCGCACCGAGCCAGCTTAACCTGCTCAGCAGCGACCAGGCCGCCGCACTCAATACCGATCAGATCGTCGCTCTCACCACCGCTCAGTTCCAACAGCTGAGCAGCCAGACTTTGGCCGCGCTCAACAGCGACCAGATGGCTGCTATCGAAACCCGCGACATTGCGGCCTTGCTGACCTCGCAAATCGCACTGCTCAGCACAGACCAGCTGCTGGCACTCAACACGGATCAGATCAGGGCGCTGACTTCGGCGGAAACTGCGGCTCTGACCACCGACCAGCTGCCGGCTCTGACCACCGATCAACTGGACGCGCTGAAGAATTTCAGTGCGTTGAACAGCCGCCAGATCGGCGCATTGACCACCGATCAGATCGCCAATCTGACGACGGCCATCATCGCTGGATTGGCCACCAAGCAGATGGCCGCGCTCAACAGCGATCAGGCCCACGCCCTGACCACGGACCAGCTGGTCGCGCTCAACAGCGCGCAACTGGCCGCCATGAGCACGGCGGCGCTGGCGGCGCTTGGGACCGATGCGCTTGGCGCCATCGAAACCCGCGACGTGCCCGGCATCAAGACCAGCCAGCTGGCATCGCTGAACACCGCACAGATTGCTGCACTGACCACCGCGCAAATCAAAGCCCTGACCACCGCCGACATCCGCGTGCTGAACAGCGATCAGCTGGCGGCGCTGAACAGCGACCAGTTGGGCGCCTTCTCCAATTACGCGGGTCTGAGCAGCAAGCAGATCGGTTTCCTGACCACCGACCAGCTGGCCACACTGGCGACGCAGAACCTGGCCAAACTGAGCACCGGCCAGGTCGTTGGACTGCGCAGCGACCAGCTCGTGGCGCTTACGACTGACCAGATCGTCGCCCTGAGCACCGGCCAGGTGCGCGCGCTGACGACGTCCGCGCTGGCGGGCCTGAACAGCGACCAGCTGGGCGCCATGCAGATCGTCGACCTGCAAGCATTAACGACGCGCCAGATCCAGGCATTGGGTACCGAGCAGTTGGCAGCGCTGAACACCTATCAGCTCTTCAACCTGAGCACCGCCGATATCGCCTCGCTGACGCTCACCCAAGTGGCGGCCCTGAGCAGCACCCAGCTGGATGCTCTACGTGACCTGGGCGCCCTGCGCACCACGCAGATCGCCGTGCTGAACAGCGACCAGATCGCGACGCTGACCACTGCCGACCTGACCATGCTGAAGACCAGCCAGGTCGGTTTCCTGCGCTCCGAGCAACTGGCTGCACTGACCACTGATCAGATCATTGCATTGACCACGGCCCAGATCCGCGCCCTGTCCACGGCTGGCCTGCAAGGCTGGAACACCGACCAGATCGGCGCCATCGCCCTTAACGACTTGCAGGCGATGCGCTCTAACCAGCTGAACACGCTGAACACGGACCAGATCCGCGCGCTGAGCACCCAGCAGATTGCCGCCATGTCCACGCAGCAGATTGCCGCGCTGACGCCGACTCAGAAAAGCGCCCTGACCAGCCAGCAGCTGAACGCCCTGCCCTCGCTGGCATCGTTCAGCACGGCTGCCATCGCCGCGCTGACTACCGACCAGATCGCTGCCCTGAGTCTGGGCGCGCTGGGGAGTCTCAAAACCAATCAGATCGCCGTGCTGACGTCCGATCAGATCCGTGCCATCACCACTGATGGCATCGTCGCGTTGAATACGGCCCAGGTGCGCTCGCTCAGCACGTCGGCACTCAATGCGCTGACCAGCGACCAGGTCGCCGCCATCGAAATCGTTGACCTGCAAGCGCTGCGCAGCAATCAGATTGCCGCGATGTCGACCGATCAGTTGGCGGCCTTCACCAGTGCCCAGTTCGCGGCTCTGCCAACGGCGGACATCGGTGCCCTGACTACGCAGCAAATTGCATCGCTGACTACCCAGCAGATCGGCTGGCTCGCCACGCTGGCACCGCTCAACAGCCGTCAGATTGCCGGCTTGACGACAGACCAGATTGCCAGCCTGAATCCGTCGGCCATTCCGACCTTCAAGACAAACCAGTTGGCCGGTCTGAACAGCGTTCAAATTGGCGCGCTGACCACCGACGAGATCGTGGCGCTGACGACCCAGCAAGTGAAGAGTCTCACGACGCAAGCGCTGGCAGGCCTGAATACCGACCAGATTGCGGCGATCGAATTGGGCGACATCATTGTCCTGAACTCGCGCCAGATTCAGACCCTGAACACGGACCAGATCGCAGCACTGACCACACTGCAGCTCTCCGTACTGACTTCTACGGAAGTGGCGGCATTGACGTCGCGCCAGCTGGGGGCACTCAGCTCGGCACAGCTGGGCGCGCTCAATTCCCTGGCAGCGCTGGGCACGGCCCAGATTCGCGGCATGAACAGTGACCAGATCGCAGCCCTGACGCCGGCCAAGGTCGCGGCACTGAAGACCAACCAGATTGCCGCGTTCACCTCGGCCCAGATTCCGTTCTTCAGTACCGACCAGATCTTCTCGCTGACCAGCACGCAGATCCGCGCCATTTCCTCGCCGGTGCTGAACGCGCTCAACAGCGACCAGGTGCAGGCGCTGTCGTTGCCGGATGTCGCCGCGCTCACCACAGCCCAGATCATCAACCTCGGCAGCGACCAGCTGACGGCGTTGACGCCGACTCAAATGCTAATGCTGACAACGCAGGAAATCGCTGCGCTGCCGACCCGCTACCTCAATCTGCTGAGCACCAACCAGATAGATGCGCTGTCTACGCTGGCCTCAATGGGCTCGGCCCAGATCGCCGCGCTGAGCACGGACCAGTTGTTGTCGTTATCCGTTCCGGATTTCATGGCGCTCAAGACCAACCAGATTGCAGGCCTAAGCAGCGCCCAGATCAGCGGCCTCAGCACAGCGCAAATCGCATTGATGAACTCGGCGCAGATCCGCGCTCTGAACCTGTTCACGATTCGCGGACTGACTACCGACCAGATCCAGGCCATCGAATTGCCGGATCTGAAGGCCATGAATACGCTGCAGATCACCGCCTTCACCACCGACCAGATGCAGGCGCTGACCACGGACCAGCTGCGCGCGATGACCAGCCAGGAAATCGCCGTGCTGTCGCCAACCCAGCTGGCGGCGCTGACG
Organism: Pseudoduganella sp. RAF19; assembly: GCF_052114165.1. Classification (NCBI taxonomy): domain Bacteria; kingdom Pseudomonadati; phylum Pseudomonadota; class Betaproteobacteria; order Burkholderiales; family Oxalobacteraceae; genus Pseudoduganella; species Pseudoduganella sp. RAF19. The sequence goes on along the minus strand of NZ_JBFREF010000003.1, from coordinate 329,963 downwards.
CCGGCCCAGCTGGCTGCACTGGGCAATGTCATCGATTACACGACCCAGCAGATTGCCGCTCTCAGCACCGACCGCATCCTGGCACTGACCACCGACGACCTGGTGGCGCTGAGCACGAAGCAGATCGCCGCGCTGACGCCGGTCCAGATCGCGGTGATGACCAGCGACCAGATTATCGCCATGACCGCGACGCAGTACGGTGCGCTATCCACGCGCACCATTGCAGCCCTGACCACGGATCAGATTCCATTTATCGAGTTCGGCGACCTGGCTGCTCTGAAGACGGCGCAGGTGGCGTCGCTGACCAGCGACCAATTGTTGACCCTCAGCACCGATCAGATCAGTTCGCTGACATCCGTTGAGATCGCTGCCCTGCGCACCAATCAGATTAACCTGCTAAGCACAGACCAGATCGCTGCATTGCCCACCCTGATCAGCCTGACCAGCGCGCAAATGCATGCGCTGACCAGTGACCAGATCGTCATGCTCGATCCATACAAGATCGGCTCGCTGAAAACCAACCAGATCGCCGGCCTGTCGCAAACCCAGATCGGCTTCCTGAACAGCGATCAGGTGATTGCGCTTACCACTTCCCAGTATGGCGCCCTAGCAACCCGCACCATCCAGGCACTGACTACCGACCAGATTCCGTGGATCGAGTACCAGGACCTGGCGGCGCTGAAATCGTCTCAGGTGGCAGCACTGACCACTGACCAGCTGCTGGCGATCACAACCGACCAGATCAGCGCTCTGAGTACCGCGGGCATCGCCGCCTTGAGTCCAGGCCAGGTGCAGAACCTGACGCCAGACCAGATTGCAAATCTCAGCTCACGCCAGGTGGCATCGCTGTCCACGCGTGCTGTCAATGCGCTGACGCAGACCCAGATTCAGTATCTGGAACTGGGCGATCTGGCAGCCATGCGTACCGACGAGATCCGTGCTCTGAACTCGGACCAATTGGCAGTGCTGAGCAGCGATCAGGTCATGGCATTAACGTCCAAGCAGGTCGCGGCCCTGAGCACGCTGCAGTTGTCCTTCCTGACGCCTGACCAGTTCCTGCTGCTCGGCCCATTGAAGGGTCTTACCTCGACCCAGATCGCTGCCCTGCCAACCGACCGCATCTCGCAGCTGGATGCCAACCAGATCGCGGGGCTGAGCACGTCCCAGATTGCTGGCATTACCAGCCGCCAGAGCCAGGCCCTGACCACCGACCAGATCATTGCGCTGAGCTCGCAGCAAATGCGCGCGCTCAGCACTTCCGCCCTGCGCGCCCTGAACAGCGACCAGCTGCTGGCGATGGAGCTCGGCGACCTGGCTTCGCTGACCACGCAGCAATTCGTTTCGCTGACAACGGACCAGCTGAGCGTCTTCGGTTCCGACCAAATGCAGTCGCTGTCCACGGCCGAACTAAATGCCATGACCAGCGTACAAGTACGTGCCCTGACCTCCGACCAGCTCGGCTACATGGGCAATCTCGGCAGTTTCGGCACCAGCCAGATCGCGGCGCTGACCAGCGACCAGTTCATGTCGCTCGATGACGGCCACCTGCAGACCCTGCGCACGGCCCAGATCGCCGGCTTGAACAGCAAGCAGTTCGGCTACCTGAGTCCGAGCCAGATCACCGCGCTGACCGGCCAGCAAATGAAGGCGATCACCGCGTCCGTGATCGGCACGCTGAGCACTGACCAGATCCTGGCAATCGATGCCGGCGACCTGGCAGTGATGACCACGGCCCAGCTGAGCACGCTCAAAACCGCCCAGATTGCGATAATGAGCAGCGAGCAAATCGGTGCGCTGACGACAACCGAACTCGCCGCGCTGAACACACTGCAGATCGGCGCCCTCAGCGCCACCCAGCTGGACGCATTGAGCACGCTGAAACCTCTGACCTCGCTGCAGATCGGCGCGCTGAATTCTACCCAGCTGGCGTCCTTCGATCAGCCGCAGATGAGTACGCTGACCACCTTGCAGGTCAGCGGCCTCAGCAGCCGCCAGATTGGCTGGCTGAATACGGACCAGATCAACCAGCTGAGTACCGCCCAGGTACGCGCTCTCAGCACTGGGGCGCTGCGCGGACTGAGCAGCGACCAGCTGGCCGCTCTGACTGTTGGCGAGATCCAGGCCTTGAGCACGACTCAGCTGACTTCGCTGCGTACCGACCAGATCGGTGAACTGAGTACCGATCAGATCAGCCAGCTGAGCACGAAGACATTGCAGGCGCTGGCCAGCGCACAGATCAAGGGCCTCACGGCCGATCAATTGCTGAGCATAGGGACGCTGTCTGTCTTCACAACCGGCCAGATTGGCGGCTTGTCGTCGGCCCAATTCGCAGCGATGGACCCAACGCTGGCCAATACGCTGACGACGGCACAGATGTCGCAGCTTAACGGCGCCCAGGCAACCGGTTTCGGCACCCAGCAACTGGCGACCATGACCAGCGACCAGATTGCCACGCTGGCCACGCGGGCACTGGTAGCACTGAATTCCGACCAGCTGCAGGCCCTGAGCGCCGACGAAATCGGTTCGCTGATGACAGCGCAGATAGGTGCGCTGTCGACCACGCAGATTACGTTCCTGTCCACCAATCAGGTCAGCATCCTGTCGACCGCACAGGTGCGCGCGCTGAAGTCGCCGCAGATCAAGGCGCTGACCAGCGATCAGCTGGTGTCGATGTCGGTGACCGAGTTTGCTGCCTTCAGCTCGGCCCAGGCGGCTGCGCTGACGACGGCGCAGCTGGCAGCCATGACGCCGGACCAGCGCGACGCTGCCGGTCTGGTCAGCCCGCTGGTGCTGGACCTGGATGGCAATGGTATCCGCACTCTGTCGTTGGCGGCGGGTGTGAAATTCGACATTGCGGCCAGCGGCGACAAGGCAAGCACCGGCTGGGTTGGTTCCGGCGACGGCTTGCTGGCACTGGACCGCAACCACGATGGGGTCATCAACGATGGCAGCGAGCTGTTCGGCACGGCGTCGCCGCTGTCCAGTGGTGGCAAGGCGAGCGATGGCTTCAATGCGCTTGGCGACCTCGATACCAACAAGGATGGCGTCATCGACAGCAAGGACGCGGCGTTCGCCGACCTGCGCGTGTGGGTGGATGCGAATGCGGATGGCATCAGCGAATCCGGCGAGCTGAAGACGCTGGACGAACTCCACATCGCCAGCTTGTCGGCGAAAGGCCAGGCCACCAGTGCGCTCGATAACGGCAACTGGATCGGCCAGCAGTCCAGCTACACCAGCACGGACGGCAGCCAGCATGAAGTGGCCGACGTGTGGTTCCAGACCTCGATGCGCGCGAAAGTGAATTCCCTGAGCAATGCGATTGGCGAGTTCACAGGCAACACGGAGTCGGCCAGCACCGCCGCAAACAGTCTGCCGATGCTGAACCCGGCAGATGCGGCAGCGGGCAACGCTGCCGGCACACTGGCCACCAGCGTCGCTTCGCTGACACAGCAGATCGAGCACTTCCAGAACGCGGGCGGTGCTGCTGCTTCGGGCTTGGCGCATGCGGACACTGACTGGTTCCGCAAGAGCCCTGCCCTGCACGGCATCCTGGCGGCGAAATAAGCTGAAGGGCCGGGGCAACCCGGCCCGCCCAGGCGAAAAAAAAGCCGGTCACGCGACCGGCTTTTTTTATTGACGCTAAGCGCTTAGATGAAGTTGAACAGCGACAAGCTGGTGATTTCTTTGTACGACTTCTGCGCCGCTTCCAGATTGATCTGCTGCTGCGTGAACTGGGAAATGGCAACCACCGGGTCCACTTCCGTCAGATTCGACAGCGTCGTCGCGTATTGCAGTTTCAAGTCGTCACCGGAACTGTCCAGGTAGTCCAGCTCTTTCAGATTGGCGCCCACGGTTGCGCGCACCGACAGCATATTGTCCGTTGCCGAATCGACGTTCGAGTTGGCGATATTCAGCGCATTGGTCAGCTGTGCCTGTCCGGCCGGACCGCTGCCGCCGGCGCGCAGTGCACCGATCAGGTCTTTCACGGTTTTGAAAATGGACTGGTTCTGGCTTGGGTCCACCGTGAACACATCGCCGTTGGCCGGCGCGCCGCTGACGGACATTTGCATGCCGTCAAAGGCAATACTCTCGCCTTCCTTGTAAGGCACAGGCGTTGGCGTCACCAGATTGCCCGTGGTCACATCGGTCACGCTGTAGGCGTAAGTAGCCGGTGTGCCGGGTGTTGCTGGCGTCACGGTGAAGGCAATCGAATACTGGTGGCCGGTCAGCTGGCTGGCGTCCTTCACCGAACCGGGCGAGATCACGCCGGTGCCGCCACGGCCGTAATTGGCTGGGTCGGCCGCGGTCTGGAAAGTGCCGTTGCCGGTGACATTGTTCTCAAAAATGGACGCACCGGATGCGCTGATCGGTAGCTGGCGCGAGGAGCCCACTTGCAGCTCACGCTGGCCGGAATCGCCCTGATAGGCGGCGCCGCTTGCGGTAGGCGTGAATGGCAGCGTGGACGAACGATAGCCGGCGAACAGATACCCGCCCGCACCATCGGCCGTGTTGGCCACGCCCATCAAGTCGGCCAGACGGCCATCCAGTTCCGTTGCCAGCGCTTCGCGGTCGGTCTGGCTCAGACTGCCGTTACCGGCGTTCACGATCAGGGTCTTGATGTCCTGCAGCAGGCTGGTGCCCGAACCGAGCGCCTGGTCCACCTGGGACAGAGAGCTGCGCGCATTGTCGCGGTTGGTCTGGAACTGCGCGTTCATCGACTGCGACTGGGTCACTTCCAGCGCGCGTGCGCTGGCAATCGGATCGTCTGCCGGAGTCAGCACGCGCAAGCCGGAAGACAGCTGGTTCTGCGTCTTGGCGAGCGAGGTCTGCAGCCTGCTCAGCTGAGTCACGCCGCTATCAAAAATTGCTTTGGAGCTGATGCGCATTACCATAATGCTTCTATTCCTTTCCGGACCACTGCCTTATTAACGGCAGTTGCCCGACGATATTTAGCCGCCCAGCTGCAGCAGCGTATCGAACAGCGTGCTGGCAATCTGCATCACCTTGCCAGCCGCCTGGTAGGCTTGCTGATATCGCAAGAGATTGGCAGCTTCTTCATCCAGGTTCACGCCGGATACATTCTGTTGTTGGGTCGTGGCTTGTTCCACCGCGGTCTGCGCCGCATCGCTGCCGATCTGCGCCTCGCGCGCGCGGTTGCCGACGAAGTTCACCATCTGGGCATACGAGCCCTGGAAGGTGGCGGTGCCCTTGTCCAGGATGTTTTTCGATTGCAGGCCCGCCAGCAGTACGCCGTTGCGGTTGTCGCCCACACCCGAGGTATTCGGACCAATCGTAAAGGTGTCGTTATCGGCCGGCTTGCCGCTCAGCGTCACGCTGATGCCGCCGAAGGTGATCTTGGCGCCGTCGGTGTAAGGAATCGAGGTGGTGCCAGCCGGATAGCTGGTGGTCGTGCCGTTCACGGTCACGTCGATCTGCTGGGTGCCCGGGAAACCGTTGATGGTGTTGCCAGCCAGGTCATAGTCCAGAGTAATCGGCGACGTCAGCGCGTTACCCGGCTGCAGATAGATCTGGTCCACACTGCCCGCATCGATCTTGCCGGTGCCTTTGTTGGTGGTCGGCGCCGACGTCGAGATCGGCGCCGCCAGTGCAATCTTGGACGCGTCGGTCAGCACCACCTTCAGCTGCTGCGCTGCCTGATAGGTCGGACGCACCAGCGCGTGGTCACCGCTGGCCGGTACGCCGCTGATGTTGTATTCCACGCCATCCACAATCTGCGGATTGGTCGTGATGGTGGTCTTCTGGCCATCGGAGGCGCGCGTCAGCACCATATTCGTGCCGTCGAAATTCAGGTCGTAGTCGCTGCTGGTCAGGGCCGACGCGTCCTTGATCGTGGCCACCACATTCAGCGTGCTGGTCGGCGAGTTGCGCGAATCGTAGCCGACGAAACCGGTGATGTCGCCAAAGAAGTTCTGGCCCGGATCGCCGTTCTGGTCCTGGCCCAGCTTGTGCTGCGCATTGAAGGAAGTGGCCAGGCCAGCCGCGATCTGGCCCAGCTGGTTCTGAGCCTTGTCCAGCACGGTATTACGGAATTGCAGCAGGCCGGCCATGGAGCCGCCGTTGAACACATCATCCGGCAGCGGCGAAACTTTGCTGCCCGTCTGATAGCCGACGGAAATGCGGCTCGGATCGGTCGGCGAGCTGCTGGCCGCCAGCTGATAGGTGTTGGCGCCGACCACCAGCGGTTGTCCCGTACCGAAGGACACGTTCAGCATATTGTTGTCGCCCTGCACCACCGTCAGCTTGACGTTCTTGTTCAGCTCGGTGATCAGCTGGTCGCGCTGGTCCAGCAGGTCGTTGGGCGGATTGTTCGGATCGTTGGTCAGGCGGGCAATATCCTGGTTCAGCTTGGCGATCTGGGTCGCATAGGAATTGATCTGGCCAATGGTCGAGTTGATCTGGGTCGTCGCGCCATCGCTGATTTCCTGGAAGCGATCGTTCAGGCTCTGGAAGCGCGCGGCCAGCGTATTGGCCGAGGACAGCATCGATTCACGCGATGCAACCGACGACGGGTTCGAGTTGGCGTCCTGCACGCCTTTGAAGAAATCCTGCAGCGCAGGCGACAGGCCGGCCGTGCTGTCGGCCAACAAGTTGTCGATCTGGCTAATCTGGGTCAGGTAAGTATCGACTTGCGATTGATTCGCCTCCGCGCCCCACACCTGCTTGGTCAGGAAATCGTCGTAGGAACGGCGGATGGACGACACTTCTGTACCCGTGCCGATGAAGCCCACGCCCGTGTTTACCGGCGGCGTGGTGCTCTGGATGGCGGTCTGGCGGCTGTAGCCCGGCACGTTGGCATTCGTGATGTTGTGTCCAGTGGTGGACAGGCCCGCCTGGGCTGCCAACAAACCGCTCTTGCCGATGCTGAGAAGAGACATTGACTGATTACCTTAACTCGATATGGACAGTTTACGGCCAGAATACCCGAAACTTGAAATAGCCCTTTGCAACCGTGCGTAACATCAGGCCAGTGTTTTCTTGATAATGCTGGCCAGCTTCACTGCGTAGTTCGGATCGGTGGCGTAGCCTGCGCGCTGCAAGCCTTTGGCGAAACCGGCGGCATCGCCGCTGCTGGCACTGGCAAGGGCTTTTTCGTAGCGTGGGTTACTTGCAATCAGCTTGGCGTAATCCTTGAAACTGTCCGCATAGCTGTCGTAAGCGCGGAAACGCTCAACCTTGCTCTGCGCCTTGCCGTTGACGTATTCCGTTGTGGTCGTTTCGACTACTTTGCCCTTCCAGTCCGCGCCAGCCTTGATGCCGAACAGGTTGTGGCTGTTGGTACCGTCGCGGCCCTTGATCTCGCGGCGGCCCCAGCCCGATTCCAGCGCGGCCTGGCCCAGCATGAACTTGGCCGGGATGCCGGTGGCGCGGCTGGCTTCTTCGGCGTGGCTGCCGAGCTTGTCCTGGAAGGCTTTGACGTGGGCCGGCTTGGAACTGTCGCTGCTGCTTGCGCTGCTGGTGCCGGCGGCGCCGCCAGCGGCCTCGATCGACTTCTGCAGCTTGGCCGCATCCAGCATGGTGCGCGAGAACGCATCGTCCGTGCCGGTCGCTGCATCGGGCACCGCGCTTTGTGCCTTGCTCAACTGGCGCACCAGCACATCGGCCAGGCCCAGGCCGCGCTTGGCGATGGTCTGGCTGGTCTGCTGGTCGAGCATGGACGTGAACATCTTGGTTTGCTGGCTGTCCATCATGCCGTCCTGCGGCGTGGCGTCGCGCATGCTCTTCATCATCATGTTGACGAACATGGACTCGAACTGCTGGGCTGCCGCCCGGGTGGCGTCGGCCGAACCGGCGCGCGCGCCCTGGCGCAGCTCGCTCAGGCCCTTGTTGTCGAGCGCGAAATTGCTGCTGAGGTCGGTTGGCGTGTTCTGGCGGATCATGATGGCCTCAGATGATTTCCAGTTCAGCGCGCAGCGAACCCGCAGCCTTCATGGCTTGCAGGATGGCCAGCAAATCCTGCGGCGATGCGCCGATGGCGTTCAATGCCTTCACCACTTCCGCCAGATTGGCGCCGCCCTTCAGCATCAGCACCTTGCCCGGCGCCTTGTTGATATCGATCTGGCTGGCCTGGGTCACCACCGTCTGGCCACCGGACAAGGGATTCGGCTGGCTCACCTGCGGCTCGCTGCTGATCGACACGGTCAGGTTGCCGTGCGAGATGGCGCAGGTTTCCAGCGTCACTTCCTGGTTCATCACGACGGAACCGGTACGCGCATTCATGATCACCTTGGCAGCCTGGCGTGCCGGACTCACATCCATCGCTTCCAGCTGGCCGATGAAGGCCACGCGCTGGTCGCTGGACGATGGCGCGGTCACGCGAATGGTGCGGCCATCCAGCGCGTACGCCACGCCCGCGCCGTATTTGTTGTTGATCGCTTCCACCACGCGGCTGGCGGTGGCGAAATCGGTGTTGTTCAGTTCCAGGCGGATCTGGCCGCCCTCGCCCACATTGCTCGGCACGGCGCGTTCCACCGTCGCGCCACCGCTGATGCGGCCGACAGACAGGTGATTCACCACGACCTGCGTGCCGCCGCCCGGCGCTTGCGCACCAACGCCGCCCACCAGGATATTGCCCTGCGCCATACCGTACACCTGGCCGTCCGCACCTTTCAGCGGGGTCATCACCAGCGTACCGCCGCGCAAGCTTTTCGCGTTACCCATGGAGGATACGGTCACGTCCAGCAACTGGCCGGGCTGTGCGAACGGCGGCAGCGAAGCGGTGACCATCACGGCCGCCACATTCTTCAGCTGCAGGTTGGTGCCGGCCGGCAGTGTCACGCCCAGCGATTGCAGCATGGACGCCACGCTCTGCACGGTGAATGGCGTTTGCGTGGTCTGGTCGCCCGTGCCATCGAGGCCGATCACCAGGCCATAGCCCATCAACTGGTTCTGACGCACGCCGGCGATGCTGGCGAGGTCCTTGATGCGTTCGGCGTGCACCTGCGGCGCCAGCACCAGCGCCGAGCACAGCGAGAAAGCGAGGGACAGGAGCTTGATCGTTTTCATCATCAGAATGGCAGCAGGCTGAGGAAGAAGCGCGAAGCCATCGATTGCAGCTCCGTCTTGTCCAGATGGGAATTCGTGCGGTACTCGACGCGCGCATCGGCAATCGCGGTAGAGGCCACGCTATTGTTGGACGCGATCGAGTCCGGATTCACCATGCCGGAAATGCGGATGAATTCCGTGCCCTTGTTCATCGCAATCTGTTTTTCGCCCGCGATGATCAAGTTGCCGTTTTCCAGCACTTCCACCACGGTCGCGCCAATGGTGCCGCGGAAGGTGTTGGATGCGGACTGGTTGTCGGCATCGGCGTATTTGTTGTCGGCGCTGGTGGCGACATTGGTGCCCAGGCGGCTTTGCAGCGGCCCCGGCACGCCGAAGTTCACGCTGCCGGACTTGTTGCCGGAACTGGCGCCGGCCTTGTTGGCGGTGGTGTTTTCGGTGATGACGACGTTGATCACATCACCCACATGACGCGCGCGGCGGTCTTCGAACGCTGGACGGAAGGTGCTGTTCTGGAAGATCGCGCCATTGTTCTGTGCGACACGCGGATACGCGGGCGGCAAGGGACGAGCCGTCGTTGGTCCGGAAACGATGGATGGCGGCGTGGTGCCGGCGCAGCCAGCCAGCAGCAAGGCAGCAGCGGCGAGGGACAGAATCTTCATCGCAAACTTCCTTACATCTGGCCCAGCTTCTGCAGCATCTGGTCCGAAGTCGTAATGGCCTTGCTGTTGATCTCGTATGCGCGCTGGGTCTGGATCATGTTCACCATTTCCTCGACCACGTTCACGTTGGACGATTCCACATAGCCCTGCAGCACCACGCCAGTGCCATTGGTGCCGGGCTGATTGGCCGTTGCCGCGCCGGAAGCGCCGGTTTCCACGTACAGGTTCTCGCCCTTCGATTCCAGGCCGGTCGGATTGATGAAGGTGGCGAGCTGGATATTGCCGATCTGCTGCGCCGCCACCTGGCCCGGCAAGGTCACGGACACGGTGCCGTCGCGGCCCACGGTGATGCTCTGCGCATTGATCGGGATGGTGATGGCTGGCTGCAGCACGTAGCCGCTGGACGTCACCATCTGGCCATTGTTATCGCGCTGGAAGGAGCCGTCGCGGGTGTACGCGGTGGTACCGTCCGGCAGCAGCACCTGGAAGAAGCCATTGCCGTTGACCATCAGGTCTTTGTCGTTGCCGGTGGAAGTCGGGTTGCCCTGGGTGTGAATGCGCTCGATAGCGACGGGACGCACACCGGTACCCATTTGCATGCCGGATGGCAGCTGCGTTTGCTGGGAGGATTGGGCACCAGGCTGGCGCACGTTCTGATAGAGCAAGTCTTCGAATACGGCGCGCGACTTCTTGAAGCCATTGGTGCTGACGTTCGCCAGATTGTTGGACGTCACGTCCATCTGGGTCTGCTGCGCCTCCATGCCAGTCTTGGCAATCCACAACGATCGAATCATTTTGCTTGCTCCTTAACGGTATTCCTACGCAAGCATTATCTCGTGGGAATGATCAACTCAAAGCGAGGATCTGGGTGGCTTTTGCCGCGTTATTTTCGGCATTCTTCAACAGGCTCATTTGCGTGTCGAAGGAGCGTGCCAAGGTGATCATATTGACCATGGCGTCAATCGGATTGACGTTGCTGCCCTCCAGCGTGCCATCGGCCAGGCGCACGTTGAGGTCGGGATCGGCAGGCAGGCCGGACTGGTTGCGGAACAGGCCATCGTCGCCGCGTACCATGCCCTTGGTGTCAGGATTGACCAGCTTGATGCGGCCCAGGATGTTCGCCGGACCCGGCTGGGTCTGATTCATCGCAATGCCGCTGACGGTGCCATCGACGGCAATTGCCACATCGGTATCGGGCGGAATGGCAATCGGACCATTCTCGCCCACCAGGGTCTGGCCGCTGGTGGTTTGCAGCAGGCCGTTCTCGCTGACCTTCAGGCTGCCATTACGGGTATAGGCTTCGGAACCGTCCGCCGACTGCACGGCCAGCCAGCCATCGCCACGCACTGCCACATCGAGCGCGCGGCCCGTGGTTTGCATTGTGCCCTGGCGGAAGTCCGCGCCCACGGTGTTGTCCACCACGAAGGTGCGCGTGGGCAGGCCCTCCGACACCACCGGCACGGCCCGGAACGAGTCGAGCTGGGCGCGGAAGCCCGTGGTGGTGGCGTTGGCCAGGTTGTTGGCGGTGGTGGCCTGCTGGTCCAGGATATGCCTGGCGCCAGTCATGGCCGTGTAGACGAGGCGGTCCATGGTTCAGCCTATTAACGCAGGTTGACCAGGGTTTGCAGGATCGAGTCCTCGGTCTTGATCGTCTGCGCATTGGCCTGGTAGACGCGCTGGGCGGTGATCATGTTCACCAGCTCTTCCGTCAGGTCGACGTTGGACGATTCCACCGAGTTCGAGCGCAGCACGCCAAAGCCGCCGGAGTTCGGTACGCCGATCTGCGGCGAGCCGGACGCCGAGCTTTCGGCCCAGGCGTTGTTACCCAGCGGGATCAGGCCGTCCGGGCTGGCGAAGTTCGCCATGGCGATCTGGCCCAGGTTGCGCGAGCCGCCATTGCTGTACTGGCCGATGATCATGCCGTTTTCGTCCACCGAGAAACGCTCCAGGCTGGCGGAGGAATTGCCGTTCTGGGTCGATGGTTTTTCGCTGGTCGGGCTGCCGTACTGAGTCAGTCCATCGAAGGACGTGGTGATGGTCAGCGGCTGCGCCGAACCGGTGCTCGGGAAGATCGGCAGGCTGATGGTGATCGGCAGCGTCTGCGGCGGGGTCAGCGCGGCCATCGCAGCGGCGTTCAGCTGGCCGTTCTGGTCGAACACCAGGGACGCCACTTTCACAGCCGGCACGGCAACCGCCTGCTGCAGCTTCAGATTGATCTCGTCAGGATTGGTGCCGGAAACCGTGCCCACGCCGGAGGTCGGATCGAAGGCGGCAGTCAGTTTGTCCTGCTGCTCCTGCGATGCGCCTGCCGCCTGGGCAGCAGCCAGCATCACCGGACCGGCAGCTTGTGCGTAAGCAGCGGCGGCGGCATCAATGTCGGACTGCACCGGCGGCGTGGCGCGCACGGCAGCCAGGTAGGCATTGCGCGCATCGCTCACACCCTGATCCGTCAGGATGGAAGCGGCCACCGCCTGCGCCACCACTTCGGTGCCGTCGGATGCGGCATACACGTCCCAGTTGTTGGCGTCGGTCTTCACGTAGTAGGTGGACATCACGTGGGAATTACCCAGGCTGTCGTACACCGTGGTCACCATCTGCTTGTTGTACGAAGTCGGATCGATGGCGCTGAAAGGCACGGTCTTCGGCACTTCGGACGTGGAGCTCAGGTTCAGCGCCAGGTTGGCCTTGGTGGTGGCGACCGGAGTCAGGTCGGAATAGTCGATCTTGATCGGCACTGGTGCGCCTTGCAGGATCACGCCATCCTTGGTAGCCAGGTAGCCGGTCAGGGTCGCGCCGGTGGAGTTGGCGATGGTGCCATCCTTCTCCATGTGGAACTGGCCGTTGCGGCTGTACTGCACCACGCCGTTCTGGGTCAGGCGGAAGAAGCCGCCACCGTTGATGGAGACGTCGAGCGGATTGTTGGTGGTCTCGATATTACCCTGCGTGAATTGCTGGGCAATGCGGGCGACGTTCACGCCGATACCGGCGTTGGTGCCGCTCACGCCGTTCAGCGAGTTCGCGTACAGATCGGCGAACTGCGCTTGCGAGCCTTTGAAGCCGACGGTGCTGGCATTGGCGATGTTATTGCCGATGACGTCCAGAGATTTGGCTGCGCCGTTCAGACCACTGAGTCCTTGCTGGAACATGGTATTCCCCTATCAGGTGTGACTTACAAAACTTGTTTCACATCAGCCATGCCGAGCTGGCCGATGCCTGGAATATTGAGCTTGACGCCTGCCGCGCCGGTCGACACGCTGGCCACGGTGCCGAAGGTCAGCGCTTGCGCATCCTTCAGCGTGTCGGTGCCGCTGGTGGCCGTGACCTTGATGGTGTAGGCGCCATCCGGCGACGTCTTGCCATCTGCCGTTTTGCCGTCCCAGGACAGCGGCAGCGTGCCGGCATCCACGTTGTCCATGGAGAAGGACTGCACCACCTTGCCGGACGAGTTGCGGATATCGATCTGCAGCTTGTCCGCATGGCTGCCCACCTCCACGCCGAACAGGCTCTTGCCTTCGGTGAGCGTCAGCGCATTGCCCGGCACCAGCACGCCATGGTTGATCATGCTGATCGCGCTCATGCTGTTGGTCGAAGCCTGGTCGGCTTGCATCGCGGTCAGCGTTGCGTTCAGCTTGTTGATGCCGGTGACCGTGTTCAGCTGCGCCAGCTGGCTGGTCATCTGCGCGTTGTCCATCGGGTTCAGCGGGTCCTGGTTCTTCAGCTGGGTGACCAGCAGGGTCATGAACTTGTCCTGATCCGCCTGGACGCTATCCGTGGCCGCAGTCTGCGGGTTGACGGCATTCAGCAGTGCGGCGGATGGTCCGGTCGCCGTGGTGTTATTCACAGTTGTCATTACTTACTCCGCTTACTGACCGATGGTCAGGGTTTTCAGCAGCATGGTCTTGGCTGCATTCATGGTTTCTACGTTGTTCTGGTAAGCGCGCGAGGCGGACATCATGTTCACCATCTCGTCCACCACGTTCACATTGGGCATGGTCACATAGCCCTTTTCGTCGGCCAGAGGATTCTTCGGGTCGTAGACCAGCTTCATCGGCGACGGATCTTCAATTACGCGCTGCACACGTACGCCGGTGGCGGTGTTGTCGGCGGTCGACGGCGTGGCTTCGAACACCACCTGCTTGGCGCGGTAGGCTTCGCCGCTGGCACTGGTGGCGCTGTCCGCGTTGGCCAGGTTGGAAGCGGTCACGTTCAGGCGCTGGGCCTGGGCGCTCATGGCCGAGCCGGTCACATTAAAAATGCTGAACAGTGAAGACACTATTGACCTCCCTGCAGTGCGGCCATCAGGCCCTTGATCTGATTGCTGACAAATTGCACGCCTGCCTCGTAACGCACCGCGTTGTCGGCGAAGGCATTGCGCTCCACATCCATGTCGACTGTATTGCCGTCCACCGCGCCCTGCACCACGCCGCGGTACAGCAGCGGCGTGCCATCGGGCAGCACACTGCCGTCTTGCGGAGGGTTGGGGAAATGCTTCTGGGCCGTGGTGTTCAGCGGCGCCGGTGTACCCTGGCGCGCCATGGCGCTATTCAGTGCGCTGGTGAAGTCGATGTCGCGCGCCTTGTAGTTCGGAGTGTCGGCATTCGCAATATTCGATGCGAGCACGGTCTGGCGCTGGGAGCGCAAGCTCAGCACCGTTTCATTGAATCGCAAATAATCGTCGAGTTTCCCTAACATGGCGGTCGCCCTCTTCTGATGACAGGTTCGATGATACGGAGCAACACGGTCAAACGATCGGGAGAGAAGGATGGGGTTTTCCACGCTATTCCCGGCTTTCCCCCGTGCACGCGAGGCTAAGATGGCTGGCATGAAACGCATACTCATCACTACTGCCCTGCTCTTTCTGGCTTCCGCCGCCTCCGCCCAGACCCGTATGGACGTGAACGTGCTGCGCCAGACGGTCGAGCAGTTCCTGCAAGTGCAGACGGCCGGCCTGCCCGGCAAGGTCACGGTGCACGCCGGTGCGGTAGACCAGCGCCTGGCTCTGGCAGCCTGCGCGGCGCCGGAAGCGTTCATGATGCCGGGCGCACGGGCCTGGGGTAAGACGACGGTGGGCGTACGGTGCGCAGCCCCCACCGCTTGGACGGTGTATATTCAAGCTAACGTATCGGTGCTGGGCAACTACATTGCCGCCGCAGTACCGCTGGCGCAGGGCCAGCCGATCGAAGAAAGCCAGCTGGCCGTAATGCAGGGCGAATTGACCGCCCTGCCCGCCGGCATCGCAACGGACAAAGCGCAAGTTGTCGGAAGAACCAGCAATCTTTCCATTTCGGCAGGTACGCCCGTGCGTGTGGATTTGCTGAAGAGCAAGCCGGTGGTGCTGCTGGGCCAGCCGGTCAAGCTGGTTTCGCGCGGCAATGGCTTCTCGGTATCAGCCGAAGGCAAGGCGGCCGGCAACGCGGGCGAAGGACAGGTAGTACAGGTAAGAACTGCAAATGGGCAACAAATAAGCGGCATCGCCAAGGCTGGCGGACTGGTGGAAGTGACGTTCTAACAAAGGGTTACGAGTATTCGCCGCCGACCAGCTAAAGTTTTGCTAGCCGTGGCCGATATAAGACTCGTATCCCGGAGTAAAGTCTCCAACCAGACGAGGATAATGCTGTGAAAATCAATGATTCAATGAAAAGCACGCCGGGGCTGCCGACGTCGCCTGCCACCACCAATAACGCCCGCACGGCGGAAAAGGCGGCACCTGCGACGAACCAGCCAGCCGGCGACAATGTGCGC
Source organism: Pseudoduganella sp. RAF19 (assembly GCF_052114165.1). Lineage (NCBI taxonomy): Bacteria > Pseudomonadati > Pseudomonadota > Betaproteobacteria > Burkholderiales > Oxalobacteraceae > Pseudoduganella > Pseudoduganella sp. RAF19. Next base: position 314,538 of record NZ_JBFREF010000003.1, on the reverse strand, counting down.
CTGTCCGCGCAAGGACAGGCGTTGGCAGCGAGTGGCGCAGGCGCCGCCAACGGTGTGTTCGACACCAAGAAAGTCGAACGCATCAAGATGGCGATTGCCGATGGCCAGTTCCAGGTCAATTCCGAGAAAGTGGCGGATGGCCTGCTGGAAACGGTCCGCGACTTGCTGCATTCGCGCAAACGTTAAGGAATAAGGTAGAGCCATGTCCGAGTCCCCGATGAGCAGCCTGCACCAGGAACTGCAGCTGATTACTGACCTGCTGGAAGTGCTGAAGCAGGAACAGGCCCATCTGGTGGCAGCGGACATCGACAAGCTCACCGCCCTGACGCCGCACAAGTCCAGCCTGGTCAGCCAGATGGGCGCGCTCGCCACCCAGCGCCACGAAGCGCTGGCCGCGCTCGGCTTTCTGGCCGAGGAAGCGGGCATGGAAGCCTGGCTGGAAACGCAGCATGACGCTGATGCCTCCGCCGTGTGGCAAACCGTGCTGGGCCAGACGCGCGAAGCGAAAGAGCTGAACCGCCTGAATGGCGTACTGATCAACAAACATCTGAGCCAGACTCAGGGCGCCTTGCAAGCCCTGCGTCCGCAGACGGCCGGCCCGGTGTACGGCCCGACCGGCCACACCACCTCCGTCTCACGCAGCCGGGGCTTTATCGCCGGCTGAATTCTTGCGCGGGCGCAAAACCCGCTCATCGGCGTGCTAGCATACTGCGAACATGCCAAAAAATAACTATTTTCTTTCTGCAGCTTGTGCGGTCCTGTTTGCCGGCAATGCTTCCGCCGCCGTCCATCCGGCACTCGCCAGCGGCCAGTTAGGCCTCTACCCCGCCGCCGACTTCCGCCTCGCCAGCGGACAATGCCAGGACTGCCCTACGCCGCGCCAGGCACTCTGGTACTTCCGCGACGAAGCCATCGCCGTCCCGCGCGCCGCCGGTGAACCGCCGCTGGTCTGGCTGGGCTCGCCCGACCGCATCGACGACGCCATGCTGGCGCCTGATGGCTCCAGGCTTGGCGAGGTCCCGCTGCAGCTGGCGCCAAAGATTGCCAGCAACCGTTCCTGGTTTGACGCCCACTCGCTGGCTTTCTTCCGCCAGCGCGAAGTGAGCGCACGCGGCACGATGAACAGCGGCGTCTTCACCGCGCGCAGCTTGTGGCCGCGCGATTTCGTGCTGGCGCCATCCCTCGCCGCGCCGTTGAAGTCGCAGGACGAACTCGCAGGCTGGGTGCAGGCCGAGCATGGCGGCGCGCGCAGCGCTTACGCCACGCGCACGGTCTGGCAGCGTCCCGGCAGCAAGGTTGCGTGGGCCGGCAAGCCGGCCTTGGCCGTGATGCTGAACGGCGCACAAGGCGATGACGACGAAGCCTACGGCGGCCACTTCGCCATCGCCACCGGCCGCATCGGCCCGCAAGGCGAATGGTCCGACTGGCTGGTCAACAACTTCTACAACCTGGACAGCGTCAGCGAAAAAGGCATCGTCGCATCGATGGTGCCAATGGACAGCTACCTGATGGACCTGAACAGCGGCCAGCAATACTACCGCCCGTCCTACATGCTGGTGGCCGTGCTGCGCGATGCCCGCACAGCGGCCGCCTACCAGAGCGGCATCCAGGACGTGTTCACGCACTTCTATAAACACGACTTCACCTACAAGCACGCCGCCGCCAACTGCGCCGGCATCAGCATCGATATGCTGCGCAAGTTGGGCTGGCAAGTGCCGCAGCGTGGACCAACGGGACGCGTGACGGCCGTCGCGGCCTACGGTTACATGGCCGCCAGCGACCGCAGTCTGCAAAGCGGCCAGAAGACCTACGACTACTTCACGGAAGAACAGACCCGCCTTTATCCTGCCGTGGCTTTCGACGCCATCGGCCGCGACCTCCTGGCGCTGCTGGATGGCCAAGCCGGCCGCACGCTCAGCGCCTACGAACAGCAGCTGCGCGACGATGTGGAAGCGGTGGTGCTGGTGCGCATTCCGCAAATTCCATCCAGCCGTGCCTTCGGTTCGGCGCCGGTATATTCGATTGCGGAATATCGCGAACGCGTGCCGGCCGATCGCAGCAAATGGCAGATCGTTCCAACGCCGGCACGGCCCTTCCCCGCCGCGTTGCGCGACGGACCGGCGCCTGCCGAAGACGCACCGATGCAGCCGCTGCCCGTGCTCGGCACGCTGGCAGGACTCGGCGCTGCCGGCGCGAGCGCTCTGTGGCGGCTGCGTCTCTGGCTGCGCCGCCGCAAACTCAGCGCGGCGCCTGCGGCGCGATCGTCGTAGGAATTTCGGTTGAGGGGTCGGGGATGCCCGACAGGATGGTGACGGCCACGCGGCGATTGCGCGCGCGGCCTTCCGGATCATCGTTCGATGCGACCGGATGATTGTCGGCGTGGCCGACCGCCGTCATGCGCGAGGCGGCAACGCCCGACTCGATGAACAGCCGCACCACCGTCCCCGCGCGCGTGGCCGACAATTCCCAGTTGGAGGGGAAAGCCGTATTGCGGATCGGCTGATTGTCCGTATGCCCTTCCACCTGCACCGCGTGCGGATCATCCTTCAGCAGCGAAGCCACGGCGGTCAGCGCTTCACGCGATTCAGGCGTCAGGCGCGCATCGCCGGGATTGAACAGCACACTGGCGTTGATTTCCACGCTCACGCCGCGGCTGTTCTGCGTGACCTTCACCTTGCCCTCCTTGACCAGCGGCGCCAGCGTGGCGGCGAGATCGTTGGCCAGGTGCGTCATCTGCTCCTTCTCCTTGCGGATCTGCTCCGCGCGGCGGCGCTGGGCCGGATTCGGGATCGGCACATTCTGCACTTCGGTGTTCTGCAAGGGTGCTGCGCCCTGGCCGCCGAAAGCATCGCCCAGCGCATCGGAGAAGACTTTGTATTTGCCGATATTGACGGAGGAAATCGCGTACATCACCACGAAGAACGCGAACAGCAGCGTGATGAAATCCGCGTAGGAAATCAGCCAGCGCTCATGGTTCTCCGGTTCATCGTCGAACTTCCTGCGTGCGCGGCGGTACTGCATCTCAGTGCTCCCGCATCAGCGTGGCGATGCGCTCGTCGATCACACGCGTGAAGTCACCGGTGGCGATATCGTAGAACACCGCGGCGGCAAGCTCCTGCTGGTAGACCTGGCGCGTGACGATGTTTTTCAGCTTGTTCGCGATCGGATAGAAGAACAGATTGGCCAGGCCCACGCCATAAATGGTGGACACGAAAGCCACCGCGATGCCGGAACCGAGCTTGCTCGGATCGGTGAGGTTTTCCATCACGTGAATCAGACCCAGCACCGCGCCCAGGATGCCGATGGTCGGCGAATACCCAGCCGCCGATTCCCAGATGCGCACAGCCTGGCGTTCGGCCGTTTCGAAGGCGGTGATTTCCATGTCCAGCATTTGCCGCATTTTGTCCGGCTGGATGCCGTCCACGATCATACGCAGACCCTTGGCGATGAATTTGTCTTTGGAGGCGAGCATGTAGCGCTCCAGCGCCAGCAAGCCGTCGCGGCGTGCGGCCAGGCTCCAGGAATTGATGTCGCGCGCCAGCGCGGCGCGGTTATCGGCGGGCGGCTGAAAAATCCAGCGCAGCATCGATAGGCCGCGGCGCAAAGTGGGCAGGCGCGTTTGCAGCATCACCGCGCCAAACGTACCGATAACGACAATGGCAAACGCCGCCGGCTGAAGCAGGGAAGTGAGTTTGCCGCCTTCCAGCCCCTGGCCAACGAGAATGCCGGCAAGCGCCAGCAGTACGCCGGCTATGCTGGACCAGTCCATGCCTGCTCCCGGAGTGATGCACGCAGGCGGGCCACGGCCTGGGTGTGCAATTGCGAGACCCGCGATTCGGATACACCCATCACGGCCCCGATTTCCTTCAGGTTCAGCTCTTCTTCGTAATACAGGCCCATTAACATTTTCTCGCGCGGCGGCAAGGCATCGATGGCATCGATCACCGCTTGGCGGAAATCGGTATCGAGCAGCGCGCGCAGAGGATCGGCTTCCTCGTCATGTGCGTATCGGTCGAGGAAGGAATCATTGCCATCCTCGTCGTGGAAATCTTCGTAATACACCAGCTGGTGGCCGCCGCCTTCGGACAGCATTTCCTGGTAATCGGACAGCGACAGCTTGAGCGACTTCGCCACTTCCGATTCGCTGGGCGGACGGCCCAGGCGCTGCTGCAGCACGGCCATCGCATTTTCAATCTTGCGCATATCCTGGCGCAGCGAGCGCGGCATCCAGTCAGAGGAGCGCAGCTCGTCCAGCATGGCTCCGCGGATGCGCATCACCGCATAGGTTTCAAACTGGGCGCCGTGGGTTTCTTCGTAGCGGTTGATAGCATCGAGCAAGCCGATCATCCCGGCCTGTACCAGGTCATCCACTTCCACACTCGGGGGCAACTTGGCCTTCATGTGGTGGGCAAGCCGCTTAACCAACGGCATGTGCTCCGTCAGCAAAGAGTCTTTGTCTACTTTCCCTTTGACCGTGTACATAAAATTCTAGTTGTTGTAATGCTCAAAAATGGTTGCTGCTCCCCGCAAAGTGTGATGCCGAGCCAGCCAGCGCAAAGCGTCCGGCCAGTTGACGGAACGCGACCGAAGCACCGGCCAGCGGAAACGCATCGACCACCGCGCGCCCTAAGCGTGCTGCACGATGCAGGTACTCGTCGGCTGGAACGGAACCCATGGAAACCAGGTTCACTGCCAGGTAACGGCTTGCCGCCTGCGCCATATTATCGTAAACCACCCTCGCCTCGGCTTCCGAAGCCCCGGTAACGAGAATTCCGAACGGGCGGCGGCCCAGTTCGTGGTTCAGGCGCTTGATCATCAGATAAGCATTCTTGATGGAAGCCGCGCTGTTGGAAACTTGCACGACAATTTCCGAGCTGGCCATGACTGGCACGGGGAAAGCTTCGCCATCGAACTCGCCATCGACCAGGGTGATGCCGGTCTGCTTGACGAGCACGTCGAAAGCCTTGGCCAGGCGGCGGCCTTCGTCGGGACCGCGGCGCTGTTCGCCGCGCGTCATTTGCACCACATTAAATCCTTGCGGCGCAGCGTGAATCACCTGGTTCAGGCCGCACTGCTGGCGCGCCACATTGATCAGACTGGCGCCGCCATCGACACCCAGGCGCGACGCCACACCGTGCGCGCTGGCACAGGCATCGACCAGCAGCACATCATTGCCGGCCTGGGCCAGCGAGGCGCCCAGGTTAACCATCATCATGCCCTTGTCGTCCTGCGGCGTGGCGGACAGGAAGGTCACGATACGGGGCCGCGGCCCCGCCAGCATGCGGCGCAGGCCTTCTGCCTGGTCGAAATCGAAATTAGCCAAGGTGCACCTCGCGCAGGGAAGCATCATGGCCGGCATTGGCCATTACCAGAGGCAGATCGGCGTCAACGAACTGCGGCTTGGCGCCGCTGAAGGCACGCTCGATCAGGGCAGCCGGGTCGGCCAGGTGCAGGTCTTCCGGCACGCGCTGGCCGTTGGACACGTAGAACAGATTCAGCTTGTGGCGGATCACCACATCCAGCGCGGAGCCGATGGACGCGGCTTCATCGAGCTTGGTGATGATGGAACCAGCCAGGCCGCTGCCCTGGTAAGCGCGTACGACCTCGGACAAAGTCTCTTGCGTGGACGTGGCGTTCAGGCACAGCAGGCGCTTCACATTCGCTTCCGCGCCTTGCAGCATGGCGACCTGCTCTTCCACCATATGATCGCGCTGGCTGACGCCGACGGTGTCGATCAGTACGGTGTGCTTCTTGGTCAGTTCCTTCAGAGCGATGCGCAGGTCGGCTTCGTCCTTCACCGAATGCACCATCACGCCGAGGATCTTGCCGTAAATGCGCAGCTGCTCGTGGGCGCCGATACGATAAGCATCGGTGGTGATCAGGGCCAGCTTTTCCGGACCGTGGCGCATCACGCAGCGCGCGGCCAGCTTGGCGGTGGTGGTGGTCTTGCCGACACCGGTCGGGCCAACCAGGGCGAACACGCCGCCCTGCTCGATCAGCGCATCTTCGTTCGCCATGGCATTCAGGTTGCGCGCCAGGACGTTGCGCATCCAGCGCTGGGCATCGACACCGGCCGGCAACTTTTCAGTCAGGTAGCGCGACAGCTGGGCGGAGAAGCCAGCCGACAGCAGCTCGCGCAGCACGGCATTCTTGTGCGGCTCGCGCTGCTGGCCGTTGCTGAAGGCGATCTCGGCCAGTTGGGATTCCATCATGCCGCGCATGGCGCGCAACTCGCTCATCATGGTGCTCATTTCAGCGGCGGCGGTGGCTTTCGCTCCGGCGACGGCGTCGGCGACCATGGCGGTGATGCGGTCCATGTCGATGGCGGGAGCTGGGGCCGGTGCGGCCGCACGCGGCGGCATTGGGCGGGCTGGTGCTGGTGGACGCGGGGCCGGTGTGCGCGGCGCGGCTGGTGCCGTTTCGCGGGCTACGGTCGGCGCCGGACGCGGCGTCGCGCGCACGGCTGGCGCTTCCGGTTCCGGCGGCAGCATCGGCTCGACGCGCTCGTCGATTGCAGGCGGCGCCAGATCCAGTTGCGGCTGCGGTGCAGCCATTGGGGAATCTGCAGCGGGCATGGCCAGCGAGGCGGCATCGTCATTGGCCAGAGCCAGAATCTCCACCGCGCCATCGACGGGACGGTTGGAAAGGATCACAGCATCCGGCCCGAGGGCCTCGCGCACTTTGCGCAGCGCCTCGCGCGAGGTCGGCGCGGTGAATTTCTTGACGTTCATTGCAACTCCTGCAGTCTTTCACTCTGATGGTGAAATTATTGACGATGCACTGGAGAAACCATCGAACGAAAAGACCCCGAAAATCCCCCCTTATCCCAAAACCTTGGGGTCAGATCCGACATTCGGACATTTTCCTATTCCCCTATGGCGCAAGGGTCCAGAATAGCTCGACCATGCGTGGGTTCGCCCATCAAATTTACCAGCCGTAGCGGGCACGGGCCGCTCTGAGAGCAGCCCGATTCAAAAAATGTCCGAATGTCGGATCTGACCCCTGGGTGTTATTGGGCGCCGACGAGGGAGGTGACGCGGATGGTTTTGGTTTCCGGGATTTCGGCGTGCGACAGCACTTTCAGCTGCGGCAGTGCGCGGCGCAGGAAGCGGGCGAGCAAGGGACGCAAAGGTCCCGGCACCAGCAGCACCGGCGTCACGCCCAGCGCTTCCTGCTGCGCCGTCGCTTGCGCGGCTTGCTGCGCGATGGTGTCGGCTAGCCCTGGTTCGATGCCCGCGACGTCGCCGCCACCTGCCGACAACGCCTGCATCAGCAAACGTTCCAGACGATTGTCCAGGGTCATCACAGAAAGCTCTCCCCCCTGCGGGAACAGCTGCTGCACAATGGCCCGGCCCAGCGCAATACGCGATTGCGCGGTCAGCTCGTTCGGGTCCTGCGTCAGCGGCGTGAATTCGGCCAGCGTTTCGATGATGGTGCGCATGTCGCGAATGTGCACGCCTTCCGACAGCAGATTCTGCAGCACCTTCTGCAGCGCGGACAGCGACAGCATCTTCGGCACCAGATCTTCCACCAGCTTCGGCGATTCCTTGCCCAGATGATCCAGCAGCGACTGCACTTCCGCGCGGCCCAGCAGTTCAGCCGCATGCGTCGTGATCAGGTGATTCAGATGCGTTGCGACCACGGTGCCCGCATCGACTACGGTATAGCCCATGCCGGTCGCCTGATCGCGCAAGCCTGCGTCGATCCACACGGCCGGCAAACCAAAGGCCGGATCAGTCGTGGCCAAACCCGGCAGCGTACCGCTGGCCATACCCGGATTAATTGCCAGGAACTGGCCATTGAAGGCCTCGCCCGCGCCCACTTCCACGCCTTTCAGCGTGATGCGGTAAGCCGATGGCTTCAACTCCAGGTTGTCGCGGATGTGCACCGGCGGCGGCAGGAAGCCCACTTCCTGCGCGAATTTTTTACGGATGCCTTTGATGCGCTTCAGCAGCTCACCACCCTGATTCTTGTCCACCAGCGGAATCAGGCGATAGCCCACTTCCAGGCCGAGGGTATCCACGGCCAGCACGTCCTGCCAGCTGGCTTCTTCCTGTTCCGGCGCGGCTGCCGCAGCGGCGCCGCCCGCGGCAGCACCGCCTGCGGCCTGCGCTTCCGGCGTACCGCCCATTTCAACGCGCTCTTTCGCGCGCTTGGACATCAGGTACGCAGAGCCACCCAGCAAGCCTGCCAGCAGCAGGAACACCAGGTTCGGCATGCCAGGGATCAGGCCCATGCCGCCGATGATGCCGGCCGTGATGTACAGCACTTGCGGCTTGGCGAACAGCTGCCCGATCACCTGGGTGCCGATGTCTGATTCGCTCGCCACGCGCGACACCACAATACCCGCCGCAATCGAAATCACCAGCGATGGAATCTGCGCCACCAAGCCGTCACCAATCGCCAGCAGCGTGTAGTTTTTCAGCGCGTCGGCAAAGGCCATATCGTGCTGGATCAGGCCCACCAGCAGGCCGCCGACCACGTTGATAACGGTGACCATGATGCCGGCCACTGCGTCACCACGCACGTACTTGGACGCACCGTCCATCGCGCCGTAGAACTCCGCTTCCTGTGCCACTTCGCTACGGCGCGCGCGCGCTTCCTTCTCGCCGATCAGGCCTGCGTTCAGGTCGGCGTCAATCGCCATCTGCTTACCTGGCATTGCGTCCAGAGCGAAACGTGCACCCACTTCAGCGATACGGCCCGCGCCCTTGGTCACGACCACGAAGTTGATGATGGTCAGGATCACGAACACCACGATACCGACGGTGTAGTTCCCGCCGATCAGGAAGTGGCCGAAGGCTTCAATCACTTTACCGGCAGCGTCGGCGCCGGTATGGCCCTGGGTCAGCACCACGCGGGTAGATGCCACGTTCAACGACAAACGCAGCATGGTGGACACCAGCAGCACGGTCGGGAAAGCCATGAAGTCCAGCGGCTTGACCGTATAAAGACTGGTCAGCAGCACGATGATGGACAGCGCGATGTTAAAGCTGAAGAACAGGTCGAGGACGAAGGCCGGCAGCGGCAAAATCATCATCGCCAGCAGCATGATGATCAGGATAGGCGCGGCCAGGCTCTTGGCATTGCCACCGGCCATTCCACTCATCCATGCGGGAAGCTTCACGCTGTTCATGCTTATACTCCGTTGTTATCTGGTTTCTTTGGTGCTGCCGGGTCCATGTCTTCCGGCACATCGAGCTTGGTCGGACGGTCCGGATAGCGCAGGCCCGGACGGAACGCGCGCAACTGGTACACATAGGCCAGCACTTCCGCCACCGCGGCGTACAGGCGCTGCGGAATCTCGTCGCCGATCTCGGTATGCTTGTGCAGCGCACGCGCCAGCGGTGGTGCTTCCAGGATCGCAACGCGGTGCTCTTTCGCCAGCTCGCGGATCTTGGCCGCGACTTCATCCGTACCTTTTGCGACGACGCGCGGCGCCCCCGCTTCGCCCGCGCCGTATTTCAGCGCGACCGCGTAGTGGGTCGGGTTGGTCACCACCACGTCGGCGGTCGGCACTTCGGCCATCATGCGGCGCTTGGCCATCTCGCGCTGCAACTGGCGGATTTTGCCCTTGATCTGAGGGTTACCGTCCGATTCCTTGGATTCCTGGATCAGCTCCTGGCGCGTCATCTTCAGCTTGTTCGCGTAGTGCCACATCTGGTACGGCGCATCGATGGCAGCAATGAAACCCAGCGCGCCGACGATGAACAGGAAGCTCATCGCCAACATGTCCATCACGTGGGCGCTGCTGGAATTCAGCGGCTCGTTGGCCAGGCCCAGCACCGCTTCCTTCTGGCGCATGATGACGAACCAGGCCACGGCGCCAACCACCAGGGCCTTGATAATGGCTTTGACCAGCTCCACCAGAGAGTTGGTCGAGAACATATTGCCGATGCCCGTGATCGGGTTCAGCTTCATGAAATTGGGGGTGATGGCTTTGCCGCTGAACAACCAGCCGCCCACCAGCAGCGGCGATGCCAGAGCCACGACCATCACGGCCACGCCCAGCGGCAGGCAGGCGATCAGCACCTGCACCAGGTCGACCGCCACACGGTGGATCAGCACGTCGGCATCGAAAGCCTGGTCGCGCGTCATCTGCAGGCCGGACACCATGGTGTGGCTCAGCTCACGCACCAGACTGGAACCCGTCATCCACAGACCAGCGCCCGCCGCCATCAGCACGGTAAACGTCGCGACTTCGCGTGATCGGGGAACGTCGCCTTCTTCTCGCGCCTGCTCGAGGCGCCTCGGTGACGCGGGTTCTGTCTTTTCGGCTTCGCTTTCTTCAGCCATGTACCGCTCCTGTTATCGACCATGCCATTATCAGGGCGGTGGCGCCACGGCCATCTATGGAAAAAGGGCGGAAATCCGCCCCTTTTCATTATTGCTCAGTGGAAATTTCAGCCTTGGACTCGGGTTCCGGTTTCGGTTTTGGACGTCCATGCTGCTGCACGGTCTGGTCGATGGCGCCGAAAATCGACTTGCCGTCGGCGTCCAGCATCTCGATTTTGATGGTGTCGCCGAAGGACATGAAGCCAGTCGCCGGCTTGCCATCGGCGATGGTTTCCAGGCAGCGCTTTTCGGCGATGCAGGAATAGCCTTTCTTCGCATCCTTGTTGGACACGGTGCCGGAGCCGACGATGGTGCCGGCGCGGGCATTGCGGGTTTTGACCAGGTGGCTGATCAGCTGGGCGAAGTTGAAGACCATGTCCACGCCCGCGTTCGGCTGGCCAACCAGTTTGCCGTTCCAGATCGAGCGCAGCGGCAGGTGGACTTTGGCATCCTTCCAGGCTTCACCCAGTTCGTCCGGCGTGACGGCTACCGGCGAGAAGCTGGAAGCCGGTTTGGACTGGAAAAAGCCGAAGCCCTTGGCCAGCTCTTCCGGAATCAGATTGCGCAGCGAGACATCATTCACCAGCATCAGCAGGCGGATTTGCTGGAAAGCCTGATCGGGCGTGGCGCCCATCGGCACGTCGTCCGTGATCACAGCCACTTCCGCCTCAAAGTCGATGCCCCACTCTTCGTGCTTCAGCTCGATGTCGTCGGCCGGGCCGATGAAATCGTCGCTGCCGCCCTGGTACATCAGCGGATCTTCCCAGAACGAAGCCGGCATTTCCGCATTGCGCGCCTTGCGCACCAGCTCGACGTGGTTGACGTAGGCCGAGCCATCGGCCCACTGGAAGGCGCGCGGCAGTGGCGCCATGCAGTTCTTCGGATCGAAGTCGAAGCTGCGGCGGGCCTTGCCTTCGTTCAGCGCGCGGTAGAGTTCGTCAAGCTGGGGCGCAATGAAGGACCAGTCGTCCAGCGCGCGCTGCATCGATCGCGCGACACCGTCCGCCACCACTGCCGTTTTCAGATCACGCGAGACGACGATCAATTGACCGTCGCGGGTACCGTCTTTGAGGGTTGCGAGTTTCATGTGTCAGATAGAGGCTAACAGGCCAAGTTGTTCGGGAGAGAGGTAGCACCACTCGCCTTCTTTCAGGCCGAGCGCATCCAGCTGCAGGCCGCCAATGGCGGAGCGGTGCAGCGTCGCGCAATGGTTGCCGGCGGCAGCGAGCATGCGCTTAACCTGGTGGTATTTGCCTTGTTCCAGCACGATCTCCAGCTGATTTTCGCCCTTCTTTTCGCAAATCAGTGCCGCCAGCGGGGCCGGTTCGTCGTGCAGCTGGACGCCGCTCAGCATCTGCTGCACCAGCTCGTCGGTCACGGGGGTATCGGTGGTGGCTTGATAAACCTTGGGAACGTGGCGCTTCGGCGACGATTGTGCGTGTATAAAGGGGCCATCGTCGGACATCAGCAGCATGCCTGTCGTGTCATGATCAAGCCGACCGACCGGCTGCACCTCGCGCCAGGTGAACTGCTCCGGCAGCAAGGTCAGCACGCCGGGATGATGGCTCGGCTTGCGCGAGCATTCGTAGTCGGCCGGTTTGTACAACGCGATGTAGACGTGCTCGCGGTAGACCCACTCCTCTTCGAAAACGTGGAGAACCAGGCCTTCCGTTTCGAAAGTAGTCTTGTAATTGTCCTGCACTTCGCCATTGATGACGACATCGCCATCTTCAATCAGCGCACGGCAGTATTTGCGCGTCCCGAAGCCTTGCGACTGCAGGATGCGATCAAGGGAAAGTTTACTCATGGGGCGGGATTTTACCGGATTTTAAGCGGGATCAAGCTCGGACATTGATACAGATCAAGGGATGTCTAAGACATATTGATACACTGAAATCACGTTAGGAATTTGCTGAACGTAAATAGGAAGAAACGCCATGAAGCTTTCGATAAGCCGCAGCACTTTGGCACGCACCCACTCCGCTTCCCTGCAAATGCGGCTGGCCCTGGCACGCTGGCACGGCGGCGCCAGCGCCATGCCGCAAAATGAATGGCAGTCGACGGTTCAATGCGGATTTCAGAAATGGCTGGAAGCGGGGGGATTTTCCGGCATGGCGCCAGCATCTCCACAGACGAAAACAGCGGCCAAGGGCCGCCGTTCTCTTGCCTCACAAAGAGACAGTGACGAGGAATTTCAATTCACTCTAATCCGCATCCATGATGCGGCTGAGTAGTCTTTACCCAAGTTCAAGTTGTGAAGCCCTCCCTTGAATGAACTACATCGTTACTATAGTCCACCTCGGGGAATATACAAGCCTTAATAAAAGCAGTTTGCCAACGTTTCCTGCTGAGCAGCTCTGCTGTATTAATGCAGTGCCGGCTTGACGGATTCGACCGCCGCCTTCATGGCGCCGGCCCCCATCGCTGCGCCAAATTTCTTCAGCACGCGCTCAGGCAGACCTTCATGCTGGGTGTAGTCGATGACGTCTTCGGCCTTCACCACATCACGCGCCACGCTGTCCACGCTACCAAGGTCATCGGCCAAGCCCATGTCGATCGCCTTGGCGCCAGTCCAGAACAGGCCGGAGAACATTTCCGGCGTTTCGTGCAGGCGCTTGCCACGGCCAGCGCGGACCACTTCGATGAACTGCTCGTGGATCTCTTTCAGCATGGTTTGCGCATGCTGCTTGTGCTTTTCCGATTGCGGGCTGAACGGATCGAGGAAGCCCTTGTTTTCACCTGCGGTCAGCAAGCGGCGCTCGACGCCCAGCTTCTCCATGGTGCCCGTAAAGCCGAAGCCATCCATCAGCACGCCGATGGAACCGATGATGCTGGCCTTGTTGACGTAAATGCGGTCGGCTGCCGAAGCGATGTAATAGCCGCCGGACGCGCAGATCTCATCCACCACTACATATAGAGGTTTGTTCGGATAGCCTTTGCGCAGGCGGCGGATTTCATCCACGATCATGCCCGCCTGGACCGGACTGCCGCCCGGGCTGTTGATGTGCAGGACCACAGCCACGGAACCCGCATCCGCGAAGGCTTTGTTCAGTGCCGGAATCACCACCGTTGCCGAACCGCTGCCTTCTGCTTCGATATTGCCCTCAATTTCGATCAACGCCGTGTGACGGCCCAGCGATTCCGAATCGCCGCCTAAATGAATATCGAAATAGCTGGCAATCGCAAAGAACACGATCACCAGCACGAACACTTTGAAGAAAATGCTCCAGCGGCGGTTGGCGCGCTGTTCCTTCAGCGTGGCAAACACCAGCTTTTCGAGCACTTCGCGCTCCCAGTTGATGGGAGGCGTGCCGGGCGGCTGTTGCGCCGGCTGAGGCGGTGGTGGCGGCGGAGTCTGGTTCAGGTTGTCGCTCATAATCCTTGCTTTCTTGGCGCGTCAGGCGCGCGCCGGCTGGACGTAATCGTCCGGTTGCCAGTAAATATTCTGGTCGCGCTCGGTCACTGCGATGGGACGCAGGCGCCCGCCGCGGCATGGCCCACCGGCGCATTGTCCGTTATCGGGCAGGTAAATCGCACCGTGCGTGGAGCACATGATATAGAGCTTGGATGATTCGAAGAATTCCCCTTCGGCCCAGTCCAGCTCGATTGGCACATGAGCGCAGCGGTTCAGATAGGCGTAGGCCGTGCCGCCATAGCGCACGACGAAACCGGTGGTGTCCTCGCCGCCGGCGGTGACGGGAAAGCGCACGCCCTTGCCGCCGTCCGTTATGGCGTCCGACGCACAGATCAGGATTTCTTCACTCATCATGCATTCTCGTTGAGCCACTCATGCAGCTGCGGCACCGAGCGGGCGCTGAACACGGGATTGCAGGCTTGCAGCTGATCCACCGGATGGGCGCCATATTCGACGGCGATGCCAGCAGATCCTGCATTTTGCGCCATCATCAAATCATGCGTCGTATCGCCGATCATGACCGTGCGCTTCAGATCCTGACCCAGTTCGCGGGTCAGTTCTTGCAGCATGGCAGGATGCGGCTTGGAAAAAGTCTCATCCGCGCAGCGCGTGGCGTCAAAGGTGGACAGCAAACCTGCGGCATTCAGCGAGCGGTTCAGACCAACCCGGCTCTTGCCGGTGGCCACGGCCAGGAAATAGCCCTGCTGGGACAGTTCCTGCAGCATCTCATGCACGCCATCGAACAGGGTCAGCTCGTGATCCTTGCTCAGATAGTGATAGCGATAGCGCTCCACCATGCGTGGATAATATTTCGGATCGACGTCCGGCAACACGAGCTGTAGCGCCTCGCCCAGGCCCAGCCCGATCACATGCGAGGCTGACTCCCGGCTCGGAATGGGCAGGCCCAGATCCTTGGCCGACGCCTGGATGCACTTCACGATGGTCGCCGTGCTATCCATCAGTGTGCCGTCCCAATCGAAAACGATCAGGTCAAATTGCTTTCTTGCCATTTTCTTGTGCTCAATTCAACGGTTTACCCAAGCTTACCAAGAATTTTTCGCATTCGGCGGCCAAAGGTGCGTTAAGTGTCATCACCTTGCCGGTTTCCGGGTGGGTAAACGTAATTTGATGGGCGTGCAGGAACATGCGTTTTAGTGCGCCGCGGGCGTCGGTGGCTTTTTGCAGCGCCTTGTTCAGCGCAAAATCGCCGTATTTGTCGTCACCTGCAATCGGGAAGCCCGACGATGCAAGATGAACGCGAATCTGGTGGGTGCGTCCGGTTTTCAGCTCGGCTTCCAAGAGGGCAAATTCCGGAAATTTTTTCAGCAAGGTAAATACCGTATGCGAAGCCTGGCCATCCGCTTGCACGCGGACGCGGCGCTCGCCATCCGCCAGCGTATATTTATGCAATGCCAACTTTACGTGCTGACGCTTGTTTTTCCAGTCGCCTACGCACAGAGTCAGGTAGCGCTTGTCGGTCAGGCCGTCACGCATCTGGTCGTGCAGGCTGGTCAGGGCCGACCGTTTCTTGGCGAGCAACAACAGACCGGAGGTTTCACGGTCCAGACGGTGTACCAGTTCCAGGAATTTGGCATCCGGCCGGGAAGCGCGCAGCTGTTCGATCACGCCAAACGACACGCCGGAGCCGCCGTGCACGGCCACGCCGGCCGGCTTATCGACCACAAGCAGGTGGGCATCTTCATAAATAATCGGGAATTCGGCGGCCGGAACAGTAGACTCTTGTTTTTCAGCAACACGAACCGGCGGAATCCGCACCACGTCGCCCTCGTTCAGGCGATAAAGCTGGTCGATGCGGCCTTTGTTAACCCGCACTTCGCCCGAGCGAAGGATGCGGTAAATATGACTCTTGGGCACGCCTTTGCAAACACGCAACAGATAGTTGTCGATACGCTGACCGGCCTCTTCTTCAGTAATTGTCACGAATTGTGCTTGCGGCAGGACCTGTGTGTGGGTTGCCGGGGCTTTCTTTTCTCCGGTCTTCCCAGAAAATCTCTCTAAGTCCTTCATTTTGAATATATAATCGTTTTGCCGCGGTTTATAGCTGCTGCACGTGTAAGAATAAAAGTACATTTTACACAGGGGCAGATCCACTGGCCTCGCCTAAATCGCAAATTCAGTGGAAAAAACGTATACGCACATTCGTGCGCCGGTCAGGGTGACGACCATTGTTGTCATCGGGCAGAGCGCTCGGGTGCAGAATTAGACTGGCTGGATTGTTAGGATAAGTCCGGTGAGCAGAGATGACAGTCGTTTGCTCGCTGGTTGATGAAGCTGATAACGCTTGCCGTTTTCGCCATGGCACCACACAAGATGCCCTGGCTCGACGATGTGCGCACGCCTGAACGCTCTCCCGCCTCCCGAAAGATCGGGCCGCCGGAGCACGCTGCGGGCAGTGCGCAGACTCGGCATGACGATCGGACTTCATGCGCCCAATGCGGTGGCAGCGCCAAAACGCGCAGCTGCGCCGCATGCAGAGGCATTTTCCCCACAGCCTCCTTAATTCACGCGTATATCCTTGTACTGCGCCGCCTCCCACGAGGCGGCTTTGACATGGCCCAAGGGTCGCGGAGTTTATAAAAATGAAACGCATGTTGTTTAACGCTACGCAGCAGGAGGAGCTGCGCGTAGCGATTGTCGACGGTCAGAAATTGATCGACATCGACATCGAGACCGCCGGACGCGAGCAGCGCAAGTCCAATATCTACAAAGGCGTCATCACCCGTATCGAACCCTCCCTGGAAGCTTGCTTCGTTTCCTACGGCGAAGACCGTCACGGTTTCCTGCCGTTCAAGGAAGTGGCGCGCAGCTATTTCCGCGAAGGCGTGGACGTGCGCAATGCCTCCGTCAAGGAAGCCCTGCGCGAGGGCCAGGAAATCATGGTGCAGGTGGAAAAGGAAGAGCGCGGCAACAAAGGCGCTGCCCTGACCTCCTTCATCTCCCTGGCCGGCCGCTACCTGGTGCTGATGCCGAACAATCCGCGTGGTGGTGGTGTGTCCCGCCGCGTGGAAGGCGAAGAGCGCCAGGAACTGCGCGAAACCATGGACAAGCTGGACCTGCCGCAAGGCATGTCGGTGATTGCCCGTACCGCCGGCATCGGCCGTACCGTGGAAGAGCTGCAGTGGGACTTGAACTACCTGATGCAGCTGTGGCGTGCGATTGAAGGCGCCTCCAAGGCCGCCACCGGCGCCTTCCTGATTTACCAGGAATCGTCCCTGGTGATCCGCGCGATCCGCGATTACTTCCAGCCGGATATCGGCGAAATCCTGATCGATACCGACGAGATCTACGAACAAGCGCACCAGTTCATGTCCCACGTGATGCCGGACATGGTGCACCGCGTAAAGCGCTACAGCGACGACGTGCCGCTGTTCTCCCGCTTCCAGATCGAACACCAGATCGAAACCGCCTACTCGCGCACCGTGCCGCTGCCATCCGGCGGCGCCATCGTGATCGACCACACCGAAGCACTGGTGTCGGTCGACGTGAACTCGGCCCGTGCTACCCGCGGTTCCGACATCGAAACCACCGCCTTCCACACCAACTGCGAAGCGGCCGACGAAGTGGCCCGCCAGCTGCGCCTGCGCGACCTGGGCGGCCTGATCGTGATCGACTTCATCGACATGGAAGTGTCGAAGAACCAGCGTGAAGTGGAACAGCGCCTGAAAGACGCCCTGCACCACGACCGCGCCCGCGTTCAGATGGGCAAGATTTCCCGCTTCGGCCTGATGGAACTGTCGCGCCAGCGTCTGCGCCCTTCCCTGTCGGAAGGTTCGCACGTGACCTGCCCGCGCTGCTCCGGCACCGGCCACATCCGAGATACCGAATCGTCCGCCCTGCAAGTGCTGCGCATCATCCAGGAAGAGGCGATGAAGGAAAACAGCGCCGCGATTCACGTGCAGGTGCCGGTCGACGTGGCCGCCTTCCTGCTGAACGAGAAGCGCGGTGAAGTGCTGAAGATCGAGAACCGCCACCGTATCACCGTGATCCTGATCCCGAACAAGCATCTGGACACCCCGCACTACAAGCTGGAACGCATCAAGCACGATGATCCACGCCTGGAAGACCACGCCGCCAGCTACACCATGGCTGAGCAAGCTGAGACCGATATGGCCTTCAGCAAGCGTCAAAAGGAAGAATCCAAGCCGCGCCAGGAAGCCGTGGTCAAGACCATTACTCCGGAGCAACCAGCTCCGATGGTCGATCACAAAGCTGCTGCCGAGGCTGCCAAGCCGGCGCCTGTAGTGGCCGCCGCTCCGGCACCGAAGGGTTTCTTCGCCAAGCTGATTTCCTTGTTCACCGGCGAGAAAGAAGAGCCGGTGGCTGCTCCGGCACCTGCCATTGTTACCAAGCCAGCCTCTTCCGAGCGCGGCGACCGCAACGCACGCGGCCCACGCGGCCGCAACCGTGGCAAGGGTGGCCGTGCCGAACGCGAAGACCGCGAACCAGGTGCGCGTCCGGGCGCCGAAGAAGCCAAACCGGCAAGCGAGCCCCGCGAGAAGCGCGAGCGCAAGCCACGCGAACCGCGCGAGCCACGTGAAAATGCCGAAGCAGTAGCCCAGCCACGCGCCGAGCGCGGCGAGAAGGCCGAACGTGAACCACGCGAGCCGCGTGAGCCACGCCAGCCGCGTCCGCCACGTGAACCACGCGGCGAGAAACCATCCGCAGCGCCGGCCGAAGCGAAAGCTGAAGAATTGGCACTGGCAGCAGCGGGCGTCGGCCCGGTCGGCACTGGCACCGGCGCTCCTGAAACACCGGTTCTGGTCAAGCCACAGAATGTGGGTCCGGAAGGCGAAGAAGCCGAGGGCGCCGAAGGTGGTGACGAGCCACGCCGCCGCCGCCGCCGTGGTGGCCGCAACCGCAACCGCCGTGACCGCGAAGGCGCAGAAAACGCAGAAGGCATGAACGCTGAGGGCATGGACGCTGCTGAAGGTGCAGCACCTGCCGAAGTTGCTGATGCTGCTGCTGAGACTGCTGCGCCAGCCGTTGCCGCCGCACCAGCTGTGGCGACTGCTGCTGTCGAGGCCGCAGCACCTGCAATGGAAGCCGCTCCGGCGCCAGTCGCTGCACCAGTTGCGTCCGCCGAGGCCGCCGCACCGGCACCGGTCAGCGCTGCACCTGTAGCGCCGATTGCTGAGGCTCCTGTGCATGTCGCTGCGCCTGCTGCTCCTGAAGCGCCTGTCGCACCAGCTCCGGCCATCCTGGCTGAAGCCATTCCAGCCGTTGCCGAGCCAGCACCTGCGCCGCAAGTGATCGTTGCACCTCCGGCAGTAGCGGCCGAAGTTGCATTCGAAATCGCTGCCGAACCAGCACCGGCTCCGGCGCCAGTTGAGGCACCAGTGCCTGCCGCGACCCCGGTCGCGCCTGCACCGGCAGTTGCTGCCGCTGACGCTGCTCCAGCCGTGGTCGAACCGGCTCCTGCTGCCGAGTACGCCTTCGAACAGAAGCCTGTGGAAGCCGCGCCAGCGCCAGTCGCTGCTCCGGCTCCAGTCGCCGCTGCGCCGGCACCAGCACCTGCCCCGGCAGCTGCTCCTGCCCCAGCCAACTTCGACGACATGCTGGCTTCCGCCGGTCTGACCATGGCCGCGACCGATCCTGCCAAGCTGCGCGCAGCCCAGGAAGCCGCCGCTGCCGTGCCGGCACCGGTGCGCGTCCCGCGTGAGCGCAAGCCGCAGCCGCCGGTATCGGATGAGCCGCTGGTGCAAGTGAGCACCCGCCGCTAACGCATGCTTCATGCAAGCTAAAAAGGGAAGCCTCGCGCTTCCCTTTTTTTCGCCCCGAAAAAACGAACTCATGTACCAAAAAGTGCCTGACCCCAAAGTGAACATGAGCCCGCCGGCGCAGGTGCGCCTGGCGGAGGCGTTCTGGTATTGGCTTAAGCTGGGCTTCGTCAGCTTTGGCGGTCCCGCCGGGCAGATCGCGATGATGCATGCGGAGCTGGTCGAGCGCCGCCGCTGGATTTCCGAACACCGCTTCCTGCATGCGCTCAATTACTGCATGCTGCTGCCCGGCCCCGAAGCGACCCAGCTGGCCATCTATATCGGCTGGCTGATGCATCGTACGCCCGGCGCTATCGTCGCCGGCACGCTGTTCGTGCTGCCCTCCCTGCTTATCCTGATGGCCCTGTCGTGGATTTATCTGGCGTTCGGCAGCCTGCCGGTTGTCGCTGGCGTACTGTACGGCATGAAACCCGCCGTCGTGGCGATCGTGCTGGCCGCCGCCTGGCGCATCGGCAGCCGGACGCTGCGTAACGGTCTGTTGATTGCCATCGCCGCCGCGGCGTTTGTTGCAATCAGCATCATTCACCTGCCCTTCCCCGCCATCGTGCTCAGCGCAGCCCTCATCGGCTGGATCGGCGGGCGTGCGGCGCCGGTAAAATTCCAGATCGGTGGCGGCCCTCATGCGGCAGAAGCCAGCTACGGCCCGGCCCTGATCGACGATGACACGCCAACGCCCGCCCACGCCCGTTTCAGCTGGCCGCGCCTGCTGCGCAATATCCTTGGCGGGCTGGGACTGATGGCCGGAGCATGGCTGCTGATCGCCTGGCTGAGCGGTGCCGACCGCACGCTGGCGCAGATGGGATGGTTCTTCAGTAAGGCGTCCCTGCTGACTTTCGGTGGCGCTTACGCCGTGCTGCCTTATGTGTATCAAGGCGCGGTGCAGACCTTCCACTGGCTGACGCCGGCCCAGATGATTGACGGCCTCGCGCTGGGCGAAACCACGCCAGGTCCGTTGATCATGATCGTGGCCTTTATCGGCTTCGTCGGCGCCTGGACGGCCGATTTATTCGGCAATCCGGCCGCCGCCGGCATCGCCGGCGCGGCGGTGGCGGCCTGGTTCACTTTCCTGCCTTCGTTCATCTTCGTGCTGTCGGGCGGACCGCTGGTCGAAGCCACACGTGGCGATATCCGCATGACTGCACCGCTGACCGCCATTTCAGCCGCCGTGGTTGGCGTGATTGCAAGCCTGGCCGTGTTTTTTGGCCAGCATGTCTTCCACACGCCCACAGGCTGGGATTGGACGTCCATCGCCATTGCCGCTGCCGCCTGCCTGGCCTTGTTCCGTCTTAAAATGGGCCCCATCAAGGTATTGCTGGCCTGTGCCATTGCTGGCATCGTGCTATCGTATCTGGGTTAGACGAATCTCACGTATCAATGACTGAAAAGATCATCATCCTGAACGACGGCCGCAGCCAGGCGCCCGCCATCCCGGCCACGCTGGAACCACCGACCGGCAGCGTGCAGGACACGCTCGCGCGTCCGCTGCACGACCTGCGCATCTCGATCACGGACCGCTGCAACTTCCGCTGCGTCTACTGCATGCCGAAGGAAGTGTTCGACAAGGATTACCAATACCTGCCGCACAACTCCCTGCTGACGTTCGAAGAAATCACGCGCATCGCCCGTCTCTTCATCGAGCACGGCGTGGAAAAAATCCGCCTGACCGGCGGCGAACCACTGCTGCGCAAGAATGTGGAAAAGCTGATCGAGATGCTGGCGAACCTGCGCACCGTGTCCGGCAAGCCGCTCGACCTCACGCTGACCACCAATGCTTCCCTGCTGGCCCGCAAAGCCCAGTCGCTGAAGGACGCCGGGCTGCAGCGCGTCACCGTGTCGCTCGACGCACTGGACGACGCCACCTTCAAGCGCATGAACGATGTCGATTTTGAAGTGGCCGAAGTCCTGCACGGCATCGACGTCGCGCACAGCGTGGGCCTGGGTCCGATCAAAGTGAACATGGTGGTCAAGCGCGGCATGAACGAGCAGGAGATCCTGCCAATGGCGCGCCATTTCAAAGACACGCCGCATATCCTGCGCTTCATCGAATTCATGGACGTTGGCGCATCCAACGGCTGGAATATGCAGGACGTGATCCCTTCCGCAGAAATCGTGCGCCGCATCAGCGCCGAAATGCCGTTGCAGCCGGTGAATCCGAATTACACCGGCGAGACGGCGGAGCGTTGGCGCTATGTGGACGGCGGCGGCGAGATCGGTGTGATTTCAAGTGTAACCCACGCATTCTGCAAGGACTGTACTCGTGCGCGCCTGTCGACAGAGGGTAAGCTGTACACCTGCCTGTTCGCCACCCGCGGCCACGATCTGCGCCA
Organism: Pseudoduganella sp. RAF19; assembly: GCF_052114165.1. Classification (NCBI taxonomy): domain Bacteria; kingdom Pseudomonadati; phylum Pseudomonadota; class Betaproteobacteria; order Burkholderiales; family Oxalobacteraceae; genus Pseudoduganella; species Pseudoduganella sp. RAF19. The sequence continues at coordinate 292,663 of NZ_JBFREF010000003.1, read as the reverse complement.
GCTGATGCGCGAAGGGCGCAGCGATGCCGAGATTTCGGGCGCCGTCGCCCAGCTCTGGCGTGGGCGCAGCGACCGTTATTCCGAGCTTCGAACCATCAACACCGACGGGCTTTCCCGCACCGGCGGCGAGCGCAAAGTCGAGATGTCCTATATCGGAGGATAGTTTGAGTGTCAGTGCACTGATTCTGGCGGGTGGCCGCGGCACCCGCATGGGCCGTGTGGACAAAGGCCTGCAACCCTTCCGCGGCGGCACGCTGGTTTCCCATGTGCTGCAGCGCCTTTCTCCGCAAGTCGAGAATGTCGTCATCAATGCCAACCGCAATCTGCCTGCCTACAGCGCGCTCGGCGCGCAGGTGCTGCCGGACGAGCTGACCGGCTTTGAAGGCCCGCTGGCCGGCGTGCAGACTGGCCTGCGCCACTGCGCCACCGAGTTGATGGTCACTGCGCCTTGCGATTCCCCCTTCCTGCCTGCCGATCTGGTGCAGCGCCTGCACGAGGCCATGCTCGCGAAGGACGCCGACCTGGCCGTCGCCGCCACGCTGGAAACTGACGAAACCGGCAATGTGCACACCCAGCTGCACCCGGTCTTCAGCCTGATTCGCAAGAGCGCCCTGCCCCAGCTGGATGCTTACCTGTCCACCGGCGCACGGCGCATGGATGGCTGGTACAAATCGATCAAGGTGGTTGAGGTCCAGTTCAACGACGCCGCCGCCTTCCGCAACATCAACACGCTGGATGAGCTGCACAAAGAGGAAGCCGCCACTGGCGCACCATCGCTGAAGGAGGTGGTCAGCTGCCTGTCGGATTACGATCCCGATGCGCTGCCTGTGCGCCATGCCCAGCGCATCATCAGCGAATTTATCCAGCCCGTGCGCGGCGTGGAGAAAGTGGCTTTGCGCAGCGCACTCGATCGGGTGCTGGCCGAGGATGTGATCTCGCCCATCAACGTGCCGGCCCACGACAATTCCGCGATGGACGGCTTTGCCTTCGCCGGCGAGCAGCTTGGCAGCGCACCGCTTACGCTGAAAATCCTGGGAACGATCTACGCCGGCCGCACTTCGCCACTGAAGCCTGGCCCCAGCGAATGCGTGCGCATCATGACCGGCGGTGTGATGCCCGAAGGCTGCGACACAGTGCTGCCCCAGGAACATGCGGCGGACATCAGCGACACCAGCGTCACCATCCCGCCAGGCAGCGTGCGAACCGGCGACAACCGCCGCTTCAAAGGTGAAGACCTCACCGCGGGCAGCGCGGCGCTAAAGAAAGGCAAGATCATTCGGCCCGCAGATCTGGGCCTGATCGCATCACTGGGCATGGCCGAAGTGCCGGTGCAGCGCCGCCTGCGCGTGGCTTTTTTCTCTACCGGCGATGAATTGCGTTCGATCGGCGAAACCCTGGGCGAGGGCTGCGTTTACGATTCCAACCGCTACACCCTGTACGGCATGCTGACGCGCCTGGGCTGCGACATCATCGATATGGGCTGCGTGAAAGACGATCCGGCCACGCTGGAAGAGACGCTGCGCACCGCCACCGAATGCGCGGACGCCATCATCACCTCAGGCGGCGTCTCGGTCGGCGCGGCCGACTACACCAAGCAGATCATGGGCACACTGGGCGACGTGACGTTCTGGAAGATCGGCATGCGCCCCGGCCGCCCGATGGCATTTGGACGCATCAGTTCCAACGGCCATAACGCCTTCCTGTTCGGGCTCCCCGGCAATCCGGTGGCAGTGATGGTGACCTTCTACTTCTTCGCCCGCAATGCGCTGCTGCGCATGATGGGCGCCGAAGCGGCGGGCGACCAGCTGCTGCGCGTGCGCTCGACATCGGCGATTCGCAAGAAACCGGGCCGCACGGAGTATCAGCGCGGCATTCTGTCCACCGCGCCGGATGGCGTGCGCGAGGTAAGCATCACTGGCTCGCAGGGCTCCGGCATTCTGCGCTCGATGTCCGAGGCGAACTGCATGGTGGTGCTGCATGATGAACAGGCCAGCGTCGCACAAGGCGATTTGGTCGACGTGATCGTGTTCGAAGGCCTGGTTTAAGGCGCGTCGGCGTCGCCCATATCGAGTTCGCCGCCAATCAGCAGCTGCGCCGCTTCGGCGGGCAGCGCCTCCACCGACTTCAGCTTGCGCGCCATCTGGCGGCTGCGCACTTCGGCATTCTCGATATTCTTGGCGGCGCGCTCCAGCGTGGTCTTGGTCGCGGCCAGCACATCGCCGAATTTCGCGAACTCGGTTTTCACCGCCCCCAGCACCTGCCACACTTCCGATGAGCGCTTTTCCAGCGCCAGCGTGCGGAAACCCATCTGCAGGCTATTCAGCAGTGCCGTCAGCGTGGACGGTCCGGCAATGCTGATGCGGTTCACGCGCTGCAGCTCGTCCGCCAGGCCGGGGCGGCGCATCACTTCCGCGTACAAGCCTTCGGTCGGCAGGAACAGGATGGCGAAATCGGTGGTCAGTGGCGGCGCCAGATACTTTTCGGCGATGGTCTTCGCTTCGCCGCGCACCGCGCGTTCCAGTTCGCGGCCGGCAGCGGCCACCGACTCGGCGTCCGCACGTTCGGCGGCTTCCAGCAAGCGCTCGTACTGCTCTTTCGGGAATTTGGCGTCGATCGGCATCCACACCGGGGCGCCGTCGTCTTTCTGGCCCGGCAGCTTCAGTGCGAATTCGACGCGGGCATTGGTGCCGGGGATGGTTTCCACATTCTTGGCATACTGGTCGGGCGTGAGCACCTGCTCCAGCAGCATCTCCAGCTGCACTTCGCCCCAGGTACCGCGCGTTTTGACATTGGTCAGCACGCGTTTCAGATCGCCGACGCCGAGCGCCAGCTGCTGCATTTCACCCAGTCCCTGATGCACGCGCTCCAGGCGCTCGCTCACGTGGCGGAAGGATTCGCTCAAACGCGTTTCCAGCGTGGCATGCAGCTTCTCGTCAACGGTCTTGCGCATCTCTTCCAGGCGCGCGCCATTATCGGTTTGCAGCTCGCGGATTTTCACTTCCAGCGTGGCGCGCACTTCCAGCAGGCGTCGCGCGTTCGATTCGGTCAGCGCCTCGATCTGGCGGCGCATGCTGTCGAGCTGCTGCACCGTCGCAGCATGGGATTGCGTCAGCGTATTGCCCATCTCCTGCCGCTGCGCTTGCGCGGTGGCTTGCAGCTGCAGGCGCACTTCGCGTTCGACACGGTCCAGGCGCTCGGCCATGTCGCCGCCGCGCGTGCGCATAAGCGATACCACTTGCAGCACGATGATGATCGCGGCAAGTCCCAGCAGGATCATGATTTCCATATCAGTCGGCCTTGTTTCGCATCCAGTCAGCGGTCTGGTAGAAGGATTCCATCAGGCGCAGGCGCAGGTCCTCAGCAATGCCCACATCTTCCATGGCCCAGGCCATGCAGCGCAGCCATTGATCGCGTTCGCTGGTGCCGACGGCGAATGGCAGGTGCCGCGCGCGCAGGCGCGGGTGGCCAAATCGTTCGACAAAGTGGTCCGGGCCGCCCATCCAGCCGCTCAAAAACCAGAACAGCTTGTCGCGCGAGCCGTCCGTGGTGGGCGGGTGCAAGCTGCGGATGCCGGCGAAATCCGGCTCAAGTTCCATCAGATCGTAAAAACGGTCCACCATCTCGCGCAGCTTGGTTTCGCCGCCGATCACTTCATACAGGGTGCGGGATTCTTCAGTCATAAACGCCATCATAGCGCAACGCAGTATTGATATGGATCAAGCTCGCCGCTGATATTGCTCAATTTGCTATTATTTGCTTGCATTATGAGAACTTGACTAGAATCAATTCGTTTCACTATGCAATTTTCCCCAGCCAAACTGATCCGACGCCTGCTGCGCCGCCATGACCCCGAAAGCATGGCCACGCTGCAGCTGCTGCTTTTGAGCTGGATGGGCATCGTCTGCTTTCCTTTTTTTTACGTGCTGTTCGTCTACGTGTTCCCGCAGCCATATGACAATGTGGCCGTGCGCGCAGTGGGCACTGCGCTCTGTCTGGGCGGCCTGCTGGCGAAACACTGGCCTCTGCGGCAGCGCCGGCACTACACCTTTCTCCTGCTGGTCTTCAGCCTGCCCTTTTTCATGAGCTACATGTTCCTCATGAATCACGCCAACGCGACGTGGACGCAGGCCCTGCTGGTGGCGCTGATCGGCCTGTTTCACTTTCCCGTCCGCATGGCCCTGCGCGCCTACGCCATCGGCACGGCGGCAGCCATCCTGCTTGCCCTGGCTGAAGGCGAGCGCGCCGTGCTGCTGTCCCAGCCCGTACTCCAGCTGCTGCCGATTCACTGGTTTATGATCGGCGTGCTGTGCGTGGCGCGCGTCGGCCGCCGCACGCTGGAACAGGTGAAGCTGAACGGCCTGGGTGAAGGCCTGGGCGCGGTAGCCCATGAGCTGCGCACGCCGTTGACCAGCATCGACGCCAATCTGCGAGGACTGGGGCGCATGTACCAGAGCGTCGCCAATCCCAATCCGGACGTCAGCCAGGCACTTACCCGTGCCCGGCATGAAGTACGGCATATGAATCATATGATCGATCTGTTTCTGCTGAGCGCCCGCGCCATGCGCAGCAGTCCCGATCCCGATGCCTCAGTCTCCATGCACCATACCGTCGATGAAGCGCTGCGCCGTTATCCTTTCACCAGCGAGACTCAGCGCGGGCTGGTGGTCACGCAGCTGCGCGGCGATTTCCAGTTTCGCGGCCAGCAGGAACTGGCGGTAGTCGTGGTGCTCAATCTGCTGCGCAATGCGCTACAGGCGATTCAGCGCGCCGGCAAGGGCCGGGTGCGCATCGTGGTGGATGGCTCGCGCGAGGCGCCGCGCCTGCTGGTCATCGACACCGCCTGCGGCGTGCCGGCGCATCACCTGCCGCTGATCTTCTCCCGCTTCTATGCCTTCCCGGCGCATAACGGCCCCGGCATCGGCCTGGCCCTGTGCCGCCAGATCCTCACCGCCTGGCAAGCCAGGCTGCGTTGCGTGTCACGCGAGCACGCTTACGCTATATTTGTTCTTGATTTTCCCCGTTCAGGTGACTCATGAAATTGCCCGTCTATTTCCACCCCACGACAACGGTGCTGGTCGATGACAGCGACACGTTTTTGCGCAGCCTGTCCTTCCAGCTCGACCCGTCGCAGCCGAATATCAGCTTCTACGACACGCTCGCAGCACTGGACTGGTTTGGACGCAGCGCGCGCCGTGCCGATCTGCCCCTGCACGTGAATTTCGACGATCCGCACCAGTCGGCGGAACGGCGCAATGTGGAAGTGGACCTGGAACGCATCTGGCGCCTCAGCACGCAGCCGCAGCGCTTCGCCATGCCGTCGGTGCTGGTGGTGGACTACTCCATGCCGCAGATGGATGGACTGGCGTTCTGTCAGGCCCTGCGCACGCATCCCTGCAAGAAGATCCTGTTTACTGGCGCCGCGGACGAGAAAATTGCAGTGGATGCCTTTAACCGCGGCCTGATCGACCGCTACATCCGCAAGAGCGCCGACGATGCGCTCGACCAGCTGGAACGCGAGCTGGCGGATCTGCAAAAACAATTCTTCCAGGAGCAGTCCAAGACCGTGTGCGACATGCTGGCCCTGCACGACTTCAGCTTCCTGAGCTGCGACGCCCTGGCCGGCGTGGTGCAGGCGCTGTACCAGGCCCACGGCTTCGTGGAGCACTACGTCTTCCCCAACCCGAGCGGCATTCTGTTCTTCGACCGCGCGGGCAAGGCTACGCTGATGATTATCGAAACGGAGAAAGGTCTGCGCTCACAGTTCGAAATGGCGTGCGACAGCAATGCGCCGCCTTCCCTGCTGGCCGCGCTGGACGAGCGGCGCATCCTGCCATTTTTCCATCATGTCACAGGCGATGGCATGTACGCGGCCGCCGTGGGCGAGCATTGGCATCGCTACTGCCGCAAGCCTGAAGTCTGCGAAGGCCGTGAGACGTATTACTGGGCGCTGTTCGAGGTGCCGGCCGGTTTCCTGGAAGGCGTCAACACCAGCTTCGACGCCTTCCAGCGCTCACAGCGCCCAGCCCTCGCGGCTTAAGCTTCGCGCAGGGTTTGCAGCGGCGGGTGGTTCAGGACATTGCGCAGTCCCAGCCAGCCGCCGATGATGGCGCATACCGCGCCTGCCACCAGGCCCGCCAGCCACACCCAGGGGCTGAAGGTCCAGGCGAATTTGAACTGATAGGTCGCCAGTCCCCAGCCCATCAGACCCGCGCCCGTCGCTGCCAGCAGGCCGGCCAGTCCGCCCACCAGCAAGAACTCGATCATCTGCGCTTGCGACAGCTGCTTGCGCGTGGCGCCCAGTGCACGCAGCAGACCCGCTTCGCGCCGACGCTCATCCTGCGAACCCATGAGCGCCGCGTACAGCACCAGCACGCCCGATACGAGGGTGAAAGCGAATAGGAATTCCACGGCCTGTATCACCTGGTCCAGCACCGACTGCACCTGGCGCAGAATGCCGCCCACATCGACGATGGTCAGGTTGGGATAGTCGCGCGAGAGCGTGGCGGGCAAGCCGGCTGCCTGCTTCGGCAAGTGGAAGGCCGTGATCCAGGTCTGCGGCGTGTCCGCCATCGCCGACGGATTGATGATGACGAAGAAGTTCACACGCATCGAGCCCCACTCCAGCTTGCGCAGGCTGGTGATCTTCGCTTCGACCGGCGAGCCGGCGATATCGAAGCGCATGGTGTCGCCCAGTTTCAGTTTCAGCGTCTTGGCGATGCCCTCCTCCACCGAGGCCTCCGCTGCGCCGGGCTTGTCGGTGTACCACTGTCCCGAGGAGATGCGGTTAGACGGCGGCATGTCCATCATCGTGGACAGGTTAAATTCGCGCTCGGCGAGACCGCGCGCGCCATCTTCATCGGCATAGGTGTCCGGCGTGATGGTCTTGCCATTCACGGCGACAAGGCGGCCGCGCACCATTGGATACAGCGGAATCTCCGCCACGCCGGCATCCGCCAGCCTGGTGCGGATTTCGTCCCTCTGATCCGGCTGGATGTTGATGATGAAGCGGTTCGGCGCATCCGGCGGCGTGGCGTTGCGCCATGCTGTCATCAAGTCGCCGCGCACCACGGTCAGCAGCAGGAGCGCCATCAGGCCCAGGGCCAGCGACACCACTTGCACCACCGTCGCACCCGGACGGCGGCGCAGCGACGTCACCGCAAAGCGCCATGCCTGCGACCCCGCGGCGTGACGCAGGGAGCCAAGCGCGCGCAGTCCCAGCCAGCCGATCAGTGCAAAGGCCGCGAAAGCAGCGAGGAAGCCGCCGCCCGTGAACAGGGCCAGTTTCACATCGCCCGCCTGCCACAGCAGCAGCGCGCCGAATGCCGCGATGCCCATGCCGTAAGTCGCCAGCGCGGCAGGCTTCGGCGCGGCAGCTTCGCGGCGGATCGCGCGGTTGTGCGGCACATTGCGCAGTTGCAGAATCGGCGGCAGCGCGAAGCCCGCCAGCAGCAGCATGCCCGCCGCGATGCCCTGCACCGCAGGCAGCACGCTTGGCGATGGAATATCCGTCGCCACCAGCGATCCAAGCAGCTCCACCAGCGCATAGTGCGCGCCGAAGCCCACGGCCACGCCCAGCAGGCTGCCGGCCAATCCGACGATCAGAAATTCTGTGAGATACAGCACCGTCACCTGATTTTGCGTCAGGCCCAGGCAACGCAGCATGGCGCAGGAATCCAGATGGCGCGTCATGAAGCGGCGCGCAGCCATGGCTACAGCCACCGCAGCCAGCATCGCTGATAGCAAGCCGACCAGGGACAGGAAGCTGTCTGCGCGATCCAGCGTGGCGCTCATTTCCGGCCGGCCGTTTTGCAGCGAGTCGATACGCACGCCGCGCACATTGCCATCCTTGATGGTCTTCTTCAGCCAGTCGCCGAAGTCCTTCACCGTGGCGCCAGGAGCGCCCTTGCCTGCTTCCGCCACCAGCAGCCGATAGCCGACGCGTGCGCCCGGCTGTATCAGCTGGGTCGCGGCCAGATCGTCCATCGCAATCATGGCGCGCGGCGCGAAGTTGATGAAGCCAGAGCCGCGATCAGGTTCGGCCGCAATCAGCTGCGCGATGCGGAACCGGCTTTCGCCAAGTCGCAATTCGCCGCCCACTTTGACGTTCAGGGTGGCCAGCAGCGAAGGATCAATCCACACCGTGCCGCTCGCAGGGATGCCATCAGCAGCGACACCGATGCTGTCCGCCGCCTGCTCGGCGCTGGTAGTCACCTTGAGGCGGCCGCGCAGCGGATAGCCATCGCCGACAGCCTTGATTGCCGACAGCACGGATTGTGCGGCATCGCCCTCACCTGCCTGCGTCATGCTGGGGAAGGCTACCGTCTCGGCAATACGCAAGCCACGGCGCTGCGCTTCGTCGCGCCAGGCCTGCGGCATGGGGTTATCCGCCGTGACCAGCAGATCGGCGCCCAGCAGCTGATGGGCGTCGCGATCGAGGCCGGCGCGCAGGCGGTCGATGAAGAAACCGGCAGCGGACAATGCCGCCACCGCCACGGTCAGTGCGATCAGCAGAAAACGCAGCTGGCCGGCGCGCCAGTCGCGCGCCGTCATTCTCAGGGCCTGGCGCAGCATGTCACACGACGTTAAAGGCGGCGAAATAAGCATCCACCTCATCGAGGTAGCGCTGCTTCTCGGCGGCCGGCAGGAAGGCTGCTTCGAAACTGTTGCGCGACAGCTGGTAGGCATGCTGCAAGCCCAGCGGCAGCGCGTCGAACACGGCCACGAAGTTATCGTTCATATAGCCGCCGAAGTAAGCCGGGTCATCGGAATTGACCATCGCGACCAGGCCGGCATCCAGCAATTGCAGCAGATTGTGGTCCTTCATCTGATCGAACACGCGCAGCTTGGTGTTCGACAGCGGGCACACGGTCAGCGGCATGCGCATCTCGGCCAGACGACGGGTGAGAGCCGGATCTTCCAGGCAGCGCACGCCATGGTCGATGCGCTCTACTTTCAGCAGGTCGATGGCGGTTTCGATATACGAGGGCGGCCCCTCTTCGCCCGCATGGGCAACCAGGTGCAGGCCCAGATCGCGGCAGCGCGAAAACACGCGCGCGAATTTTTCCGGCGGATGGCCGACTTCCGACGAGTCCAGACCCACGCCAATAAATTTGTCGCGGTGCGGCAAAGCCATTTCCAGCGTGGCGATCGCATCGTCTTCGCTCAAGTGGCGCAGGAAGCACATAATCAGCGAAGCGCTGACCGGGCTGTCAGCGCAAGCGCGGTGAATACCGTTTATGACATATTCGATAGGCACGCCGCGCGCGGTGTGTGTCTGTGGATCGAAAAAGATTTCAGTGTGGCGCACATGGTCGGCGTGAGCGCGCGCCAGGTAGGCCGCCGTCATGTCATAGAAGTCTTGCTCTTGCAGCAGCACGCTGGCGCCAGCGTAATAGATGTCGAGGAAGGATTGCAGATCAGTGAAGGCGTAAGCAGCACGCAGCGCTTCAACGGAGGGATAAGCGAGCTGCACGCCATTGCGTTCGGCCAATGCGAAAATCAGTTCTGGTTCCAGCGAACCTTCGATATGGATGTGCAGTTCTGCCTTCGGCATGTTTTGCACTATGGAACGCATTTGAGTAGTCATTTCAATTCTTTCGTATGGGATATGGCATCTTAGCGCAATACCGTGCGCTGTCACACGGTTCGCAGCGGTCCTGCAGAGTGTGCGCAGCCGTGCTACTGTCACACAAAAAAGGGGGTTTTAAGTTTACTTCCTGAGGCAATGGAGCAATAATAAATTTCATCAACGTAAGATGCGTTTCGACGGAACACACTCAGGCGCCGGCACTCCCCCCGCGCGGCAAAAAAAGGCCAGTTCCGGTCCGGGAGCAATCCCCGGCATACCAGGCAAGCTGGCGACATAAAACAACAAGAAATCAAGGAGTTCACATCACAGGATAAGGCCAGCAGCCCCCAGCGACGACTGCCGACCGAATGACTAGCAAGTTAATTCATAAAGGGACATTCACATGACCATTTTTGACAACTACGCAGCACGGTACGAGCGCACCAGGGAAGAGGAAATGTCCCTCACAGAATACCTGGCGCTTTGCAAGAAGGATCGGCTAACGTATGCATCGGCGGCGGAGCGCATGCTGGCGGCGATTGGCGAACCAACGCTGGTCGACACGCGCAACGACACGCGCCTGTCGCGCATCTTCGCCAACAAGGTCATCAAGATTTACCCAGCCTTCCGTGAGTTCTACGGCATGGAAGAAGTCATCGAGCAGGTAGTCTCCTACTTCCGCCACGCGGCCCAGGGCCTGGAAGAGCGCAAGCAGATTCTCTACCTGCTGGGACCGGTGGGCGGCGGTAAGTCTTCGATCGCGGAAAAGCTTAAATCCCTGATGGAACAAGTGCCTTTCTATTGCCTGAAAGGTTCGCCAGTGAATGAATCGCCGCTTGGCCTGTTCAGCGAACAGGAAGACGGCACCATCCTGGAAGAGGATTACGGCATCCCGCGCCGCTACCTGCGCAATATCCCTTCGCCATGGGCCGTCAAGCGCCTGCATGAATTCAATGGCGACATCAACCAGTTCCGCGTGGTCAAGCGCTATCCCTCCGTGCTGAAGCAGGTGGCGATCTCGAAAACGGAACCGGGCGATGAGAACAACCAGGACATCTCTTCCCTGGTCGGCAAGGTCGATATCCGCAAGCTGGAAGACTATGCCCAGGACGATCCGGATGCTTACAGCTATTCCGGCGGCCTGTGCCTGGCCAATCAGGGCTTGATGGAATTCGTGGAGATGTTCAAGGCCCCCATTAAGGTTCTGCACCCGCTGCTGACTGCCACCCAGGAAGGCAATTACAAGGGTACGGAAGGCTTTGGCGCCATTCCGTTTGACGGCATCATTCTGGCGCACTCGAACGAGTCGGAGTGGAAGAGCTTCAAGAACAACCGCAACAACGAAGCATTCCTCGACCGTATCTACATCGTCAAAGTGCCTTACTGCCTGCGGGTGACCGACGAAATCAAGATCTACGAGAAGCTGCTGCACAACTCTTCGCTGGACCATGCACCGTGCGCGCCCGGAACCTTGCGCATGATGGCGCAGTTCGCCATCCTGTCGCGCCTGAAGGAGCCGGAAAACTCGTCCGTCTTCAGCAAGATGCTGGTCTACGATGGTGACAACCTGAAGGACACCGATCCGAAAGCCAAGTCGATCCACGAGTATGTGGATTACGCGGGCGTGGATGAAGGCATGAACGGTCTGTCGACGCGCTTTGCGTTCAAGATCCTGTCCAAGGTCTTCAACTTCGATTCGACCGAAGTGGCGGCCAATCCGGTGCACCTGCTTTACGTGCTTGAGCAGCAGGTCGAACGCGAGCAGTTCCCGCCGGAGACCGAACAGCGCTACTTCTCGTATATCAAGGAACACCTGGCGCAGCGCTATGTCGAGTTCATCGGCAAGGAAATCCAGACCGCTTATCTGGAGAGCTATTCCGAATACGGCCAGAACATCTTCGACCGCTACGTGACCTTTGCCGACTTCTGGATTCAGGACCAGGAATACCGCGATCCGGATACCGGCGAAAGCTTCGACCGCGAATCGCTCAACAACGAGCTGGAGAAAATCGAGAAGCCGGCCGGCATTTCGAATCCGAAGGACTTCCGCAACGAGATCGTCAACTTCGGCCTGCGTGCGCGTGCCAATAACGGCGGCAAGAACCCGGCATGGACTTCTTATGAGAAGTTCCGCACAGTGATCGAGAAGAAGATGTTCTCCAATACGGAAGAACTGCTGCCGGTGATTTCCTTCAATGCCAAGGCCAGCGCAGAGGATGCCAACAAGCACGCCGACTTCGTGGCCCGCATGGTCGAGAAGGGTTATACGGCCAAGCAGGTACGCCTGCTGTGCGAATGGTATCTGCGCGTGAGGAAGTCGTCGTAAGCGGTAGTGCATGGACGGCGGATCGATGATCCGCCCTACAGCTGCCTGGCGTAGGGCGGATCATTGATCCGCCGACGGTGCGATAATATGCACACCGCCACGGCAACGGAATAGCAGCAGGAGGCACATGACTTACCTCATCGACCGTCGTTTGCAGGGCAAGAATAAATCTGCGATCAACCGCGAACGTTTTTTGCGGCGTTACAAGGGCCAGATCAAGGATGCGGTGGGACGCGCCATCAAGGGCCGCTCCATTACCGATATTGAGAATGGCGAGAAAGTCTCGATTCCCGTCAAGGACGTGAGCGAGCCCTCCTTTGGCCACGCCCATGGCGGCGTGTGGGAAGTGGTGAATCCCGGCAATCAGGAATACCAGAAAGGCGACCAGATCAACCGGCCCAAGGGCGGCGGCGGCAGTGGCCGCGGCAAGGCGGGCAACAGCGACCAGACCACGGAAGATGATTTCATCTTTGAGCTGTCGCGCGAAGAATTCATGAACTACTTCTTCGAAGATCTGGAATTGCCGCACATGGTCAAGACGCAGCTGACCGCCACCACCGAATTCAAACAGCAGCGCGCGGGTTATACCGTGTCCGGCACGCCGTCCAATATCCACGTGCTGCGTTCCCTGCGCGGCGCCCTGGGGCGCCGCCTGGCGGTGGGCGGGCCTTCGCGCAAGCGCATCATCGAAGCGGAACGCGAGCTGGAGGATTTGCTGCTGGCCGGCGCGCCGCTGGAAGATCCGCGCGTGATCGAGCTGAAAAAACTGATCCACCATTTGCATACGCGGCTGCTGGCGATTCCGTTTATCGATCCCTTCGACCTGCGCTATTCGAACCGCATCAAGGTGCCGAAGCCGATGACCCAGGCCGTGATGTTCTGCATCATGGACGTGTCGGGCTCTATGGATGAGCAGCGCAAGGATACGGCCAAGCGCTTCTTCATCCTGCTGTATCTCTTCCTCAAGCGGGTGTACGACAAGATTGAAGTCGTCTTCATCCGCCACCACACCGCCGCGTCGGAAGTGGACGAGAATGAATTCTTCCATTCGCGCGAATCGGGCGGCACCGTGGTGTCGTCCGCCCTGCACCTGCTGAACAAGATCATCGACGAACGCTACGGCGGCGGCAGCTGGAATGCCTACGTGGCGCAGGCGTCCGATGGCGACAACTGGGACAACGATTCCGTGCTGTGCCGCCAGCTGCTGGTGAACACCATCATGCCCAAGGTGCAGTATTACACTTACGTTGAGATCACGGACGGCCCGCCACAGAACCTGTGGGAGCAATACGCGCAAGTGCCGGAATACCACCAGCACTTTGCCATGCAAAAAATCGTCACGCCGGCTGACATCTATCCGGTGTTCCGCGAATTGTTCAAGAAGCAGCCAAAATGAATCAGATGACCCACCGCCCGCGCCATCCGAACGCCCTGCCGGACCAATCGGAATGGACCTTCGAACTGATCGAGCAGGCGCACGACGAAATCAAGCGCGTCGCCAGGAACTTCGGCCTCGACACATACCCGAACCAGCTGGAAATCATCACCGCCGAGCAGATGATGGACGCCTACACGTCCGTCGGCATGCCGGTGTCGTATGCGCACTGGTCTTTCGGCAAGCACTTCCTCGCTACCGAGAAAGGCTATAAACGCGGACAGATGGGCCTGGCCTACGAGATCGTGATCAATTCCAATCCTTGCATCGCTTATCTGATGGAGGAGAACAGCCTGACCATGCAGGCGCTGGTGATCGCGCACGCGGCCTACGGCCACAACTCCTTTTTCAAAGGGAATTACCTGTTCCGCACCTGGACCGACGCCGACGCCATCATCGATTACATGGTGTTCGCGAAGAATTACATCACCGAGTGCGAACAGCGCCACGGCATTGAAGCGGTTGAGCTGCTGCTGGACTCCTGCCACGCCATTCAGAACTATGGCGTCGATCGCTACAAGCGTCCGGCCAAGCTGTCGCTGGCGCAGGAAGCGCAGAAGCAGAAGGAGCGCGAAGCCTATCTGCAATCGCAGATCAATGAACTATGGCGCACCGTGCCGCGGCGCGAAGAAGGCGAAGTCAACAAACCCATCGCCCGCTTCCCGCCCGAGCCGGAAGAGAACCTGCTCTACTTTATCGAGAAGTACGCGCCGCTGCTGGAACCGTGGCAGCGCGAGGTGGTGCGCATCGTGCGCAAGATCAGCCAGTATTTCTATCCGCAGCGCCAGACCCAGGTGATGAACGAGGGCTGGGCTACCTTCTGGCACTACACCATTCTTAACCAGCTGTATGAAGAAGGCGTGGTCAGCGATGGCTTCATGATGGAATTCCTGAAGAGCCATACCAACGTGGTCTATCAGCCGCCGGTGCACAGCCCTTACTACAACGGCATCAATCCTTATGCGCTCGGCTTCGCCATGATGTCTGACATCAGACGAATCTGCGAGAACCCGACCGATGAAGATCGCGAGTGGTTCCCCGATATCGCCGGCAGCGACTGGCGCAAGACGCTGGACTTTGCCATGCGCAATTTCAAGGACGAAAGCTTCATCGCGCAATTCCTTTCGCCGCGCCTGATCCGCGAGTTTCACTTCTTTGCCGTGCTGGACGACGACAAGAACGAGAAGCTGTCGGTGTCCGCCATTCACGACGAGCTGGGCTACCGCTATGTGCGCCAGCAGCTGGCCGACCAGTACAACCTCGGCAACCGCGAGCCGAATATCCAGGTATGGTCGGTGAATACGCGCGACGACCGCGCCCTCACCCTGCGCCATACCCAGTTCAACCGGCGCCCGCTGAACCAGCAGGCCAATGAAGTGCTCAAGCACGTGGCCCGCCTGTGGGGCTTCGACGTCCATCTGGACACCGTCACCCCGGACGGCCAGGTCATCAGCACCCTGGAGTGCAAGCGCGAGAAGCGCAACCGGATCATTTGAGGCCGCACACACTATATATATGTAGTGTTCTTTCAAGCTTGCGTGGAAATGGCAGCCGGGCGCTCATCCGGCTGATTTTTTCCTATACTTTGCTTGTATAGCGCAATTTGGCATGGTTACGCCATAGCAACACTGACTCCCGAATTTTCCCCAGCCACCCACCCCGGTTGAGCATGGAAAATTCCGTTTATTGCTGAGACAGGGAAATTTCGAGCAGAGTGGTCATTAGCAGTTAAAAAAATGTGCCGAATTATCTTGCTTTTCCTGCCAGAAGGTGCAGACCAGCGCGCCGGTCAGCCCTTCCAGATGGGGCTAAGGGCATGAAATTTAAACGGTTTTGGGGTGCAAAATTCTATGTAAAATCCAAAATTCGTATGTATAATTCGCCGACGTCCCGGATGCGGCTGTAGCTTTGTGTCGCCATTTTGGGGTTTAAGTAGCAACACAAGAGTTGGTATTGGAGAAAGCAGGCATGAATTTCAGCGATAACGAGAAAATTGCCGGGAAAAAGAACTATACGGGCATTGCGTTCGTTGTAGTGCTACACCTTTTGGGCGGATACGGCATCGTGTCCGGCCTGGGTAAGCGCTTGGTCAGCAAAATGATCGAACCGGTCGAGACCAAGATCATTGAGGAGGTCGCCCCGCCTCCGCCAAAAGAGCTGCCACCGCCGCCGCCGCCGCCGGAAATGAAGGCCCCGCCGCCTCCATTCATCCCGCCGGTTGAAGTGAACGTGCAACAGCCGCCTCCCGCACAAAACGTGATCAGCAACGCGACCAACGTGAAGCCGGCCACGAACGAATTGGCACGTCCGGCTCCGCCGGCAGCGCCAGCACCGGCTGCGCCTCCGGCGACCGGTGTCCGCACCCCAGCAGTGGTGGACTTCAGCACCTGCGCGAAGCCAGAGTGGCCGAAATCGTCGCTGCGTAACGAAGAAACCGGCACCGTCACCCTGTCGTTCCTGATTGCGACCGACGGCCACGTGGGCGATGCGAAAGTAGTGAAATCTTCTGGTTTCCGTGATTTGGACAAGGCTGCCATCAACGGCATTTCGAAGTGCAAATTCAAGCCGGCTACCGTAGACGGCAAACCGCAAGAAGGCTGGCAACAGATGCAATACGTCTGGACGCTGGAATAAACCTGAGACAAAACACCGTCTCGCAACTTAGTAGTTTCGTTGTCGTTTAAGCCAGCGAACTGATTATTTTATAATTTGGAGGAAGCATGTTTAAGAATACCCGTTTGTCCGCTGTTCTGGCCGCTGTGCTGTTTTCGGTGACCGCAGCATCCGCTCTGGTGAGCGCGCCAGCTTTTGCTGACGCTCCTGCCTCGGCAGCTGCATCCGCACCAGCAGCCGCTCCTGCGGACGCGGCAGCTGCTCCGGCAGCTGATGCAGCCGCTCCGGCTCCGGCCGCTGACGCTGCCGCTCCTGCCCCTAAAGGCAAGGAAGAAGTGGAAAACCCATTCGGTATCCAGGCAGTGTGGGACGGCGGCTTCGTGTCCCGCGCAACCCTGATCATCCTGTCGATCATGTCGATCGGTTCCTGGTACATCATCGTGACCAAAGTCATCGACCAGCAAAAGATCTTCAAGCAGCAGAAAGAAACCGCTGCCAAGTTCTGGAAAGCTTCCTCGATCGCCGCTGGCACCTCGACCCTGACCGAAGGCTCCCCATTCCGCTTCATCGCTGAATCCGGCACCAAGGCAACCGCTCACCACGACGGCGCCCTGCTGGAACAAATCGACCTGGCAACCTGGGTTTCCATGTCCATCCAGCGCGCTGTAGACAAAGTGCAGTCCCGTCTGTCCGATGGCCTGTCCTTCCTGGCAACCGTTGGTTCGACCGCTCCGTTTATCGGTCTGTTCGGTACCGTTTGGGGTATTTACGGTGCACTGACCAACATCGGTATGACCGGTAACGCCTCCATCGACAAGGTGGCAGGTCCTGTGGGTGAAGCGCTGATCATGACCGCTTTCGGTCTGCTGGTGGCAGTTCCTGCAGTTCTGGGTTACAACTGGCTGCTGCGTCGTAACAAGACCGCAATGGAAGATGTGCGCACCTTCTCCGCTGACGTGCACTCCGTGCTGCTGTCCGGTGCAATGTCCACCGCTACCAGCGCTGCCAAAAAAGTAGGCTAATTTAAGGCTGATTAACCATGTCTATGTCCGTAGGCTCCGAAAGCGGAGAAGACGCACTCAACAGTGAGATCAACACGACTCCGCTCGTGGATATCATGTTGGTGCTGCTGATCATCTTCCTGATCACGAGCCCGGTGGTTCTCAAGCTGCAGAAGATTCAACTGCCGCAAGAGATCAACCAGGCGATCCAGACGAAGCCAGAGAACGTCAACATCGTTGTTAACAAGGATGGCGACATCTACTGGAATCAGAAGAAAATGCGCGACAGCAATGAGTTGTTCGATTTTCTGAAAGAGGAAGCAGTGAAGATCCCTCAGCCTGAAGTACACGTGCGCGGCGACAAAGACGCCAAGTACGAGTCCATCGGCAAGGTGGTCTACACCACCCAGCGTGCTGGCATCCAGAAGGTCGGTTTCATCACCGAACCGCCTGATAAGATGTAAGGACCAGCCGCCCCGGCTTGCCGGGGCGGCCATCTGAAAAGGAAACAATTCATGAGTATGAGTGTAGGCAGTTCCGGCGGTGACGCGGAACCGATGCTGGAAATGAACATGACGCCGCTGATCGACGTCATGCTGGTTCTGATCATCATGCTGATTATTACTATTCCTAAGGCGAACCATTCGGTGAACCTGAATATGCCGGTCGGCACCCCGCCGCCACCGACTAAGGAACCAGTAGTGGTCACCATCGACGTGGACTTCGACGGCACCATTCTGTGGGATAACCAGGTCGTTCCTGACCGTCCATCCCTGGAAGCAAAACTGATGACCGTGGCAGCCCAGGCGGACCAGCCAGAAGTGCACCTGCGCCCCAACAAGCTGGTTAACTACAGCGTGGTGGCTGGCGTGATGGCTTCGGCCCAGCGTCTTGGCGTGACCAAGATCGGTCTGGTCGGCAATGAGCAGTTCCAGTAAATAATCGGTTAAAACACCCTTTATTTTCCCGAATAGGCAGGTTATCCTGCCTATTTCGCATTTTGAAGAAAGAAAATCCCCCCATGACCAAGTTTCGTCTCGCACATCTCGGCCTGGTAATGGCCGCAATCGGTTTCACTGCCGCCGCTCCGCTGGCCGGCCTCACTTCCGTTGCCTATGCCGCCGATACCGTCCGCGCTGAAGTGGGTAAGCCACTGCAGGAAGCACAGAAGCTGGCTGCTTCCGGCAAGGCCAAGGAAGCCCTGGCGAAACTGAAGGAAGCTGACGCGGTCGGCAACAAGTCCGAACTTGAGCGCTTCCAGATCGAATACACCCGTGGTTCCGCTGCCCTGTCCGCAGGCGATAGCGAAACTGCCGGCAAGGCCTTCGAATACGTGCTGAACTCCGGCAAGCTGCCGGCTGCCCAGGCACCGAAGATCGCCGAAGCCCTGGCCTCCATCTACTACCGCGCCAAGGATTACCCGAAAGCCATCACCGCTATCCAGCGCGTGCTGAAGGACAATCCAGGCAACTCCCAGATGAAGGAACTGCTGACCCAGGCTTACTACAGCAGCGGCAAGTACGCTGAAGCGGCCAAAGAACTGCAGGGCGCCAGGTCCGAACAGAGCCTGCAGATGCTGGCCAACATCCAGCTGAAGCAGAACGACAAGGCTGGCTATGTGCAGACCCTGGAAAAGCTGGCGTCTTCCTATCCGAAGGCGTCCTACTGGGCCGACCTGCTGAACCGCGTGCAGAGCAAGCCTGGCTTCTCCTCCTCCCTGAACCTGGACCTGAAGCGCCTGCAACTGGCCCTGGGCCAGCTGTCCAAGCCAAACGAATTCATGGAAATGGGCCAGCTGGCTCTGCAAGCCGGCAATCCGGCTGAAGCCACCAAGATCGTCGACGCTGGCTACAAGAAAGGCGCACTGGGCACTGGCCCTGACGCCGGCCGTCACCAGCGCCTGAAGGATCTGGCGGTGAAGACCCAGGCTGAGAACGACAAGAACCAGGCAACTGCCGAAGCGACCGCCATCAAGGAAAAGGATGCTGATGCACTGGCCAATATGGGCTACGCACTGGTTTCCCAGGGCAAGGGCGACCAGGGCCTGAAGCTGATCGACGAAGCGATCAAGATGGGCACCGCCCGCAAGCCGGAAGAAATGAAGCTGCACTACGGCGTGGCGCAGTACATCGCTGGCAAGAAGTCGGCGGCCGTCTCCACCCTGAAGTCGGTGAAGGGCAACAATGGCGAGTCTGATCTGGCCCGCTACTGGACGCTGTACATTAACAACCCGGTCTGAACAAAGCCGGGCTGAGCCAAGAAAAGCGCTGCCTGCACCCGCAGGCAGCGCTTTTTGCCTTTCAGACCGTATAATCAAGCATTTGAGCCACACGGCAATAGCATGAAGGTATTTCGCGGACTTCCCAACGCAGCGGCGCGCGCGCCCTGCGCCCTGACGATCGGTAACTTCGATGGTGTCCACCTGGGGCACCAGGCGCTGCTCGCGCGCGTGCGTACGGCCGCCGACCGTCTGGGTCTGGAATCGGCCGTGATGACCTTCGAGCCCCACCCGCGCGAATTCTTTGCCCGGAAAATGGGCGATATGTCCAAAGCCCCGCCCCGCATCGCCAATCTGCGCGACAAGCTGGAAGCCCTGGACAATAATTGCGTCGACCGCGTGATCGTCGAGCACTTCTCCGAGCACTTCGCTTCCCAGTCGCCGCAAACCTTCGTCGAGAAGGTGCTGGTGGAAGGCCTGCACGTCAAATGGCTGATGGTCGGCGACGATTTCTGCTACGGCTCCAAGCGCGCCGGTAATGTCGCCATGCTGGCCGAAGCGGGCAAGCAGTACGGTTTCGAAGTCGAAATCCTGCCGACCGTGCGCAATGGCGAACACCGCATCTCCTCATCCGCCGTGCGCGCCGCGCTGGCCGAGGGCGATTTCGCCCACGCCGAAGCGCTGCTGGGCCACCCCTACTCGATTTCCGGCCACGTGATCCACGGCCAGAAGCTGGGCCGCGATATCGGCTTCCCCACGCTCAACCTGCGCGTGCCGCACCGCCCTGCCCTCGCGGGCATCTTCATCGTCCAGGTGCACGGCCTGGGCGAGCAGCCGCTGCCCGCCGTCGCCAGCCTGGGCGTGCGTCCCACCGTGGAAGACGCCGGCCGCGTGCTGCTGGAAGTGCACATCTTCGACTTCGCCCGGAACTGCTACGGCAAGGTGGTGCGCGTCGAATTCCTGAAAAAAATACGTGACGAAGAAAAGTTCATTGACCTGCCTACGCTGGTCACCGCCATCGAGCGCGATGCCGCACAAGCGCGCGACTTCTTCGCCAACCGAAATACGAACTAAAAGCGTCCATCATGTCCGACAACAAAGCAAAGAAGCCTGAATCCAAGTACCCGGTCAATATGACCGAAACGCCCTTCCCGATGCGCGGCGACCTCGCCAAGCGCGAACCGGGCTGGGTGAAACAATGGCAGGACAAGAAGATTTACGAGCGCGTGCGCAAGGCTTCCGCCGGCCGCCCGAAGTTCGTCCTGCATGACGGTCCTCCGTATGCGAACGGCGACATCCACATCGGCCACGCCGTGAACAAGATCCTGAAGGACGTGGTGGTGAAGTCGCGCTCCATGGCCGGCTTCGATGCGCCTTATGTGCCTGGCTGGGATTGCCACGGCATGCCGATCGAGATCCAGATCGAAAAACAGTTCGGCAAGAACCTGCCGACCGCTGAAGTGCTGACCAAGGCCCGTGCCTACGCCTACGAACAAATCGAGCGCCAGAAGAAGGACTTCATCCGTCTCGGCGTGCTGGGCGAATGGGACAACCCTTACCTGACCATGAACTTCCGCAATGAAGCGGACGAACTGCGTTCGCTGGGCAAGCTGCTGGAAAAGGGCTATGTCTACCGCGGCCTGAAGCCGGTGAACTGGTGCTTCGACTGCCAGTCCGCGCTGGCCGAGGCGGAAGTGGAGTACCAGGACAAGCGCGACCCGGCCATCGACGTCGGCTTCGCCTTCCACGAATTCGACAAGATCGCCGCCGCCTTCGGCCTGGCCAAGCTGCCGACCGAGAACGGCTTCATCGTGATCTGGACCACCACGCCGTGGACCATCCCGTCCAACCAGGCTCTGAACGCCAACCATGAAGTGGAATACGCGCTGGTGCAGACCGAGCGCGATGGCCAGCCGCTGCTGCTGATCCTGGCGAAAGACCTGGTCGAGTCCTGCCTGCAGCGCTACAAGCTGGAAGGCACCATCCTCGCCACCGCCATGGGCGACAAACTGGGCGGCATCAGCTTCAAGCACCCGCTGCACAAGCGCGACGCCTTCTACGACCGCCTGTCGCCGGTGTACATCGCCGACTACGTGACTACCGACAGCGGTACCGGTATCGTGCACTCCGCGCCTGCCTACGGTGCGGACGACTTCATCTCCTGCAAATCGCACGGCATGAAGGATGACGAAATCCTGAAGCCGGTTATGGGCGACGGCAATTACGTGCCGTCCCTGCCCCTGTTCGGCGGCATGAATATCTGGGAAGCCTCCAAGCCGATCTGCGAAGCCCTGCGCGAAGCGGGCGCCCTGTTCGAACTGAAGATGTTCGACCACAGCTACATGCACTGCTGGCGCCACAAGACCCCGATCGTCTACCGCGCCACCTCGCAGTGGTTCGCCGGCATGGACATCCAGCCGATCGACGGCGGCCCGACCCTGCGCGAAACCGCGCTGGAAGGCATCGACGCCACCCAGTTCTTCCCGGACTGGGGCCAGGCGCGCCTGCACGGCATGATCGCCAACCGCCCGGACTGGACCCTGTCGCGCCAACGCCAGTGGGGCGTGCCGATGGCCGTCTTCGTCCACAAGGAAACCGGCGAGCTGCACCCGCGCACCGCGGAGCTGCTGGAAGAAGTGGCCAAGCGCATCGACAAAGGCGGTATCGACGCCTGGCAGGCGCTCGATCCGAAAGAGCTGCTGGGTGACGAAGCCGGCATGTACCTGAAGAACAAGGACACGCTGGACGTGTGGTTCGACTCCGGTTGCACCCACCAGACCGTGCTGCGCGGCTCGCACGAACAGCAGTCGCACTTCCCGGCTGACCTCTACCTGGAAGGCTCGGACCAGCACCGCGGCTGGTTCCACTCGTCCCTGCTGACCTCCTCGATGCTGAACGGCGTGCCGCCCTACAAGGCGCTGCTGACCCACGGCTTCGTGGTGGATGGCGAGGGCAAGAAGATGTCCAAGTCGATTGGCAATACCGTGGCGCCGCAGAAGGTGTCCGACACGCTGGGCGCCGACATCCTGCGCCTGTGGGTGGCTGCGACCGACTACACCTCCGAGCTGTCGATCTCCGACGAGATCCTGAAGCGCGTGACCGAGTCCTACCGCCGCATCCGTAACACCCTGCGCTTCCTGCTGGCGAACACTTCGGACTTCGATCCGAAGGCCAACGCCGTGCCGGTGGCCGAGCTGCTGGAAATCGACCGCTACGCGCTGGCCGATATGGCAGCGCTGCAGGCCGAGCTGACCGCCCACTACGAGCGCTACGAGTTCCACCCGGTCGTCTCCAAGCTGCAGAACTTCTGCTCGGAAGACCTGGGCGGCTTCTACCTGGACATCCTGAAGGACCGCCTGTACACCAGCGCCGTCGATTCCAAGGCCCGCCGTTCGGCGCAAACCGCGCTGTGGCACATCACCCAGTCGCTGCTGCGCCTGATGGCGCCTATCCTCTGCTTCACCGCCGAGGAAGCATGGGGCTTCTTCGCC
The DNA here is from genome assembly GCF_052114165.1 of Pseudoduganella sp. RAF19. NCBI lineage: Bacteria > Pseudomonadati > Pseudomonadota > Betaproteobacteria > Burkholderiales > Oxalobacteraceae > Pseudoduganella > Pseudoduganella sp. RAF19. The sequence goes on along the minus strand of NZ_JBFREF010000003.1, from coordinate 270,011 downwards.
GGCGACGAAGCGTTCAAGGCCAGTGATGAAACCATCTACACCCAGACCTGGTGGAAGCTGCCGGAACTGGCCGATGCGGAAGCGCTGATGTCCAAGTACGCCATCATCCGCGCTGTACGCGCCGAGGTGACCAAGCAGCTGGAAGACCTGCGCACTTCGGGCGCCATCGGCTCCTCGCTGCAGGCGGAACTGGAGATCAAGGCTTCCGGCGACAAGTTCAAGGTGCTGTCCAGCCTGGACGACGACCTGAAGTTCGTCTTCATCACCTCGCTGGCCAAGGCGCTGGAAGTGCCGGGCGAAGCTGAGGAAGCCGTCAACGTTGCGGCATCGGCCAACGCCAAGTGCGAGCGCTGCTGGCACTACCGCGCCGACGTGGGCAGCCACGCCGACCATCCGGGCCTGTGCGGCCGCTGCTACAGCAACCTGTTCGGTGCCGGCGAGCCGCGCAAGTACGCTTAAACCAACGGCATAAATCAGGTGGCTGCCACGCCGTGGCAGCCACCAGGTTCACGCCTCGGGTTCTATCCAACTACAGAGACACATGGCCACCAACAAAAAGACCTTCTCCAAGTCCTCCTCCTCCGGCAGCATGACCCCGTGGCTGGGCATCGCCGCCATCGTCATCCTGCTCGACCAGCTGTCCAAGATCACGATCACCAAGATGTTCCAGTACGGGGAAGAAAAGGTCATCACCTCCTACTTCAACCTGGTCCTGGCTTACAACAAGGGCGCCGCGTTCAGCTTCCTGTCCAACGAAAGCGGCTGGCAGCGCTATATGTTCACCGGCATCGGCATCGCCGCCGCGGCCTACATCCTCTGGCTGCTGCGCAAGCACTCCGGCCAGCGCATGTTCTGCTGGGCGCTGGCGCTGATTCTGGGCGGCGCCGTCGGCAATGTGATCGACCGCCTGATGTATGGCCACGTGGTGGACTTCCTCGACTTCCACTGGCAAGGCTTCGGCCACTTCCCCGCTTTCAATGTCGCCGATTCGGCGATCTGCATCGGCGCTGCGCTCTTCGTGCTCGACGAACTGCGCCGCGTGAACAAGTAGGAGCAGCACCATGGAACTGACTGGCAAAAAAATCGTGCTCGGCCTGTCCGGCGGCGTCGCCTGCTACAAGGCGGCGGAGCTGTGCCGCGGGCTGACCAAGGAAGGCGCCTCCGTGCAGGTTGTGATGACCGATGCGGCCACGCACTTCATCACCGCCGTGACGATGCAAGCCCTGTCCGGCAAGCCGGTCTTCACCAGCCAGTGGGACCCGCGCGTGAACAACAATATGGCCCACATCGACGTGACCCGCGATGCGGACGCCATCATCATCGCGCCCTGCTCTGCCGACTTTATCTACAAGCTGTCGCACGGCGTGTGCGACGACCTGCTGTCCACCACGTGCCTGGCGCGCCCAAGCCGCGTGCCGCTGCTGGTGGCGCCAGCCATGAATGTGGAAATGTGGACCAATCCCGCCACCCAGCGCAATGTCGACCAGCTGCGCGCCGACGGCGTCCGCATCCTCGGCCCGGCGCCGGGCGACCAGGCCTGCGGCGAAGTGGGCATGGGCCGCATGCTGGAACCCGAACAGCTGCTGTCCGAGATGATCGCGGCCTTCCAGCCCAAGGTCCTGGCGGGCAAGCGCATCCTCGTGACGGCCGGCCCGACTTTCGAACCGATCGACCCGGTGCGCGGGATCACCAATCTCTCCTCCGGCAAGATGGGCTACGCGGTGGCCCGCGCTGCACGTGAAGCGGGCGCGGAAGTGGTGCTGGTGTCCGGCCCCACCGCGCTGGAAACGCCGTATGGCGTGGAGCGCCGCAATGTGCAAAGCGCACAGCAGATGTTCGACTCGGTGATGGATGCCATCGGCGGCCAGCACGTCTTCATCTCCGTGGCCGCAGTCGCCGACTGGCGCGTGGCCAATCCAAGCACTCAGAAAGTCAAAAAATCCGCCGACGGCAGCGTGCCGCAGCTGAAGTTCGAACAGAATCCGGACATCCTGGCCTCGGTCGCCTCGCGCACTTCGCTGGCCGGCTGGCCTTACTGCGTGGGCTTCGCTGCCGAATCGGAAAACCTGCTCGAATACGGCGCTTCCAAGCGCGAAAAGAAAGGCGTCCCGCTTTTGGTGGGCAATATCGGCCACCACACCTTCGGCCAGGACGACAACACCATCATCCTCTTCGACGAACACGGACACACCATCCTGCCGCGCGCCGACAAGCTCACCCTGGCGCGCCAGTTAGTTTCCGAAATCGCCAAACGCATCGACAAGAACTCGCTATTCCAATGAAAACTGTAGACGTCAAAATCCTCGACCCGCGCATGAAAGAACAGATGCCGGCCTATGCAACGCCTGGCAGCGCCGGCCTCGACCTGCGTGCCTGCATCGACGCGCCGCTGGTCATTGAACCTGGCCGGACCGTGCTGGTGCCGACCGGCCTCGCCATCCACATCGCCGATCCGGGTTACGCCGCCATGATCCTGCCTCGTTCGGGCATGGGCCATAAGAACGGCATTGTTTTGGGGAATCTGGTAGGCTTGATTGACTCGGATTACCAGGGACAGCTGATGGTCTCGACCTGGAACCGGGGTCACAACACGTTTACACTGAATCCGATGGAACGCCTGGCGCAGCTGATTATCGTGCCGGTGCTGCAGGTCGGATTTAACGTTGTCGAAGAATTCGGCGCCAGCGACCGCGGTGAAGGAGGCTTCGGCAGCACTGGCAAGCACTAAGGAAAGGACTATGGCAGCAGGGAAACAATTCAACGTATCGCAATGGGCCCAGCGCCCCGCACTGGCCGCCGTTGCGGCCGCCCTGCTGCTATCAGCCTGCTCCACAACGCCAACCGCGCCGCCGGTGCAAGCGCCGGCGCAGCCCCTGCCGCCACCGGCACCGGTCGTCACGCAGCAGCAGCTTGCTGCCCGCGAAACGCTGAAGACCATGTCCAGTCTGCAGGACCGCCTGTATCACGTGGGCGGCCCGCTGTTGATCCAGAACGCAGACCTGTGCAAGTCCTACGCGCGCAACCTGCTCGGCTTCACGGCAAAGAACCGCTACTCCTATCCCGGCGACTACAGCGAAGCGTCGGTGGCCGTCCTGGGCTACGACGACACGCTGCAAGTGCAGAACGTGTTGTCCGGCAGCGGCGCCCAGCGCGCAGGCCTGCGCAAGGGCGACGACCTGATTGCCGCCGACGGCAAAGTCCTGCCCAAGGGCCGCGACGCCGAAAGCAAGGCAGCCGGCGTCCTTGGTCCGCTGGCCTCCAGCAAAGCCACCCTGCCCCTGACCGTGGCGCGCAACGGCAGCAACCAGCACACCCTGAACGTGCCGGTAACACGCGCCTGCGCCTTCCGCATCGACCTGGGCAACGCCGACAACATCAATTCCTACGCCGACGGCGGCCGCGTCATGCTCACGCGAGGCATGATCAACTTCGCGCAATCCGACGAAGCCATCGCCTACGTGATGGCCAAGGACATCGCCCACAATGTGCTGGGCCACGCCGCCACGCTGCGCAACACTTCCACCATCGGCAGCATCATCGACAATCTGACCTCGGTGCATCCGGACCTCTCCATGCTGGTCGGCAGCGCCGGCGTACGCCCGATGCCGCAGGATATGGATATCGCCGCCGACAACCTGTCGCTGTACATGCTGGCGCGCGCCGGCTACAACGTTGATCACGCCAAGGCCTTCTGGCAGCGCCTGTCGTCCCAGTATCCGGCTACGGTGCTGAACGGCTATACGGCCAACCACCCGTCCGTATCGGCCCGTCTGGCCGCGATGGACCGCACGGTGGCCGAGATCAAGGCCAAGCAGGCCGCCAAGCGCCCGCTGGTCCCCTGAACCATGCGCACCCTGTTGCTGCCCCTGCTGCTGGCGCCCGCCCTGGCCAGCGCAGGCACCTGGACCAAGGTCGGCGGCGACAAGGACGGCATTATCCTGCTCGACAAGGCTTCGCTGCGCGCCGCCGATGGCGGCAAAAAAGCCTTCACCATGCAGAGCTTTCGCAAGCCGCAGTCGGCGCCGGACGGCAAGCAATATCTGTCCGTGAAATCCCGGCACCTGTACAACTGCGATGAAGCGACGGCCACCCTGCTGTCGCAGGACTTCTACTCCGAAGTGCTGGGCCGTGGCGAGCCGCTGGGCAGCTACAAATACGAGTCCTATGACCCCGAGCACATCGAGCCGGGAAGTCCGCTGGAAGGGGCTTTAAAAGCCGTTTGCAAGCCCGCCAGCAAACGCCGCTAAGCCTTGCTATAGTACCGGTCATGGATAGTATTGACCTCGAAGTTCTCAAGACCAGCTCCGCCTGGATCGCGGCGGGACACCGCTGCCAGCTCGTCACCGTGATCAAGACCTGGGGCTCCAGTCCCCGCCCTGTCGGCGCCACGCTCGCCATTTGCGACGACGGCCGCGTAGTCGGTTCCGTTTCCGGCGGCTGCATCGAGGACGACCTGATCGACCGCGTGCGCAAGGAAGGCATCACGCGCGAACTGCCGGAAATCGTCAGCTACGGCATCACCGCCGACGAAGCCCACCGTTTCGGCCTGCCCTGCGGCGGCACCATCGAACTGGCACTGGAACCGCTGAGCAGCGAGAGCCGCATCGACGAATTGCTGCACCGCCTGGAGCAGCACGAACTGGTGGCGCGCACCGTTGACCTGCAAACCGGCGCCGTTGCGCTGGCAACCGCGACGCCGGGCGCCGTACTGGAACTGCACGACGATAAGCTGATCACCCAGCACGGCCCGCGTTGGCGCCTGCTCATCATTGGCGCCGGCCAGCTGTCGCGCTTTGTCGCGCAGATCGCCACTGCCATGGACTACCACGTCACGGTCTGCGACCCGCGCGAAGAGTACCGCTCCGGCTGGACTTTGCCGGAAGTGCGGCTGGTGCACGCCATGCCTGACGACCTGGTGACCGATATGAAGCTGGATAGCCGCAGCGCCGTCATCGCGCTGACCCACGATCCCAAGCTCGACGACCTGGCCATTATGGAAGCGCTGAAGTCGGAAGCCTTCTACGTCGGCGCCATCGGCTCGCGCGCCAACAACGCCAAGCGCCGCGAGCGCCTGGTGGAATTTGACCTGACGCCGGAGCAGCTGGCCAAGCTGCACGGTCCGATCGGCCTTTACATCGGCAGCAAGACACCGTCCGAAATCGCGATCTCGATCCTGGCCGAAATGACGGCCATTAAAAACGGCGTGCCGCAGACCATGCAGCTGAATCACGCCGACGCCATGAATTCAAGCGCAAGAAACAGCTAGCAATATCTCACCGTCCGCCTCACAATCGCCCGATGAACACAGCGAACCTGATCAAACTCGTCACCCTCGCCGCCATCTGGGGCGGCTCCTTCCTCTTCATGCGCATTGCCGCTCCCGTGCTGGGGCCTGCGGTGCTGATCGAATACCGCGTGACGTTCGCCGCGCTGTTCCTGGCCGCGATTGCGCTGATGCTGCGCAAGCCGCTGGACCTGAAGCAGCACTGGAAGCACTACCTGATCCTCGGCCTGTTCAACTCCGCCCTGCCCTTCCTGCTGTTTGCGTTTGCAGCGCGCACGCTGTCCGCTTCCGTGCTGTCGGTGCTGAACGCGACGGCGCCGATGTGGGGCGCGCTGATCGGTGCGGTGTGGCAGCGCCATATGGTCAGCGCGCGCGTGATGCTGGGCCTCGTGCTGGGCACCATCGGCGTGGCTTTGCTGGTCGGTTTCGACAACGTCAGCTCGCGCGAAGGCGCGGGCCTGGCGATTGCCGCCGGCCTGTTCGCCTCCTTCAATTACGGCATCGCCAGCACTTACGCCAAGTCGGCCAAGGCAGTCGAACCGTTCGCCAATGCGCACGGCAGCATGTGGGCTGCGGCCTTGCTGACGATTCCTTCGCTGGCCCTGTTCCCGCAGCCGGGCGTGCCGACCATCGGCATCATGGGCGCGGCGCTTGCGTTGGGCGTGCTGTGCAGCGGCATCGCTTACCTGATTTATTTCGGACTCATTCGCGATGTGGGGCCGACGTCGGCGCTGACGGTGACTTTCCTGAATCCGCTGTTCGGCATCTTGTGGGGAACCCTGTTCCTGCATGAGGTGGTGGGCTGGTACACGATCGCGGGCGCCGCCATCGTCATTACCGGCACGGCGCTGGTCACGGGCTACAAGCCCAAGCTGCCATGGACGCGCGCGGCGGAGACGGCATGAAGCACAGTTTTACCCTGCCGCTACCGGCGAACTACCGCGTGCAGGATGTACTGAAATTTCACAGCCGCGACGCGGAAAGCGTGGCGGAAGAAGTCAGCGAAAAGCGCATCCGCAAGGGCATGCTGCTGGATGGCGTCCCCGTCGTGCTGAGTGTTGAACTGCCGAGTGGCCGCAAGCGCAGCGCGGCCTGCGAGGCAGAAATCGACGCGCCGCGCGTACGCCGCCGGACGTCAGCGGCCGCTTCGGCGCGCACGCGCACCGGCGAAGCATCTGCGGGTGCGGGTGCGGGTGCGGGTGCGGGTGCGGGTGCGGCTGCGGACGCAAGCGTACCGGCGGCGCTGGCGGCGCGCATCGAGGACGCCGCCCGCAACATCCTCGGCCTGCATATCGATCCCGCCGACTTTGTCGCCTTCGCGCGCGAGGACAAGCTGCTGGGCGCGCTGGTGCAGCGCCAGCCCGGCCTGCGCATTGTGCAATCGGCCACCGTGTTTGAAGCGCTGACCTGGGCCATCATAGGCCAGCAAATCAATCTGCAGTTCGCGATCTCCCTGCGCCGCACCTTCATTCTGCAAGCGGGACGCCAGCACAGCAGCGGCCTGTGGTGCTATCCCGAAGCGCAGGACGTGGCAAAGCTGGACATCGACGATCTGCTGACCCGCAAATTCTCGCGCGCCAAAGCGGAAACCCTGCTGCGCTTTGCGGCCCTGGTCGCGGATGGCACGCTCGATCTGCAGCCCGGCCCGGAAAATTCGATTGAACAGATCAGCGCCAATTTGCTGGCAGTGAAGGGCATCGGTCCCTGGACCGTCAACTACGGCCTGCTGCGCGGCTATGGCTACGCCGACTGCTCGCTGCACGGCGATGTCGCCATCCGCGCCGCCCTGCAACGCCTGCTGGGCGAGGAAACCAAGCCGGATATGGCGCGCACCGAACGCATCCTCCAGCAATACCAGCCCCACCGCACCATGGCCGCAGCGCACCTGTGGGCCAGCCTGTCCGACCGTCCCAACGAAAGTGCTTGACCCTCACCTCACGTCAGCCTCCAGCATGAAGTCACGCACGATGACAGGAGCCAGACCATGCTGAAGGTAGGAGAACTCGCCAGCCGTTCGGGCCTGACGGTCCGCACCCTGCACCATTACGACAGCATTGGCCTGCTCACGCCATCGGCGCGCAGCGATGCCGGCTACCGGCTCTACGACAGGGGCGATATCGCCCGCCTGCACCAGATCCAGGCCCTGCGCCGCTTCGGCATGGCCCTGGCCGACATTGCTGCTTTCCTCGACAGTCCCGACGCCTCGCTGACGGCCGTGATCGGCCGCCAGATCGCCGCTCTCGACCGCCAAATGGAAGATGCGGCGCGCCTGCGCAGCCACCTGAGCGCGCTGCAAAGCCAGCTGCTGCGTGGCGAGGAACCGGAATTGTCGGCCTGGCTAAACACACTGGAGCTGATGAATATGCACGACAAATATTTCACGAAAGAAGAGCAGCAGCGGATGCAGATCTTTGACCGCGGTGCCGAATGGGTGGCGCGCGCCGACGAACTGCGTCAAATGGTCGAATCGGGCATGCCGCCTACCGCACCGGAAGCGCAGGAGCTGGCCGTACGCTGGATGGCCGCCTTGCATCACGACACCGGCAACGATCCCGTCCTGGCGGCCAAGCTGGACGTCATGTGGACGAAAGAGCAAGCCGTGCGCGCGCATAGCGGCATCACGGCCGAAATGCGCCAATTCCTCACGGCCGCCAACTCGCAATCGAAGCTGAATCTGTACGCCAGGCACATGCTGCCTGCCGAAATGGAAGTCATGCGCAAGCATTTCCGGACCCGCGGCGCGGAATGGCCGGCCCTGATCGCCGAGGTGCGCGCACAGATGGAGGCCGATCCGTCGCCCGCCACGCCGGCGGCCAAGGCGTTGGCCGGCCGCTGGAACGAGTTGCTCACCGACATGCTGGGCACTGCCGCGGAGACGCGCGATCGTTTCCGCGCTGCACTTGAGTCCGAGCCGGAATTGCAAACCGGCCGCATGATGACCGAAGAAATGCTGAATTACCTGCGCCAGGCCATGTAAACCAAGGGCGTAACCCAAGTGGCAGGCACGATGTGCCTGCCACTAGCGCTTAGCCTTGGGTTAAAAAACAAAAAACCGTCATCGCTTGCGCAAAATGACGGTTTTTCATCGGAATTCTGGTTGCGGGGACAGGATTTGAACCTGTGACCTTCGGGTTATGAGCCCGACGAGCTGCCAGACTGCTCCACCCCGCGTCTGATGCGAGTATTATAGGGCAGTCGGCCACTTTAGGCAATGTTAATCCTCGCCGTTCGCACGATAGATCGAATTTATTTTGCCGAATCCGCCAGGAAACCCGTGTCTTTCACACACGAGTCACGCGGCGCCTCCTCAATCAGTGTAAAGTAAGCATTGAAAGAGGACTTATGCCAAATCCAATGAAATTCTGCTCCGAATGCGCCAGCCCCGTTGAACTGATGGTTCCGGCCGGCGACAACCGCCCGCGTTACGTTTGCGTCAGCTGCGAAACGATCCATTACCAGAATCCCAAGATGGTGATCGGCTCGATTCCGGTCTGGGAGCAGGATGGCGAGCTGAAGATCCTGCTGTGCAAGCGCGCGATCGAACCGCGCCTGGGTTTCTGGACCCTGCCGGCAGGATTCATGGAGAACAATGAAACCACTTCCGAGGCGGCGCGCCGCGAAACGGCGGAGGAAGCCGGCGCCAATATCGAACTGGGTAAATTGTTTACCTTGTTGAACGTCTCGCACGTGCACCAGGTGCATATGTTCTATCTGGCCAAGCTGAAGGACCTCGATTTCGCCCCCGGCGAGGAAAGCCTGGAAGTCAAACTGTTCACCCAGCAGGAAATTCCCTGGGATGATCTGGCTTTCCCAACGATTAGCACTACACTGGAATTCTTCTTCTCCGACCGCGACCAGGTGCGCGAAGGCGGCGACTATGGTTTCCACGAGATGGACATCACGCGGCCGATGCGCCTGCCCACTGCCACTGCACCATGATCCCCTGGCTGGATGCCAACACGCCTTTTCCCGATGTGTCCGAGGCGCTGACCACGGACGCGCCAGGCCTGCTGGCAGCCGGCGCCGACCTTTCCCCGCAACGCCTGCTGGCCGCTTACCAGCGCGGCATTTTCCCCTGGTTTTCCGAAGGCCAGCCCATTCTGTGGTGGAGCACCGATCCGCGCATGGTCCTGCGTACGGCCGAGTTCAAAGTGTCGGACAGTCTGAAGAAGACGCTCAAAAAGGTGGAAAGAAGCAGCCGCACCGATGGCCGCTGGCAAGTGCGTTTCGATACTGCCTTTGAGGACGTGATGCGCGCCTGCGCCGCGCCGCGCCGTGACGGCCCCGGCACCTGGATTTCCGAAGACATCATCAACGGCTACACCGGCTTGCACAAGCTGGGCTACGCCCATTCTTCCGAGTTGTGGCTGGACGGCGAACTGGCCGGCGGCGCCTACGGAGTTTCAATCGGCACAATGTTTTATGGCGAATCCATGTTCGCCCGCGTGACGGACGGCTCCAAGGTCGCCCTCGCCTATCTCGTCCATTTCCTGCGCCGGCACGGTGTCGAGTTGATCGACTGCCAGCAGGAGACCGGCCACCTCGCCTCGCTCGGTGCGCACCCGATTCCGCGCAGCCTGTTTGTCGAGCATTTAAAAAAATGTATCGTCAAACCACAGATCCGCGACTGGCACCCAGCGCACCCTTACACTGCTGGTCTCTAAGCCCTGTACGAGCGCCCGGAACGCGCTATGATATGTTCCATGACCCAGCTTAACGATCTCCCGTTTGCCACCCTGCAGTTCTACACGACTGCGCCGTATCCGTGCAGCTATCTGGATGCGCGCCAGGCTCGCTCGCAGGTGGCCACGCCTTCGCATCTGATCAATGCGGATGTGTACTCGGAGCTGGTCAAAAACGGTTTCCGCCGCAGCGGCATTTTCACCTACCGTCCCTATTGTGATGGTTGCCAGGCCTGCATTCCCGTGCGGGTGGTGGCGGGTGAGTACACGCCAACGCGTGCCCAGCGCCGTGCATGGCTGCGCCACAAGGAGTTGACGGCCGGTGTCGCCACGCTGTCCTTCTCGGACGAGCATTACGCGCTCTACCTGCGCTACCAGAGCACGCGCCACGCGGGCGGTGGCATGGACCAGGATTCGCGCGACCAGTACGCCCAGTTCCTGCTGCAAAGCCGGGTCAATACGCGCCTGGTCGAGTTCCGCGAACCGGACGGCACGCTGCGCATGGTGTCGATTATCGACGTGCTGTCCGATGGCCTGTCATCGGTCTACACCTTCTTCGATCCGGACATGGCGGGCGCCTCTTTCGGCACCTACAACGTGATGTGGCAGATCGAACAGGCCCGCGAACTCGGCCTGCCCTATGTTTATCTGGGCTACTGGATCGAAGAAAGCCCAAAGATGAACTACAAGATCAAGTTCCAGCCGCTGCAGGCCCGCATCAAGGGCGCATGGGGCCTGCTGCCCCGTTCCTGAATTACTGCTTCTTCATCAGGTCCAGCAAGGCTACCGTGGTGGCCAGCACGCCGGTCTGGATCGACTTGTCCGCCTCGACACGGAATTCCGGGCTGTGGTTATAGCCGATGGAAATCTTGCCCGCGCGCGCCTGCGCCAGACGTTCGGCCGGCGCCGCGCCGATCTGGAAATACACGCTCGGGATTTCCGGCGACTGGGTGAAGTAGGAGAAGTCTTCCGCGCCCATGCCACCGCGCTTGAAGCCCTTGTCATAAATGTCAGCGCCCAGCTTCTGCGTCCATACTGCCTGCAAGCGCTGCAACAGCGCCACATTGTTCAGCGTCGGCGGCACCGGCTGGTCGACGGTGCGGATTTCAGGCAGCTGGTCTTCCGGAATGCCTGCCGCACGCGCCGTATTCTTCACCACGCGCTCGATACCGCCCAGCAGCTTGGCGCGCGTTTCCACGCTTTCGGAACGCACGGTCACTTCCATCTTCGCGGTATCGGGAATGATATTGCCCTTAGTGCCGGCGTGCAGCGAGCCCACCGTAATCACGGCCGGTTCACGCGGCGCGACGTCGCGCGTGACGACGGTCTGCAGCGCCATCACGATTTGCGCGGCCAGCACCACCGGGTCTTTACCGGTGTGCGGACTGGCGCCGTGGGTACCCTTACCGTGGATGGTGATTTCCAGCGCGTCCGAACCGGAGTACGGCGCTTCGTCGGCGACGATCTTGCCTGCTTCCATATCCGCCACCACGTGCAGGGCCAGCGCGTAATCGGGCTTGCCGAAGCGCTGCCAGATATGGTCCTCCATCATGGCCTTGGCGCCGCCCGTGCGCTCTTCGGCGGGCTGGCCGATCAGCATCAGCGTGCCGGACCACTCGCTACGGTGGGCGGCCATCTGGTGTGCAGTGCCGACCAGGCTGGTCATGTGCACATCGTGGCCGCAAGCGTGCATCACCGGCACCAGGTTGCCATTCCAGTCCTTCATCTTCACTTTGGAGGCGTTCGGCGCGCCCGACTTTTCTTCCACCGGCAGCGCATCCAGATCGGTGCGCACCATCACGGTCGGACCTTTGCCGTTTTTCATGATGGCCACGATGCCGGTCTTGCCCACGCCCTCCGTGACTTCGAAACCGGCGGCGCGCAGTTCCTGCGCCATGCGCGCGGCCGTCTTGGTCTCCATGAAGGACAGTTCAGGGTTGGCGTGCAGATGGTCGTACAGCGGGGACAGTTTTGCCTGCCAATCGTGCGCGATGGCGTCAGCCAGTTCCTTCTCGGCGGCGCCCGCCGCCAGAGGCAGAATCAGGGAAGACAGCAGCAGCATTCGTTTCATCCAGGGCTCCTTTTTGGTTTAGTACCCAAATCTTAAAGGTAAAATAGCGGAAATTTCATTCAAGTATCCCTCATGTCCGACAAATTTTTGTACTCCCTGGCCCGTCCCATCCTGTTTTCGATGGACCCGGAGGAAGCCCACCATTTCACCCTGCCCGCCCTCAAACGCCTGTCGAAACTCGGCCTGACCCGCGCTTTCGTGCGCCAGCCCCTGCCCGATCCACGCACCGTGATGGGCCTGACCTTCAAGAATCCTGTCGGCCTGGCCGCTGGTCTGGACAAGGATGGCGCCTTCATCGACGCGCTGGCGGACCTGGGCTTCGGCTCGATCGAAGTGGGCACAGTGACGCCGCGTGCGCAGCCGGGCAATGCCAAGCCGCGCATGTTCCGCATTCCTGCCGCGCACGGTATCATCAACCGCATGGGCTTCAATAACGGCGGCGTGGACGCTTTCGTGGCCAACGTGCAGTCCTCGCGCTTCTACCAGAACAAGGAAGGCATTCTCGGTCTGAACATCGGCAAGAACGCCGACACGCCGATCGAGCGCGCTGCCGACGACTACCTGCACTGCCTGGAAAAAGTCTACCCATACGCCAGCTATGTGACGGTGAACATCTCTTCGCCGAACACCAAGAACCTGCGCCAGCTGCAGGGCGCATCCGAAGTGGACGGCCTGCTGTCCCAGTTGAAGGACACCCAGCTGCGCCTGGCCGACCAGCACAAGCGCTATGTGCCGATGACGCTGAAGATCGCGCCCGACATGGACGCCGACCAGGTCAAGAACATCGCCGACGCCCTGCTGCGCCACAAAATCGACGGCGTGATCGCCACCAACACGACCCTGAGCCGCACGGCCGTGGAAGGCATGCAGCACGGCGCGGAAGCGGGCGGCCTGTCCGGCGCGCCGGTGTTCGAGCTGTCCAATAACGTGATCCGCCTGCTGAAAGCGGAACTGGGCGATGCGCTGCCGATCATCGGCGTGGGCGGCATCATGCAGGGCTCCGACGCCAAGGCCAAGATCGCAGCCGGTGCGCAACTGGTGCAGCTCTACAGCGGCCTGATTTACGCCGGTCCCGCCCTGGTACGCGACTGCGCGGATGCGCTGCGCCATGGATAAGATCACTCTCGGCCAGAGCGATCTGAAGGTCAGCCCGATCTGCCTGGGCACCATGACCTTCGGCCAGCAGAATTTCGAGGCCGAGGCGCATGCCCAAATCGATTACGCGCTGGAACGCGGCATCAACTTCATCGACACGGCGGAGCTGTATCCGGTGATGCCGTCCGCCGCCACGCAAGGCGCAACGGAACGCTTCATCGGCACCTGGCTGAAGAAGGCCGGCAAGCGTTCGGAAGTCGTGATCGCGACCAAGGCCGCGGGTCCCAATCCGAACATCCACTGGCTGCGCGGCGGCCGCCAGAATCACGACGCAAAGAATCTGCGCGCAGCAGTCGATGCCAGCCTGGAGCGCCTGCAAACCGACTATATCGATCTGTATCAGCTGCACTGGCCAAGCCGCAATGCGCCCATCTTCGGCAACAACAGCTTCGATCCGCAGCGCGAGCGCAAGGCGGTGGCGATTGAGGAAACGCTGGCCGCGCTGGGTGAGCTGATCAAGGAAGGCAAGATCCGCCACGTCGGCGTGTCGAATGAAACCAGCTGGGGTGTCAGCGAATTCGTGAAGCAGGCCGAGAGCCTTGGTCTGCCACGCATTGCGACAATTCAGAATCTCTACAACCTCACGGCGCGCAGTTTCGAAACCAGCCTGCTGGACGAAACCTGCTACCGCGAGAAAGTAAGCCTGATGGCATATAGCCCGCTGGCTTTCGGCCAGCTGACGGCCAAGTATTACGACAATCCGAAAGCGCATGGCCGCCTGACGATTTTCCCGCCCACCTGGAGTCCGCGCTATCTGCGTCCCACCGTGCTGGAAGCGGTCGGCGAATACGCCAGACTGGCGCGCGCCAACGGCCTTACGCCGGCGCAGCTCGCGCTGGGCTGGTGCTATTCGCGCTGGTTCGTGGCCTCCACCATCATCGGCGCGACCACGCTGGCGCAGCTGAAGGAAAACATTGACGCCTTCACCACGCACTTGTCGCCGGACGTGGTGGCGGCGGTGAACGCCATCCACGCGCGCATCACCAATCCGGGCCAGTGACCATCATGGTCGCTCAGCAGTGCGACCATGAATTCACTTGTCATACAACAACACTATTGCTACGATTCAAGCATTGGGATGACCGCTAAGCCGGTCCCAAAGCAGTAACCCTCCTCCCGCCGCCCCATCCTCGCGGCTCCCAGCTCAAAAACCAACATTGTTCCAGCGCCCCTCGCGCGCCGGACGGAGCCGCACATGCTTAATAACCTGACTATCAAATTCCGCCTGGTGGCGGTGCTTTCGATTATTTCCGCCATCATGTGCCTGATCGGCATTGCTGGCATTTTCAGCCTGTCGCAATTCAACCTGACGCTGAAAAACGTGTATGAACAACGCGTCGTCTCACTGGGCCAGCTGGATGGCGTGATCCGCGTCGTCATCCGCAACCAGCTGCTGCTGTCGAAGGCCCTCAGCGATGATCCTTCCAAACTGCCGGCCGCGATTGCGGAATCGGAACAGAACACCGAACGCGCCAACAAGCTGTGGGCGGACTATGCCGATACCTTCATCACGCAGGAAGAGAAGACCATGGCCGAGAAATTCGCCCAGGCCCGCTCCGCCTTCGTCAATGAAGGCCTGAAGCCGGCATTGGCTGCTGGACGCACTGGCGACATCGAAACCATGAAGAAAATTGTCTACGGCCGCATGGACGAAACCTTCCGCCCCGTGCGCGAGATCCTGGACGAGCTGGTGGAACTGCAGCTGCGCGAAGCGAAAAAGGACTACGACCGTTCCCAGGCCAGCTACAGCAACTTCCGCCTGGCGACCATTGGCCTGCTGGCCGGTGGCCTGGTGCTGGCCCTGGGTATTGGCTGGTGGCTGGTGCGCAGCATCACCATTCCGCTGAACCGCGCCGTGATTATCGCTGAGAGCGTCGCATCCGGCGACCTGACGCAGCACATCGAAGTCAAT
Source organism: Pseudoduganella sp. RAF19 (assembly GCF_052114165.1). NCBI lineage: Bacteria > Pseudomonadati > Pseudomonadota > Betaproteobacteria > Burkholderiales > Oxalobacteraceae > Pseudoduganella > Pseudoduganella sp. RAF19. The sequence goes on along the minus strand of NZ_JBFREF010000003.1, from coordinate 254,907 downwards.
TCGCACGACGAAACCGGCAAGCTGCTGGCTGCATTGCGCGACATGAACAACAGCCTGTCCGGCATCGTCAGCAATGTGCGCGTTGCCACAGATTCGATCGCGACGGCATCTGCGGAAATCGCCACCGGCAATATGGACCTGTCCTCGCGCACCGAGCAGCAAGCCAGCTCGCTCGAAGAAACCGCATCGTCGATGGAAGAACTGACTTCCACCGTGCGCCAGAACGCCGACAACGCCCGCCAGGCCAACCAGCTGGCTGGCAGCGCTTCCGAAGTGGCACAGCGCGGCGGCACCGTGGTGGCGCAAGTGGTCGACAAGATGGGCGCCATCAATGAATCGGCCTACAAGATCGTCGAAATCATCGGGGTGATCGACGGCATCGCCTTCCAGACCAATATCCTGGCACTGAACGCCGCCGTTGAAGCAGCACGTGCGGGCGAACAAGGCCGCGGCTTTGCCGTGGTGGCATCCGAGGTGCGCAACCTGGCGCAACGTTCCGCCAGCGCCGCCAAGGAAATCAAGCACCTGATCGACAATTCGGTGTCGCAAGTGGAAGAAGGTAGCCGCCTGGTCGATCAAGCGGGCAGCACCATGACGGAAGTCGTGAGCAGCGTGCAGCGCGTGAGCGACATCATCAACGAAATCTCGGCCGCCAGCGGCGAACAAAGTGCCGGCATCGAACAGATCAACGAAGCCGTGGTGCAGATGGATACCGTGACGCAGCAGAACGCAGCGCTGGTGGAAGAAGCCGCTGCCGCAGCAGGCGCACTGCAGGACCAGGCCGAGTCGCTGAAGCAGGCAGTCAGCGTATTCCGCCTCAACAACCAGGGCGGCGCCGCGCCACACAGCGCGTCGGTAACGCGCCTGCAGCCACGCAGCCAGCCGCGCATTGCCGCAGCCAAGCCATCCCCGGTCCGCACGGGTGCGCGTGCCGCCAACGGTGGCGATTGGGAAGAATTCTAAGCCGCGCCGCTACGCGTCAGAACTCCTCCCATTCACCAGCAGTATCCGCTGCGGGCGCCGGAGTACGCTTCGGCGCCGCGGCGGGCTTTTTCAACTGCGGCGCAGGCCGCGTCGCAGCCTTCACCACGGCACGCGCCGCCAGGCGCTGCGGATCGGTTTTCTGATCCGCCAGCTGGAATACGCTGACCGCCTCGGCCAGCATTTCGGCCTGATCGCGCATCGACTGCGCGGCGGCCGCAGCCTCCTCAACCAAGGCTGCATTCTGCTGCGTCACATCGTCAATCTGCACAATGGCTTGATTGACTTGCGCGATGCCCGAGCTCTGTTCGGTGCTGGCGGCGCTGATCTCCTTCATGATCGCTTCCACCTGCTGCACCGCCTTGACGATGCCGTCCATCGTCACGCCTGCCTCATCGACCAGGCGCGCGCCGGCATCCACCGTATCGACCGAGTGACCGATCAGCTCCTTGATTTCCTTCGCGGCCGATGCGGAGCGCGCCGCCAGATTGCGCACTTCCGATGCGACCACGGCAAAGCCCCTGCCCTGCTCCCCTGCGCGTGCCGCTTCAACGGCGGCATTCAGCGCAAGGATATTGGTCTGGAAAGCGATGCCGTCGATGACGCCAATGATGTCCACGATGCGGTTCGAGCTTTCCTTGATCGCGCCCATGGTGCTGACCACTTCGCCCACCACGCGCCCGCCCTTGGTGGCGAAATCGGACGCCGCCACCACCAGCTGTGTCGCCTGCTGGGCGTTCTGCGCATTCTGTTGAACGGTGGACGTCAGCTCCTCCATTGAGGAAGCCGTCTCCTCAAGACTGGATGCCTGCTGCTCAGTACGGGAAGACAGATCGAGATTGCCGCTGGCGATTTCGTTGGATGCCGTGGTGATGGTATCCGATCCCGAACGCACCTTGCCCACCGTGCGCACCAGGCTTTCATTCATATTCTTCAGCGCGCGCAGCAGCTGTCCCGTTTCGTCGCTGGTGTGGCATTCGATGCGCTGCGTGAGATCGCCGCTGGCCACCGCTTCCGCTACGCCCACGGCGCGGCTCAAGGGACTGGTGATGCTGCGCGTGACCCACCACAGCACGCCGGCTGCCAGCAGCGTGGCCACCACGGTCAGGCCGATCATCCTGTTGCGCGAGCTGGCGTACGCCTTCTCGGCTTCCTGGCTCGCAATACCCACGGCTTCGCCCTGGTACTTCACGAGGTCAGTGAGTGAATTCAGATAAGCGGTCTGCTCCTTGCGCACGGCGCTCAGCAGGTATGCCACCGCTTCATCGCGTTTGCCGGCATCGGCGGATTTATCCAAGAAAGTGGATTGCACCACCAGATAGCGCTCGCGCGCTTCGAGCACGGTTTTCAACCGGGTGCGGCTGCCGTTATCGACATCGTCTTCAATCAGCTTCTGGAGCTTGTCCAGCTGGACCGCGATGTCAGCCTTGCGGTCCTCGACGCGCTTCAGCTCTTTCTGCACCGTTTCGGGATCGGTGCTGAGCATCGCATTGCGCATGGCGCGGGCGATGTCATTGAGTCCGCCGATCGCTTCATAGGCTGCGATCACCTTGGGTACTTTGTCGCTGGCGATATCCTCGGTGCCGTCATTCAGCTTGCCCAGGCTGCCGATGCCGATGGCCGAAATCCCGACCATGAACGCCAGCGCCACACCCAGTCCGGCCGCGAGGCGGACGCCGATCTTCCAGTTGCCGATACCCATAGGACGCTCCCTTGAAGTATTGCCGTGGACTGGAATCCAGTATAGGTGAAGTTTTGCAATGCAGCAAAGCCACCTGTTGCTAGTCGGCGGCATCTCCCGATAGCGCCTGTTCGATATCGCTGCGCTTCAGCTCCGGCACGAACTGTTTGATAAATTCGTAGGTATAGGAACGCAAGTAAGCCCCGCGGCGTAAGGCCAAACGCGTTGTATTCACCGCGAACAGATGCGAGGCTTCGATGGCGCGCAAGCCCTTGTCGCGGCCATGGTCGAAGGCCATCGATGCCACCAGGCCTACGCCGAGGCCGAGCGACACATACTGCTTGATGACGTCCGAGTCCATCGCCGTCAGCACGATGTCGGGACGCACATCCGCCTTGGCGAAAGCAGCGTCAATGTGGCCTCGGCCAGTGAAGCCCACATCGTAAGTAATCAGCGGGAACTCGGCCAGGTCTTCCAGGCGGATCGGCGTGCGCGTAAGCAGCGGATGGCCATCCGGCACCACGATCAGATGGCTCCAGCGGTAGCAAGGGAATGAGATCAAATCCGGGAACTGCGACAGGCCCTCGGTAGCGATGCCGATATCGGCCTTGCCCGACAGGACCCACTCCGCAATATGATCCGGCGCACTTTGCTGAAGTGCGATACGCACTTCCGGGAACTCATTGCGGAAATGCTGCACCGCCTTCGGCAGCGCATAGCGTGCCTGCGTGTGCGTGGCCGCGATAGTCAGCGTGCCGCTGCTGGTGCCAGTGAATTCCTGGCTGGCCTGCTGCAGGTTTTCCGCTTCGATCAGCAGGCGATCGATGATCTTCAGGATGCCCTTGCCCGGCTCCGTCAGGCCAGTCAGGCGCTTGCCGTTACGTTCGAAGATGATCACGCCCAGCTCGTCCTCCAGTTCGCGGATCTGGCGGCTCACGCCCGGCTGGGACGTGAACAGCGCATTCGCCACTTCGGTCAGGTTGTAGTTGCGGCGGGCCGCTTCGCGAATCGATCGCAGCTGCTGGAAGTTCATATGGCGGCGCCTTCGTCGACGAACACGTGCAGTTTTTTCGGCCGCACCACCAGCGTTTCGCCATCCTTCAGGCCCAGCTGGCTGTAGCGTTCATTCGAGATGGTTGCCTCGATCAGCTGCGCATTGTCGGCGCGTTCCAGATCGAGCTGCGCCAGCGGACCAATCGCATGCGCCCGGCGCAGCTTGACGACAATGCCTTCCGATTCCGGCGTGTAGCGGTCGATCTCCAGATCGTGCGGACGCACATAAGCCGTGCCTTTGCCGTGCTGGGTTTCATCGTGGCCCTGCACGTCGAACTGGATGCCGTCGCTGGCCATCACGCCTTCGTGCACGCGGCCATGGAATACGTTTACATTGCCCAGGAAGCCATATACGAAAGGCGATGCGGGCTGGTTGTACACCTGGCTCGGTGCGCCCAGCTGTTCGACGCGGCCTTTGTTCATCAACACCACCTGGTCCGCCACTTCCAGCGCTTCTTCCTGGTCGTGGGTCACGAAGATGGAGGTCACGTGCAGATCGTCGTGCAGGCGGCGCAGCCAGCGGCGCAGCTCCTTGCGCACTTTCGCGTCCAGCGCGCCGAACGGTTCGTCCAGCAGCAGCACGCGCGGTTCAACGGCCAGCGCGCGCGCCAGTGCGATTCGCTGACGCTGGCCGCCGGACAGCTGCGGCGGATAGCGGTCAGCCAGCCAGTCCAGCTGCACCAGCTCCAGCAGCTCTTTCACCTTGCGGCGGATCTGGTCTTCCGACGGACGCTCGGCGCGCGGCTTCACGCGCAAGCCGAATGCCACGTTTTCGAACACAGTCATATGCTTGAACAACGCGTAGTGCTGGAACACGAAGCCCACCTGGCGCTCACGCACGTGGCGGTCGGAAGCATCCTGGCCATCCAGCAGCACCTGGCCCGAATCCGGATGTTCCAGGCCGGCGATGCAGCGCAGCAGCGTGGTCTTGCCGCAGCCCGATGGACCGAGCAGCGCGGTCAGTTCGCCCGATGGGAAGTCCAGCGAGACATTATTCAGTGCCACGAAGTCGCCGAAGCGCTTGTTGATGTTCTTGACTGCGATTGTCATATCAATGCTCCTGTGCGTCGTCGGCCTTGTTTTCGTGCAGACGCCACTCGATAAAGGTTTTCAGTGCCAGCGTGACCAGCGCGAGCAGCGCCAGCAAGGAGGCCACGGCAAAAGCGGCCGCGAAGTTGTATTCGTTGTAGAGGATCTCGACCTGCAGCGGCATGGTGTTGGTCTCGCCGCGGATATGGCCCGACACCACCGACACCGCGCCGAACTCGCCCATCGCGCGGGCATTACACAGGATCACGCCATACAGCAGGCCCCATTTGATATTCGGCAGCGTCACGCGGAAGAAGGTTTGCAAGCCGTTCGCGCCCAGCACCACGGCCGCTTCCTCTTCTTCACTGCCCTGCGCCTGCATCAGTGGAATCAGTTCACGCGCCACGAAGGGGAAGGTAATGAAGATAGTGGCGATGACGATGCCCGGCACGGCAAACAGGATCTTGATGTCGTGCTCCGCCAACCATGGACCGAACCAGCCCTGCGCGCCGAACAGCAGCACGTAGATCAGGCCCGAGATCACCGGCGATACCGAGAACGGCAGGTCGATCAGCGTCAGCAGCAGGCTCTTGCCGCGGAATTCGAATTTGGTAATGCACCAGGACGCGGCCACGCCGAACACGAGATTCAGCGGCACGGCAATGACAGCGGTCAGCAGCGTCAGCTTGATGGCGGAAATCGCATCGTCATCCACGATAGCGGAAGCGTACGTGTCCCAGCCCTTCTTCAGCGCTTCGGTGAACACGGCCACCAGCGGTACGAAGAGGAACAGGGTCAGGAAAGTCAGCGCCACCAAAATCAAGACGCGGCGCACCCACGCCGGTTCCATCGCTTCGTAGCGGCTTGGCAGTTCGCCGCGGCGGGATTGCGTACTCATTTGCCGGACCTCCGCGCCCATGCCTGCAGCAGGTTAATCGCCAGCAGCAGCAGGAAGGAGACGATCAGCATCACCACCGCAATCGCGGTGGCGCCCGCGTAGTCGTACTGTTCCAGCTTGGTGATGATGAACAGCGGCGTGATCTCGGAAACCATTGGCATATTACCGGCGATGAAAATCACCGAACCGTATTCGCCGGTCGCGCGCGCGAACGCCAGTGCGAAGCCGGTCAGCAGCGACGGCATGATGGTCGGGAACACCACGCGGCGGAAGGTCTGGAAGGCCGAAGCACCAAGGCTGGCGGCAGCTTCCTCCAGTTCGCGCTCGGCGTCTTCCAGCACCGGCTGCACGGTCCGCACTACGAACGGCAGACCAATGAAAGTCAGCGCGACGACGACGCCCAGCGGCGTGAAAGCCACTTTCACGCCCAGCACACCTTCCAGGTAGCGCCCGATCCAGCCATTGGACGAATACAGTGCGGTCAGCGTGATGCCCGCAACAGCGGTCGGCAGCGCGAACGGCAAATCGACCAGCGCGTCGACGATGCGTTTGCCAGGGAACTTGTATCGCACCAGCACCCAGGCAACCACACCGCCAAAGAAAACATTGAACACAGCGCCAATGAAGGCGGCGCCAAAGGTCAACCGATAAGACGCGACCACGCGCTCATTGGTCACGGCGTTCCAGAAGCCTTCCCAGGTCAGGGTAAAAGTCTTCAGGAAAATGGCGGACAGGGGGATCAGGACGATCAGCGCGAGATAGAAGATCGTGAATCCGAGCGACAGCTTAAAGCCGGGCATCACCCTGTAGGGCGCCCTCCTGGCTTTCACCGCCTCCGCCGGCGCAGACACCGGCAACGCTACTGCTGACATGCTTGCTCCCTCTTATTACATTTCCGACTAATAGGGTCGCATATTCGCATTCCAGCGTTATAAACCAAACTAACCTTTTGTCATTTGCTTAGATGCTAAAACGAAGGTGCCGTGTTACATTGTTATCAAGCGTAGTTGTTATAGATTCTCTTGGAGGAGACTTGAAATGAACGATTCGCTGCTGTTGACCGACCGCCTGTGCGACCTGACCGAACTGGCCCTGCAGGCCCACACCCATCTGGAAAAAGCCACCGTTTTCGCTGCCGCCAAGGCCATCGAAGGCGAATTCACCACCTGCGAACGCGCCCTGGATGAGACGGCGGCCGAGAAGGTGCGCGCGATCTGCGCCACCATCTGCTCCGCGATCGGCTATGCGCCGGCGCACGGCAAGACCAATCCGCAATTGATCGTCTGCGCCCGTACCGACATCTCCGCCCTGCGCCAGCACCTCAAGCGCTCGCAGTTCCCCATGCCGGACATGCCGCTGGACGTCGATACTTACATCGCCCACTGAGTCCTTCCAGGCCGTGTGCTCGCCGCGCACGGCCTAAATAATCAGTTTGCTGGCTTTCATCTGCTCGATGATGGCGCCCGAGAATTTCGGCACCAGCTCATTTTCCGTTTCCCGCCGCGGCGCCGTGATCTTGATTGAGCGCGCCCACAATACCTTTGGCTGCGACACTTCATGCAAATGCGCGATGACGACCGTTTCCCGCGTGCCCTGCGTGTTCACCAGATTGCTGGCCAATTCCAGCACCAGCTCGTAGCGCGGCTGCCTGCGCGTCGCGACGTAGTGGCCCATCTTCTGCGACACATCTTTCGCCAGGTAACTCGACAGGCTGATCAAGACCGCCCTGCCGATCATGCTCGCCTCATCCTCTTCCGCGCTGGTGATGGTCGGCTGCTGCGGCCCGGACGTCTTCTCCTGCTTGATAATCTTTACCCCGGTCGTGCTGTTCTTCCAGCTCACCCGCACGGACTGATCGCCAAGACTCACCTCGCCGGCATTGGTCGCCACCAGGACGTCATATGGACTCGCACAACCAGCAAGCATCACCACCACTGCCACAACCATCGCACACGAAGCCAGCCGTCCCATCACAGGAATCCTTGATTGCATTAATGAAATGCAATGTTAGCAACAGTAGGCCATGTAAAGCGACAATAAAGCGATACCCTTGCTAATGCTTGTTGTTATTCCAGCAAAAATCAGGGTTTGCGCTGCTGGAGGAACCAGTCGAACAGGCCGGTTTTGGCGTCGTAGGCGTAGACCCAGGCGTCGATGTGGCCGGCTTCAGGGAGCATGGTGTATTTGACGTTGCCGCCGGCGGCGCGCAGTGCCTGGACCATCGTGGCGGATTCTGATTCGGGAACGGCGGTATCCTTGGCGCCGTGGAAGACCCAGGTGGGAATGTTCTTCAGTTTGAAGGCGTAGTGGGCCATTCCGCCACCGCAGATGGGGGCGACGGCAGCGAAGTAATCGGGGTGGCGCATGGCCAGCTCCCAGGCGCCGTAGCCGCCCATGCTCAGTCCGGTCAGATAGACGCGGTGACGGTCTACGTTGTACTTGGCCAGCACGTCATCGATCATTCCCTTCAATTGACCGACGTCCCAACCGATAGGTTCGGGCGCTTGCGGCGATATCACCATGAACGGGAAGTCCGGATTCGCTTCGGCAATCGCCGGCGGCCCCCACTTCTTCACCCGTTCAAGATCATTGCCGCTCTCACCTGAGCCATGCAGGAACACAATCAGCGGCACCGCCTGCCCTTTGTCCGAATATGCCTTGGGTTTGAACAGCAAGTAGTTGATCTTCGATTGCACGGTCGTGGCCCCCGCTTGCTGCACAGGTTGAGCGAAGGCGGAGGCACTGAGAACTGCGAACAGGGAGACGCTGAGAAGGCGTTTGAGCATGGCTGTCGGCGGTGAGAGATCGGTGCGGCAATCATATCCCCCTTTGCTCGGGTCAAGGCGAAAAAAAGCCCCCGAACGGGGGCTGGAAGAGATAGAAAACCTGATTACTTGTTCGGCTGCGGGGTGATGCGCAGGTATGGGCGCGGCGCCGTGAAGCCTTTCGGGTATTTGGCTTTCAGGATTTCCGGGTCCTGCACGGTCAGCGGGATGATCACGTCGTCGCCGTCTTTCCAGTTGCCTGGGGTAGCGACGGTGTGTTTGTCGGTCAGCTGCAGAGCGTCGATCACGCGCAGCACTTCGTCGAAGTTGCGGCCCGTGCTCATCGGGTAGGTGATGGACAGGCGCACTTTCTTGGCCGGGTCGATCACGAACAGCGAGCGCACGGTGGCAGTGGCGGACTGGTTCGGGTGGATCATGTCGTACAGCTCGGCCACTTTGCGGTCAGCGTCGGCGATGATCGGGAAACCGACCACGGTGTCCTGGGTTTCTTCGATATCCTTGATCCACTCTTTGTGCGCGTCAGCCGGGTCCACGGACAGGGCGATCGCTTTCACATTGCGCTTGTCGAATTCCGGCTTCAGCTTGGCAGTCAGGCCCAGTTCGGTGGTGCAGACCGGCGTGAAGTCCGCCGGATGCGAAAACAGCACGACCCACGAGTCGCCCGCCCAGTCATGAAACTTGATGCGGCCGATGGTGGAATCCTGTTCGAAATCCGGGGCAGTATCGCCAAGGCGTAAGGTCATTACAATTCTCCAAAGTAGTTAAACAGACAACAAGCGCTCATTGTGCGCTTGTTCTGCCAGCTTGTGCAAGAGCCGTTGCCCGAAAATCCAGTCGCCCAGGCCGGACTCGGCATTGATATGGCCCAATGCACCAGCGTTGATGAATTCGCTACCCCAGCGGCGCGCCCACAGCGCAGCCTTTTCGACCGTCATCCAGGGGTCGTTGGTGCTGGCGACCATGATAGACGGCACCGGCAGTTCATCTTGCGGCAGCAGTTCGGCCACGCCGAACTTGTCGGGATCGGCTGGCCCCACCAGCAGCACACCCGCCACATTGGAGGGGGAGAGGTCGTGCGACAGGCTATGCGCCGTGGTGAGGCTGCCGAAACTGTGTGCCACGATCAGGGTCGGACGCGTATCCTCCGCCAGCACCTCATCCAGGCGTGCCGACCAGCGCGACAGCACCGGCTGGTCCCAGCGGTCCTGCTCGACGCGCTCGAAGGACGGATACAGGCGCTGCCAGCGCGTCTGCCAATGCTCCGGGCCGCTGTTGTGCAGGCCAGGCGCCACGAGTACGCGGAATTGAGATAGCAGATGTGCGGCCATGGCGCCCTCCCCTGTGTGGATTATTTGCCGGCGAGCTTGCTGCTGCCCGGCTGATAGATCTGGTCGAACACGCCGCCGTCCGCGAAGTGCGTCTTCTGGGCCTTGGTCCAGTCGCCCGCCACATCAGCCAGCTTGAACAGCTTCACGTTCGGGAATTGGGAGGCGTATTTCTTCGCTTCCTTTTCCACGCCGGGACGGTAGTAGTTCTTGGCGATCAGTTCCTGCGCCTGGTCGGTGTACAGGAAGTTCAGGTAAGCCTCGGCCACCTTGCGGGTGCCGTGCTTATCCACCACCTTGTCGACCACGGCAACCGGCGGCTCGGCCACGATCGACACGGATGGCGCCACGATCTCAACCTTGTCCGGACCCAGTTCCTTGATCGCCAGCAGCGCTTCGTTTTCCCAGGCGATCAGCACGTCGCCGATGCCGCGCTCAACGAAGGTCGTGGTCGCGCCGCGCGCGCCGGAGTCCAGCACCGGCACGTTCTTGTAGAGCTTTTTCAGGTATTCGCGGGCAGAAGCGTCGCTGCCTCCCGGCTGGCGCAGGGCGTAGCCATAGGCAGCCAAGTGATTCCAGCGCGCGCCGCCGGAAGTCTTGGGGTTCGGGGTAATGACAGCCACGCCCGGCTTGACCAGATCGCCCCAGTCATGAATGCCCTTCGGATTGCCCTTGCGGACCAGGAATACGATGGTCGAGCTGTACGGCGCGGAATTCAGGCCGCGCTGCTTTTGCCAGTCCTTGCTCAGCAAGCCTTTGTCGGCGATCGCGTCGATGTCGTAGGCCAGCGCCAGCGTAACGACGTCGGCTTCCAGGCCATCGATCACGGCACGCGCCTGCTTGCCGGAACCGCCGTGGGATTGCTTGATTTTGACGTTGTCGCCGGTCTTGGCTTTCCAGTCCTTGGCGAAAGCGGCGTTCACGTCCTGATAGAGCTCGCGGGTCGGGTCATACGAGACGTTGAGCAGAGTGATGTCGGCCGCGTGCGCGACGGCAGCGGTGGCGAAAAGCGCGGCGGCGATGAGTTTCTTGGTCAGCATCTGGTTCCCCTTTGGTTTGGAGACGCCAGATTAACCTTCTCTCATTAGATTTCGAACGAATACTTTCGCAGTTTTATATACCACGATGTTATATGCGACTCAGTAGAAGCGGTTGAACAGCACCACAGCCCAGGTCGCGCCGGCCAGCAAACAGCTCAGCAGCACTGCTGCACTGCCAAAATCCTTTGCATTTTTGGAAAGCGGGTGACGTTCCAGCGAAACGCGGTCAACCACAGCCTCGATTGCGGAGTTGATAAGTTCAACGATCAGCACCAGGACCAGCACGCCAATCAGCGCCAGCTTCTGAAAGGCCGAGATGGGCAGCAGCATGGCGACCACAGCAGCAGGCGTGAACAGCGTCATCTCCTGCCGGAAGGCGTGCTCGTTGCGCCAGGCCGATTTGAAGCCATCGACCGAGTAGAAAAAGGCGGACAGTACACGCTTGAGGCCGCTCTTGCTCTTGAATTCGCTGACTGGCTGTTCCATTCGATATCTAGCAGGAAAGAATTAACGCAACATTATAGCCCCACACACGACACAGATTTCCCATTTTTTTCACATCATGGTATAAATACGTTAGCCATACCGCACTGCACCAACCACATCATGAAAATCGAATCTGTCCCCGCCCCCGAGCAAAAGACAACCATTCAGGTGATCGAGCGCATGGTGAGCCTGCTGGACGCTCTTGCGAAGTATCCTGATCCGGTCAGCCTGAAGGAACTGTCGAAAGTCTCAGGCCTGCACCCTTCCACCGCTCACCGCATTTTGAACGACCTCGTGCTGACCCGCTTTGTGGACCGCATCGAGCCGGGCACTTACCGCCTCGGCATGCGCCTGCTGGAACTGGGCAATGTGGTGAAGAGCCGCTTGTCCGTACGCGAAGCGGCGCTGGACTTCATGCGCTCGCTGCACAAGAAGACCCAGCAGACCATCAACCTGTCCGTGCGCCAGGGCGACGAAATTGTCTATATCGATCGCGCCTTTTCGGAGCGCTCCGGCATGCAGGTGGTGCGCGCGATTGGCGGACGTGGTCCGCTGCACCTGACCTCAACCGGCAAGCTGTTCCTTTCGGTGGATGATCCGAAGGCGATCCGCGCCTACGCTACCCGTACCGGGCTGGCGGGCCATAACAAGAATTCCATCACCGATCTCACGCTGCTGGAGCGCGAACTGAGCCTGGTGCGTGCACGCGGTTATGCGCGTGACAACGAGGAACTGGAACTGGGCGTGCGCTGCATGGCCGCAGGCATTCGCGATGATTCGGGCAAGCTGGTAGCGGGCCTGTCCATTTCGGCGCCGGCGGATCGCTTGCAGGAAGAGTGGCTGGAGGATCTGGTCAACACCGCCAACCAGATTTCGGCGACGCTCGGTTATACCGCCAGCGCCGCGGATTGATCGCGCAGCGGCGGGTCAATGACCCGCCCTACGCAACATTTTACATCAGATATCGTTGCTGGCGCCGTAGGGCGGATCATTGATCCGCCGTGCCTGATTACATACCGGACGCCGAATACGGCGAAGCATTGCTGCTGCCGCTGAGGGTACCGGGGAAAGTCGGCTTCAATGCAGCCAGCCATTTCTTCATGCGGGTCGCATCCGCCACGCGCGCTGCCGAACCCTTGGCGTCGAGCAGCACCATAATCACGGCGCGCCCTTCCACCACAGCCTGCATGATCATGCAGCGGCCAGCCTCGTTGATGAAGCCGGTCTTCTGCAGACCAATCTCCCAGCCGGAATTCGGCGCCACCAGGCGGTTGGTCGTACCGAACTGCATCGGACGGCCATTGTTCTCCACGACCGCTTTCGGATCGGTCGAGAACTCGCGCAGGATCGGATGTTCGTAAGCCGCCTGCACCAGCTTGGCCAGATCGCGCGCACTGGCCACGTTCAGCTTGGACAAGCCGTTCGAATCCACATAATGCGTGTCATTCATGCCGAGCACCTGCGCCTTGGCATTCATCGCCTGCACGAAAGCCGGCAAGCCGCCCGGATAACTGCGGCCCAGCGCGGAAGCGGCGCGGTTCTCGGAGCTCATCAGCGCGATGTGCAGCATATTGCGGCGAGTCAGACGGTCGCCCACGCGCAGGCGCGAGCTGCTGAATTTTTCGCGATCCACGTCGTCGTCGGTCACGGTCAGGACTTCATCCATATCCTGATTGGCTTCCACGACCACCAGTGCGGTCATCATCTTGGTGATGGACGCCATTGGCAGCGCCACACCGGCGTTCTTTTCGAACAGCACTTCGTCATTGGCCTGATCCATGATCAGGGCCACGTTCGATTTCAGGTCCAGGGGATCGCGCACCAGGTTGAGGCCCGCCAGGTCACCCATCGTTGGGCGGCCACCGGTATCGCTAACACTCGTCACCTTCTGATAGACGACTTTGCGTTTGCCATTCACATAGATGACGCGCTTGACCGTGCGCTCGGCCGACACGGGCGCCGCACGGCGCACGCCGGCCTTCTTGACCGCTGCGCTGGCCGGATCAACCATCACGGTCGTGCAGAGCAAAGAAATGAGAGCGCTGATTGCAAGTTTGTTCATTGCGAATATCCCCGGATGCGAAACTGAACCATTACTGTTGCAGTGTAGCAAAACGACGTCGCGACGCAAGCGAAATCAAACGCTGCTCTCACTAGTGATAATACACAATTCACACAATGAGGCAGCACTGCAACGGAAGATTGCTCACTCCACAAATTTAACAAATTTGGCAACGGGTTCACGTTCGGTCACCAGGCTGTTTTCAATCTTGTCACGATCGGCATAACCCAGCGACATACCGCACACCACAGTTTCATTTTCCGGCAGATCCAGCTCGTCCGCAATGATCCGATGGAATTGTGTGAAGGCCGCTTGCGGACAGGTATCCAGTCCGCGCCCGCGCGCCGCCACCATGATGTTCTGCAGGAACATGCCATAGTCCAGCCAGGAGCCCTGCTCCATGATGCGGTCAATGGTAAAAATGAAGCCGACCGGCGCATCGAAGAAGGTGTAGTTGCGGCTGTGCTGTGCCGCCATGCCCGCCTTGTTCTCGCGCGTCAGTCCCAGCAGCGCATACAGATCCCAACCCACTTTGCGGCGGCGGTCAATATAAGGCGCCACCCACTCGCGCGGATAGTAGGCGTATTCTTCGGTGTGCTCCTTGTTCTGTGCCGGATCGGCGTAGGCGGCCAAGATGCGGGACGACAGCCCCTCGCGCTTTTCGCCCGTCAGCACATAGACTTTCCACGGCTGGGTATTGGTGCCGGACGGCGCGCGGGCTGCCACCTGCAGGATGGCTTCGATATCCTCGCGCGCAACCGGCTTCGGCAGGAAAGCGCGAATCGATCGGCGGGAAGTAATGGCGGCATCAACGGCTTGCTGGTCGGAAGTCGAAATCATTCAGTGCTCACTTTGGGTTCTTGACAACAAATACTACTCCAACAACGGCCAGCACCATACCGGCAATGCCCATCCAGTTCAAGGCCTCGCCGAAGACCAGCCAGGCCATGATGGCGGTGGTCGGCGGCGTCAGATACAGCAAGCTGGTGACCTGGGTCGCATTACCCCGGCGGATCAGCGTGAACAGCAGGAAGATGGCGCCGATTGACAGCGCCAGCACCGACCATGCCAGCGCAACGACGAAGCTCGGCGTCCACAGTACCGAATGCACGTCTTCCAGCAGGAAAGCAAACGGCAGCACCAGTAGCAAGGAAGCGCCGAACTGGATCACCGTGCCGGTGCGCAGGTCGAAGCTGGGGCAATAGTGTTTTTGATACAACGTCCCGACAGTGATGCTAATCAGCGCAAACACGGACAGGGCAATCGCCTGCCAGGTCAGACCGACCAGGGTGATTTTGGCATAGACCACCAGCGCCACGCCGGCCAGGCCAAATGCCAGTCCCAGCCATTGGCGCGGACGCACTTTCTCGCCGATCAGCGGCGCAGCGAAAGCGGTAATGATGGGCTGCATGCCCACGATCAGCGCCGACAATCCGGCCGGCATCCCGAGTTTGATAGCGCACCACACACCGCTCAGGTAACCCGCCTGCAACAGCATGCCGGCAACCGCCACATGGCCCGGTTTATCCGGCCACGGCGCCCTCAGCAGCAGCACGGTTGGCGCCAACAGCACCAGCACGCCGGCAAAACGCAGCAGCAGAAAAGTCAGCGGCGGCGCAAACGGCAGGCCGAATTTGGCCACGATGAAGCCCGTACTCCACAAGAAGACGAAAAATAGCGGCACGGGCGACAGGAAGGTTGCAGCGCGGGACATGGGGGACCGGAAATTACATGGGTGAAAGAGTCTAGCACTTTGCGGTCGAGCCTGCTGAGCGCCCATGAGGCAGCAATTAAACATCCATTTCTGAGCAGAAAGCCTTTACCTAAAGGCCGTCGATACCTTTGTGCAACGCACAAAAAATACTTGACTTTGTTTTCCAGACCCGGATAATTGACTTTGTTGCGTTGCACAATATGTTGTGAAGTCCCAAAAGCAGCATCTATTTCAACGACTATTTCTTAAACTGGAGAGCCACATGTTTTCGATTCCTGAGCAATTTTCCAATGCGACCAAGGCCAACCTGGAAAGCCAGTTCGCGCTGTTTTCCTCGCTGACCAACAAAGCTTTCGAAGGCGTGGAAAAGGTCGTGGACCTGAACCTGACCGCCGCCAAGGCCTCGCTGGAAGAGTCTTCCGCTGCTGCCAAGCAACTGCTGTCGGCGAAAGATCCTCAAGAATTCTTCACCCTGAGCGCTGCTCAGGCTCAGCCGACCGCTGAAAAAGCCATCGCTTACGGCCGTCACCTGGCATCGATCGCTTCCGGCGCCACCGCTGAGTTCAGCAAGGCCGCTGAAGCCCAGATCGCTGAAACCAACCGTAAAGTGATCTCGCTGGTTGACGAAGTGAGCAAGAACGCCCCAGCCGGCACCGAGAACGCAGTTGCGATCTTCAAGTCCGCACTGAACAACGCCAACGCTGGCTACGAGCAGTTCACCAAGAGCGCCAAGGCTGCTGCTGAAACGCTGGAAGCCAACGTGAACGCCGCTGTGAACCAGTTCGCTTCGGCTGCCGGCACCGCTGCCAAGAAGTAATCACCTCCTCGCCGGCTGCCAGCAGCCGGCAATAGAAGCATCGCTGTACAAAGGTCTCCTCGGCATCCGTGGTTTCCTCTCCAGCGGATGTCCTTCCCCGGCCCCGGTTTCGACCGGGGCTTCTTTTTGCACGGAAGCAGTTGCCGGGAGTCAGTCAAGTGGCCTCATTTCATGCAGCCACCGCGATTCGGCAAAAGTTTTTTCGTCGTAGAGTTTCTTCAAGCTCCCCGTGTCGACTGGCTTGCGGCAGGTTTCCAGACTGAAATGCCCGCTCTCGTCGCCACCGCCAGCAACCCAGGCTGATTGCCAGACCGTCGCCAGAGTGAAGGCGCCGTCCACCATGCACTTAATGGTGCGGCTACCGAGCTCCTCCCACATAGCTGCGGCCTGGCCGCTTCCGCGTACCCGTTCATAAACGTCCAGCACTTCAGCGGGCGGCAGCGTTTTGACGGTACGCTGCATGAGCTTCACGGAGGTATCTGCTGCTTCGGCGCCGGTGTCGAACAGATGCATCTTGTGTACTTTGGCTTTGTCGACGCCATCCTTGACCCCAGCCACGACTTCTTCGGCAGCCTGGTCCAGCATATCGTCCTCATACACCGAGTGCACTTTGTCATCTCCTGGGTCGTCCGGCTGGCCATGGTGCAGATAGGACACATGCAGCGGCTGGCAAGCGTCACCCAGATAATGGGCCAGCACGCCTGCCGCACACAGGAACTCATCCAGATGTTTTGCCCGCACCGCCGCCACCATGACGTCGAACAGCTGCGCAACCCTGAATGGCAACGCGCCCCGATGCTCCGGTTTCCGATTGGGATCGATGCTGCTGTAGAACGCGGTCCAGACTTCCGGCGAACGGGATTTCTTGTCGCTGTTCCAAAGTTCCATCAAGGTCTTTCCTGCGAATTTCCCCTGCCCTTTCTCGTCCATATCGGCAAAGTGGTTGGCCTTGTCCTTACCGCGCGTGCTGCGCCAGACCAGATCGGGCACATCCGCCAGCGCGATGAACTTGTCCTTATGCGAGGCACTCGGCAACTTTCCTGCAACGATGTCCGCGTCGGTCACGCCAATCGCCTTTGCGTTGGCTTCGAAAAAGGCCTGAGCCTTCTCGGACTGAAGCGCCAGGCAGGCGGCATAACCAATGTTGTAGTGGCCTACCTTGCCCCAGTAGCGGCTCTGTCCACTCTCCCAATCCTCCACGACCTCGACCCGAAGTGCCTTGCAGATCGCGCTGAGGCTGGTGCCCAGCGCAAACTCCAGCGCCGGACTTGCCTGCCCTGAGTTGAACCCATGTCCGCCCCACTGCACACATAGTGGCCGTTGAGGATGTTGATTCCTGTTCTCGCTGACGGCTGGCGCGCCGCCACTGTCCGTCGGACCTTTCGCTTCGCCGCTTCCTCGGTTGCTGTGCTGGTCCGCCACCTCATCCCAGAACCAGACCGCCCCTGAGTCTCCTGGCCGCGTCTCCACCATGGATTGCGCATTGCGCGGGCCGATCACCAGTTCGGCAAGCGAGTCTGCCCCGCCGATCGTCGTATGCCGGTAGAACATCGCGTGCACACTGCCCTCCACGCGCACGCCGCCCGGCAATTCGGTGAATACGGGGCACCCAATCAGATCCAGACTGAGCGTCTCGGCGCTGAGGTCGATGGGCTGTCCCATGGTGCCGATACCCAGATATTGCGGAGTGCACGCGGGAACGTTGTCGAGCTTGACCAGGGCGGCATCCAGCGTCAGCTGCGCGCCTTGTCCAGCGAACCCCGGATAAATGTCCTGAAGAGGCAAGCCATCAACCGCACGCGCCGTCACCCGGCCAATGAGGGCGCGCTGGGCACGCGGCAACGCAGTGACCGGCGTTCCCACATCCGCCCCGCTACTCAGGTGGCGGCTGATGAGTGCGTATGCGCAGGCGCCGTCTTCCACAATCGCGGAAGCAACGCCCATGCGCGACGTGCCCTGGTCGCTGACATAGACTTGAAAGTTGGGGCCAAATTTGTTCGCGCCATAGACCGCCGTATCGGCCGAAGGCAGGTCGTGCTCCCGTTTTTCAACCAGGATGGGACAGGTGAAGACTTTTCGTCCGTCCGGCAAATACAGGAGCGGCGGCACCGCCAGCTCCGGATGCTGTGCGGTGAACTCCCTGCTCAGCCATTCCTTCACAAATACCAGTACGCATGGCAGGGACCAATCGCGGAAATCGCTATTGGCGAGCGTGCGCTCCCCCAGGTCCGCACCACCACGCTCGGCATCCTCGCTTGCAAAATTCTTGTCGTCCCGCCGGATACGGTAACGCCCGATCGCGGTGCCAATCACGGTAGGAAGATTGGCGAAGTGCAGGTGGTAGTGGTCACGCGCTTCCAATAGATCGCGCACGCTGAGCGAATTGGGGTTGCTGCGCCAAACGAATCTGTCCATAGCCCGCCTCCTTTTTCCAGGAAAGTGTTCGAAGAAAGACAGCAAAAAAGGCCCTCTCTCCAGCACAGAAAAAGGGCCTATGAATTGATTTTTCGCAAGGATTTCAACCGCGTTCAGCTAAGTTAGCAAACGGATGTCAAAAGAAAAGCGCTAATTGTCACGTTGGCCAAATTCCTTCATGCGCTCGTATCGACAATGGCGCCCTTCTTCTGCGCTTCCGGCGTTTTTTGCAACTGCTCCTGCATCAGTTCCGTGATTTTCTGTTCGACGCCGGCGCGTTCTTTTGGTTCCAACTTGGCCAGATTGTCTTCAGTCAGGCCGAGCTTTTTCAGCAGGTCTTCGCGCAGGCGCTGGGCGGGCGTCATCTTGACGTAGCGCGCCAGTTCGCTCTCAGCCGCAGCGGCTGTGGTCGATAGCTTTTTCATGCTGCTGGCACTGACCACCGCTTCCGTGACGACAGGTTTGATCGAAGTCATTGCATTTCCCCCATGATTAATAACGCGGCATCAAAGCTGGGGGAACTTGAAAGGCTAAGTTTACAAATCATCCAAATCGAGATAATCTGTATAAATGCGTACACCCGACCAACAACACCTGCTGGACCAGATGAGCCAAGTGGCTGAAGGGCTGGGCCGCACTCTGGCGCCCTTCACGGAAGTGGTGCTGCATGATCTGCTCGACCCCGAGCATGCGATTCTGGCCATCCATAACAATCTGTCCGGGCGCCAGGTTGGCGATCCGGCGACAGAGCTGGGATTGGCGCGCATTGACGATCCGGACTTCGCGCAGGTACTGGCGAATTACCCGAACCAGTTTCCCGATGGCCGTCCGGCCAAGAGCACATCGATCGGCATCAAAGATGCGCATCAGCAGTACATCGCCGCACTGTGCCTGAATGTGGACCTGACCCTGTTCCGCAGCCTGCATGCCCTGCTCGGCCAGTTCGGCAATGTGGATGCCGCCGCCGCGCCGCATGAATCGCTGGCGCCGCCGGCCGGTGCGGATGCGATCCGCGCCCACATCGAACAATTCGCCGCGCGCCACGCCACAACACCACGCGCGCTGAAAGCCGACGAGCGCCGTGTGCTGATCCGCGAATTACAGGAGGCAGGCTTGCTGGACATGCGCCGGTCCATGGAAACCATCGCCTCCCATCTCGGCGTTTCGCGCGCCACGGTCTACAACTATGCCAAGTGATGCACGTCTTCTACTGATCGACCGCGATCAGGCCGCCGCCCTGCTGACGCCTGATGCGGTGATGGATGCAGTGCGTGAATCCTTCATGCTGCATGCCGCGCGTGCCGGACGCGTCTTCCCCATGATCCGGGAAGCACTGCCCAGCGGCGGCGTGTGGGGCATCAAGGCGGGCGACGTGCCGGAGCAAGCGCTGCTCGGCTTCAAGACCGCCGGCTTCTGGCCCGCCAACCGCAGCCTCGGTGCGGAAGCGCATCAAGCCACCATCATGATCGTCGATCCCGCAACGGGACGCCCGCAATGCCTCATCGACGGCAATGCCATCACCACCGCGCGCACTGCGGCAGCAGGCGCGCTTGGGCTGCTGGCACTGGCGCGACGGGACAGCACGCGGCTCGTGGTGTTCGGCACCGGCATCCAGGCCGCCGCGCATGTGGACTACGCACTGCGCGCCCTGCCCTCACTGCGCACGGTGCGCTACGTCGCGTCGGACGGCCGCGTCGAGCCCGCGTTTGAAGCGCGCTTTGCCGGCCGCTGCGATATCGCTGCCGCAGGCCGCGACGCTGTCGCGCAGGCAGACATCGTCATCACTGCCACGCCCGGCCGCGGCCCGGTGTTCGATGCGCGCGACCTGCAAGCCGGCTGCCACGTCAACTGCGTCGGCGCCGACACGCAAGGCAAACGCGAGCTGCCGGACGGCGTGCTGGCGCGCGCTCACGTCTGGACCGACGACCTGCCGCAAGCGCGCCGCATCGGCGAGCTGCAATGGGCGCCGCAGCAGAAAGCCGGAGAACTTGGTACGCTGATCGACTGCGGCGGCCGCGAGCGCGCCGCAGACGACATCACTATTTTCGATATGACGGGCCTTGCCCTGCAGGACCTCACCGTGGCGCGCATGATGATGCAGCGCGCGCAGGCTGAAGGTATCGGCAGCAGCATCGCCTGGCCCTGGTAAAAGGAGAACGCAATGATTGAACCAACTTATGCAGATGTGGTGGCCGCAGCAGGCCGCATCGAAGGACACGCGCACCGCACGCCGGTGCTGACCTCGCGCACCGCCAATGAGGAACTGGGCGCCGAGATTTTCTTCAAGGCAGAGAACCTGCAGCGCATGGGCGCATTCAAATTCCGCGGTGCTTTCAATGCGCTGTCGAAGTTCACGCCGGAACAGAAAAAGGCCGGCGTGGTGGCTTTCTCGTCCGGTAATCACGCGCAGGCGATTGCGCTGTCCGCGAAGCTGATGGGCATTCCGGCGACGATCATCATGCCGCATGATGCACCAGCCGCGAAGATTGCTGCGACCAGGGGCTACGGCGGCAATGTCGTGATCTATGACCGCTACAAGGAAGACCGCGAGCAGATCGGCCGTGATCTGGCACAGAAGAATGGCCTGACACTGATCCCGCCTTATGACCATCCTGATGTCATCGCGGGCCAGGGCACGGCGGCGAAGGAATTGATCGAGGAAGCGGGCCAGCTGGATTACTTCTTCGCACCGCTGGGCGGTGGCGGACTGCTGTCGGGTTCAGCACTGGCAATCCGCGCGCTGTCGCCGAACTGCAAGGTGTTCGGCGTGGAACCTGAAGCGGGCAACGATGGCCAGCAATCGTTCCGCAGCGGCTCGATCGTGCATATCGATACGCCCAAGACCATCGCTGACGGTGCGCAGACTCAGCACCTCGGCAATTACACCTTCCCCATCATCCGCAGCGATGTGAATGACGTGCTGACCGCGAGCGATGCGGAACTGGTAGAGGCCATGCGCTTCTTCGCGTCGCGCATGAAGATGATTGTGGAGCCGACCGGCTGCCTCGGTTTCGCCGCAGCCCGCGCAATGAAGGATCAGTTGCGCGGCAAGCGCGTGGGCGTGTTGATCAGCGGCGGCAACGTCGATATCGCGCGCTTCGCTGAGCTCATGTCGTCATGATTTGTACTTTGAGCCAGCGCTCGGCGTAACGCTTTTGCGCTACGCGGGCGCGGTACATTTCCGCCGTCGCACGCGCCGGATTGTGGCGGATGACCATGCCGAACAGGTCGTCCAGCCCATGCGGCGCAATCACATGCAGCGTATCGTTCCAATCCAGCCAGATGCCGACGCAAGTTGCGTACTCCGGCCAGGTGGCGATGGCTTCTGTCAGCGATGCCAGCGGCGCAACGGCCACGAGTCCAGACTCGGCGCCGGCCGGATACCAGCGGTGCACGGCCGCCTGGTTGACGGCTTCCCAGCGCGGGCCGAGCGCGCGTGCCAGCTCTGCGTCCCGTTCCGGACGCAGGTCGAATGCATCAAAATAAGCGAGATCGATGTCCGGCAGCGCATCAGCGTTCTGCACGCCATGCAGCGCATCCCAGACCAGCGTGCGCACAGCACCCGCGCCCACGCACCACGACTGCAAGCGCAGCTCGCGTGCCGCGCGCAGATAATCCATGAACCATGCGGTCCGGCGCGCAATCGCAATCAGCGCGCCGGTGTGATCCATTACTCGCCCAGGTAAGCGGCTTTCACGCGCGGATCATGCAGCATATCGTCCGCATTGCCGGTCATGGTGATGGCGCCGGAGTCCATCACGTAGCCACGGTCGGCGGCCTGCAGTGCCAGCTTGGCGTTCTGCTCGACCAGCAGGACGGTGATGCCCTGCTTGTGCACATCGCGGATCACTTCAAAGATCTTTTCCACCATGATCGGCGACAGGCCCATCGAAGGCTCATCCAGCAGCAGCAAATGCGGATGGCACATCAGCGCACGTGCCATGGCCAGCATCTGCTGCTCGCCACCGGACAGCGTACCGGCCAGCTGCGCCGCGCGTTCCTTCAGGCGCGGGAATACCGTGAACCATTTCTCGATGTCCGCCTGGATGCCCGCCTTGTCGTCACGCGTGTAAGCGCCCATCATCAGATTCTCGGTGATGGTCATGCGCGTGAACACGCCGCGGCCTTCCGGCACCATGGCCAGCTTCTTTTCGACCAGGTGGAAGGACTGCGAGCCTTTGAGCGAATTGCCCATGTAGGAAATGGTGCCTTCGACCTTGCAGGCCGGCAGCGTGCCGGTGATTGCCTTCAGCGTGGTGGTCTTGCCCGCGCCGTTGGCGCCGATCAGTGTTACCAGTTCGCCTTCATTCACTTCCAGGTCGATGCCCTTGACCGCCTTGATGCCGCCGTAGGCCACCTTCAGGCCCGAGATTTTCAGAACATTGGCACCCATCAGTGCGCACCTCCCAGATAAGCCTCGATCACGGCCTGATTGCTTTGAATTTCAGCCGGCAGCCCTTCGGCAATCAGCTTGCCGTATTCCAGCACGCTGATGCGGTCGCACAGGCCCATCATCAGCTTCACGTCGTGTTCGATCAGCAGCACGGTAATACCGGCAGCCTTGATCTTCACCAGCAGCTCGCGCAGGGCCAGCTTCTCGGTGGCGTTCATGCCCGCCGCTGGTTCGTCCAGCGCCAGCAGTTGCGGATCGGTTGCCAGTGCGCGCGCGATTTCCAGGCGGCGCTGGTCGCCATAGGAGAGGTACTTCGACGTACGCGACGCAAACTGGCCGATGCCGACGAAGTCCAGCAGCTCCTGCGCGCGGCGCTGGATGCCCGCCTCCTCTTCACGCGCGGCCTTGTGGCGGAACACAGCGCCGAACACGCCCTGGTGCGAGCGCACATGGCGGCCCACCATCACGTTTTCCAGCGCCGTCATTTCGCCGAACAGGCGGATGTTCTGGAAGGTACGCGCGATGCCGGCCTTCGCCACCGCGTGCGGCGCGGACGGCGAGTAAGGTTTGCCGGCCAGCTCAAAGGTGCCGGTGTCCGGCTGATACAGGCCGGTAATCACATTGAAGAAGGTGGTCTTGCCTGCGCCGTTCGGGCCGATCAAGCCATAGATCTGGCCCTTGGTGATCTTGATGCCCACATCGGTCAGCGCCTGAAGGCCGCCGAAACGCTTGTTGACGCCGGCGATGTTCAGAATGGTTTGTTCGCTCATCTCTACAATCCTCATGCTGCCATCACGCCGGACGACTGGCCTTTGCTGTCCGCATCGGACGACGCATCCGGCCGGTCTTCATGCTTCGGCGACGGCCAGATACCGGCCGGGCGATACAGCATGATCACCACCATCGCCAGGCCGTACAGCAGCTGGCGCAGCACTTCCGCTTCAATGATCACGTGGCCGAAGATCTTTTCCTGCATCGGCTCCACCACGTGGCGCAGGATTTCCGGCAGGGCCGCCAGCAGCGCGCCGCCCAGCACCACGCCAGGGATGTGGCCAATACCGCCCAGCACCACCATCGCCAGCACGGCGATCGATTCGGTCAGCGAGAACGATTCCGGCGATACGAAGCCCTGGAAGGCTGCGAACATCGAACCGGCCACGCCGCCGAAGGTCGCGCCCATCGAGAACGCCAGCAGCTTCACGTTGCGGGTATTGATGCCCATGGCCTTTGCAGCGATTTCGTCTTCGCGGATCGCCACCCAGGCGCGGCCCAGGCGCGAGTGCTGCAGGCGGGTGGTGATGAATACCGTGGCAATCGCCAGCAGCAGGAACAGGAAGTAGTAGGCGTTCACGGACGGCATGGACAGGCCGCCCACCATCACGGTCGCACGCGAACCCGCCTCACCGGCCAGGTTCACACCAAACACCTTGATCGGGTCGATCAGATTGATACCTTGCGGACCGTTGGTGATGTTGATCGGATCGTTCAGGTTGTTCATGAAGATACGGATGATCTCACCGAAGCCCAGCGTCACGATGGCCAGGTAGTCGCCGCGCAGCTTCAGCGTCGGCGCGCCGAGCAGCGCACCGGCCACGCCGGCCAGCGCGGCAGCCAGCGGCACGATCGCCCACACGGACAAATGGATGCCATTGGTACGGATGTCTTCACCCAGCACCGAAGCCAGCGCATCGCCGATCTGCGGATTCAGATTGATCAGCGATTCCAGCACGGTCGCGAACTGCGGCGAGGCCAGCAAGCCGGTCATGTACGCGCCCAGCGCGTAGAAAGCGATATAGCCCAGGTCCAGCAGGCCGGCGAAACCGACCACGATGTTCAGGCCGACGGCTAGCATGATGTACAGCAGCGCCAGGTCGGCGATGCGGACCCACGAGTTGCCGAACGGCGCGGCGGCAAACGGGAAGATCACCAGCAGCGCCAGCACGATCGCCATGCTGGCATAGGCTTGCTTCGGATTTTTTTGAGTGTCGAAAGTCAGGAGTGCCATGTTCTTATCCTTTTACGCACGGTCCGCGACACGCTCGCCCATGATGCCGGACGGACGCACCGTCAGCACCAGGATCAGCACGATGAAGGCGAAAATATCCTGGTAGTTCGAGCCGAGGAAGCCGCCGGTCAGGTCGCCGATATAGCCGGCGCCCAGCGATTCGATAATGCCCAGCACGATGCCGCCGATCATGGCGCCGTAGATATTGCCGATACCGCCCAGCACCGCAGCGGAGAAGGCCTTCAGGCCCGGCACGAAGCCCATCGCAAACTGGATCGACGCATAGTTCGCGCCCCACATCACGCCCGCCACCGCGGCCAGCGCAGCGCCGATGGCGAAAGTGGCGACGATGATCTTGTTAGAATCCACGCCCATCAGGCCCGCCACGCGCGGGTTCTCGGCCACGGCGCGCATCGCGCGGCCCATACGGGTGCGCTCAACCAGCATCACCAGCCCGAACATGGACGCAGCGGCCAGTACCAGCAGTAGCACCTGGGTCACGCTGATCACCGCGCCGCCCACCATGATTGGCTCGCTTGGCAGCAGCTGCGGGAAAGGCAACGGGTTGCGGCCCCAGATCATCATGGCAAACGTCTGCAACAGATACGACACGCCAATCGCCGTAATCAGCGGCGCCAGGCGTGGTGCATTGCGCAGGCGGCGATATGCGACGCGTTCGATGACGATATTGACCAGCATGCAGGCCGGGATGGCGCCAAGGATGGCAATCGCCAGCTGCACATAACCCGGCAGGCCCGGCGCATACACGCCCAGCAGCTTAAGGATGGAGAGGCCGATCATCGCGCCGATCATCAGCACGTCGCCGTGGGCGAAGTTAATCAGGTTCAGGACACCGTAGACCATGGTGTAGCCGAGGGCGATCAGCGCGTACATGCTGCCCAGCACCAGGCCATTGAGAATTTGTTGGATAAAGGTATCCATTGGATGTGATTGCCTTATTCAGTAATAAAAACGGCACCCGAGGTGACCCTCGCAGGTGCCGTCGTTTGACGCCGCTGTTCCAGCACGCAAAAAGTGTGCCGTTATGCATCCAACTTTACAAGCTTCGCAATAATAACGAAGGATTGAAAAAACTAAACGTTGAAAATGCGGGAAATGCTGAATTTAATTCACATCACAGCCGTTTTGCTGCCGTCCAGGCCTTTTGGCAGGGGGAAGGTCACCGCTTCGTGCACGCCGTCCAGCGGACGCACGCTCTTCACGCCCAGTTCCTTCAGGCGCGCGATCACCGCTTCCACCAGCACTTCCGGGGCCGAGGCGCCGGCCGTTACGCCAACGCGCTGCTTGCCATCCAGCCAGGCTGGATTGATCTGGGAGGCGTTGTCGACCATATAGGCCGGGGTGCCCTTCTTCTCCGCCACTTCGCGCAGGCGGTTGGAGTTCGAGCTGTTCGGGCTGCCGACCACGATCACCACTTCCACCTGCGGCGCCATGAACTTCACGGCTTCCTGACGGTTGGTGGTGGCGTAGCAGATGTCGCCCTTTTTTGGTTCAATAATGTTCGGGAAGCGCTGTTTCAGTGCATCGATGATGTCGGCGGTGTCGTCCACCGACAGGGTGGTCTGCGACACGTAAGCCAGCTGGTCAGGATTATTCACCTCCAGCTTCTGCACGTCTTCCACGGTTTCGACCAGGTACATGCCCTGCTCGGCCTGGCCCATGGTGCCTTCCACTTCCGGATGGCCGTCGTGACCGATCATCACGATCTCGCAGCCCTGCTTGCGCATCTTGGCCACTTCCACGTGCACCTTGGTCACCAGCGGACAGGTGGCGTCGAAGATCGACAGGCCGCGTGCTTCAGCTTCCGCCCGCACCGCCTTGGACACGCCGTGCGCCGAGAACACCAGCGTATTGCCGGACGGGACGTCTTCCAGTTCTTCGATGAAGATGGCGCCTTTTGCGCGCAGGTCCGCGACCACATAGGCGTTGTGCACGATCTCGTGGCGCACGTAGATTGGCGCGCCAAACTGCTGCAGCGCGCGCTCGACGATTTCGATAGCGCGGTCCACGCCGGCACAGAAGCCGCGGGGCTGAGCGAGAAGAAGTTCTTTTTCCATGATTCCTTACAGCACAGAGATAAGGTTCACTTCAAACTTCACCGGCTGGCCAGCCAGCGGGTGATTGAAGTCGAAAATTGCCGCATCGTCGCGCAATTCGCGCAGAACGCCGGCAAAACGGCCGCCACCAGGCGCCGCGAAGTCCACCAGATCACCTACTTTGTATTCTGCGCCGGGCACCGAATTCTCATCTAGTGTAGCGCGAGTTACAGCTTGCACCAGTTCCGGATTGCGTGGGCCGAAACCCTGTTCCGGAGCCAGTTCGAACACTTTATGCGTCCCCTCCGGCAGACCGATCAGCAGCTCTTCCAGCTGCGGCGCCAACTGGCCCTGGCCCAGCATCAGCGTGGCCGGGTTGCCGTTGAAGGTCGAAACAATATCGGTTCCGTCCAGCGTGGCGAGACGGTAATGCAGGGTCAGATAGGCCGAAGAGGTAACTACGTTAGACATGGCAATTCGTATAGCAGACAAACCGCTATTGTAAAGCTTTGGCCGCTCCCCTGCCCGTTTTAAAGGCGACTTCTCAGTAATAGCGAATCCGTTTATTATTTCCTTGCTAACTTTATCGAAAGGAAATTCATGGCGCGCTCCCGTCTGTATTCCGCTCTGGCTGGCCTGCTGCTGGCGGGCTCGGCTTACGCCCTGCCGGCCGATCAGCTTTATACCAGGCTGGCGCCCAGCGTCTGGCAGGTGGTGGCCTTTGACGCGCAGGGCAAGCCGGTGGGCATCGGCAGCGCGGTGGTGATCGGCCATGAGACATTGCTGACCAACTGCCACGTGCTCGTCACCGGACGCAGCGCGGCGGTGCGCCAGGACAATCGCGCTTACGGCATATCCTTGCAGTATGTGGATATTGAAGACGACCTGTGCCAGATCACCGCGCGCAATCTGCCTGCGCCGGCCGTGGAGATTGGCGATAGCGACAAGCTGGCCGTCGGCAGCCGCATTTATGCACTCGGTAATCCGCAGGGGCTGGAACTTACGCTGAGCGATGGCCTGATCTCGGCACTGCGCCGCGACAGCAAGCAGGCGTTGAGCTGGATTCAGATCAGCGCGCCGATTTCGCCGGGCTCCAGTGGCGGCGGGGTGTTCGACGAAAACGGACAGCTGATTGGCATTACGACTGCGACCATGCGCAGCGGGCAGAATCTCAATATTGCGGTGCCGATCAAGCTGATCAAGAATTTGCCGGAGCGCCATGCGGTGTGGCAGGCGCAGGCCGACGCGCGCAAGAAGGCTGCGGCGGGGCCAGCCACGGCACGGGCGCCATCGCCATCAACATCACCATCGACATCACCATCGTCGTCACCGTCGACTTCGCAGTCGCCAGCCCCCGCACCGGCGCCTGCCCTGTCCGCGAGCCCCAGCCCTCGGCCGGTGCCGCAAGCTTCCGGGTTCGCGGCGATCGACGACATCGCCAAGTTCAAATCCGTGGTCACTGGCGACGGTCCCGAAGCGAATTACCGGCGCTACCTGAACGCGCCTACGCCGCGCGCCTTCGCCATCAGCGACGACGGCCACACCTGGCTCACCTGGAGCCTGACGCCGAAAGACAAAACCGCGCCGCGCGAACCGGCCGAGCGCGTGATCAAGGCCTGCGAAGCGGAGTACAAGCAGCACTGCTATCTGTACGCCGTCGACGCCACGGTGGTTTATCGTCCGCCGCAAGCACGCTGAGCTAGCTCAAACTCGCGCGCTGCAGGAAAGGCAATAATCCCTCTCTATGCCGGGCCTTCCGGCGCAGCGGGGGCACTATGGGAATTGCCGACTGGCCGGAAGAACAGCGTCCGCGCGAACGCTTGATACGGGATGGCGCGCGGGCGTTGTCGGATGCGGAATTGCTGGCGATTTTCCTGCGCGTCGGCACGCGCGGCAAAAATGCCATCGAACTGGCAGGCGAGATGGTGCGGCACTTCGGCTCCCTGCATGGGCTGTTTCGCGCCACACTGCCGGAGTTTTCAGCCATCCCCGGCCTGGGCGCGGCCAAGTACGCGCAACTGCAGGCCGTGCTGGAACTGGCGCGGCGCGCGATCGGCGAGGAATTGCAAAGTGGCCAAGCCTTCACTTCGCCCGGCGCTGTGAAGGAATACCTTCAGCTGGCCATGGCCGGACGGCCTTATGAATCTTTCCACGTGCTGTTCCTCGACGTGCGCAACCGCCTGATCGAAGCACGCGAATTGTTTCGCGGCACGCTCACCCATGCCAGCGTTTATCCGCGCGAAGTGGTGCGGGAAGCGCTGGCGCGCAACGCGGCGGCGGTCATGCTGGCTCACAACCACCCTTCCGGAAATCCCGAACCCAGCGAGTCCGACCTGCTGCTGACGCGCTCTCTGGTGCAGGCGCTAGCCCTTGTAGACATACGGATTCTTGACCATTTCGTCGTGGCCGGACACCAGGTTCATTCCTTCGCCGAACATGGTCAAATCTGAACTTTTGAAATGTTAAATTTCACCGTTTGCACATGACACAATTGTTTTTCGCAAGTGATTGAAAAAGCTGAGTTTTTTCTATATACTCTTGTTTTTTCCAATTTCGGAAGTTACTCAAGGAGTGCGCTATGGCACGTGTTTGCCAAGTTACCGGGAAGAAGCCGATGGTCGGCAACAACGTTTCCCACGCAAACAACAAAACCAAACGTCGTTTCCTGCCTAACCTGCAGAATCGTCGTATTTTTGTTGAATCTGAAAACCGCTGGGTCTCCCTGCGTCTGTCCAACGCCGGTCTGCGCGTAATCGACAAGGTCGGCATCGACGCCGTTCTGGCCGACATGCGTGCCCGTGGCGAGAAAGTTTAATAGGGAGCTATCATGGCAAAAACTGGCCGCGACAAAATCAAGCTGGAATCGACCGCAGGTACTGGTCACTTCTACACCACCACCAAGAACAAGCGCACGATGCCTGGCAAGATGGAGATCATGAAGTTCGATCCTAAAGCCCGTAAGCACGTGACCTACAAAGAAACCAAGATCAAGTAATCCGATCTTCGCTTCTGAAAAAAACCCCGCAATCGCGGGGTTTTTTGTTTTTTACTTGGTGCGCTGCACCGACAGGAAGATGTTGTCCGTCTCCAGCGCCCGGCCCTCCTCCACTGCCGCAATCCACTCATGCGTGCTCGCCACGGCAGCAAAATTCGAGTGGAAGATGGTGCAGTACGTGCGGTGGATTTCTTCCGCGCTGACCTTGCCCGCAGCGTTTTCATACGACGGCGAACCTGCCGCATCCGCCAGGAATTCCGCCTTCAGTTCGCCCGCCTGATAGATCGCAGCGGCGCAGCAGTTGTGCGTCATATAGCCCACCACGGTAATCGTGTCGATGCCGCGTGCCGCCAGCCAGGCGCGCAGCTCCGTGCCTTCGAAGGCGCTGGCCTTGGTCTTCGGCACCAGCAGATCGGCCGGCAGCGCCGCGATTTCAGGATGCAGTTCCCAGGTCTGCGAGCCTTTGGCAAAGATCGGCGACGCCTCCGGCGCATCGTGGCGCACGATCACGACCGGAATGCCGGCCGCCTTGGCCGCGCGCATCGCGGCAAGAATATTCGGCAGCGAGTGCGCGACCGGCGGGTACTCGATCTTCATCTTGCCGGTGAAGTATTCGTTTTGGACGTCGATGACGATCAGGGCGCGTTTAGGCATGTGTGTTCTCCTTCGTGGTTAAAGTGAAGGCATTCTCGCGCCGGGCGCGGCAGCCCAACAGCGGCCCGCAGGACGATATTCGATATAATCGGGCCATGTCTCCCGCCTTCCCTAACTGCCGTGGCCTGAAAATAGCCGTCATCGCCTTTGACGGCATCAATCCCTTCCATCTTTCCGTGCCCAGCCTGGTGTTTGGCCCGGTCTATGAGGTGACAGTGTGCGCCGCCGATCCGCTGCCGCTGCAAACCACATCCGGCTTCTCCATCGCCACCGCGCGCGGCCTGGACGCGCTGGACGAGGCCCACCTGGTCATCATGCCGTCCTGGCACGACGACTGCCGCCCCACTCCGCCCGTGCTGCTGGACGCCCTGCGCCGCTCGCATGCGCGCGGCGCGCGCGTGGTCGGCCTGTGCCTGGGCGCCTTCGCGCTGGCCGAAGCAGGGCTGCTGAATGGAAAGACCGCCACCACGCATTGGGAATTCGCGGACGAACTGGCGCGCCGCCATCCCGCGGTCGTGGTGAACCGCGAAGTCCTGTATGTGGATGAGGGAGATGTGCTGACTTCCGGCGGCGTGGCAGCCGGACTGGATTGCTGCCTGCATTTGCTGCGCCAGATGAGCGGCGCGGAAGCGGCGACCAGCCGTGCGCGCCGCCTGCTGGTGGCGCCGCATCGCGAGGGCGGACAGGCACAGTTCATCGAACGTCCCGTGCCCGTCACCGGCAGCGACGGCCGCTTCGCCCAAGTGCTGGACTGGGTCAGCCATCACCTGAAACATGAACACAGCCTGGATGCGCTGGCCGAACGCGCCGCAATGAGCCGCCGCAATTTCACGCGCCACTTCCGCCAAGCGACCGGCACCTCATTCAAACAATGGCTGCTGAACCAGCGCCTGGCGCAAGCCCAGCGCATGCTGGAAACCAGCGAAGCGCCGATCGAGATGATCGCGCAGGAAGCGGGCTTTGGCACCGCACTGTCGCTGCGCCAGCACTTCCGGTCGGCCATGCAGCTTTCGCCCTCGGCCTACCGGAAGCAGTTCCGCAGTCTTACTTGAACTTGTACAGCGTAACGCGCTGAATGCCGAATTCGCCGGCCGGCAGCTGCACATGGCGCCCCTGGTGGCTTTCGTCGCCGTTCAGCCAGCGTCCATCGCCGGACATGCCTTCGACCAGCTTCTCGATGCCCACCGCAGCCTTGCCTTCAGCGTCCTTGAACACGACGACAATGCCTTTGCCGGCCACGATGAAGTCGTTCTCGCCGGTCTGGATCACCAGGCCGCCGTGCGTGCTGACTTCTTCTTCCTTCGGTTCCTTTTCCCACGGCGGATTGAAGCTCACCTCCAGCGTGTACTTGCCCAGCCTGGCCGTCTGCATGCGCATATCGACCTTGCCTTCATAGGTCGCAGGCGCTTTGAAGCCGCGCATTTTGCCCATGCCCTGCGCCGCCAGGATCTGCGGCGTCAGTTCGCGCAGCACGCGGAAGGCGCCCGGCATGGTGTCCTTGCTGTAGTCCTTCGGACCATCGATGGCGAAAGGCGAATAGCCGATCGCATCCAGCTCGCCGATCGAGAAGAAAGCGTTGGCGCCGATCTCCGGACGGCCCGAGTAATTCCCTTCCGGTACGAACAGCGGATTATCCGGACGCTTGAACTTGCGCGCCCAGTCCAGATAGTTCGGGAAGTAAGTATCGATGCCGATGAAGTCCACTACCGGCGCACCCGCCTTCCAGATGTCGAACAGATGCGGCAGCGGACCCGCGCTCGGATATTCACCCGGCTTTTTGCCCGGACGGTTCAGCGCCACGTTCACATACATCGGCAGGCCATATGCCGCCTTGCCCGCTTTGGTAAGCGCATCGGTGAACACGGCGTAATGCCAGGCCTGGAACACTTCTTCGGCCTCGATCGAGGTGCCGAACACCTCGGCCCAGGTGCCGCTGCTGCGCGCGCCATTGGCATCCCACAGCGTTTTCACGTATGGATTCAAGCCCTCGCGATGTGCCTTCAGGTAGGAGATCAATTGCGCCGGCACCTGCTGCTTCAGCGCCGCATTGGCCAGCGGCCCAAAGTCGCGCACATCCGGCAGCATGCCGATTTCATTTTCGACCTGCACCATGATGACGGTACGCTGGCCATCGACGTCTTTCAGGTGATGCATCAGCGCGGAGAAGGCCGCCTGGTCGGCGCTCAGCATCTTGTCGCTGAACGGGGTGAGAATATCCTGCGGCTCGCCCGCGCGGTTGCGCGCACGCGGGAAGCGGTTGTAGTCGTGCTTGACCCAGGCCGGGGCGTAGCTGGACATGGAATTCTTCCACGCGCCAAACCACAGCAGCACGATGCGCGTATTGTTGGCGCGGGCCTGCTGCAGCATGCCATCCAGCACGGTAAAGTCGAAGTGCCCCTCGCTTGGCTCGATCTGGTCCCACTCGACCGGCGCGATGATGGTATTCACTTCGGCCGATTTCAGCAGCGGCCACTTCTTGTCCAGGTATGCGAGGCTGGAGGCGGTGGAGTTATGCAGTTCGCCGCCCAGCACGAGGAAAGGCTTGCCGTCCACGATCAGCTGGGACGTCGTGCCCTGCTTGCGCAGAAGCGGCATGGGCGCGTCGGCCAGCGCGGGCGCGGCAGCGCTGGCCAGGCACAGGGCGAGTGCGGACAGGCGCAAGGAATTGCGTAGTGCTTTCATTTCAAACCCTCAAGAAAAAATCCCGTCGCCACTTGCGCGGCGACGGGACGGGAAAGGACTGCCGGGGCCCACCTGGCAGTCGGGAGAGATACCTTAGAACTTCATGCGCAGGCCGAGGGCGTAGGTACGGCCTGGCTTGTACTCGGACATCGTCGCGTTAGGGAACTGGAAGTACGAACGGCGTACGTTGTCACCCAGGTTCACCACGTCGAAGGTCAGCGTTGGCAGGCCATCGCGGTTGAACACGGTGTCCAGTTCTACGCTCGACGAGAAGTCCAGCTGCTTGTAGGCGTCGCCGAACAGCGCGGCAGCGGTGATGCCGTTCTGGTTAGCGTAGGCCACCTGGCTACCTTGCGAGTAGGTGTGCGACAGGCGGGCCATGTAGCCGTGGTTCTCGTAGTAGATGGCGAAGTTGTTGGTCTTGCGCGGCACGCCCAGTGCCACGAAGCCCGCCGAACCTTCACCCGATGCGCTCTGGTTGATCAGCGTCGCGGTTTCGTTGATACCGAAGCCCTTGACCGGCAGGATCTTGTCCAGAGGCTGTACCCAACCCAGTTCCAGACCGCGGATGGTCAGCTCGCCGCTGGCGTTGCGGGAACGGGTCATCACCACGGTTGCTGCATCAGGACCGCCGCGTGCATTGATTGCCGCCTGCTGGTTCGGGATCAGCGTGTTGTAGTTGATACCGTACTGCGCCAGAGCGCTGAAAGGCATCGTGATGTTTTCCTGCACGGTGAAGCCGGCAACCTTCTTCTGGAACAGGGTCAGGCTCACATAGCCTTCGCGGCCGGTGTACCAGTCGATGCCCAGGTCGATGTTATCCGAGATGTATGGCTTCAGTTCCGGATTGCCGATAGTACCAACGTCGGCAGACACGGAGGAGAAGTTAATACCAGGACGCAGATCGTTCGGGTTAGCACGGGTCATGGTGCGCGATGCTGCTGCACGGGCCACGATGTCGTCACGAATGCTCAGAGCCAGAGTACCGGACGGCAGGGTGTTGCCGTAGGACTGGTCCACATACACCCACTGGTCAACGTTCGGGTACTTGCTGCCGTTCAGGGTCAGCGAAGCATTGCGTGGATCGCTCACCGAGTTACGCGAACCAACAGACTGGCTGGTACGAACGTAGCGGATACCGCCGTTGTAGCGCAGTGGCATGCCAGCCAGCGAGTATTCGCCGCTCGTTTCCAGGTAGATGCCTTTCGACTTCTCACGGATGAAGCCAGCGCTGGCGCCGGTCGACGATGCGCCGGAATCAGGCGCGGTGCTGTTGTACAGGTCGTAGTTCGAATCGGCACGGAAGCGGTTCCAGTCCACTACCAGAGCACCGTATGGGCCTGGCACCAGATAGCTCTGGAACTTGCTGGCCGGGATCAGAGAACCCTGGTAGACCAGCGGCGTAGTCTGGCCGGCAGTGTAGCCGGTGCCGTAGCCCGGATACAGGGCAGCAGCGCTGGCGCCTGGGGTGCTGTCGCCGTTACAGGTTGGCGCACCGTTCGGACCTTGCAGGAACACGCTAGGATTGTTGCCGCAGACGGCAGCCTGCCATGCAGCGGAGTTGTCCTGCGCGCGGATGCGGCGATCGATATCGTCGTATGCCAGACCGCCCTTGATGGCGAACTTCTTGTCGCCCCAGGTCAGATCGGCGTGTGCACCTTTGGTGGTGGTATTCCGGATCTCGTTCTGGATGTTGACGCGGCCACCGGACCAGTTGTAGCTGGACGGGTTGTTCAGATCCAGCGCGGAAGCGATGGTCGGAATGTCGCCGCCGTTGGTGTACGTGATGGTGTTCACCGAGGAGAACGGCATCACGGTCGGTGCTTCGTGGGTGAAGTTCGACTTGTTGTAGTTGGCCTGTGCGTCCAGCTTCAGCTTATCGTTGATCTTCCATTCCATGCCCGGGTTGATACCCTTCAGGTCCGTCTTGTCGCGGCGTGGGCCGAACTCGATGAAGTTGTAGGCATTGGCGAAGGTGCCGCCGGTCACGGTACAGCCGTTGGTGCAGTCCGACTTGTCGACAGTCATGTTGAGCGGGATTTCGCCCATGTTACGCACAGCCCAGGTGTAGGCGATGCGCTGCATGTCATCGTCCTTCTTGCTGTACATGGTGTCGAGGTAGAAGTGCAGGTCCTTGGTCGGACGGTATTCGGCGCTGAAGATCGCGGAAATCTTGTCGCGGGTACCGAAGTAATCCATGGTACGGCCCAGACGCGGCAGAATTGCGTTGTCGATCTGGGTGATGTTCAGGCCCGGATTGTGCGACAGCAGGAATGCCTGGTCGATCGGGGTGCCTGCCACCAGGCCATTGCCCACGCCTGCCGGTACGGTGCCTGGAATGGTCCAGTTGCCGCCGCCGGTGTTGTTACGCGTGGAGGAAGGATTCTGTGCAGCCGACAGGTTGGCGTTGGTCCAGCCCACGGTTTCGAAACCGGTGGTACGGGACTGCTGGCGCGACCAGGAAATGCCGCCCAGCACACCCCAGGTGTCGCCGAAGGTCTGGCTGGCCAGCACGGAACCGCGGTGGCCGTAGTCCTTGTCGATCTGCTGCTTGGTGCCGGTGATGTTGACGGCGATGTTGCGGCCTTCCTTGTCGAACGGACGGGCGCTGCGCATATTCACTACACCAGCGGCGCCGCCCTCCAGCATGTCGGCGGTCGGGCTCTTCGACACGGTCAGCTTGGTGAACAGGTCGGTTGGCAGCAGGTCGAGGTCGACCTCACGGTTGGTGTTGGCGCCGTCGATCGGGCCGGACGATGCCACGGCAATCGAGGAGCCGTTCAGCAGGATCTTGGTGAAGCTGGAGCCGAGGCCACGAATCTGAATGTTCATGCCTTCGCCGGTCACATCGCGCGACACGCCCACGCCCGGAATGCGGCTCAGCGATTCAGCGATGTTCTTGTCGGGGAACTTGCCGAGGTCTTCGGCATTGATCGAGTCCTGGAAGCCGATGGCTTCCTTCTTGTCCTTCGCCGAGGACAGCAGGGAATTACGGTAGCCGGTCACTTGCACGGTTTGCATCGTGCTATCTGCGGCTTCCTGTGCATAGGCTTGCGAGATCAGGCTGGCCATGACGGACAGGCCGAGCACAACTTGCCGACGGGCGTGCAGCCCCGGCTTCTTCTGCATCAACATCTGTGTCTCCTTTAATTTTTGTCGTAGTGGTTGCGCGACCATGTCAGTTTAGGAGCTTCGAATTGTTATTGTCAACAAAATCTAACAACAAATGTTATGCGCAACCATTTTGGAGTTACATAGCTACAACGCTCTAAACCGTAGCTGCGGCGCAGCATTTCTCCGTTGTCTAGAGCAAAATGAATAACGCTAACATTTCAGGAGCAACCTTCCGTCCACTGCACCTGGCGCCAGTCACCGGCGTAGAGGGCGGAAATGCGTCCTTTGCTGGTTTCGAAGCGCAGCGCATACTGCCCGCCGCCCGTGTGCACGGTCAAATAGTGCTCGGAGGCATCGTAGGCATTGGGCTCATCCTTGACGGCTTCGCCGTAGATCTGTCGCACTTTTTCCACGGAATCGCCCACCGCCACGCCGCGTTCGGAGGCGCTGCCCTCCTCTACCGCGTGAACGCGGCGCAACACATCGTCCACGAACATCAGCATCAGGCTGGGATCATCCGCCGGGCGAACGTAGAAACAATTGCCGTTGGCGCGCAATGGCGGCGGCGTACGTTCCATGTGGTCGCCCAGCACGCGGTTGACGGTATCGAATTTCATACCGATTTTCAGCGGACCGGCACCGTCCACTCTCACCACCCAGTTGCCGGCCTGCGCCTGCGCGCAAGCCAGTCCGGATGCCAGCGCCAGCAGCGCCATGATTGTCTTTTGCATATCTCTGTGCCGAATCAGTCTCATACCTAAGTTTAAGGGAGCATACCCTCGTCTGATGGTGCCACACGGGGGCGGCCGCTATCGTAACGCTATCCTATCAGCGGAGGCGAGCGTGTTCACTAAACTCCTGTGGCGTGTGCTGGGCGAACGCCAGGCGGCCAGGCCGGTAACCGAATGGGTCGTGTTTGCGGCAGGCTTGCTGTCGAGCTTCCTGCTGCTTGGCTACCTGATCCTGAGCGAAAGGCGCATGGCCGAATTCACCGAGGCCGAGCGCATGCGCTCGCAAGCCATCGTCATCAGCCAGAGCCTGCACCGGCAGCTGGAAGGCGTGCGTTCCGGCCTGCTCAGCGCCCGCGCCGCCTTCGATGTGGAAGCCAATTGCGACGAGGTGTGCCGCCATACCCTGTTCCAGGGCCTGAAGCGCTCCATGCCCGGCGTACGCGCCCTGCTGGCGATTCGTCCCAATGGCAATATCGTGCTGTCGGACGATGATCTGGGCGACCGCCATCTGGACGACCAGAACTTCCTGCGCGATCTGGCCCGCATCTGCAGCGGCAATATGATGTACGCCTATCAGCCTTATGAAAACGAACCAAACAGTTTCAACATCAAGATGGCCATGTCGCTGGGGCGCGACGACCGCTGCGGTTCCGGCGCGGTGGTGATGATCCTCAATCCCGAATACTTCGACGCCGTGATGCGCTCCGCCCTGTATGCGGACGATATGAACGTGGCCATCACCGATGGCGACGGCCGCCACCTGCTCTTCGTGCCGCCCGATCCGGCCCACTTCCGCGACCAGAGCGGGCGCGATTACCTGTCCCAGCATCGCCAGACCGGCAATGACGTTTCCGTCATGCGCCTGAAGGATGCCGAGGGCGTGCCGCGCCTGGTGGTCCAGCGCACCATGGCGCTGCAGGACGTGTTCATGAACAAACAGCTCGTGATCAGCCTGACCCGCACGGCAGCCCGGGTGGATGCAGGCTGGATTCGTCTGGCGCTGACCAGCGGCGGCGTATGGCTGGCTTTCTGGCTGGTTTGCGGCCTGGGTCTGTGGGCCGCGCAACGGCGCACCCGCGCCATCCATGAGTTGACGCGCGCCGCGGACCAGGAACGCGCCGAAGCCGCCGAGCGCGTCGAGCTGGCCCTGGATGGCGGTGATCTGGGGCTGTGGGACCTCGACGTCGCGCGCGACACGGTAATCGTCTGCGCCCGCGCCTCCGCCATGCTGGGCTACACGGCCGAGCAGCAGGAGCGCAAGCACCATGACTGGCTTAGCGAAGTGCATCCGGAGGATCTGGAGCATCTGACGCAGGAAATGGAGCGCCATGCGCGCGGCGAGATCCCCGCCTTTGAAGCGGAGTTCCGCCTGCGCCACCGCAACGGCAACTGGATCTGGCTGCAATCGCGCGGCAAGGCCGTGGCGCGCGACGCCAGCGGCAACGCGCTGCGCGTGCTGGGCACCCGCAGCAATATCACGGCGCGCAAGGAAGCGGAGGCGGAAATCGCCCACCTCGCCTTCTACGACGGCCTGACCAATCTGCCCAACCGCCGCCTGCTGCTCGATCGTCTCGGCCACGCCATCGCCAAGAGCGAACGCAATGGCGCGCATGGCGCCGTGCTGTTCGTGGACCTCGACAACTTCAAGGACCTCAACGATACGCTGGGCCACGATATGGGCGACCGCCTGCTGGAGATGGTGGCCTACCGCTTGCAGCAGGTCACGCGCGAATCGGACACCGTGGCGCGCCTGGGCGGCGACGAATTCGTGATCCTGCTGGAAGACCTGGGCACGGCGTTGGCAGAAGCGGCCAGCCATGCCGAAATGGTGGCCCACAAAGTCCTCAACACGCTGAAGCTGCCCTACACGCTGGACGGCAATGAACTGCGCAGCACGCCCAGCATCGGCGTGGTGATGTTTGGCGCGGGCCATCACCACACCATCAGCGACCTGCTGCGCCAGGCCGATATGGCGATGTATGAAGCCAAGGCGGCCGGCCGCGCCACCTTCCGCTTCTTCGACCCTTCGATGAAGGCGGCGCTGGACGAGAATGCATCGCTGGAAAGCGAGCTGCGGGTAGCGCTGGCGCGCGAGCAGTTCCGCCTGTACTACCAGCCCGTATTGAATGGCGACGGCACACCGGTCGGCGTGGAAGCACTGATCCGCTGGCAGCATCCCAAGCATGGCCTGGTGAGCCCCCTCACCTTCATCGAACTGGCCGAGAAGACGGGTCTGATCATCGATATCGGCGAATGGGTGCTGGAGACGGCCTGCCGCCAGCTTGCGGCCTGGCAGTGCGATCCGCGCAGCATCAGCCTGACGATGGCGGTCAACGTCAGCGCGCGCCAGCTGCGCCATCCGGACTTCGTGCAGCGCGTGCTGGACATCGTGGCGCGCACCGGCGCCGCGCCGCATCGCCTGAAACTGGAGCTGACCGAGAGCATGCTGCTGGCCGATGTGGAAGACATCATCACCAAGATGAGCGCCCTCAAGCAGCGCGGCATCGGCTTCTCGCTGGACGATTTCGGCACCGGCTACTCCTCGCTCAGCTACCTGCAACGGCTGCCGCTGGATCAGCTGAAGATCGACCAGAGCTTCGTGCGCGACATGCTCAATACGCACCATGCGGCCAGTATTGTCGAAGCGATCACCACGCTGGGGCGCAGCCTGTCGCTGGGGCTGGTGGCGGAAGGCGTGGAATCGCAGGCGCAGTGGCTGCGCCTGCGCGAGCTGGGCTGCCATTTGTACCAGGGCTATCTGTTCGATCCGCCCCTGCCGCTGGAAGTGTTCACGGCGCGCTACCTGCCCGAGCTGACCGCGGCCTGAAAAAGAAAACGGCCCGCGAAGGGGCCGTCCAGAAACGAAAACGGCCCCCGTGGGGACCGTTGGCCTGCGTAGGGCGGATCATCCGATCCGCCGCACCCGCGGCTTAAGCGTAGCTACGCAGACGCAGCGAGAAGTCCTGCAGCGCCTTGATGCCCGACGCCTCGGCGCGTTCGCACCAGTCCTGCAGCTTGTGCACCAGCTCTTCGCGCGAGAAGTGCGAGCGTTCCCAGATCACGCCCAGTTCCACGCGCATATTGTGCATGGTTTCCAGGGCCTTGGAATGCTGGAACAGTTCCACCAGCTGCTGCTTCTGCGGTGCCTGCAGCTTGGCCGGGTCCTGCTTCATCAGCTTGCGCGACGACTTCAGGAAACGCGATTCCAGCTCGGCCTGTTGCTTCAGATGTTCCAGTTCTTCCTTCCACGCGTGCTTGATGGACTTGGCGTACTTGGCCATCACATCGTAGCGGTTGGCGATCACGGACTGCAGCGTTTCCAGGTCGGCCTTGACCTTTTCCTTGTCGAACTTCGGCTTAGGCGGCACCTTCTTCACTTTGGCCAGGCCGATCATTTCCATGGCGCGGATATAGCCCCAGCCGATGTCGAACTCATACCACTTGGACGACAGCTTGGCGGAGGTCGCGAAAGTGTGGTGGTTGTTGTGCAGCTCTTCGCCGCCGATGATGATGCCCCAAGGGATGATGTTGGTCGCAGCGTCGGAGCAATCGTAATTGCGGTAGCCCCACCAGTGGCCGATACCGTTGATGATGCCGGCGGCGGTCACAGGAATCCACAGCATCTGCACGGCCCACACCGAGATGCCTTTGGCGCCGAACAGCATCACGTCCAGGATCAGCATCAGGGCCACGCCCTGCCAGCTGTACTTGGAATACAGATTGTGTTCGATCCAGTCGTCCGGCGTGCCATGGCCGTACTTCTCCATGGTTTCCTTGTTTTTCGATTCAGCGCGGTACAGCTCAGCGCCTTCCCAGAACACTTTCTTGATGCCTTTGGTCACAGGGCTGTGCGGATCTTCTTCGGTATCGCACTTGGCGTGGTGCTTGCGGTGAATGGCGGCCCACTCTTTGGTCACCTGGCCGGTGGTCAGCCACAGCCAGAAGCGGAAGAAGTGCGAAGGCAGCGGATGCAGATCCAGCGCGCGGTGCGCCTGGTGGCGGTGCAGGAAGATGGTGACACTGGCAATCGTGATGTGCGTGAGCACGAGCGTCACAATGACGGTCTGCCATGCGGACAGGCCGGTAATGCCATGAGTCAGAAAATCAAGAACTGCAGAAAAATCCATTACTGCTCCAAAGTGAGTGGGACAACAGGCGTCATTGTACGACCAATCGCCCCCGATTTGAGGAGGGATTGCCTCCCGTAACTGATTATTTTTGAGGCAGAGAGTCAGGCAGAGGGCCTAACAGCCTCACTTCCCGTTGCGGGAACGGTACAGAAATCCCGTTTTGTTTCAAGGACTTCCAGATTGCGCGATTGACATCGGAGGTGACGCCGCCCTTGCCGTTCTCCGGATCTTCGATCCAGAACACCACCGCCAGGTCGATGCCGTCGGCGCCGAAGTTCTGCAACTGGCCGGATGGCGCACGCTCTTTCGACACGCGCGGAATCGAGGCTGCCGCCTCTTCCAGCAGCTTGAGCACGACGTCGATGTCAGTGTCATAAGCCACCGATACCTTGGCCGACAGCGCCAGCCACTTGTTCGACAGCGAGGAATTCTGCACCGCGCCGGACACCAGCATCTCGTTCGGCACAATCGATTCCACACCGTCCAGGCTTTGCAGCACGGTGTAGCGGGTATTGATGTGGGTGACCTGGCCCGAATACTTGTCGACCGTGATCATGTCGCCAATCGACAGGCTGCGGTCCAGCAGGATGATGAAGCCGGACACGTAATTGCTGGCGATCTTCTGCAAGCCCAGGCCGAGGCCAACGCCCAGCGCGCCGCTGAACACCGACAGCACGGTGAGGTCGATGCCCACCAGCGACAGGCTGACCAGCACTGCCACCACGATCAGCAGTGCGCGCCCTACCCGCGCAAACACCACGCGCAGATTGGAATTCAGCGACTGCATGTTCATCAGGCGGTCGTCCAGCGCCGCACCGGCCCACATGGCCAGCATCAGCAGCACCACCACCGAGATCGCGCCTTGCAGGATGGCGGCAATCGAGACGTGGTGCTTGCCCAGCGGGAGGTAGGTATCGTCGAGGAAGGCGTAGATATCGTCCCAGATGCCGGTGATGTAGAGCACGAAGCCCAGCCACACCAGCAGCTGGAATACTTTTTCGAACACCAGGATCTTGGCGCCGACTTCACCGCCGCGCGCAAACACCTTGCGCAGCAGGTAGAAGGCAAAGCGGATCACCACCAGCGAGCCGAAGATCGGCAGCGCCAGTTTGATCAGATTGACATGGTGCCAGCGCGCCAGCACGGCTTTCGACACCACCAGCAGGCAGACGATGGCCAGCGGACCGACCACGCGGCTGAAGCTCTCCACGCCGAAGCGCGCCAGATTGGTCTGGTCCTCGCGCCGCGTGAACTGCTTGCGCAGCAGGCCGGCGAACGTCCAGCCGAAGAAGATCGACAGCGCAATCGCCGCCACTTGCCACAGAAGGCCTGGGTCGCGGATGTCGCCGACCAGGTCGTTGAAGAGGTTCGTCAGCGGGATCGGCTGGCGCATCGTTTATTCGTCCGCCTTCTTGGCCATTGGTTTGCGTTCGAAGACGGCGGCGAAGAAGCCGTCGGTCTGGTGCTTGTGCGGCAGCAGCTTCAGGTAATCGCCCATGTCCAGCTCGATCTTCTGCTCGGCCAGTACCTTATTCATCGGCACCAGTTCGAAGTCCGGATGGGTTTCCAGGAACTGCGCGGCCACCGCGTCGTTCTCTTCGTTCAGCAGCGAGCAGGTGGC
This sequence comes from Pseudoduganella sp. RAF19, assembly GCF_052114165.1. Classification (NCBI taxonomy): domain Bacteria; kingdom Pseudomonadati; phylum Pseudomonadota; class Betaproteobacteria; order Burkholderiales; family Oxalobacteraceae; genus Pseudoduganella; species Pseudoduganella sp. RAF19. The sequence continues at coordinate 212,238 of NZ_JBFREF010000003.1, read as the reverse complement.
GTAGACCAGGCGGCCGCCGTTTTTCACCAGGCGCGCGGCGCCGTCCAGAATGGAGATCTGCTTCTCGTGCATCTCGGTGATGGCTTCCGGCGGCTGACGCCATTTCACGTCCGGATTGCGGCGCAGCGTGCCCATGCCGGAGCAAGGCGCGTCCACCAGCACGCGGTCGATCTTGCCGGCCAGGCGCTTGATCTTGGCATCGCGCTCGTGCGCAATCGCCACCGGATGCACGTTCGACAAGCCGGAGCGCGCCAGGCGCGGCTTCAGCTTGGCCAGGCGCTTCTCGGATACGTCGAAGGCATACAAACGGCCGGTATTGCGCATCTGCGCGCCCAGCGCCAGCGTCTTGCCGCCGGCACCGGCGCAGAAATCCACCACCATCTCGCCGCGCTTGGCGCCGAGGATCTGGGCCAGCACCTGGCTGCCCTCGTCCTGCACTTCGATGGCGCCGCTCTTGAACAGCGGCAGGTTCTGCAGCGCAGGTTTCTTGTGCACGCGCACGCCCAGCGGCGCGAACGGGGTCGGGTCGGCAGCGATCGGCGCTTGCGCCAGTTCGGCGATCACGTCTTCGCGGCTGGCCTTCATGGCGTTGACGCGCAGGTCCAGCGGCGCCGGGGTGTTCAGGGCATCGGCCAGCACCAGGGTTTCTTCTTCGCCGTACTGCGCCACCAGCTTGTCGAACAGCCATTTCGGCATATTGGCGCGCATGGACTTATGCAGCAGCGAGCGGTCGATTTCCAGCTGGCGTTTCAGCCACTCCGCCTCGTCCGTCGACAGGCCGCCCAGCGCGTCGAAACCGACGGCATCGGCCATGCCCAGCAGGACCAGGCGGCGCATGGTGGCGCCACCGCCCGCTTCGGCGCGGTCGGTGAAGAAGGCCTTGTTACGCAGTACGGCGTAGATGCACTCGGCAATGGCGCCGCGCTCGCGGCCGCCCAGCTTCGGGTGGTCCTTGAAGAAGCGGGACAGCGTGGTATCGGCCGGCGCCGCAAAGCGCAGGATTTCGCGCAGCACATCTTCGGCGCTGGTCAGGATAAACGGGGGCAAACGCATAACAATCTTTCTTATTCAGTTGTGGTCCACGTGGACCTTGCCATCCTCGATCCGCAGGCGGTCTTCGACGAACCAGCGGATAGCACGAGGGTACAGCACATGTTCCTGCTCCAGCACACGGGAAGCCAGCAGTTCAGGCGTATCGCCCGGCATCACAGCCACGGAGGCCTGGTCCACCATCGGGCCGTGATCCAGGTCGGCGGTCACGAAGTGCACGGTGGCGCCGTGGCGCTCGTGGCCCGCGGCCAGTGCCTGTTCGTGCGTATGCAGGCCCGGGAAGTGCGGCAGCAGCGACGGATGGATATTCAGCATGCGGCCAGTGTAGTGCTCGACAAAGCCTGGCGTCAGGATACGCATGAAGCCGGCCAGCACGACCAGGTCGGGCTGATACGAATCGATTACCTCTTGCAAAGCGGCGTCGAAGGCCTCGCGGCTAGGATATTCCTTGTGCGCGACCACGGCGGTCGGAATGCCATGGCTGGCGGCAAATTCCAGTCCTTTGGCGTCGGCTTTATTGCTGATGACGGCGGCGATGCGGGCGGGCCATTGTTCGGCCTGCGCGGCACGGACCACAGCTTCCATATTGCTTCCGCGGCCCGAAATGAGGATGACGATGTTTTTCATGGCCGCCATTGTACCTGCTACGGCCGGGCAGCGCGATATTATGCTGCATCGCAGCAATGCTGGCAAGGGGGAGCGAAATGCGACGGCGCGTGCTTACTCGAAGGAGTAGAAAACGCGGAACGGGACTTTTTTCTCGGCCCAGTAATCGGCCGCATCACGGAAGACATCCAGCAGGCACTCACGTGCTTCACGATCAAATTTCTGGGTATTCGGCAGCTGTTCCAGCACGACCAGGAAACCGGTCTGCTCGCCTGCTTTATTCATCGTTTCGGTCAGGGTTTCACGCAGAGCGTCGAAGTTTTTGCCGCAGGGTTTCGGCATATAAAACGATTCGGCGATAATTCCCAACACCTGCTGCTTGGTCTGCCCATGATGGCAGTGTGCATACAAAAAGTGCTGCCCCAAGCGGGCTGCCTCTTCCTGCAGCTCGCCCACGCGAAAGGCGCGGATGGACTGCACTAAATTAGGCGGCACAGTGATCAACAAACTCATCTTTTCCTCAAATCGACCTTGTGATGTACGGTACTTGTAGTGCCGCTGGCGGGTCAATGCGCCGGGCTTTCTCCCTGTCAATCTGATTCCATACGGGTATTAGGGTAACGTGTTGTATCCGCTGAATCAACTCGAATGTGATGTCAATCGCAAGATTTGTTAAAAACAGAACATAATAAGCCAGTTTTAAGCGGCACGTTACAATTTGTTGCCATCGCTGACAACCTCCCGATACATTCGAGCGTTACCATATCTGGGTGCAATTCCCATTTCTCCGTGAACTGCCCAAAAACGCCAAATGAGGTAAATAATATGAAGCTCACTTCTACACTGCTGCTCTCCCTCGCCAGCCTGGGCGCCTTGCCTCTGGCTCAAGCGCAAGCTACCGATTTCGAAGATTACGGCCGCGTAACCCGCGTTACGCCACAGGTTGAACAGGTCAACCGTCCGCGCCAGGAATGCCGTACCGAGTATGTCCAGACCCAACAGCCAGCCGAACGCGGCGTAGGCGGTTCCGTGGTGGGCGGTATTGCCGGCGCCCTGCTGGGCAGCACGGTTGGCCGTGGTAATGGCCGCACTGCCGCCACCGCGGCCGGCGCCATCGCCGGCGCCGTGGTCGGCGATCGCGTACAGAACCAGGACGCCGGCCCAGGCCCGGTGCAGGAACAGGCCGTCAAGCAGTGCCGCACCGTTGACCACTGGGAATCGCGCACCAATGGCTACCAGGTCGAGTACGATTATCGCGGCCGCAATTACACCAGCGTCATGAGCTACGACCCGGGCCAGCGCATTCGCCTGCGCGTGTCCGTGGAACCGATGCAATAAAAGCCGGCGGATCGATGATCCGCCCTACGCTACAACGCCGGCCCAGTGCCGGCGTTTTTTATTTGTTCGCTTGCTTCCGGGCAAAACATCGCGGGATAATGCCTCACTATGCTGATCAAACGTAAATCCATCGAAAAAGAAGAATCCTCCCGCCCTGCGCGTTCCGCCCCTGCTCCGCGCAAGCCGAAATTCGCGCCGGTTACCCTGTCCGAAATGGATGGCGTGCGCTATCTGCATTTCGGCACCGAATGGGTGCAGGGCGCCATGCGCATCCGCAAACCGGACTGGCCGGAGCTGGAGTACGCTCAGCAGATGATGGCATGGATGCTGTGGATCGAGGAACCGCGCGCTATCGCCCAGCTGGGCCTGGGCACCGGTGCGCTGACCAAGTTCTGCTACAAGCACTTCCCGCAAGCCTCGGTCACGGCCATTGAGCTGAACCCTTCCGTGGTCGCGATCTGCGCTTCCATGTTCAAGCTGCCGGACAACGACGAGCGCCTGCAAGTGATCGAAATAGATGCGATGGATTACGTCACCGACCGCGCCAACCACGGCGCGCTGGACGCCCTGCAGGTGGACCTGTACGACGCCACTGCGCGCGGTCCCGTGCTGGATACGCCGGAGTTCTACCAGGCTTGCGCCGCTTGCCTGAATGACGACGGCATCATGACCGTCAACTTGTTCGGCGATCACCCCAGCTATGCGAAGAATCTGAAAGCGATGAAGTTCGCCTTCGCGCAAGTGGTGTCGCTGCCGCAGGTGCATGACGGGAACGTGGTCGCCATCGCCTTCAAGACCAAACGCGATATCGACGTCAAAGAGCTGGCCGAACGCGCCGCGCAAATCGTGGCCGACACCAGGCTGCCCGCCAAATCCTGGCTCAAGGGCATCAAAGCCAGCCAAAGCTAAAGGACCTACATGACCAAGGCACTCGATCTTCAACAGATATTCACCTGGCTGCTGGCCGATGGCATGGTCGAGAAAGCCGAAGTCAAGGCCCACTACACGCAAGCGCAGGGCATCCTGCGCAACACGCCGGGCGCCATGCATCCGCTGAGCGCCGTCGCCCACTGCAAGCTGTCCCACGCAAAATCCCACAAGCTGCTGACGCTCGATGGGCTGAGCGAATGGCTGGCCGACCGCTGCCAGCTGCCCTTCTATCGCATCGATCCGCTCAAGGTCGACTTCACCAAGGTGGCGGATGTGATGTCCGCCAGCTATGCGGCGCGCTTCAATATCCTGCCGGTGGAGATGAACCTGGACACGCTGGTGGTGGCCACCGCCGATCCCTTCGCGCTGGAGTGGGAGGCGGAGATCGCCAAGATCGCGCGCCGCACCATCAAGCGCGTGATCGCCAATCCGCTCGACATTGCGCAGTACACCTCGCAGTTCTTCACGCTGGCCAAGTCGATCAAGAAGGCCAACAAATCCACCGGCCAGGACGTCGCGCTGCGCAATAACTTCGAGCAGCTGGTCGAGATGGGCAAGACCAATAAGCAGGTCGACGCCAATGACCAGCACGTGGTCAATATCGTGGACTGGCTGTGGCAGTACGCTTTCGAACAGCGCGCCTCCGATATCCACCTGGAGCCCAAGCGCGACCTCGGCACCATCCGCTTCCGTATCGACGGCGTGCTGCATCAGGTGTATCAGGTGCCGGCGGTGGTGATGATCGCGATGACGGCGCGTATCAAGCTGCTGGGCCGCATGGACGTGATCGAGAAGCGCCGTCCGCAGGATGGCCGTATCAAGACCCGTACCGCAGGCGGACAGGAAGTTGAACTGCGTCTGTCCACCCTGCCGACCGCGTTTGGCGAAAAGCTGGTGATGCGTATCTTCGATCCGGACGTGGTGGTGAAGACCCTGCCGGAACTGGGCTTCCCGGCCGACGATGCCGCGCGCTGGGATGCGTTGACCAATCGTCCGCACGGCATCATCCTCGTCACCGGGCCGACCGGCTCGGGCAAGACCACCACGCTGTACACCACGCTGAAGGCACTGGCGACGTCGGAGGTCAATGTCTGTACCGTGGAAGACCCGATCGAGATGGTCGAATCTTCCTTCAACCAGATGCAGGTGCAGCCCAGCATCGACCTCACCTTTGCCGATGGCGTGCGCGCCCTGATGCGTCAGGACCCGGACATCATCATGGTCGGTGAGATCCGCGACCTGGCCACCGCCGAGATGGCGATCCAGGCCGCACTGACGGGCCACCTGGTGCTGTCCACCTTGCACACCAATGACGCGCCGTCCGCCGTGATGCGCTTGCTGGAATTGGGCGTGCCCTATTACCTGCTGGAAGCTACGCTGATCGGCATCATGGCGCAGCGCCTGGTGCGTACGCTGTGCACCGACTGCAAGACATCGGAAGGCGGCGAGATCGCCGATGATATCTGGCAGGGCCTTGGCGGCCAGTGGAACATCCCCAAGCCGGACAAGGTCTATCGCCCCGTCGGCTGCCCCGAATGCCGCCAGACCGGTTACCGCGGCCGTACCGGCATTTACGAGCTGCTGACCGTGACCGAGGCCTTCAACAATCTGGTGCAGGAAGAGACGGACATCTCCGCATTGCGCAAGCAGGCCATCGCGGACCAGATGAAACCCCTGCGCATCGCCGGCGCCTACAAAGTCCGCGACGGCGTGACCACAGTGGAAGAAGTGCTGAAAGTCACCGCCGCATTGGGATAAACGATTTTTGCAAATTCCTCTTGGCAGACGCCAATCGGCTTGTATATAATACGGCCTCTTTCGGGTCGTTAGCTCAGCTGGTAGAGCAGCGGACTTTTAATCCGTTGGTCGCAGGTTCGAATCCCGCACGGCCTACCACGAATAGATCAGAGAAGCCAACCGTACACGGTTGGCTTTTTTGTTTTTGCGGACCGTCCTGCAAGTCCGGCAGGATTCGATCATAATCGCGTGCATTGTCAACGCACACCGATGATCCGATGACCAAACTGACTGACCTCCCAATCGCCGCCAAATGGCCGGCGCAACATCCTGAACGCCTGCAACTGTATTCGCTGCCGACGCCGAATGGCGTGAAGGTGTCGATCATGCTGGAGGAGACCGGGCTGCCGTACGAGCCGCATCTCGTCAGCTTCGACAGCAATGACCAGATGTCGCCAGCTTTCCTGTCGCTGAACCCGAACAACAAGATCCCCGCGATCATTGACCCGAACGGTCCGGATGGACAGCCGCTGCCCCTGTTCGAGTCGGGCGCGATTCTGCTTTATCTCGCCGAGAAAACCGGCCAGCTGATGCCGAAAGACGCGGCCGGACGCTATGAAACCATTCAGTGGCTGATGTTCCAGATGGGCGGCATTGGTCCGATGTTCGGCCAGGTCGGCTTCTTCCACAAATTCGCCGGCAAGGAATACGAAGACAAGCGTCCACGCGACCGCTATATCGGCGAGTCCAAGCGCCTGCTCAATGTATTGGAACAGCGCCTGCAAGGCCGCAAGTGGATCATGGGCGACGAGTACACCATCGCCGACATCGCCACCTTCCCGTGGGTGCGCAACCTGATCGGTTTCTATGAAGCCGGCGAGCTGGTCGAGATCAACACATTCCCGAACGTGCAGCGCGTGCTGGAAGCCTTCCTCGCCCGCCCTGCCGTGGCGCGCGGCCTGACGATCCCGAACCGTACCTAAGCGGCGTATGACGCCATGAGCCGGTCGAGGAAGCCGAACAACTTCCGGTTCATGGCGGCGTAGTCATTCGCTCGCAGCGCGTCCGGCTGCTGCACGAAGCGGTGCGCTGTAAGCGTTGCCAGTTCACGCGCGGACGCGGCGATCAGCAATTCCACCACCTCAGGCGTGAACTCCTTATGGCACTGGAAGCCATACACGAGGTCACCGTATTCAATGATGCGCGCTGCCACGCAACGTAAAATCAGATCGCATTCAGCCGCCGCATTGAAATGCGGACATTCCGCTAGCGTTGTGGTTGGCGACTGCGGACCGCCCATCACGGCCAGCAGGTCAATGCTTTCGACAGATTCCGGCAGCGCCTCATGCAGATAAACGCGCGAGTACGTCGCCACGTATCCCCGCTCGCTCACCCATTGCTCATAGGCGCCCGGCGCCTCGAACGACTCGTGCACCACGAAGTGAATTCGCATATTTAGGACTCCATATCAAATTCATGATAGCATGCCATTCTTTCATATATTTAGGAGTCCTACAAATGAAAAAATCCGCCATTTTCTACCATGACGGCTGCAATCTTTGCCTGGCGATGGCCGAAGTCTTCGGCACCGCCCTCGATCCGGCGCTCTACACCACCGAAGTCGTGAACCTCGGCCTGGCGCCCGGACGCACCGACGAAGCAGAATTCGCGGGTGTGACGGTGCTGCCTAGCCTCGTCATCGACGGCAAAGTGTTCGCGGTCAATCCCCACTCCGAGCTGCATCACTGATGATGATCGGCACCCTGCTGGTTGGCGCCGTGCAGCCGCTGGGCGCAACTGGCCACAACAGCGGCATCGCCAAGCTGTCCGTCGCGCGCCCGTTGCGGCTGGGCGTCAATGGTTTCGAAGGCGACGGCCAGGCAGATCCGCGCCACGGCGGACCGGAAAAGGCCGTGCACCACTACGCGGCCGAGCATTACCCGTATTGGCGCGAAACGATCGGCGAGCGCACCGTGCTGCGCCGGCCCGGCGCCTTCGGCGAGAACCTGTCCACGCATGGCATGACGGAGGACACGGTCTGCATCGGCGACGTGTACCGGCTCGGTTCGGCAACCGTCCAGGTAACGCAAACGCGCCAGCCCTGCTGGAAGCTGAACACGCGCTTCGACCAGCCGGACATGGCCCTCCAGGTTCAGCGCAGCGGCAAGACAGGCTGGTACTACCGCGTGCTCGAAGAAGGCATGGCCGGTCCGGGCGACGCGCTGGAGCTGATCGAACGTTCCTATCCGCAATGGACGCTGGCCAGCATTCTGAAAATCCTGTATCACCGCACCGGCGACCGCGACGCCCTCGCCCAGCTGGCGCAACTGGCCGCGCTGCCGGCACGCTGGCGCGACCTGTTCGTACGCAGGCTCGCGACCGGCGCCGTGGAAGACTGGACCGAGCGCCTGACCGGCAGCGTCTAGCGCTTCTTCTTGCTGGTAGCGGTCGATGTGGGGCGTGCCCAGGATTCGTCCGCACAGAAGGCAAAGTGGTTCATGATCAGGCAAGCGGGCCACTATAGCGCCGTGCCGCCGACAGCGCGAGCAAGCCCGCGCCAAGCAACAGCAAGGCAGCCGGCTCAGGGACGGCAGTCACGGCAGGGTCGGAAATATCCAGCGCCGTGCTGCCTTCCGTACCGGCAGTACGCGACGGCGTCCAGCTAACGTCGAGCAGCGCGCCAGTGACCGGATCGTAATTGCCTAACGGCGCAATATTGTCGTCGAAGGCTGAGACCACGAAGTGCGAGACATAGCGGGTCACTGGATCAAACGCACCAGCAAAGGTCAGATCGAAAGACAGCACACCGCCAAACGCCACGGCATGAAACAAATCATTCGACGTATCGTTGCGAAAGGCGTATCCACCAGCGGCCGGCGTCACGCCCCAGGAATCGATGAAGGCCGAGCTGTCGAAGCCCACCATATTACTGACCACCGCGGTCGCCAACGGCACGCCGGCACTGGCGCTCAGTTGCATGTCCAGATAACCGCTGGCGGCGCCGAAGCCGGAAGTATCGATGGCAACGTGAATCATGCCCGCTGAAGCGAAGCCGCTGCCGGCCGCCAGCGCCGCGGCCAACGCCAGGCGGCGCAGGAAAGTGAACATCATGATCTTATTCCTCAGAAGGTGGCTTTGTAGAGCGCCGGTGCATAGCTGACCAGCGCGCGCGAGGGGTTGGTGAACGTCAGCGGCACATTAAGCGCGGCGCCTGCAACGATAGGACCGGACAGGATCACATAAGGTGCACCGCCATCGCTGCCACTGGCGTTATCCAGCGTGATGCCGCTGGCGAGACTGCCCAGCTTCAACCGCAGTGGGCCGCTCAGCGCAGTGCTGCCGTTGTTCGTGATCGTCACCGCACCAACGTATTTTCCGGTGGCGCGATTCAACGTTGCGCCCTGTTGCGTGAGTTGTACGCTGGCGCTCACGTCGGACTGCACCGTGCCGTGGAAACGCACTTCCGACATATTGCCGAACCAGCTGCCGCCATTGAAGATGCGGAGATAGCGGTAAGCGCCCGCAGCGGCCGACAGCGTTTGCCAGTCCATGGTGGACACAGCCGCCGGTGTCAGCGTGGTCCATGTGGCATTGTCGTTGGAGCCCTGGATCACCGTGCCCTTGATGCGGGCGTAGTTGCTGTCCTGGCGCGGCGCCAGTTCCACGCTGGTCAACGCCGCGTAATTGCCGGCCTTGAAGTCGAAGGTGATGTAGCTGGCGACGCCGGAGTTATTGCTGCCGATGCGGAAGTCGGAGATGGTGCCCAGGTTTGCATCGAACAGTGAATTCACGGTGGCCAGCGTGGTCGCAGCCGGGCGATTCGCTGTCGAATCGATCAGCGTTACGATGCTGGTCACGTTCTTCACCACATCCGACTCGTCGACCAGATACAGCGAAGTGCTGTCGGTCGTAGAAGAATTCGGCAGCCCATCCTTGCCATTCGCCTGCTTGTAGTTGATGGAGAACTTCACCGCGCCGGCTGCAACGCCTTGAGGCATCACTGCCTGCGCCGTAAAGTTGACGTTATCCGTCGTACTCACCGACGCGGACTGGCCTTGAATGCTCACGTTGACGTTGTTGATCGCCTCCTTCGCCACAAAGACCAGCTTCACGGTGTTGCCCGCTACGACGCGGTTGCGCAGGCTTTGTACAGAGCTCAGTGAAGCCGTCGCAATCTTGTTGGACGATTCGGTGGCACCGTACAGGCGCAGCTCCGACATATTGCCGAACCACTGGTTGCCATTGAAGATGCGGATGTAGCGGAATGGCTGCGGGGTGGCGACGGCCAGCGTCTGCCAATCCATCGAGGTACCGGCGGCAGTCGAAATGGTCGTCCAGTTGGCATTGTCGTTCGATCCCTGCACCACAACGCCTTTGATGCGGGTGTAATACTGGTCCTGGCGAGCCAACACTTCGGCGCGCGTGATCGTGGCCGTGCCGCCTTCCTTGAAGTCGAAGGTGATCCAGCCGCCGTAGCCGCTACCGCTCACACGGAAATCAGTCACCGTGCCGAGATTACTGTCGAACAGCAGGTTCGCGGTCGCCAGCAAATCGGTCTGGTTGCGGCCGCTGGAATCGCTGAGCGCAGTGATGTCCAGCAGATTGCCGATGTAACCAGTTTGATCGGACAACAGCAGCGAAGTGCCGTCGGTGGTGAACAGGATTGGCTCGGCATCGACGCCGGCGGCAGTCTTGTAGTTCAAGGCGAACTTCACCTTGCCCGGCGCAGTGCTGGCCGTCATGGTCGCCGTGGCTGTCCAGTTCAGATTGTCGCTGCTGCTCACCGTCGCAGGCACGCCCTGGATGGTGACATTGACGTTGTTGATCGGCGCCGTAGCCTTGAAGGCCAGCTTCACGGTATTGCCCGGCACGATGCGGTTCTTCAGCGCCTGGTCGGAACTGATCGACACCGACGACAGCTGGTTCACCGTCTCATAGCGCGCACCGAAGATGCGGAACTCGGACAGCTCGAAGAAGGTGCTGGAAGGCTGAATCATCTGCAGCTTCAGGAAGCGGAAGCGCTGGTTCTTCAGATCATCCTGCACCGGCATGGTCTGCATGTCTTCCGTTACCGCCGTCAGGCCCGGCGTCAGGCGCGTCCAGTTCTCGTTGTCATTGGAACCGTAAGCTGCGACACCGCCGATACGCTCAGGGAAGCTGGCGCGCACCTGCAGTTGGAAGGAATTGGCGGAGAACTTGAAGCTTGGGCCAAAGTCGAAGTAATGCGTGAGGTCCTGAGCCTGGGTGTACACCACGAATGTGTCGGGCGTGCCATCCAGCGCATTCGGAATCGAGGTGCTGAAGGTGGATGACACGAACATGTTCGAATAATTCATGCTGCCATCGTTCATCAACGGCGTCAGTTCCTGCAGGCCGGTGACGGCCGTGTTCAATGCGGCCAGCTTCTGGGTGAACACATCATCCGTAGCGCTGCCGATGACGCCCGTGACATCAGCGTATGCGGCGTTGTAGACGGCCAGGGTCGACCCGATATAGATCTTGCTGGGGACGTAGCGCGCGATTACCGCGTTGATTGCCGACTGACGGTCGGTGCTGACGACCACCTGCACCGTTCTGGTACTCACTGTCGTACCATCCGACGAAGTGACCACGAAGTTGTAAGTGCCCGCCTGCGCCGGCAGCCAGGCGAACGCGCCGGTGTGCGTATCGAAGCTCGCACCGGCTGGCAGGCCATCGATCTGGTAGCTCAGTACATCGCCGGCACCGGCATCGGTGGCGCCAAAGTTATATGTGATCGTGCTGGTCGATCCTGCATAGGTAAAGATGCCCATGTCCGCATCACCCGAGTTGAAGACCGGGGGCGTCAGCGTGCCGCCTTGCACATTGATGTGGTCAATATCGACGGTGGTGCCGGCGCCCTTGAGCGTCATGAAGAGCATATCGCCCAGACCCTGATAGGCGTTGAAGGCATAGTCCACATAGCGCCATTGGCTGTTGGTGTCCGGCAGGGTAATGGTGTCGCCAAATGCATCCATCGTCGCCACGCCGTTGGTGCGGACCTTGAACGCGACATTGCGCGTGCCATTGGAGGAACCGATCAGCGCGATCGTGGTGCCTGCTCCGGTGGCATAAGCGCGTACGAACGATGCCGTTTCGTCGCTCATCGCAGTGGCGGTGCCATCCAGCGAGGTAAAGCGGTCTTCGATTTCGCGGTAAGGCTCTACGATGGGATGCAGCAGATACTGGCCGCCCTCCGCTTCGGCCGCAGCGGGAATGAAGATCCAGAAATCGCCGCCGCCGTCGACGCCATCCCAGTTGTAGCTCACGCGGTCAGCGAACATTTTCGTGAAGTTCGGCGCGCGCTCTTCGATATTGATGCCGCGGATGTATTTGTAGTAGTAGAACAGTTCCCAGGTGTTCTGGGTCAGGCGTCCGCGATAGCCGCTGGCGAGCGCCTTATAGATAATCGTGGGAACGCCATTCGCATCGGTGTGCGCGGCCGTGGGCACCCATGGCGTGTCATAGCCCAGCATGTAGTGCGCCCAATATTCGGCGGCGTCCAGGATGCGGTCGTTCAGAAATTCGTACGGACCTACCGCGCTGGCCGCGGTGGAGGCGGTGCCATCGACCGGATCGACCTTGGTCCCCTGCGACAAGAGCAAGCGCGCCAGGATCTCGGTATTGGTGACATCTCCCGCGCCGTGTGCCTGGTCGCGCCCCATCTCCACGTGCTGCACGACCGGCGTCACCGCTTCGCCGGTCAGGTCGTTCCTGGTCACGAGGCGGAACAGCTGCTTGATCGCACCATTCTGCCCTTGATCCACCGCTGTTTTATTCACGGTGAACCACTCCACACCTTCGTTGTAGCGCGGCCGGTTGCCGGTGAAGATGTAGCCGGACATGGCGCCGATCAGCGGATACAGGTGCTGATTCATGAAGTAGTTGTTATTGTGCTGCAGGACTTCGATCACAGGCGTGATCAGATTGCTGGTGAAGGCCGCCGTGTCCTGATCCGTCCATTCCAGGGCCGCCGTCTGGCAGCTGGTGTAGCGCATGATCTCCGCTGCCGCCACCATGCGGTTCAGCGGAATACCCGAGTGGATGTGCGCGTCGGTGTAGTAGGCATATTGTGCCGGGTCCATCTGCGACCAGATGCGGATCAGACGCATGGCATTGGCGCGATACGTTTCATCTCCACTGACGTAGTAGAGAATGGCCTGGGTATAGGCCTTCAGTGCATCGGCAATGAACTTCGACTCCACGCCCTGGCTGTTGAAGGCAACCGTACCGGGCTTGGTGGGATCGGAACCGCTCTGGTTACTGGAGCTGATGCTCTTTGACGCCGCACCAGACAACAGCATCTGATTGAAATAGGTATTCCAAGGCTCCCTCTGCGCCAGCACCTGCATGCGCATATTTTCAAGAACATCCCTGGTCAGGCCAACGCCAGGATGTCTGAATCCGCTGGCATCCGTGGTTTCGGTGATCGCCGGCTGGTAACTCGTGGCAATCGTCTGAATGGTGTCTGCTGCAATCCCCTGCCGTGACGCGAACAAAGCGAGTGCCGCCATAGCTACTATGGTCCAATGCCTCATCTGTCTCCCCCTCTTTTGAGTGGCGTTAGTTATCGATAACAATATAAGCAGAAGCGGACTGGATGACGTATGGCTTTTTTAAACACACTCATATTGAACAGGCATAGCTCAACGCCCGGCTTCCATACCGCTAGCTCTGTTACCGGCCTCACAGCGACGGCACAAATCCGCGCAGATTCAAGCTTTATATTTTTGCGGTGCGGCGTTGACTGGCATATCTGCACGGCGATATACAGGAGGTCCCTTTCTCGTCGGCAGGAGCGTCCCATGCGATTCAGATCGGACAAACACGGCGGCTACCAGGTCTACGCAGTCACCGGCACCAACACCATCAGCTTCGCCATCGATTTTCGCGAGGCCGATACCAGGGGATTGCTCGGTTTTGCCATCGAGCGCCATGATGTCGACGAGGACGAGCGCTATTTTCTGTACGGCTTCAAGGTCTTTCCTTCAATCTATCCCGAGGCCGCGCCCGATCTCGCAGTATCGACGCACGACCAGCCGGTGCAAAGCTTTGTCTATGACGACTTCACCGCCAAGCCAGGACACAAATACGTCTACTACTTCCATCCGCTGAAAGGCTCGCCAAAGGCACTGGACCGCGACGCCAAGCCGATACCGGTAGCGGTGGAAACCGAACCATCATTCTCGAAGCATGAGTACGACGTCTTCTTTAATCGCGGTGTGGCCAGCAGCCAGGCCTACCAGCGCAAATTCGGCAACCAGAGTCCGGACGATCTTGAACATAATGGCGAACATAAAAAAGCCCGGGAAGCGCTGGCCTGGCTAAGCCGCGATCTCGACGAAGCCATGCTGAAGTTCATCGCTGAAGCCCGCCACGGCGATACGCTGCTCTGCTGCTTCTATGAGTTCCACTACCTCCCGGTGCTGAACGCGCTGCGCCAGGCCGAAGAGCGAGGCGTCAAGCTACAGATCATTGTCGACGCCAAGGCGAACGACAAAGCCTTCCCGCGCAAGGCGAATCTGGATGCCATCGAAAAGGCCGGGCTGCCGCATGCGGACATCATTCTCCGCGAAGCGCGCCGCACCGCGATCCAGCACAACAAGTTCATGGTGCTGCTGAAGGGGCATAACGAAACGCCTGGCGCGGTATGGACCGGTTCCACCAACCTGTCGATGGGCGCCATCCACGGACACGCCAACGTCGGCCAATGGGTGCGCGACCGCGACGTGGCCGCGAAGTTCGCCGAATATTGGGAGCTGCTGTCCGGCGACCCTGGTGGCCGCGACGGCGACAGCAATGTAGATGTCCGCAAGAAGAACGAAGACCTGCGTACCTCCATTCAAGGCATCGACTCCGCGCCGCTGAAATGGAGCGACTTCCCGAAGGGCGCCACGCCCATCTTCAGCCCGCGCGAAAAGCTGGACGTTCTGAAGATGTACGCCGAACTGCTGGACAGCGCCAAAGACCTTGCCTGCATTACGCTTGCCTTCGGCGTCAACGAGGAATTTAAATCCCGCCTGCAGGACAACGGCCGCTTCAACGCCCTCACTTTCCTGCTGCTGGAAAAAGAGGACAGGCCGGCGCAGAAGAATGGCGAGACTTTCGTTCGCCCCTCGGCCGACAACAACAGCTACGAAGCCTTCGGCTCCTACATCAAGGACCCGCTCTACCAATGGGCGAAAGAGACCACCAACGCCGCCATGGGCATGAACTCGCACCTGAACTACATCCATTCCAAGTTCCTGCTGAAAGATCCTTTGGGCGCCGACCCGATCGTGGTCACCGGCTCCGCCAACTTCTCCAGCGCGTCCACGCGCGAGAACGACGAGAACATGCTCTTCATCCGCGGCAGCCTGCGCGTGGCCGACATCTACTTCACGGAATTCAACCGCCTGTTCAACCACTATTACCTCCGCTCCGTCCGCGAACGCCTGGGCAAACACGCATCCGGAGACGATAAAGCCAGCCTGTTCCTCAGCGAGAACGACAGCTGGCTCGATCATTACAAGGAAGGCAGCCTGCGCTACAAACGCGCAGCAGTGTTCTGGAAGATGGCGATCTGAGGCCGCGCAAGCACGCGTAACGCACGATCGTTGTCCGAAAAAAGCAACGCGCTGGTACGATTAGCCACAATAGTTTCGGACTTGAAATACTATCCAAAGTACGCACGTATTTTCGTGTCTGCTGGGGAGTTCGTCATGAATAAGATTCTGCTTTCGGCCGTCCTTGTTTCCAGTTTCTCTTTCTCTGCCTATGCGCAAACAGCCGCAGCGCCGGCAAGCAGCGCACCGGCCAAGGCTGCAACGGTCACAGCGGTTTGCAAGGACGGCACGCCATTTAGCGGAGCCACGCTGAAAGGTGCTTGCCGCGGGCATGGCGGCGTCGACAAGAAAGCGGCGGCTGCCTCGGCTTCAGCAGCGGCAGCTCCGGCCGCAGCTGCAACTCCGGCCGCTGCGCCTGCGCCAGCAGCACCGGCAGCACCCGCCGCCAAACCCGCTGCTGCTGCCAAAGCGGCTGCGCCAGGGGGCGGCGCGGGGCAAGTATGGGTCAACACCTCGACCAAGGTCTATCACTGCCCTGGCAACCGCTACTACGGGAAGACCAAGACCGGCGAGTACATGAGCGAAGCCGACGCGCAAGCCAAGGGCTTCAAAGGCGACCATGGAAAGGCCTGCGCAAAGTAGCGCCTGGCCGGCTCGGGGAAAAGCCCGCTCAGGCGAGCTTTTCCTTCAAAAATGCAGCAATGTATGGCGTCGCAGCGGCCGCGACGGTCGAAGCCGTGGACGGGTCGATGCCCATGCGCTCGGCCAGCGCTGCCGTCACCTTGCCGGTCAGGATGCCCTCCCCGCCTTCCACCAGCGAATGGAAGAAGCCGTCGCCCCGCACCAGTCCCGCTGCAAACGCGGCAAAAAAGTTACGGCCCGTATGAGCACCCGATGTTGCGGCCTGCTCTTCGACGTGAGCATGGGTCGCATCCATCGCATGGCTTAGCATCTGTTGGGCGTCGTCTGAACTGATGCCCTGGACCGCCAGTGCCTGGGTAGCTTGTGCACCGTGATCAGACGCCAGAAATTCCGAAATAAGCTGCTGTGCATCCATTGAAATCTCCCGTGGAAGTTAAGGATCGGCACAGTCCAGAGTAGTCAAAATTTCTGAGCGCGGCAATAGCAGGCGTTCAGCGCGGCTGAGTGTAATTGACTGGCACGTACTGATAGCCTTTTCCGTTTTCACGCAAATGCCCAATGGCAGGGAATTGCAGGTGCGCCGCGCCAATCAGGTAGCCTCCTTTTGCCGCATCGGCAAACGCCTGCTGACGCGCGGTCATGGCGGCAGGGCTATCGCTGTCGTAAGCGATTGTTACCGATGGATCGTCAAACTGCACCGCTGCCACGTGCATCAAGTCGCCCAGCAGAAGCAGCTTCTGGCCCTTGCTTTCCACCGTATAGGTGACATGGCCCGGTGTGTGGCCCGCCGTCAAATAAGCTTTAATGCCCGGCATAAGCTCGCCGTTAGCCTCGATCGGCTGGAACCTGCCTGCCTTGATGTACGGCGATACCGACGCCACGGCGCCCTGGAACACGAACTTGTCATCGGCCGAAGCATTGTCCATGTTGACCTGATTCAGCCAGAAATCGGCATCGGCTTTGCCCGCGTGGACGGTGGCGTTCGGGAACACGATCTGCCCGCCCGCCATCAGGCCGCCCACATGGTCCGGGTGCATGTGCGTGATGTAGATCTCGTCAACCTGCTCCGGCCGATAGCCAGCGGCCTTGAGATTCGCAGCCAGTTTGCCCAGCGTCGGACCAAACAGGTTTGCTGCGCCGGTGTCGAACAGCACAAGCTTGCTGCCAGTGTTGATCAGGAAGGCGTTGACCGAGGTTTCCAGCGGCGCTTTGACGAAGGACTTGTCCAGCGCCTGAATGCTCTTCGCGGCCGGCTGCCTGAGCTGCTTGTCGACAGGCAGGTCAACCGTGCCATCGTTCAGAACCGTCACTTCAAAATCACCCAGCGCCATGCGGTAGAAACCCGGCGCCTGGAATTTAGCCATCGGCGCGGCTGCCTGTGCGAAGGCGGCAGCAAACATCGTTGCGATTGCGCCCATCATGGTGGCGGCGCGCAAGGAATTGGAATTCTTCGAGATCAAGGCGGTCCTTTGTCAATAAGGGCCGCGCCCAATGCGCGTGCCCGTTGACGTTGGAGTCTACCGGCCTTGATTCCTTCTGATTAGAGCCGAAAATCCAAATGGGCCTATTAATCCAGCTTATCAATCCGGCAGATCGATACGATGCTGGCGCCATTTCCTGATCACACATGAGAAATGCAGGCCAATCCAAGCGCACCAAGCGAAAGAACCACGCCTGTGCATGCCGACGCGACGTTTGTCTTCGCACCTGGATTCACTCGGCGCAAAATGATTGTTACGTAGATCGAAATAAAGCCGTGGATAGCTACCACCGAAAAGATTGCCCATATCGCCCATTGCTCACCGCGGCTGAGAGGGAGAACGAGCCAGGCCAAGGCCACCGCAAATGCGAGCATGCCGGCGCCGACCATCTTGAGCATCCCCAGAATGACAGCCTGGTATCGCAACGGAATTTCAGACCATTCCAAACCAGTCAGTTGAGCGTGGTAGAACAAATACTCTTTGGCGAACAGATACCGCAAGCCGAACGCGGCGGACCCTGAGGCGATGATGAGTAGTATGGTCGATGCAAGTATCAGCATGCTTATGTTTGATTAATTCAGCTCGGTCTGAGCTCTTGGGCGAGCCCAATGAGAATCCCTTCAGGGCCTCGAATGTAGCAGAGCCGGTAGATATCTTCATATTGGGCCACTTCGCCGACGAGCTTCGCGCCGCGCTTGCCAAGCCGGGCCAGCGTGTCGTCGATATCCTCCACCGTGAACATGACGCGCAGGTAGCCAAGAGCATTCACTGGCGCGGTACGGTGATCGGCTGCCACCGGCGGCGCCAGAAAGCGGGACAACTCGAGCCGGCTGTGGCCATCCGGCGTACGCATCATCGCGATCTCAACGCGCATGCCGCGCAAGCCGGTGACGCCATCAGCCCAATCACCTTCGACCGGAGCGCGCCCTTCCAGCGTCAGGCCTAGTTCAGTGAAGAATTCAACAGCCGCGTCGAGGTTTTCCACGACGATGCCGACGTTATCCATACGCTTTACAGTCATAATCTCTCCTCAACTTCAGCGGCTGAACGGCGCCTTAAATGCCGGAGGACAGAGCCATCCCAGGACCGCCGCGACAATGAACAAAGCCGGCACATCGCCGATCAAATGGCCAGCATGCTCTGAATTGGCCATCGCCTGCATCGCCATCACTCCTCCGTGAACAATACTGGACCAGATGGTGAACGAAATAAGGCTGATGTGTTGTTCCGGGTTCCCGGCCGCGCGCAAAAGAAACACGCCCAACGTCGCATAGATGGCAATGATCATCTCCAGGTACTCCGACCGCCCATGATGCCACGCCCATCCCGAGGGCCAGAGCACTGTAAGCGGATACACCCCGAACAGGAAGACGGTGCCGACGACAAGCAACGAGACTCGCAGGTATGTCGTCCGATTTTCAGCTCTCATGTTGCGCTCCCGGAATTACGGCGTCGCCCACATCTTTAGTTCCAGATACGGTACATCCAATAGCTCTCATCTTCCAGCCCCGCCTTCAGCAGCTCGGTGGGGCTGAGGCCGGAGATCTGGCGGGCTTCGCGGATCATGTGGGACTGGTCGGAGAAGCCGCCGCGCTGGGCGATGTCGCTGAGCAGAAGCTCGCCGCGCAGCGCCTGTTCACGGGCTTCGATGAAGGACACTTCCGCGCGGCGCATGCGGCGCAGGGTGCGCAGTGGCAGTCCTGCCCATTCGCGGACGCGGCGCTCGGCCATGCGCACGCTGCGTCCCATGCCGGCGGCTGCGGCTTGGGCGCCGAGCCTGCGTACCCAGTCGCCAATCACGCCGTCGAATGCGCCGCCGCGTGCATCACGCCAGCGCGGCTCCAGGAATTGTTCGAGGACCGCAATGCGCGCGTCGTCATCGGCAGCGGCGAACACATTGCGGGCCATCGCCTGCCATGAAGTGTCGAACACTTCGGACAACGGGCGCAGCGTATCAACGCAGGAAGTCATGTCCACGCCAGTCAGGCGATGCATGGCGTCCGGATAGAACAGCACCATCAGAAAATGCACCGCGCCGGCATTGCCGGTCGCTGTGGGCACCGACTGAGGACCGCAGAACAAAGCCTCGCCCGCGCGCAGGGGCTGGTCGGCAACCTCCGGCAGCACCATGACGGAGTCGCCGGACAGCTGGAAGAACAGTGAGCAGAAGGGACTGGCCGGATAGCGGTTGAGCCGGTGCGTGTCCAGCAGCGGCGCGACATCGAGCGTGCTGCGCACCACATGGGCGCGCACGCAGGACGCCAGCGAGAGGCGCGGAGGAATCAGGCGGGCTATCGGTGCAGTTGACATATCAACAATTGTAGCGCAGGCGGCGTGACATCCTGCAAGCATGTCGCAAATATTCAAGACCGGTTGCGCGCACGGGGCGCACAATGGTCAACATGAATACAGTCACCGACCCCGTTACCGCTGCGCTGCGCCAGGTCGCCGACCTGCCCGGCCCGTCCGCCCTGCCGCTGCTAGGCAATATTCTCCAGATGCGCCCGACGCGCGTGCATCTGGTGGCGGAAACCTGGGCGAAGCAATACGGCCCCTACTACCGCTTCCGCTTCGGCCGCACCGACGTGCTGGTGGTGTCCGATCCCACCAGCATCAATGCCATCCTGCGTGACCGTCCGGATGGCTTCAGAAGGCCGGCCATCACGGCCGAAGTGTCGCGCGAGATGGGCGGCCATCCGGGGCTGTTCCTGGCCGAAGGCGCGGAGTGGCGCAACCAGCGCCGCATGGTGATGCAGGCTTTCGCACCGCACGCCATCAAGGCTTACTTCCCCGTTCTGGTGAATACGGGACGCCGTCTGCAGAGCCGTTGGGAAAAGCTTGCGGCAGCAGGGCAGGAAATCGCGCTCAGCGCAGACCTCAAGCGCTACACGGTCGACATCGTCGCCGGCCTGGCCTTTGGCGCGGAAGTAAACACCATCGAAAACGGCGACGACCGCATCCAGCAGCATCTGGAAAACATCATGGCCGGCGCCGGGCGCCGCTCGTTCACGCCTTTTCCTTACTGGCGCTATGTGCGCCTGCCGGTGGATCGCCAGCTGGAGCGCAGTGTGAAGGCGATGCGGGAAGCGGTGGATGGCTTCATCGCCCAGGCCCGAGTCCGCATGGCAGCCGATCCGGAACGCGCCCAGCATCCGCGCAATATGCTGGAAGCCATGCTGGCCGCAGCCGCGCAGGAAGGCAGCGCGGTCGACGACAACACCGTGATCGGCAACGTGACCACCATGCTGCTGGCAGGCGAGGACACCACGTCCAGCGCCCTAGCCTGGCTGATTTGGCTGCTGCACCGCCATCCACAAGCGCTACGGCGCGCGCAGGAAGAGGTGCTGCGCGTGGCGCCCGATCCGGCCGCCTTCACGCTGGAACAGATGGATGCGCTGGACTATGTGGACGCCTGCGCGCACGAAGCCATGCGCCTGCGTCCACCCGCCCCCTTCATTCCGCTGGAGGCCAATCGCGACACGGTGATCGGCGATATCCACGTGCCAAGGAACATGCCGGTATGGTGCGTGCTGCGCCGCGAGAGCGTGTCCGAAGCCCAGCTACAGAATGCCAGCGAATTCCAGCCGGAGCGCTGGCTGGAAGGCAGCGCGGCGCGCCAGTTGACGATGCCTTTCGGCTCCGGCCCGCGCCTATGCCCCGGACGGTATCTGTCCCTGCTGGAGATCAAAGTGGCGATGGCCAGCCTGCTGGGCCGCTTCGATATCGTGTCCGTCGAAGCGGACGCTTACGGCAAGGACGGTGAAGCGCGCGAGCTGTTGGGCTTTGTGATGGCGCCCGCCGCGCTGCGCATGCGCCTCAGGACGAGGACAGCACAAACTGATTCCCGTCCGGGTCTTTCATGATGGCGAACTCGCCCCAGGGCTGCTTTTGAGGCGGCGACAGGAATTCCACGCCACGCTCAGACAGCTGGCGGTAGGTAGCCTGCACATTGTCGCAAGCGAGCGAGCCGTTAAAGAAGCTGCCGATGTGGTCCTCCTGCCCATCGGGCGTGAACAGCACGAAGCGCGTGTCGGACGCGCCAACGCGCAGCTCGATCCAGCGCTGCTTCTCGTCGAAAGGCTGGTCGGTGATGACGCGGAAGCCCAGCTTTTCGGTGTAGAAAGCCAGGGCGGCATCCTGGTCGCGGGTGGGAATGCTGACAAATTTGATGTGGGTGATCATGGTGTCTCCATAGGTAATGCCTCATTGTGGCACGGCGCCGGCCCGTGCTATAGTCATCATGACTATACTCATCATGACTACACTCGACCCTTATTTCATCGACGTGCTGATGCCCGACCTGGTCGGCCACGAGCACTCGCCTGCCGCTTTCCTGGTCTATCTCTATCTGTGGCGGCGCATGGAAGGCAAGCGCTCCGTGCAGGCCAGCTACGCCACCATCGCACTGGACACCGGCCTGTCGCGCATCACGGCGCAGCGCGCGGTGGCTTTGCTGCTGCGGCGGCGCCTGCTCAGCGCGGAGAGCGATGCGCAGACGGCGGTGCCGAAATACACGGTGCTGCGGCCCTGGATTGGCCGTTTGCCCCGCTAGTTGGTGCTGCGGCGCAGATTGACAGTAAGCAAGGAATTGCCCACCATGCGAGGTTCCATTGACTCACCGAAGCCAGTGCCATGTCCGCACCTAAAATCTCCAAGCTCACTGCCCTGCTGATCCTGAGCATCAGCGCCCACTTTGCCCACGCGGCCGACGCGCCTGCCAGGCACGCCATCACCCACGAAGATGTGTGGCTGATGAAGCGCATCGGCGCCCCCATCCCAAGCCCGGACGGCAAATGGGCCGTGTTCTCCGTCACTGATCCCGCCTACGACAACAAGGAACAGTGGAGCGACTTGTGGATCAAGTCCCTCACCGACGACAGCGCCCCGCGCCGCCTGACCTTCAGCAAGGGCGGCGAGGCCGGCGCCAACTGGTCGCCGGACGGCCGCTTCCTGCTCTTCACCGCCAAGCGCGAAGGCGATGAAGTCAGCCAGATCTATCGCCTCGACGTCGCCCACGGCGGCGAAGCCCAGCGCCTGACCACCCTCACTCTCGGCGCGCGTTCGCCGAAGTTCAGCCCGGACGGCAAGCAGATTCTCTTCATCAGCGACATCTACCCAGGCGATATCGACGAAGAATCGGTGAAGAAGTCGGCCAAAGAGCGCAAGGACCGCAAGTACAACGCCCGCGCCTACGAATCCTTCCCACCGCGCTTTTTCGACAAGTGGCTGGACGAGAAGAAGGTCCGCCTGTTTGTGATAAACGCCGACGGCAGCGGCAAGCCGCGCGACCTGTTCACGGGTACCAGGCTGGCCGAGCTGCCGGGCTTTGGCGGCAGCCAGGGCGACGACGGCCAGTCGCTGGACGCGAGCTGGACGCCGGAAGGCAAATCGATCGTCTTCGCTGCGTCGACCAACCGCAACGAGGCGGCGCGCGCTTCCAGCTTCACGCAAATCTTCGAACTGCCGCTGTCCGGCGGTGAACCGGTTCAGCTGACCAAGGACCGCCACAGCTACAAGGCGCTGCGCTTCTCGCCGGATGCCCGCACGCTGTTCGCCCTGACCGAAGCGGAAGAACCGGGCAAGGTGTATGACCTGACCCGCGTAGCGAGCTTCGCCTGGCCAATCAGCAATCCGCAGCCAAAGATCCTGACCGCGAACCTGGACCGCTCGATCTCGCGCATCGCCCTGCCGGCTGATGGCAAGCGCGTGTTCTACAGCTTCGAGCACGCAGGCCTGGAAAAGATCTATTCGATGAACTACGCCGGTGGTGATCAGCGCGAAGAGCCTTCGCTGCCGACCGGCTCCATCAACTCCCTGAACGCAGCGGGCAAGACGCTGGTGGGCGTGTGGGAATCCTCGGTCAATCCGCCGGAGGTGTACACCTTCAACGGCACGCCGAAGCGCCAGACTTCCTTCAACGTGGAAAAGGCCGCCGCCATCGACTGGCAAGCGCCTGAGCACTTTTGGTTCAAGACGCCGGACGGCCGCAGCATCCACAACATGATCGTCAAGCCTGCCGGCTTCGATCCGAACAAGAAGTATCCGCTGTTCGCCGTGATCCACGGCGGCGCCGCGAATATGTGGCGCGACCAGTTCGTGATTCGCTGGAACTACCACCTGCTCGCCAAGCCGGGCTATATCGTGCTGCTGACCGACTACAAGGGCTCCACCGGCTACGGCGAAGAGTTCGCGCGCTCGATCCAGTACGATCCGCTGAAAGGCCCGGGCGACGAAGTCAACCAGGCGGTGGATGAAGCCATCAAGAAGTACAGCTTCATCGACGGCAGCAAGCTCGCTGCGGGCGGCGCCAGCTACGGCGGCCACCTGGCCAACTGGCTGCAGGCTACCACCACGCGCTACAAGGCCATCGTGTCCCACGCGGGCGAGATGGACCTGGTCATGCAGTGGGGTACCAGCGACAGCGTGTACGGACGTGAAGTGAACAGCGGTGGTCCGGTATGGGCCGATCTGCCGGTGTGGCGCGAGCAGAGCCCGATCATGCAGGCGGGGAACCACGAGAAAGGAACGGGCTTCAAATCGCCTATCCTGATCACCGTGGGTGAACGCGATTACCGTGTGCCGATCAATAACGCGCTGATGAACTTCGCGACGCAGCAGCGTCTCGATGTGCCAAGCAAACTGGTGGTCTTCCCGGAAGAGAACCACTGGATTCTGAACGGCGAGAACAGCCGCTACTTCTACAGCGAAGTGCAGGCCTGGCTCGCCAAGTACCTCAAATAAAAAAAGGGAGAAAACGAAGATGACGATTGCAAACTGGTGTATCGCAGCGGCCTGCATGCTGCCGGCTGCCGTGGCGCTGATGCCGAAGGTGGCGTCCATGGCAGGCAAAGACCGCTACGACAACCATCTGCCGCGGGAATGGGCTCAGCGCCAGACCGGCTGGGGCAAGCGCGCCATTGCGGCGCAGCTGAACGGCTTTGAAGCCCTGCCGCTGTTTATTGCAGCCGTCATCCTCGCTCAAAATGCCCATGTAGACCAGGGCCGCATCGATATGCTGGCCCTGGCCTTCCTCGGCATCCGCATCATCTACAGCCTGCTGTACCTGGCCAATCTAGGCACAATGCGCACCCTCGTGTGGTTCAGCGGCGTAGGTATCTGCGTTGCGATGATCGCGATGGCCTAAGCGGCTTTCGCCGGGGCGGCCACCGGTGCAGCGGCCGCCTGATTTTTACGGATCACCATCACCATCCCGGCCGCCACCAGGCAAGCAGCGCCTGCAGCGAACAAGGCGGGGTTATAAGTCAGCATCAGGGTGCGCACGCGCCCTGCTCCAAATGCGGCCAGCGCTGCACCCAGCTGGTGGCCGGCAAACACCCAGCCGAACACCATCCCGGCCTTCTCTTTGCCGAAATGCGTTGCTGCCAGACGCACCGTCGGCGGCACGGTCGCGATCCAGTCCAGACCATAGAACATCGCGAACAGCGACAGGCCATACAGCGTGAATTCCGAATATGGCAGCCACAGAAGCGACAGGCCACGCAGGGCGTAGTACCAGAACAGCAGCTTGCGGTTGTCGTAGCGGTCGGACAGCCAGCCGGAACCAATGGTGCCCACCAGGTCGAAGGCGCCCATCATTGCCAGCACGGATGCAGCAGGCACAGGACCCATGCCCTGGTCGCCGCACAGCGAAATGAAGTGGGTCTGGATCAGGCCATTGGTGCTCAGGCCGCAGATGAAAAAGGTCGCGAACAGAATCCAGAACACGCCGCTGCCCGAAACGCTGCGCAGAATTTTGAACGGCGTCGTGAAGCCGATCTGCATTGCCGGCGGCACCGGCACGGGATTGATCGCGCCGAATGGCTGCTGGCCGAGATCCTGCGGGCGGTTACGCATCAGGAAGAACACCAGCACCGCCACCACGGCGCAAGCCAGCATCACCGGCACCACGGCCATACGCCAGCCGAAATGCTCCACCAGCCAGGCGCCCACCGGCAGGAATACCAGCTGGCCCGTGGCGGAGCTGGCCGTCAGCATGCCGACCACCAGGCCGCGCCGCGATTCGAACCAGCGATTGGACACCACGGCCGTCAGCACCAGCGCCGTCATGCCGGAGCCGACGCCCAGCATCACGCCCCACATCAGCACCAGATGCCAGAACTCGCTCATCCGGGTGGCCAGCAGCATGCCGCCGGACACCAGCGACAGCGCCGTCACCACAATATTGCGCAGGCCAAAGCGCTCCATCAGGATGGCCGAGAAAGGGCCCATCAGGCCAAACAGCGCGAAACGCACCGCCAGCGCGGACGAGATCTGGTCCACATTCCAGCCAAACTCCTTGCTCAGCGGTTGCAACAGCGCACCGGGCAGCCCCAGCGCGGCCGAGGAAGTCAGACCCGTAAGGAAGGTCAGCGCAACGATGACCCAGGCATAGTGGATTCCGCGGCGCTCCAGCCAGCCGGACAGGGGTTGAGCAAGCATAGTGAGGCTCCGTTTAAATGATGAATATCATCTATCATACCAAAAAAAATGGCCAGTTCAAGCCTGGCCATAAATCCGGCGACCCAGTTCTTACTTCTTGACCTGGATGGAAGATTTCACATCTGTCACGCCTTTGACGGCGCGAGCAATTTCTACAGCCTTATCGGCTTCAGTCTTGGATGGCACGAAGCCGCTCAGCATGACAACGCCGCCCTGGGTTTCCACGTGCACGTCCATGGCTTTCACAACCGGGTCAGCGGCCATCTCGGCTTTGACCTTGGTGGTGATCATGGTGTCGGACATGGCAAGCGAAGCATCCGCCGATTTCTCGCGGGTCTTGTCGGCTACGTTTTCAGTGGTGGACGTTTTGGTCGAAGCCAACTGAGTGTCGTACTGAGACTTGGCGTCGCTCTTGCAAGTGGATTTGGCGCTACCGCTCATGTCATCGCACTTTTCCTTGGCGAGATCATACTCAGCCTCGGCGACCCGATGTTCGGCCCGCGTGACATCGCTGGGATTGTTTTTGTACTTCGTGGTGATATCCAATTCGGACTTGGCCTGTGCAACCTTGGCCTCTTCCTTGCAAACGTCTTTTGCATTGCCCTTCAGGCTGCTGCATTTGTCCTTTGCAACCTTATAGTCGGACTCTGCCTTTTCCCAAGCCGACTTGTAGGCGGCACGGTCGGTTTGCGCCATCGCGCAGGTGCTGATGAGTGCAGCCGCAGACAGGAAAACAATTTTCTTCATGGTTAGTCCCCTTTAGGATGGTTAGCATGTGCATTACATTCCTGTCGAGGGACTGCGTCTGTGCGCGACCGTACACTGCCGGCCTCTTACTGCTCCTGCGGCAAGCCCTTCTGCCACAGCTGGGCTGCCTGTTCAAAAGGCTTTTGTTCGCCAGCGAACACACTGGCATTATTGGCCAGCTTCAGCCATTCGATGGTGCTGTGCGAACCATGGCTGACGGGCTGGCGCACTTCGTTCAGCCAGCTGTACACATAGCCGTAATCCTGCGGATGGCGCTGCTCGATCCAGGCCAGTGCCACCAGATCGGAATAGGCTTCTTCGCGGCGCGTTTCGCGCAACTGCTGGGAGATGGCTTCCAGTTCCGGATTGGCGATTTTTTCGTGCGCCGCTTCCATGAAGCCTGCCGGCAGCGAATGCCAGCTGCCCTGCGCATAGCGCCAGCAATGGCCGACTTCGTGCGCGGTCATCGCTTCAATCAGCAGCGGCTTGCGCTCGTCGGGGACATTGGCGAGCACAGCTTCCGCATCCGGATTCCCGCGCATGGACAGCACCAGCTTGCAGCGGCCGTCCTTGAACCCCATGGCCAGCGGCACGTCGTTCGGACCGGCTTGCGGCTGCACCACGATATCGATAGGGAGCTTGAGTTCTTTGGCGTAATTCAGCACAGGCGCACCGGCGGTGAGCCAGCGTGTTTCCATCTCGGTCAGCTGGGCCGCCTGCGCGGTACTGGCAGCGATTGTGAGCAGAAGAGAAAGGCTGAACTTATTCATGACGAACTCCGGTAACTAGCTTCAACTATACATGCCTAGCAGCAAGCTGTTACCGGAGTTTCGGGGCTGTTACAAAATATTTGCTTTCGGAAAAAGCAAACTTATTTGGCCAGCAAAGACTTAGCAGTCGGGAAAGATGGACGGATGTCGTTCGGCACGCCCTTCATCTTGTCGAGGGCTTTTTGCACATCAGGACGGATCACCACATACTTCGCCATCATGTCCTTGGCGCGTGCGTAGTCGCCGGTCGCTTCGATGGTGAGGAACTCGCGGTCCAGGTCCGTGACCGCTTGTTTGATCTTCTTGAAGTCCACCGAGAAGGTGCCGTCGCCGTGTGATACGAAGCCGCCTTTATCCAGGATGTAGTTGACCTGGATCGCCATGCCGCGTGCGTGCGAATCGGTGAGGCCGAAGTGCAGCGTGCGGAAGGCGGACGCGAGGAAGGTAGTGTGCAGCTTGCGCTCCGCCTCTTCGCCCTGGCCCAGCGTGTCTTTCAGCTGGCCCTTCTCCATCATGTACATCAGGGCGTACAGGCCGGTCACGTCAGCCTTCGCTTCTTCGATGGTGGAATAAGCTTCCTTCAGGTCCTGGCGCGGCGTGGACTCCGCACCGTTCTTCTTCGTGATGTGCGGGCCCAGGCCGTGCGTGATTTCGTGCGCCAGGATGTGGGTGAAGAAGGAGTTGAAGTCGAGGTCCTTCTGGTCGGCAGGACGCAGCACCAGCTTGGCGATCGGCGTCAGCGTGGCCTTGAACTTCTCTTCCTGCACGTTCTTCAGCATCACGCGCTTGGAGCCGCGCTGGCTGATGATGCGCTCGTCGTTCGGCAGGTTATACGCGGCGGTCTGCACGCCCATATTGCCATCGCCTGCGCCGTACACTTCGTTCACCACTACCATTGGCGCGACGGCGCCGACTTTCGGGTTGCGGTATTGCTTATCCAGCGGCAGGTTGTCTTCCAGCTCCTGCATGTGCTTGGCGAAGAAGTTCAGCTTTTCGGTTTCCTTCTGGTCGCGGATGTTCACATACGCTTCGAAGGCGGCCTTATAGCCAAACAGCTCGTCGTTATAGGTTTCGTATGGGCCGATGGTGACGTCAACCGGAGAATCCAGATCCATCCAGGCGAAGTCGGAGGCCAGATAGTCGTTGGACAGGAAGGCTTCCGCGCGCAGGTCGAGGAACTTCTTCAGCGAGGCGTTATCGGTGGCGGCTGCGGCTTCCTTCAGCAGCCTGGCGAGCTTCTCAAGTTCCGGCTTGTATTCCTCGGAGTATTTGACGGTCTTGAACTTGCCGTCGCTGCGCTTGCGGATGGTGGTAAAGAACCATTGCGCCTGCTGCTTGTCTTGCGCGGACAGGCCGTTCATCCAGCTTTCCAGCGCTTCCTTGCTTGCGCCATCAGGATAGAAGTTGGCGGCGGCAGGCTTCTTGGCAGGAATGCTGATGCTGCCGATCTGCGCCGGCAGGAAGGATTCGTGGTCGTCGATGATCGACCAGGGGCCTTTGTTCAGCCAGAAGTATTCGCTGCGCGCTTTGCCCAGCTCGGAGCTGTCTTTTTGCAGCGCGGCGTACAGCGCCTCGTTGCCGGACCAGCGCTGGCGCAGCTGCAGGGTATCGACGATCTTCGCTGCTTCAATCAGCTTGGCGATGGCTTTCCTGTCGCCGGCCGAAAGCCTGGAAGCATCCGCTTTCAGTTCGACCGGGGCAAAGCGCTTCGTCATCTTTTGGAGGTCGGCGACGCTTGCAGGTGCTGCGGTAGCAGCGGTGCCGGCAGCGGCCAGCACCAGAGGGATCAGGAGGTTCTTCATGAGGCCTTTCTTATCTTTGAAAGAGAGGCCCCAATTGTATTACCAAACCCGGTAGGTTTTGCCGGTTTCGACGCCGTCCACGCTGCGTGCGTAGCCCAATGCCACGCGTGATGCAGGCGCTGTTTCGAAGCCGATGAAGAACGGACCATAGTTCGGCAACGATTCGGTCAGCAGCGTCGGGCTGACGACGTTGATGCGCAAGCCACGCTGCAGTTCAACCGCCGCGCCCTGTGCGAAACCTTCCACCGCGATGTTGACCGCGCTGGCGTTGGCGCCGAAGCGGATCGGGTTTTGCGCGACGATGCCGCTGGTCAGGGTGATCGAGCCGCCATCGTTCAGGTACTGCTGCGCGACCAAGGCGACGTTCACCTGGCCCATCAGCTTGGAATCGAGGCCGACGCGGAACTGCTCGGGCGTCATTTCGTTCAGCGGTCCGAAGTGCAGATTGCCTGCGGTGACGACCACGTGATCCACCTTGCCTACTTTTTCGAACAGCGCGCGTACCGAAGCCGGGTCTTCGATCTTCACCTGATGCTGGCCGCTGCTGCTGCCAACGGTAATGATTTCGTGGCGCTTGCCCAGTTCCTCCACAACTGCTTTGCCCACTGCGCCGGTTGCGCCGATCACGATGACTTTTTTCATGTTTGTTCTCCGGTGAGGTTTGAAAGTGTTGCCAGTATCTGCCTCTTCACCGGAAGAATAAATGCGCTAATATTTAGTTAATTCCTAACTCATTGTTTGCAATGGACAAATTACGCAGCATGGAGGTTTTTGTGGCCGCGGTCGACACGGGCAGCTTCACCGCCGCCGCGGAGCGCTTCGGCATGTCGGCGGTCATGGTGGGCAAGCACGTGCACGCACTGGAGCAGCGCCTGGGCGCCGCCCTGCTCACCCGCACCACGCGGCGACAGTCGCTGACGGAGATCGGCCGCCAGTACGTTGAGCAGTGCCGCGCCATCCTTGCGCAAATCAGCGATGCCGAAGCCGTGGCCGAAACCATGCGCGCTTCACCGCGCGGACTGCTGCGTGTGACCACGCCGGTGTCGTTCGGCATGGACTGGCTGAGCCCTGCGGTGGCGGAGTATCTGAGCCTGCACAAGGAAGTCAGCGTCGAGCTGAATCTGAATGACCGTTTCGTGGATCTGGTCGATGAAGGCTACGACCTCGCAGTGCGCATTGGCGTGCTGGAGGATTCATCAATGGTGGCGCGTCCGCTGCGGCCCTATGGCATGACCATCTGCGCCTCTCCTGCCTATCTGGCCAGACGCGGCACGCCGCGCACGCCTTCCGACCTGGCGCAGCACGAGTGCCTGGAATTTACGGGATGGCTGCCGCAGTTGCGCTGGCGGCTGAAGGGAGAGAAGGATGGCCGCGCAATTCCCCGCAGCCGCTTCCGTGCCAACAGCAGCCAGGCCTTGCGCCGCGCGGCGTTGACGGGGTTTGGAATCATCATGCAGGCGGAGATGACGCTGGCCGAGGATATCGCCGAGGGACGGCTGGTGCGGCTGCTGGAGGATTACATCCCCACCGCGCGGCCCATGCACCTGGTCTACTCGCGCGACCGGCGCACGACGCCGAAGCTGACGTCGTTTGTGGACTTCATGATAGAGCGCTTCGGCCCCGACGCCCCCTGGCCGCCACGCGGCGCATCGGGGGTCTGACGCCGACATTGACAAGGCGCAGCCTTGTTGATGTTGGGGTCT
Source organism: Pseudoduganella sp. RAF19 (assembly GCF_052114165.1). Taxonomy (NCBI): domain Bacteria; kingdom Pseudomonadati; phylum Pseudomonadota; class Betaproteobacteria; order Burkholderiales; family Oxalobacteraceae; genus Pseudoduganella; species Pseudoduganella sp. RAF19. The sequence continues at coordinate 181,430 of NZ_JBFREF010000003.1, read as the reverse complement.
GACCCCATACCGCTAACACTTAGGGGTCAGACCCGAACATCGAACATGCTGCGCATGTCCGACATCCGCGTCAGACCCTAGCACGCTTTGCCTCCGCGCCAATACGTTACTTCTGCGCCAGCTTGGCGAGGCCGCCTTCGGGCTGCCAGCCGGCGCCGAGGGCGCGGGCGACGGACACCGCTGCCAGCAGGCGCTGCGTATCAATCTGCACCGCCGCGCGATCCGCAGCCAGCGCGCTGCGCTGTGCGTCGGTCACGTCGAGGTAGGTCGAGATGCCGCGCTCATAGCGGGTACGCGCCACCAGGTAGGCGCGGGCTGCCGCCTCGCGGCCAACCGCCTGCACCTTACCCTGCTGCTGCCGCTGCTGCACGTCCGACAGTGCATCTTCCACTTCGCGCAATGCCGTCAGCAGCTTGCCTTCGTGATTCGCCACCGCCTCCTCATAGCGCGCCTTCGACAGCGCCAGATTCGACTTGTTGCGGCCACCATCAAAGATCGGCAGCGACAAGGCCAGTGGCCCGATGCTGAAATTGCGCGAGCCGCCCTTGGCGATATCGCTCAGGTTCTCCGACGCGAAACCGAAGTTGCCGGTCAGGCTGAAGGAAGGATAGAACGCGCCTTCCGCCACGCCCACATTCGCATTGGCCGCCTTGATCGTGGCCACGCTGCCCGCCAGGTCAGGACGATGCGACAGCAGGTTCGCCGGCAGACCAGCCGGGATCACAGGCGGCGCCGGCAGCTGGCCAGTCACCGCAGGCAGCACAGTGGTGGATGGCGATGCACCCAGCAGCACAGCCAGCCCATGCTCCAGCGTATTGCGCTGACGCTGGACTTCTTCCAGATCCGCTTCCGCATTGGCGCGCTCGATGCGGGCACGCGAAGTATCCAGTTCGTTGGACAAGCCGGCGTTGAAGCGCGCGTTCACCAGCTCCTCAGTCTCGCGGCGCGTATCCAATGCACCGCGCAGGATGCCGATTTCCGCATCCAGGCCGCGCAGCTGCCAGTAAGTCTGCGCCACTTGCGAGGACAGCAGAAGCAGCACGCCATCGCGGTCCGCCTGCGCTGCCAGCGCCTGCGCGTCGGCCGCTTCCACGGCGCGGCGCACGCGGCCCAGCAAGTCGATCTCGTAGGAGAAGGTGGTGCCGAGCGAATAGTTGTTACCGCTGATGGAACGGTGTCCCAGCGCCAGGCCCTGCGAGGTGTTCGCGGAAGTACGCGAATTGGACACGCCCGCATTCACGCCCAGTTGCGGGCCTTCCTGCGCGCGCACCACGCCCAGCTGGGCTTCAGCCTGCAGCAGACGCTGCGCAGCCGCTTTCACGGAAGGGCTGTCGCGCAAGGCCTGCTGTTCAAGCCGGTTCAGCGTGTCGTCGCCGAACACGGACCACCATTGCTGCGGCAACTGCGCGCTTTCCGCCGACGCACCAGCCGGTGCGTGACGGAAGCCACTGTCGCTCACATTGGCCGGCGCATTGAAGTCCGGACCAATCGTGCTGCAGCCTGCCAGCGCCAGCCCAACGGCCGCCGCCAGTGCAATCTGTTTGAAGTTCATATCGTTTACCTCGTTTATTCTTAGTGAGCGCCAGCGCCGCCACCCGAAGGCGACTTCACTTTGTCGGACAGCCACAGGATCAGGATGCAGGACAGCAGGATGCCGCCGACGATAAAGAAGCCGTCGTTATAGGCCATCACAAACGATTCCCTGCGCACGATGCTGTCGACTGCCTTCAGCGCCTTGTCCGAAGCGGTCAGTGGATCGAAGCCTTTGCCGATGAAGGACTGCGTCAGCGCGTCCAGGCGCTGCTGGGTCGCCAGCGAGAAGCCAGTCACTGCCTCGCCCAGACGGGCCGAGTGGAAGTGTTCACGCTGTGTCAGCGCGGTTGCCAGCAAAGCGATGCCGATCGAGCCGCCCAGGTTACGCGTCATATTGAACAGGCTCGAAGCGGAAGGCGTGTCCTTCATATCGATGCCGTTCATCGCGAAGTTCGACAGTGTCAGCATCACGAAAGGCTGGCCCAGCGCACGCACCACCTGGGACCACAGCAGCTGGTCGTAGCCGGTGCTCGCATCCATATAGGCATTCATGATGCAGGAGGCACCGAACAGCAGCAGGCCGAAGGAGCACAGGATGCGGTTATCGATCTTCTGCGACAAGCGCGCCACCACCGGCATGATGAACAGTTGCGGCAAGCCCGCCCACATGATCACTTCGCCGATCTGCATTGGCGAATAGCCCGCGATCTGGCCCAGGTACAGCGGCAGCAGGAAGGACGAGCCATACAGGCCCATGCCCATCACCGCCGACAGCGCCGTCGCCACCAGGAAATTACGCTGGCCGTACAGGCGCAGGTTCACGAAAGGATGCTCGCGCATCGCGCTGGTTACCACCCAGCCCAGCAAGCCGACGATGGCCAGGGCGGCGAAGGTGACGATGAAGGTCGAGTCGAACCAATCCTTGGTATTGCCCTCTTCCAGGAACACGGTCAGGCTGCCCAGGCCGAGCGCCATGAAGCCGATGCCCAGCCAGTCGGAGTTGAACAGCTGGTCCAGCTGGCGCTTTTCCTTGTCGAGGCCATAGGCCACGCCGGAAATCAGCAGGATGCCAGGCACCCAGTTGATGTAGAAGATCGACGGCCAGCCATACAGTTCGGTCAGATAACCGCCCAGGGTCGGCCCCATGGAGGGTGCCAACGTTGCGGTCAGGCCGAAGATGGCCATGCCGACTGCGCGCTTGGACGGCGGCAGCTTGGCCATCACCAGGGTCATCGCCATCGGAATCAGCGCGCCGCCGGTGAAGCCCTGCATCATGCGGAAGGCGATCATGCTTGGCAGGTTCCAGGCCGCGCCGCACAGCGTCGAGAACAGCAGGAACAGGCCGGTGGTGCCCATCATGTAGCCGCGCATGGAGAAGGTGCGCGTCAGCAGTGCGGTCAGCGGAATCACAATGATCTCGGCGATCAGGTAGGCGGTGGAAATCCACGAGCCCTCCTCCTGGGTGGCGTTCAGCGCGCCCAGGATGTCCTTCAGCGAGGCATTGGTGATCTGGATGTCCAGCACCGCCATGAAGGCGCCAAGCATGCCCGCGGCAACCGCAATCCATGTGCGGGCCGAGACCGGGCCGCTGGGCGGCTGCGGCATTGTAGGGTTGCTCATGCAATGCCCCTTTTAATGTGCGAACTTCTCAGCGGACTTGATCGACACTTCGGCGACCACCGACATCCCCGGCACCAGGCGGCCCGAATAGGCCTTGATGTCTTCCGGCTTCAGCGTGATCTTCACAGGCACGCGCTGCACGATCTTGGTGAAGTTGCCGGTCGCATTATCGGTCGGCAGCAGCGCGAACTGCGCGCCGGATGCCGGCGAGAAGCTGTCCACGCGGCCAACCAGTTCCTTGCCCGGAATTGCATCAACCGACAGATTCACTTCCTGACCGACCTTCATGGTGGAGAGCTGGGTTTCCTTGAAGTTCGCAACAACCCACACATCATCCTGCACGATAGCGGTCAGCTGCTGGCCCGGCTGGACGCGCTGGCCCACTTCCAGGGTGCGCTTGCCGATGCGGCCAGTCACCGGCGCGAGGATCTTGTTGTACGCCAGCTGCTGTTCGGCGTCTTTCAGCTGTACCTTCAGCACATTGATCTGCGCCTTCAGCACATCGCGCGCCGAAGCGGCAGCGGCGATCTGCGCCTTGGCGGCGGCGGCGCTGTCCTTACGGGCGGTGACGTCGGCGGTAGCACTGGTGCGCGCTGCAGTAGCGGCATCCAGTTCAGCTTTCGACACAGCCTTCATCTGGCTGGTGTACAGCTGGCTGTAACGTTCTGCGTCTTGCGAAGCGCGCAGCAGGTTGGCCTGCGATTGGGCGATCTGCGCGGTGGCGGCGCTGGCCGAGGCATTGGCCTGAGCCACTTGCGCGTCGGCCTGCACCACTTGCTGCTCGGTCGCGGCGATCTGCGCCTTGATCTGGTCCACTTTCACTTGCTGGTCGAACGGGTCCAGCTCGGCGATCACGTCGCCCTCTTTCACCAGCTGGTTATCGTCGATCAGGACCTTGGATACCACACCGGCAATACGGGTGGACACCGGATGCACGTGGCCGGACACATAAGCATTGTCCGTTTCTTCGAAGTGAGCGCTGCGATACCACATGCGGCCGCCAGCCACGAGCGCAGCCAGGGCGATCAGGCCCGCCACCACGATCACGCGGCGGTTCGGAGGGGTTGCGGCCGGAGCCGGGGTGGCTGGCGCGGCGGGGGGAACCGCGCTAAGCACTTTTTGTTCTGCTGGGTTGTGCTGGGACATGCCATTCTCCAGGAAATGAAATGGGTGATGTGCATTATTCGCCACTCTCTGACTAAAGTCAAGAAATGAAACGATTGCATTTCATTTTGAATTGGAATAAAGTTCCCCCATCTGATACGCTCGAATGTATTAAGCCATGAACCAAATGATGTCTCCCGAGCAACTAGAACCCACCGAAGACGAACCAGTCGTCAAGGCAGGCCGGCCACGCGCCAGCGAAGCCGAGGCACGTCTGCAGGATTTGCTGAATACCGCCGGTGATTTGTTCCATGAAAAGGGCTACAGCAAGTGCAGCCTGGAACTGATCGCGCGCGAAGCCCGCGTCGCCGTGCGCACCATCTATGTGAAGTTCGGCGGCAAAGCCGGCCTCTTCAAGGCGCTCATCATGCAGCGCAAGGAAGAATACTTTGCCAAGATGGAAGATATGGAGCACAGCAAGCAGCCGATCCGCGACATCCTGGTGGATTTTGCCGACTGCTTTAACCAGCTGGTGTCCTCTCCTGGCGCGATCGGCATGTACCAGATCGTGATTGCCGAAGCTCATCACAATCCGGAACTGGCGGAAGCCTTCTTCGATGCCGGTCCGCGCCAGACGCGCGAAATGCTGGCGCGCTTCTTCTCCCGCCCCGATATCCGCGCCCAGATTCGGGATGACGTTCCAGAGGAGCGGCTGCCCGTTCATTTGCTGAATTGCATCACCGGCGACCAGCTAAAGCGTTTCCTGTTTGAATCGCGCTGCGGCATTGGCATGGACGGCGGCCGCGAGCAGATCGAGCTGGGTGTCGACCTTTTCCTGCGCAGCGTACTCCGTTGAGCTTGCTCAGCGTTATGTGCGCTAGCGCACGGAGCGCCAGGCGCTAGCGGATAGATACTGATCTCCTCAAGAATATGTTTGTGAGGGAGGTAGTAATCATGAGCAAGGTTGATCGGCTCGAATGGAGCAGGAAAGTAGCGTCTCTTAACGAATGCATCAAAGGTTTCCAGGAAAATCCCAGCCAGGAGCACCTGGACGCGGCCATCAGCGAGTTGCGTTCCTATGCGGAGGCGGCCAGCTCCGGCGGTATAGAGATCCCCCAGCGCTTCATAGCGAACTAAACAATGAAAACCGGGCCAGCGCCCGGTTTTTTTATTACGGGCTTCCCTTATTCGTGGCATTATCTCGGGTTTTCAACGTAACTTTCTTGCAGCGACCATGAGCGACAAGCAAAACGAAGACCAGAAGTTCTGGGAAACGACCGACCACTTCATCTCCCAGGCAAACGAGCAGGAAAAAACCAATCCGGGCAGCTTCCAGCTGGTCGGCGCCAGCATGATGTTTGCAGCAGCCCGCTACAACACCTACCTGCTGGCCCGCGCCAACACCGACCGCGACACCTTCGTGGCGAAAAAGGACGAAGCCAAGGAATACTTCCTGGAGCAGTTCAAGAAGATGTTGGACGATAACTTCGCCGACTACGAAGCCAATTTCGAGCAGTACCGCTAATCCCTTCCTCCAGTGCGAGGCATAGCCCTCGCACTACCCTCCCCTGTAAATGATTGACATGGCCCCGCCCATCAGGTCTAATGCTTGCACAGCCATGAAATCGTTTTCAGGAATCTTATGACCGACATCAAGTCATTCCCTCCCTCGTTCACCTGGGGCGTCGCCACCAGCGCCTTTCAGATTGAGGGCGCCGCCAGCGCCGACGGCAAGGGGCCGTCCATCTGGGACACCTTCAGCCATACCCCGGGCCGCATCATCGACGGCAGCAATGGCGACCACGCCTGCGAGCACTACTACCGCTACCGGGAAGATGTGGCCCTGATCGCCGGCCTGCACGTGGGCGCCTACCGCTTCTCGATTGCCTGGTCGCGGGTGCAGCCAACGGGCAAGGGAGCCTGGAATGAAGCCGGTTTCGCCTTCTATTCGAATCTGCTGGATGCGCTGGAAGCGCACAATATCGAAGCCCACCTCACCCTCTACCACTGGGACCTGCCGCAAGGCCTGCAGGACGATGGCGGCTGGCTGAACCGCGACACCGCCTACCGCTTTGCCGACTATGCAGCTGAAGTGGCGCGCCGCTTTGGCAATCGCGTGAAAACGATTGCAACGCACAACGAACCGTGGTGCACAGCCAATCTTGGCTACGGCAACGCCCAGTTCGCGCCGGGCGTGGCGGACGTCAAACAATCGGTGCAGGTATCGCACCATCTGCTGCTGTCGCACGGCCTGGCCATGAGCGCCATGCGCGCCGTAAAGCCGAACTGCCAGCTGGGCATTGTGCTGAACCAGTGGACCGCCGATCCCGCCACCGACAGCGCCGCCGATCGCGACCTGGCGGCATGGGAATACTCGCGCTCCGTCGAATGGTTCATGGACCCGATCTTCAAAGGCCACTACCCTGAGCTTGCGCTGAAAGGCCACGGAGCGAATGCGCCGCTGGTGGAACGGGGCGACTTCGAAATCATCCAGCAGCCGCTGGACTTCCTCGGCGTGAACTACTACTTCCGCGCCTATTGCAGCGCCGAAGACCCGCCGCGTAAAGCCCCCGGCAAGCACGGCTTCACCGACATGGGCTGGGAGATTTATCCGGAAGGCTTCACCGAACTGCTGCTGAAGCTGAACGCCGCCTACGACCTGCCGCCGATATACATCACCGAAAACGGCATGGCCAATCCGGACGCAGTGATTAACGGCGAAGTGCACGACCCCAAGCGCATCGAATTCATGCAAAGCCACCTGGCCGCATTGAAGGACGCGATGGACCAGGGCGTCAACGTGCAAGGCTACTTCGCCTGGAGTCTGCTGGATAATTTCGAATGGAATTCCGGTTATGCCAAGCGATTCGGTATGATCCACGTCGACTACGAAACGCAGCAGCGGACAATGAAAGACAGCGGCTACTGGTATCGGGACTTAATCGACAACCAGACCGCTTAAAAAAAACAAAACAGCGAGGAGACAAAGATGCAGCAGGAAGCCACCATGCAGGCGGGCCAGGAACCCGCGCCCGCACCGCCAATGGGACGCAGCCCGCTGCTGTGGGTTCCCACCGGTTACTTCACGATGGCGCTGGCCTATGTGATGCTGTCCAGCGTGACGTCCATCATGTTCAAGAATCTGGGCATGGACAATGCGCAGGCGGCCGGCTATGCCAGCTCGCTGATCCTCGCCTACACCATCAAGCCGCTGTTCGCGCCGATCGTCGAAATGTACCGCACCAAGAAGTTCTTCGTGCTGATCACCGAGCTGATACTGGCCGCGGGCTTCGGCGCTGTGGCGCTGGCGATGTCCCTGCCTGGCTACCTGACTGCGCTGCTGGTGCTGTTTGTGGTGCTGTCCTTCATCGGCGCCACGCAGGACATTGCAGCTGACGGCGTGTACGTCACCTCGCTCGACTCGCGCAAGCAATCGCTGTACTGCGGCATACAAAGCCTGAGCTGGAACATCGGCCCGATCGTAGCATCGGGCGGCTTCGTCTTCCTGAGCGGCTGGCTGCACACCAACTACACGCACGACTGGACGAAGGCCTGGCAAATCGTGTTCGCACTGGTCGCCGTGATCATTCTCGCGATGACGGCCTGGCACTGGAAAGTCATGCCCGACGGCGCCAAGGCCGAAGACGCGCCCGCCTCGCTGGGCGACGCATGGCACATCCTGAAGGACGCCTTCGTTACCTTCTTCCAGAAGCGCGATGTATGGCTGATGGTGGGCTTCGCCTTCCTGTTTCGCCTGTCGATCGGGCTGCTGGAAAAAATCGGCCCCTTCTTCATGGTGGACCCGGTAGCCAAAGGCGGCCTTGGCTTATCGAACGAACTGCTCGGCATCATCTACGGCACTTATGGCCTGGCTGCCGTGCTGCTTGGCTCCCTGCTGGGCGGCATCTTCGTCGCCAGGCGCGGCCTGAAGCCGACGCTGTTCCTGCTGTGCTGCGCAGTGAACATTCCGAACGTAACCTTCCTGCTGATGTCGATTTATCAGCCGAGCAGCCTGGTGCTGATCAGCCTTGGCGTCACGGTCGAAAAATTCTTCTTCGGCTTCGGCTCGGTCGGCTTCATGATCTACCTAATGCAGCAGCTGGCTCCCGGCAAATACACGACCACCCATTACGCCTTCGGCACCGGCCTGATGGGCCTGTGCATGATGGTCACCGGCCTGGTGAGCGGACACCTCCAGCAAATGCTCGGCTACGTCCACTACTTCTGGTTCGTGATGGCCGCCACCATCCCCAGCTTCCTCATCACCTGGCTCGCCCCCTTCCATTTGGGGTCAGGCGCTAAATGAGACATGAGGCTGCTTGATCTGCCTCAGGACCTGGTTCCGCGGCACATGCTAACTTCCCTGCATGAGCCGCCAACCTCGCATCCAGTTCCCAGGAGCCATCTACCACATCACCTCGCGCGGCAATCGTCGCGCCCATATCTTTCTAGACGACCACGATTACCTCACCTGGCACAAAACCTTCGCCACGACCGCTGAGAAGTTTGGATTTATCAGCCACAGCTTTTGCCTGATGCCCAACCATTTCCACATTCTGCTGGAGACGATGCAAGCAAACCTATCCAAAGGCATGCAATTCCTGAACAGCCATTATTCTCAGCACTTCAACAAACGACATGGCAAGGACGGCCACCTCCTGCAAGGCCGCTTTAACGCCCAATTAGTCGAGCACGATTCGTACTTTGCCGAGCTCGGACGATACATCGCACTCAACCCTGTCCGAGCAGGGCTGGTTGAATGCGCAGCAGACTGGCGCTGGAGCAGCTATCGATATACCGCTGGCCTGGCCACGCCGCCACACTGGCTCGAAACGGACCGGATACTCGCCCACTTCGGCCAGCGCGACAACGACCTGCGCCACAAAGCGTTTCGTGCATTTGTAGCGAGCGGCATGGACTGCAGCAATCCGCTGAAGGGCCGCCTCAAAAGCCAGAAACCGGATGCCACTCAATCCCAGCCCGCGCCCAAGCCCTTGGCCGACTATGCCTGCCGGCCCAACCGAAACAGCGCAATAGCTGATGCCATCTCGTCGGGAGCGTATAGCAAAAAGGATATAGCCGAGGCATTTGGCGTCAGCAAAAGGACCATTGGGAGAGCGGCGAAGCGAAACTAACGGACCAGCTCGTGTCTCGTTTAGCGCCTGACCCCAAATAAAAAAAGCCCCGGCCGGGGGAAATCGCGACCGGGGCCAACCTTGGATCAGTAAATCAGAAGTTGTAGCCTGCGTTGAAGCCGAAGGTGCGTGGCGGCAGGTATTGCGCTTGCCAGATGCCTTGCGGATTCTGGGCGCTCGTCTTGACGTTCTTGTCTTCCACGTTGCGCACGAACAGGTCGACGTAGTAGTTCTTCGTCGCTTCGTAGCGCATGCCGAGGTCCGTGCGGGTGTAGGACTTCTGACGATCCGGCTCACCCAGATTGAACACGCTCAGCCAGCTCGCGCTTTCGTAGTGGGCGCTGACACGCGGGGTCAGCGTGCCGTCCGGCAGGTGGATCGAGTGCGAATACTGCACCTGCGTGCTGAACTTCGGTGCGTGCGGCATCGTGTTGCCCGTCACGTCCAGGCAGCTGGTGATGCCGGTGATCGGACATGCCGGCAGCTGGTAGTCGTTACTGCCGCCGATCAGGGTGCCCAGCTTGGCGTGAGTGTAGGTCGCTACCACTTGCACGCGATCGTCCTTCGTGATGCGCGCCGCCAGTTCGGACTCGAAGCCGTAGATCTTCGCGCCTTCTGCGTTGAAGGTGCTCAGGCTATGGCTGCCGTCCGGATTGGTCACCGGTGCGCTGAACTGGAAGCCTTTGAAGCGCTGGTAGTAGGCCGCGTTATTCCAGCGCAGTGCGCCGTCCAGGAAGGTCGCCTTGTTGCCGACTTCGTAGTTGGTCAGCGTCTCAGCGCCGTATGGCTTGCCGCCGTCCTGCAGGCCGCCCGATTTGTAGCCGGTCGATACGCTGCCATAGATCATGGAGTTCTTGCTCAGGTCATACGATGCGCGCGCCAGCCAGGTGACTTTGCTGCCGCTGAAGCTGCCGTGGTTGTCGCTGCTCAGCGCGAAACCGCTGGCCGGGTCGAACGGGTTCACGCTTGGGTTGACCGGGATCTGCGGTGCTGCGGTGTTGGATACCCAGCCCATGCCCTTGCCGTCGATGTTTTCACGCTTGTCGTCGGTGTAGCGCAGGCCGCCGGTCAGGTGCAGATCGTCGTTGACGTTCCACGTTGCCTGGCCAAACACCGCCTTCGATTCCACGGTCTCTTTCGGCTGAATGAAGGAGCCCTGCCAGCCCACGGTACCCTGCTGGGTGCCGTTGATGATCGGGATGTCGAAGCGGATGCCGTTGTTTTCGGACGCGTAGTACAGGCCGAGCAACCAGTCCACCTGCTTCTTGCCGGTCGATTGCAGTTCCAGTTCGTGGGTGTAGCTCTTGTACTTGGACCACACGGTGTTATCGGCCTGGAAGTTGCCGCCGCTGGTGAAGCTGGTCGGTGCAACTGCGCCGCCGTCCTGATCGAAGGTCGAGGAACCGCGGAACGAGGACCAGCCGCCGATATAGGCCAGCGCCATGTCGTTGTTGATCTGGTAGTCGACGCGGGTGCGCACGGAGTTGGAATCACGCTTCAGCGAAGGCGCAGTATCGATCAGCGCGGACCAGAATTCCTGGCCGGCGCGCGGCGTCTGCATCAGGTTCATGTTCGGCGTGCCGCGGTCCTGGAAGCGTTCATACGACAGGTTCCATTTCAGCTGCGGCGACAGGTCCCACAGGAAGCTCAGTCGCACTGCGCTCTGGTCCTGCGCGTTGTACTTCGGACCACCCTGCACGAACAGGCTGGTGTTCAGTGGCTGGAAGCTGATCGGACGTGTCGGATTCGCCGTATTGTAGGCCGCGATATTTGCTGCGGCTGCGGCCTGCTGCTGCGACAGCGGAATGTTCGGCGGGGTCTGGTAGTCCACATAACCGTCGTGCTGCTCGTGCACGAAGGCCAGGCGCATCGCGAAGTTGTCGGATACCGGAATGTTCACCGCACCGCGCGCACCGAGGCGGCCGAACTTGCCCAGGCCTGCTTCAACGTAGCCGGAGCTGCTGCCGATGGTCGGCTTCACCGTCTGCATATTGACTGCGCCGACGGTGGAGTTGCGGCCCCACAGCGTGCCTTGCGGACCGCGCAGGACTTCAATGCCTTCCAGGTCGAACAGCAGCGTGGTCGCGCCTTCAGGACGCGGCGAGTACACGCCGTCCACGAAGGTGCCGACTTCCGGGTCCGCATATTCGGTCTTGGCGCTGTCGTTACCCACGCCGCGCAGCGTCATGGTGATCACACCGTGGTCGCCCTGGGTAGTGGCCTGGAAGCCCGGCACCAGGTTGACCACGTCCTGAATGGTCTGCACGTGGTTGTCGTCCAGCGACGCGGCGCTGATCGCAGTCACGGCCACCGGGGTCTTCTGCAGGGAGGTGGAACGCTTGGTGGCGGTCACATAGACTTCAGGAATTGCCTCGGCCTGCGCTGGCTGCGCCGGTGCGGCAGTTTGCGCGATGGCGGGATTGATACCAGCGAGAAGCGTCAGGATGGCCAGCCGGATCGGAGAGCCCAGCAAGCGGGCTCGGGGCATGCAAGTGTTCATAAGTCTCCTGTTTGATGTACAGCGGTATTGCGCTATTATCTTTTCTTAGAAAACGATTTCATTGATATGAAATCGTTTTCAAATTTAGTGAAATCGATTTCTGCATTCTTGAAACCGTTTTCATACTACCCAAATCGCGAAGTCGATGTCAATTTAAAAATTGTACGTTCGTGGATTTGATGACACAGGACAGGGAGACCGGGCATGCAACCCATCAGGAATATTCTTATCGTCGGTGGCGGCACCGCCGGCTGGCTGGCGGCAGGATTTCTGGCCCGCACGCTCGGCAGCAGCGTCGGCGTGACGCTGGTCGAGTCGAAGGAGATCGGCATCATCGGCGTGGGCGAAGGCACCTTCCCTTCCATTCGCGGCACGCTGTCGACGCTGGGCATCGATGAGGCGACCTTTATCCGCGAGTGCCATGCGACCTTCAAACAAGGCGTGCATTTTGCGCACTGGGTGCGCGAGCCGGGCACGCCTGGCGCGGCCCACTACTTCCATCCTTTCAATCAGCCTTCGCAGCGTCCCGGTGGTCCTGAGCTGCTGCCCTACTGGCTGCGTGGCGCAGCAGGCGGCACTTCGTTTGCTGCCGCATCGACGCTGCAAACGGCGGTCGCTGCGGCCTCGCACGCGCCCAAACGGATTGGCGATGCGGACTACATCGCACCGCTGAACTACGCCTATCACTTCGACGCGGCCAGCTTTGCCGCCCTGCTCTGCCGCCACGCGCAGACGCTGGGCGTCAAGCGCATTGAAGCTACCGTCGATAGCGTGCAGTTGACTGAAGATGGCAGCATTGCGTCCGTCACCACGCGCGAAGCGGGTGTGCTCACCGCCGATCTGTTCGTGGATTGCACTGGCTTCCGTGCGCGCCTGATCGGCGAGGCTCTGGGATCGCCCTTCCGCAATATCAACGACACGCTGTTCGTGGATCGCGCACTGGCCCTGCAAGTGCCCTATGCGCAGCCTGATGCGCCGATTGCTTCCTACACGATTTCGACCGCGCACGAAGCGGGATGGACCTGGGATATCGGCCTGCACGACCGGCGCGGCACGGGCTACGTCTATTCCAGCCGCCATACCAGCGATGAACGCGCGGAGCAGATCCTGCGCGGTTATGTGGGCGAGGCAGGCGATGGCTTGTCGCCTCGTTTGCTCAAGCTGAACGTGGGCTATCGCGAAACGCACTGGATCAAAAACTGCGTGGCGATTGGCTTATCCGGTGGTTTCCTGGAGCCGCTGGAATCGTCCGGCATCGGCCTGATCGAAGCGGCAACCTATCTGCTCAGCTATCTCTTCCCGCACGACGGCAATCTCGCACCGGCCGCGAAGTTCTTCAACGAGCAAATGCGGCAGCGCTACGAAAAGATCGTGGACTTCGTGAAGATGCACTACTGCCTGTCGCGGCGTTCGGAAGACTTCTGGGTCGAGAACACGCTGGAGGCGACCATTCCCGAATCGCTGCGCGAGAAGCTGGCCATGTGGCGCAGCCGTCCACCGCATCGTCTGGACTTTGTAACGGACGTGGAGATGTACCCGCCCTCAAGCTGGCAGTACGTTTTGTACGGGATGGAGTTCTGCACCGAAGTCCACGGCCACTGGCCGGACCGCGCTGCGGCGGAAAAGGAATTCCGCATGATCCAGGAAGTCAGCCAGCATGCCCTGCGCGACCTTCCCACGCACCGCGCGCTGGTGAACTGGTACCGCAAAGGCGCGCCCCAACTGCGGCGCGCCTGATAAAACCCGAGGCGTAAACCTGGTGTCAGCCACATCGTGGCTGACACCTGTTTTTTGCCGTGGGTTCTTACTTCTTGCGAGGCGGAGGCAAGTCGGTGCAGACGCCTTCGTAGACTTCGGCGGCCACGCCGATCGATTCGCCCAGCGTTGGGTGCGGGTGAATCGTGCGGCCGATATCGACGCCGTCGGCGCCCATCTCGATCGCCAGGGCGATCTCGCCAACCATGTCGCCGGCGTGCGTGCCGACGATGGTGCCGCCGATAATGCGGTGGGTTTCAGCGTCGAACAGCAGCTTGGTGAAGCCTTCCGCGCGGCCATTGGCCACAGCGCGGCCGCTGGCTGCCCACGGGAAGTGGCCCTTCTCGACCTTGATGCCCTTCGCCTTGGCTTCGTCTTCGGTCACGCCAACCCATGCCACTTCCGGATCGGTGTAAGCGACGGACGGGATCACCTTGGCGTCGAAGAAGGCCTTCTCGCCATGGGCTGCTTCCGCTGCCACGTGGCCTTCGTGCACGGCCTTGTGCGCCAGCATCGGCTGGCCCACGATGTCGCCAATCGCGAAGATGTGCGGCACGTTGGTGCGCATCTGTCCATCCACGTTGATGAAGCCACGGTCGGTGACGGCCACGCCGGCCTTGTCGGCAGCGATCTTCTTGCCGTTCGGGCTACGGCCAACGGCCACCAGGACCATGTCGTAGATCTGCGGTTCCGGAGCAGCGACGCCGGCTTCGGCAGCTTCGAAGGTGACCTTGATACCTTCCGGCAGCGCTTCCACGCCAACGGTTTTGGTCTTGGTCATGATCTTGTCGAAGCGCTTCTCGTTGAATTTCTGCCAGATCTTCACTGCGTCGCGGTCGGCGCCTTGCATCAGGCCGTCCATCATTTCGACGACGTCGATACGTGCGCCGAAAGTGGAGTAGACGGTGGCCATTTCCAGGCCGATGATGCCGCCGCCGATGACCAGCATCTTCTTCGGCATGAAGCGCAGTTCCAGCGCTCCGGTGGAGTCCACGATACGCGGATCTTCAGGCACGAACGGCAGTTTCACGACGGACGAACCGGCAGCGATGATGGCCTGCTTGAACTGCACGACCTTCTTGCTGCCGTCGGCAGCAGTCACTTCGATGTGGTTCGGGCTGATGAACTGGCCAACGCCCTGCACCACATTGACCTTGCGTGCCTTGGCCATGCCGGCGAGACCGCCGGTCATGTTGCCGATCACGCCTTCCTTGTACTTGCGCACCTGGTCGATGTCGATCTGCGGCTTGGCGAAGGTGACGCCAGTCTTGGACATGTGGCTGGTTTCGTCGATCACCGATGCCACGTGCAGCAAGGCTTTCGACGGGATGCAGCCCACATTCAGGCAGACGCCGCCCAGGGTCGAATACTTCTCGACGATGACCGTGTTCATGCCCAGGTCCGCAGCGCGGAAGGCAGCCGAATAGCCGCCAGGGCCGCCGCCCAGGACCATCATGTCGCAGGTGATGTCGACCTGGCCGCTGTAGCCGCCTGCAACCGGTGCCGGTGCTGCAGCCGCCGGCGCTGCCGGAGCAGCGGCAGGCGCGGGGGCGGCAGGCGCGGGGGCAGCAGGTGCTG
Source organism: Pseudoduganella sp. RAF19 (assembly GCF_052114165.1). Classification (NCBI taxonomy): domain Bacteria; kingdom Pseudomonadati; phylum Pseudomonadota; class Betaproteobacteria; order Burkholderiales; family Oxalobacteraceae; genus Pseudoduganella; species Pseudoduganella sp. RAF19. The sequence continues at coordinate 166,205 of NZ_JBFREF010000003.1, read as the reverse complement.
CCGCAGCCGGAGCCGGTGCAGCAGCTGGAGCCGACGCCGTGGAGCCCGCAGCTTCTTCGATCAACAGCAGCGGCGAACCTTCGCTCACCTTGTCGCCAACCTTGATCTTCAGTTCCTTGACCACGCCAGCGTGGGTCGATGGAATCTCCATGGACGCCTTGTCGGATTCCACGGTCGCCAGCGACTGGTCCACTTTGACGGTATCGCCAACTTTGACCAGCAGCTCAATGACTTCCACTTCCTTGAAGTCGCCAATATTCGGTACTTTTACCTCGGTCATGGCGGCTCCTTACAGAAGGATCTTGCGCATGTCGCCCAGCACTTCCGCCAGATACACGGCGAAGCGTGCACCGGAAGCGCCATCGACAACGCGGTGGTCGTAGGACAGCGACAGCGTCATCATCAGGCGCGGCACGAACTGCTTGCCGTCCCAGACTGGCTTCATCTGCGACTTGGACAGACCCAGGATCGCCACTTCAGGTGCATTCACGATAGGCGTGAAGTGCGAGCCACCGATGCCGCCCAGCGACGAGATGGTGAAGGTGGCGCCCTGCATATCGGTCGGCTTCAGTTTGCCTTCGCGAGCAGCCAGCGACAGTTCGGTCATCTCTTTCGCGATCTGCGTCACGGACTTCTGGTCGGCGTTTTTCACGACCGGCACCACCAGGCCATTCGGCGTATCGGCGGCGAAACCGATGTTGTAGAACTTCTTCAGGATCAGGTTCTCGCCCTTCTCGTCCAGCGACGAGTTAAAGGACGGGAATTTCTTCAGCGCGGCGACCGATGCCTTGATCACGAAGGCCAGCATGGTCAGCTTGGTGGCGTCCTTGTTCTTGGCGTTGGCGGCGTTGCTGTCGACGCGGAACTGTTCCAGCTCGGTGATATCCGCATCTTCGAACTGCGTCACGTGCGGGATCATCACCCAGTTGCGATGCAGGTTCGGGCCGGAGATCTTCTTGATACGCGGCAGCGGCTGCAGTTCGGTTTCGCCGAACTTGCTGAAGTCCAGCGACGGCCATGGCAGCACGCTCATGCCGCCACCAGCGCCTGCCGGAGCGGCGGCGCCTGCTGGCGACGCGGTCGCGCCGGACATCACGCCCTTAACGAAGTTCTGCACGTCCAGCTGGGTCACGCGGCCTTTCGGACCGGTGCCTGGCACGATCGCCACATCCACGCCCAGTTCGCGGGCGAACTTGCGCACGGATGGGGAGGCGTGGGCCAGCTTGCCGGAGACGCCTGGCGCGGACGGCGCAGTTGCGGCAGCAGGGGCCGGCGCCGCAGCGGCCGGTGCTGGCGCAGCGGCGGCAGCTGGTGCCGGAGCCGCCGCAGGAGCAGCTGCAGCCGGCGCGGCGGCAGCGCCACCGCCGACAGCGTCGACGACCAGCACGATCGAGCCTTCAGCGACCTTGTCGCCAACCTTGACCTTCAATTCCTTCACCACGCCAGCGTGGGAGGACGGGATTTCCATGGAAGCCTTGTCGGATTCGACGGTGATCAGCGACTGGTCCTTGGCGATGGTGTCGCCAACCTTGACCATCACTTCGATCACTTCCACTTCCTTGAAGTCGCCGATATCAGGCACTTTGACCTCGACCGGGCCAGCCGATGCAGCCGGCGCTGCGGCTGGCGCAGGCGCGGCGGCTGCAGGCGCCGCAGCAGCAGGCGCCGGAGCGGCCGCAGGAGCCGGGGCGGCAGCTGCCGGAGCAGCGGCAGCGCCATCAGCTTCAACGATCAGCAGCAGCGAGCCTTCCGCCACCTTGTCGCCAACCTTGACCTTGATCTCCTTGATCAGGCCCGTTTGCGACGATGGGATTTCCATCGAGGCCTTGTCGGACTCCACGGTCACCAGCGACTGATCGACCTTGATCGTGTCGCCGACCTTGACCATCAGCTCGATGACTTCAACTTCCTTGAAGTCGCCGATATCCGGGACTTTAACTTCTACCATGCTCATAAGTTTCGCTCCGTCTTCTCGTTATTGGGTCACCGGATTTGGCTTGTTCGGGTTGATGCCGTACTTCTTGATCGCGTCTTCCACGACGGACATGGCGATCTTGCCTTCGTCAGCCAGCGAGCGCAGCGCAGCAACCGTGATGTAGTAACGGTTAACTTCGAAGAACTCACGCAGCTTGGCGCGGCTGTCGGAACGGCCGAAGCCATCGGTGCCCAGCACTTTGTACGAGCGGCCTTTCGGCATGTATGGGCGAATCTGTTCAGCGAACTGGCGCATGTAGTCGGTGGTCGCAATGATAGGACCGGTCGACTTCTGCAGCAGCGAAGTCACGTAAGGCACGCGCTGTTCCGCGGTCGGGTTGACCATGTTCCAGCGCTCGCAGTCGATACCTTCACGCGCCACCAGGGTCAGCGACGGAGCGGACCATACGTCAGCAGCGATGTTCCAGTCGTTCTTCAGCAGTTCGGCAGCGAAGATGGACTCGCGCAGGATGGTGCCGGAGCCCACCAGCTGTACGCGTTCCTTGGCCTTCTTGTCGCCTTCCTGCAGCAGATACATACCCTTCAGGATGCCCTCCTCCTGGCCCGGCTTCAGGCCTGGGTGGGAGTAGTTCTCGTTCATGATGGTGATGTAGTAGAACACGTCTTCCTGGTTACCCACCATGCGGCGCAGGCCGTCATGAATGATCACAGCCAGTTCGTGGCCGAAGGTCGGGTCGTAAGGAATGCAGTTCGGGATGGTCGCCGCGACGATGTGGCTGTGGCCATCTTCGTGCTGCAGGCCCTCGCCGTTCAGCGTGGTTCGGCCGGCGGTACCGCCCATCAGGAAGCCGCGTGCGCGCATGTCGCCAGCTGCCCATGCCAGGTCGCCAACGCGCTGCAGACCGAACATCGAATAGTAGGTGAAGAACGGAACCATCACGCGGTTGTTGCTGGAGTACGAAGTCGCCGCAGCGATCCACGAGCTCATGCCGCCTGCTTCGTTGATACCCTCTTGCAGGATCTGGCCCGCCTTGTCTTCGCGGTAGTACATCACCTGGTCCTTGTCGACCGGCTCGTACAACTGGCCCTGCTGATTGAAGATACCGATCTGGCGGAACAGGCCTTCCATACCGAAGGTGCGGGACTCGTCAACCAGGATAGGCACCACGCGCTGGCCCAGCGACTGGTCGCGCAGCAGCGCGGTGATGATACGCACGTAAGCCTGGGTGGTGGAGATCTCGCGGCCTTCCGGCGTCGCTTCCAGCACGGCCTTGAAGGCTTCCAGCGGCGGCACCACCAGCTGCTCGTCAGCCTTGGTGCGGCGGTGCGGCAGGTAGCCGCCCAGTGCCTTGCGGCGCTCGTGCAGGTACTTCATTTCAGGCGCGTCGTCGGACGGCTTGAAGAATGGGATCTCGGCCAGCTTGTCGTCCGGGATCGGGATGTTGAAGCGGTCGCGCATTTCGCGGATAGCCTCGTCGTCCAGCTTCTTGGTCTGGTGCGCAGTGTTGCGCGCCTCGCCGGATTTGCCCATGCCGTAGCCCTTGATGGTTTTCACCAGCAGCACGGTTGGCTTGTCCTTGGCTTCCTGCGCGATCTTGAATGCAGCATAGATCTTGTGCGGATCGTGGCCGCCGCGGGTCAGGCGCCAGATATCGTCGTCGGACATATTGGCGACCATTTCCAGCAGCTTCGGATGCTTGCCGAAGAAGTGCTTGCGCACGTAGGCGCCATCCTTGGCCTTGTAATTCTGGTATTCGCCGTCGACGGTTTCCATCATCACGCGCTGCAGGATGCCTTCCTTGTCTTTGGCCAGCAGGTTGTCCCAACCCGGGCCCCAGATGACTTTGACGACGTTCCAGCCGGCGCCGCGGAAGTCCGCTTCCAGCTCTTGAATGATCTTGCCGTTGCCGCGCACCGGACCGTCCAGGCGCTGCAGGTTACAGTTGACGACGATGACCAGGTTATCCAGCTTTTCGCGCGCGGCCATGCCGATTGCGCCCATCGATTCCGGTTCGTCCATCTCGCCGTCACCGCAGAAGGCCCAGACTTTACGGCCTTCGGTGTTGGCGATGGAGCGTGCGTGCAGGTACTTCAGGAAGCGCGCCTGGTAGATCGCCATCAGCGGGCCAAGGCCCATCGACACGGTCGGGAACTGCCAGAATTCCGGCATCAGTTTCGGGTGCGGGTAGGAGGACAGGCCTTTGCCGTCGACTTCGCGGCGGAAGTTCAGCAGCTGGTCTTCGGTCAGGCGGCCTTCCAGGAAGGCGCGTGCGTAGATACCTGGCGAGGAGTGGCCCTGGATGTACAGCAGGTCGCCGCCCTGTTCAGGGGTTTCCGCTTTCCAGAAGTGGTTGAAGCCAATGCCCAGCATGTTCGCCAGCGAAGCGAACGAGGACAGGTGGCCACCGAGGTCGCCGTCGGCGCGGTTGGCCTTCACGACCATGGCCATGGCATTCCAGCGCATCCAGGAGCGCAGGCGTTCTTCGTATTCGAGGTTGCCCGGGCAGTGGGCTTCGAGGTGAGCAGGGATGGTGTTGACGTAGGCGGTGTTCGCGGAGAACGGAATGTCGGCGCCACGGCGGCGGGCCAGGTCAACCAGGCGTTCCATCAGGTAGTGGGCGCGGTCCGGACCTTCTTTTTCCAGAACTGCCTCAAGTGCCTCCAGCCATTCCTTTGTTTCTTGCGCATCAGGATCGTTGGCGGTTTGGGCCGTGACCTGGTCAAGTTGAGCTGACATGTATCTAGTCTCCTATCGATTAAGTGCCCGACCGCTTGCGCCCGGACTATGCTGGTGATTATTTACTAAGACTTTGGCTAAGTGTGAATGATTCTATCAGTGAATTCAGCCTTTTTCAAATTACGGAAGATCGTTTCATATTGTGAGATATGGCTGAAAATTGTGTAAATTTTCACATATTCCTGATTCATATAGTTATGTCGGGATGTTTCATATTTCGGGCTTAGCTCACTCCCCTACACTCTCAGTTGTCTGATAACTATTGCTTAGGGCTCCCATGCGCATCACCAAAGTGACCACCTACCGCGTTCCGCCACGCTGGATGTTCGTGAAAATTGAAACCGACGAGGGCATCGTCGGCTGGGGTGAACCTGTGATCGAGGGCCGCGCCCGCACCGTTGAAACGGCGGTGCAGGAATACGCCGAACTGCTGATTGGCCAGGACCCGCTGCGCATCAACGACCTGTGGCAAGCCATGTACCGCGGCAGCTTCTACCGCGGCGGCGCCATCCTGATGAGTGCCATCGCGGGCATCGACCAGGCGCTGTGGGACATCAAGGGCAAGGCACTGAACGCCCCAGTATGGCAGCTTCTGGGTGGCCTCGTGCGGGATCGCATGCGCGCTTACAGCTGGGTGGGCGGCGATCGTCCCGGCGACATCATCGAGCAGATGAACAAGCTGCGCGAAGGCGGCATCCATACCTTCAAAATGAATGGCACCGAGGAGCTGGGCCTGATCGACAATTCGAAAGCGGTGGATGCGGCAGTGGCCCGCATTGCCGAGATCCGCGAGCATTTTGGCGGCGAAGTGGAATTCGGCATCGACTTCCACGGCCGCGTATCGGCGCCGATGGCGCGCGTGCTGCTGAAAGAACTGGAGCCGTTCCGTCCACTGTTCGTGGAAGAACCGGTGCTGGCCGAGCAGGCGGAATACTATCCGCGCCTGGCCGAAATGACCGCGATTCCGCTGGCGGCCGGCGAGCGCATGTACTCGCGCTTCGAATTCAAGCATGTGCTGGAGCGCGGCGGCGTGTCGATCCTGCAGCCGGACCTGTCACATGCCGGCGGCATCACCGAATGCGTCAAGATCGCTGCGATGGCAGAGGCCTACGATGTCACGCTGGCGCCGCACTGCCCGCTCGGCCCTGTCGCGCTGGCGGCCTGCCTGGCGGTGGACTTCGTGTCTTACAACGCCGTGCTGCAGGAGCAAAGCATGGGCATCCACTACAACAAGGGCGCCGAGCTGCTGGACTATGTAATGAATAAAGAAGACTTCCGCATCGCGGACGGCTGCTTCTCCCCGCTGCCAAAGCCCGGCCTGGGCGTGGAAGTCGACGAAGCGCGCGTCATCGCCGCCAGCCAGAACGCTCCCGACTGGCGCAACCCGCTGTGGCGCCACGCCGACGGCAGCGTGGCCGAATGGTGACGCCCGCAGACCCGCTGCCGGCAGCGTCCCACGCTACCACCGCGCGCTCCCTTGACGCGGGCGTGGCCAGCCTGGTCCGCTCGGCTCAACTCGTCGGCGCGGACTGGGGCTCCACTGGCCTGCGCTTGTTCCTCATCGGCGCCGACGGTGCGGTGCTCGACACGCGCGCCAGCGCGCAAGGCAGCACGGCGATGAACGGCTCGGCCGACACCTACCGCGCCGCGCTCGACACGCTGGCCGGCGACTGGCTTGCCGCGGCCCCAGAGTTGCCATTGGTCGTGTGCGGCATGGCGGGCAGCAAGCATGGCTGGCACGAAGTGCCTTACGCCACCTGCCCCGCCGAAGTCGGCAACCTCCTGGCGCTCGCTCCGCCGCTGCCACCGCTTGTCATTGCACCACCCGCCGGCAATATCTCTGCGCCGGCGCCGGCCGCTGAACATGCCGGCGGCACGCGTCCAATGGCCATCATCCCCGGTTTGCTCTATGCACCGGATGACGGCACGCCGGATGTGATGCGCGGCGAGGAAACGCAGATCGCCGGCGCGCTGGCCCTGCATCCGCAACTTGCGGCGCAAGCATGTGTCGTCATGCCCGGCACGCACTCGAAGTGGACGCAGCTGCGCGACGGCACCGTGCGCGCCTTCGCTACCCACATGACCGGCGAACTATTCGCCCTGCTGTCCCAACATTCCGTGCTGAACCGCCTGATGATCGCGTCCAGTGCGCCATCGCGTGCAGCATTCGACCAGGGCGTCAAGGCTGCACGCGACAACGCAAGCGCCAACCTGGCCAACCAGCTGTTCGCCGTCCGCACGCTTGGACTGACCGAAAAGCTGCCTGGCGACGCGTTGGCGGATTACATGTCCGGCCTGCTGATCGGCCACGAACTGCGCGCCGGCCTCGCCTGGCGCGAAGAAGCCGGTCTGCAGCAAGCCCCACTGATCCTGATCGGCGAGCCTGCGCTGTGCACCCGCTACGAACAAGCCCTGGCAGTCTTTGGCATCAAAGCCGACCACAATTTCCCGAACACGGCCCCCGCCGGCCTGTGGGCCATGGCCCGCCGCGCAGGGCTGATCACTGGAGCAAATACATGACCGACATCCGCGCCGACCTCGATCGCGCTTTCGAAGCCCTGCCGCTGGTCGCCATTCTGCGCGGCGTGCAGCCGCATGAAGTGGAAGGCATCGCGCATGCCGTCTACAACGCCGGCTTCCGCATCATCGAAGTGCCACTGAACTCGCCGCAGGCGCTGGAATCCATTCGCCTCCTGAGCAAATCCTTGCCGGCAGATGCCGTACTGGGCGCAGGTACGGTGCTCAGCGTGAACGCGGTCGATGAAGTGCAGGCCGCCGGTGGCCGCATCATCGTCATGCCGCACGCCGACGTTGCCGTGATCAAGGCCGCGAAAGCCAACGGCATGGCTTGCGTTCCAGGCGTCGCCACGCCGACGGAAGCCTTCGCCGCCCTGCACGCCGGTGCCGATGCGCTGAAGCTCTTCCCCGCCGAACTGATTACGCCAACCATCATGAAGGCCATGCGTGCCGTGCTGCCAGCGGAGACGCGCCTGCTGCCGGTGGGCGGCGTCACGCCGGATAATATGGGCCCGTTCCGCGCAGCAGGCGCCGCAGGCTTCGGCCTTGGCTCCGCCCTTTATGCACCGGGCATCGACGCCGCCGAAGCTGGCAAGCGCGCGCAACGTTTCGTCGAAGCCTGGCGCCAGTGATCGCCCCGCGCATGCGCCGCGCCGCCCTGGCCGTCCTGAGCGCAGTGGCGGCCTGCGCGCATGCCGCCGTGCTGCACGTCGATGCCAGCGCTCCCGCCGCCGAACCGAAAACCGGCTACATCAAAACCGGCAGCAGCATTTCGCCGCGCGGTGAGCGCATCGGGATCAACAATCAATATCTGACGAGGAACGGCCAGCCCTGGTTGCCTGTCGCAGGAGAATTCCACTACTCACGCAGCCCCGCTTCGACCTGGGAAGCGGAACTGCGCAAGATGAAGTCCGCCGGCGTGGAAGTGGTGACCAGCTACGTGATCTGGAGCCACCACGAAGAGCTGGAAGGAAAATTCGACTGGCAAGGCAACCGCGACTTGCGCCGTTTCGTGCAGCTTGCCGGCAAGGCCGGCCTCGGTGTGGTGGTACGCGCCGGCCCATGGGCGCACGCCGAAGTGCGATACGGCGGCGTGCCGGACTGGGTGGTTAATGCCATGCCGACGCGGCGCGACGATCCGCAATACCTGCACTACGTTGAACGCCTGTACCGCGAGATCGGCACGCAGCTGAAAGGCCAGTTGTGGAAGGATGGCGGCCCGGTGGTCGCAGTCCAGCTGGAGAACGAATATAACCTCGCCGGTCCCGGTCAGGGCGCAGGCCACATCAGCAAGCTGAAAGAACTGGCAATCCAGGCGGGCCTCGATGTGCCGATCTATACGGTCACGGGTTGGGATCACACGCTGTATCCATCGGGCGAAGTAACGCCGGTCTTTGGCGGCTATCCAGACGAGCCATGGAGCGCGAGCACCAAGCCGCTGCCGCCCAAAGAAACCTATGCCTTCCGCTTCGGCACGCGCGTCAGCGGCGACCTCGGTGCGCAAACGCGCGCCTCGCAGACCGGCACTGCTGAAACGGACATGGCCGACACGCCTTTCCTCGGCGCGGAATACGGCGCGGGGCTGCCCGCCATGTACCGCCGCCGCACCCTGGTATCACCGGACGACATCGCGTCCATGCTGCCGGTGCAGCTGGGCTCCGGACTGAATATGGTCGGCTATTACATGTTCCACGGCGGCCGCAATCCGCTGAGTCTCGGCGGCACCACGATGGAAGAGAGCACGCTGAGCGGCGGCTATAACGATACGCCCGCCATCAGCTACGACTTCAACGCGCCGCTTGGCCCGGATGGCCAGCAGCGCCCCGTGCTGGAGCGCCTGCGTCCCTTCCACTACTTCCTGCGCGACTTCGGCGGCCGCCTGGCGCCGATGACCGTGCGCAGGCCCGATCAGGTGGCCGAGTCGATGCGCGATCTGTCGACGCCGCGCTGGTCGCTGCGCAGCAAAGGCGACCAGGCTTTCGTGTTCTTCAACAATCACGTGCGCCAGTATCCCATGGCTGTGCAGCGCGGCGTGCAGTTCGACATCAAGCTGCCCAGCGGCGCATTGCGCTTCCCCAGCCAGCCATTCGACGCCGCCGATGGCGCTTACTTTATCTGGCCGGTGAACTTTGATCTCGACGGCACGCGTCTTGACTACGCAACCGCACAGCCGGTCGCGCGGCTGGATGCGGGTAAAGAAGGCATCGTCTACGTTTTCTCCGCCACCACCGGTATCCCGGTCGAAATGGCGCTCGAACCCGCCGCAGCGCCTTACCTTGATGCGCCCGGCGCCCACATCGCCGCCACATCCGCTTCCGGCGCCGGCAACGAGCGCGTTGTCATCAACGGCATTGTGCCGGATAGCGCAGCGGCGTTCACGCTACGCAAGCCGCAGGGACGCGCGATCACGGTCGTGGTGCTGAGTCCAGAACAAGTGGGGCAGCTGGCGGTTGGCGAATTTGCGGGACAGCGGCGGCTCGTGCTGAGCGCGCAGCAGGCCTATTTCGCCGATGGCAAGCTCGAATTGCGCTCGCCGGATCAGCCGCACTTCCAGGCGGCGGTATTCCCTGCGCTGGACGCGGCAGCCACTGCAAGCGCCGCGCTGAAAGCCGCCGGGCGCAGTGGCATCTTCACGGAATACGAGGCGGACGTATCGCCGGTCCAGCTGCAAGCCAGCATCACGCCGCTGCGTGCCGCATCGCCGGTGCCCGCGCCGCGAATCGGCGGCAACGCCAAAGCCGCGATGCAGCCCATACCCGAAGCCTTCCGCAACGCCGCCGCCTGGGAAGTAAAACTAAGCGGCGGAAAACTGGACAAGCTCGATGCGGCGCTGCTGGACATCGACTTCACCGGCGACATCGCCCGCCTGTTCAGCGGCACGCGCATGCTGGACGATTGGTACTACAACGGCCAGCGCTGGCAATTCGACCTGAAACGCAACGGCATTGCGTCCAACGCCACGCTGCAGCTCTCCGTGCTGCCGCTGCGCGCCGATGCGCCGATCTACCTGCCAGAGCAGGCGGTGCCGGACTTTGGCGGCCAGCCGCAATTGGCGGGCGTCTCCGCCGTCAAAGTCATCCCCGTCTACAAACTCACAATCGGCAAATAGCTATATCAAATCGACATACGTTTCCGTTTAATACACATAAGTCCGATATGTCACTTTTCTGTAAGCTGATTAAAAACCAATAATGGAGACACAAGTGGAAAAGCAGCAGTCGATGATGCTGGCCATCGAGCAGCGCGCGCAACTGGGCGAAGGCCTGCTGTGGGACGAACGCGCGGGCCGCTGGCTGTGGACCGACATTGAATCCGCCACGGTGCACGCCTGGACGCCGGGCAGCGCCAGCGCCACGGCCTATCGTGTGCCTGACCGCACCGGCTCCATGGTCATCTGCAAATCGGGCAAGCTGCTGCTGGGCCTCGCCAAACAGCTTTGCTTCGCCGGCGCACCAAACGGCATCGACAACAACGGCCCGCAACTGCATCCCGTGAAGCCCGTGGTGCCGGTCGATGCGCTCGAATCGCGCACCCGCATCAACGACGGCCGCACGGACCGCAGCGGCAACTACGTCTTCGGCACCCTGAACGAAGCGGCCGAGAAGCGCCCTATCGGCAGCTTCTACCAGTTCTCCATGAAGCGCGGACTGCGTCGCCTCGCGCTGCCCGCCGTGGCCATCGCCAACAGCATCTGCTTTAGCGTCGATGGCAAGACCATGTACTTCACCGACACCACCACGCGCCGCATCATGCAGTGCGACTACGACGCAATATCGGCCAGCGTCTCCAATGTGCGGCTGTTCGTCGAAGTCGACCTGGCCGATGCCTGGCCGGACGGTTCCACCATCGACCGCAACGGCTGCCTGTGGAACGCGCAGTGGGGCGCGGGCCGCGTCGTGCAATATGCACCGGACGGCACGCTGATGCGCAGCTTCTCCGTCCCGGCCAAGAACACCACCTGCCCTGCTTTCGGCGGACCGAATCTGGACCAGCTGATGGTGACTTCGGCACGTGTAGAAATGAGCCGCGAAGAGCTCGAAGATATGCCACTTGCGGGCAGCCTGTTCACCATCCAGCTCGAAGCACCGCTGGGTATTGTGGACGCCCTGTTCGACGACACCGCTCACTAAAACATATAAGAGACACCATGAAAACACTGATCACCCGCCGCCACCTGCTGGCCGCAGCAGCCATTGCCTGTACCTTGGGATTCGCCCACGCCGCCGAACCCGTGAAGATCGGCTTCCTCGTCAAACAGGCGGAAGAGCCGTGGTTCCAGGACGAATGGCGTTTTGCCGAACAAGCCGCAAAGGACAAGGGTTTCACGCTGGTGAAGATCGGTGTACCGAATGGTGAGAAGACACTGGCCGCCATCGATAACCTGGCCGCGCAAAAAGTACAGGGCTTCGTGATCTGCGCACCGGATGTGAAACTGGGCACCGCCATCGCCCGCGCTGCGAAGCGCAACAACCTCAAAGTGATTTCGGTCGATGACCAGCTGGTGGATGGTGCAGGCAAGCCGATTCCGACCATCCCGCATATGGGCATTTCCGGCTACGACATCGGCCAGCAAGTCGGCAAGGCGCTGGCGGAAGAAATCAAGAAGCGCGGCTGGAAACCGCAGGAAGTGGGCGCGCTGCGCATCGCCTACGACCAGCTGCCAACCGCCAAAGACCGTACCATGGGCGCCGCCGATGCGCTGAAGGCCGCCGGCATCCCGGCCGCAAACATCATCGATGCACCACAAGCCAAGACCGACACCGAAAACGCCTTCAACGCCGCCAATATCGCGCTGACCAAGAACGCCAGGTTCAAACACTGGGTCGCCTTTGGCCTGAACGACGAAGCTGCGCTGGGCGCGACCCGCGCCGGCGAAGGCCGCGGCTTCAAGGCCGACAATATGGTCGCCGTAGGCATTGGCGGCAGCAAGGCGGCACTGAACGAATTTGCCAAGCCGGGTCAGACCGGCTTCTACGGCACGGTGCTGATCAGCCCAAAACGCCACGGCTACGAAACCTCGGCGAATATGTATGACTGGATCGTCGCCAACAAGCAGCCGCCTGCGCAGGTGCTGACCACCGGCCAGCTGATGACCCGCGCCAACCAGGCCGCGGTGCGCACCGAGTTCGGACTGTAAGGCCCTGAAATGTCAGGCTCTCTGCAATTCGACCAGGTGTCGAAGCAATTTCCCGGCGTGCGCGCGCTCGATGGCGTCAGCTTCGAGGCCCACGCGGGCGCCGTGCACGGCCTGCTGGGCGAGAACGGCGCGGGGAAATCGACCCTGCTCAAGATCCTCGGCGGCCAGTACCGTCCGGATGGCGGCCGCCTGCTGCTGGATGGCCGCGAATGCCATTTCCATTCCGCTGCCGATGCCATCCACGCGGGCATCGCCGTGATTCACCAGGAACTGCAATACGTTCCTGAATTGACGGTCGCCGAAAACATCCTGCTGGGCCGCCTGCCGCAGCGTTTCGGCCTGGTGCGCAAAGCCGAAGCACACAAGATGGTGACGGGCCGCCTGGCGGCAATGGGCGTGGATCTCGATCCCGATGCGAAGCTGATCGACCTGTCGATCGCCCAGCGCCAGATGGTCGAAATCTGCAAAGCCCTGATGCAGGACGCGCAGGTGATCGCCTTCGACGAGCCGACCAGCAGCCTGTCGGCACGCGAAAGCGAAGTGCTGTTCCGCCTGATCAAAGAGCTGCGCGCTGCTGGCCGCACCATGATCTACATTTCGCACCGTCTGGAAGAACTGTATGAGCTGTGCGATGCCTGCACCATCTTCCGCGATGGCCGCAAGATCGTGACGCATCCCGTCATGGCGGAAGTGCCGCGCGAAACGCTGATCGCCAATATGGTGGGACGCGAGTTGAAAGACATCTACGATTACCGTCCACGCGAGCATGGCGAAGAACGCCTCGTCGTACGCGGCCTTGGCGGACGTACCCTGCAAGGCCACCACGACTTTTCCGTACGGCGCGGCGAGATCGTGGGATTCTTTGGCCTGGTCGGCGCGGGCCGCACGGAGCTTATGCGTCTGCTTTACGGCGCCGATCATCGCCAGCACGGCTCCTCGATCCAGCTGGATGGCACGGAACTGCGCCGCGGCGGACCTGCCGCGGCGATTGCCGCCGGCATCGTGCTCTGCCCGGAAGACCGCAAGGAACAAGGCATTCTGGCCGAAGCCTCGGTGTCGGAAAACATCAATATCAGCGTGCGCCGTACCAACCTGAAAGGCGGCATCTTCCTGCGCCATCGGCAGGAAGCCGCGCTGGCCGATGACTTCATCAAGCGCCTTCGCATCAAGACGCCGCACCGTGACCAGGAAATCCGCCTGCTCAGTGGCGGCAACCAGCAGAAGGCAATTCTGGCGCGCTGGCTGGCGGAGCCGGATCTGAAAGTACTGATCCTCGACGAACCCACGCGCGGCATCGACGTCGGCGCCAAGAACGAGATCTACCGCATCATTTACGAAGTGGCGGAGCGAGGCTGCTGCGTGATCGTGATTTCCAGCGACCTGCCCGAAGTGCTCGGCGTGGCCGACCGCGTGATGGTCATGCGCGATGGCCGGATCAGCGGCGAACTGCCGCGCGCCGAAGCCAACGAAACCGCTGTCCTGCGCCTGGCGCTGCCAGACCAGACCTGATTAGGAGCTTTACATGATGTCCATCGCTTCAACTACCGGCGCGGCCAGCGCGCCTGCCAACAACCGGCGCAAATGGCTGGCCGATTACAGCATGCCGATCGCGTACGCCATCCTGTGCGTGGTGCTGGCGTTCACGGTGGAGAATTTCCTCTCGCTGGCGAACATCGTCGGCCTGATGCTGTCCGTGGCGCAGATCGGCATGGTGGCCTGCACCATGATGATGTGCCTGGCCTCGCGCGATTTTGACCTGTCGGTCGGCTCCACCATCGCCTTTGCCGGCGTGCTGGGCGCCATGATTCTGGAAGCGACCGGCAGCATTTTCCTGGCCGTCGGCGGCGGCATGCTGGCCGGTGCGCTGATCGGCGCGGGCAATGGCGTACTGATCGCCTACCTGCGCGTGAATGCGCTGATCGCCACACTGGCCACCATGCTGATGGTGCGCGGGCTGGCTTTCATCGTCTCCAAAGGCCAGGCGGTCGGCATCGCCAACGAAACCTTCATCAGCTTCGGCGACACACGCTGGTTCGGCATGCCGCTGCCGGTGCTGGTCACCGCCCTGTGCTTCATCATGTTTGGCGTGCTGCTGAATCACACCATCTTCGGCCGCAACACGCTGGCCATCGGCGGCAATCCGGAAGCGGCGCGCCTGGCCGGTGTGAACGTGGAGCGTCTGCGTGTGTGGATCTTCCTGATTCAAGGCGTGGTGACTGCGCTAGCGGGCCTGATCCTGTCCTCGCGCATCACCTCCGGCCAGCCGAATGCGGCGCAAGGCTTCGAGCTGGACGTGATTTCGGCTTGCGTGCTGGGCGGCGTATCGCTCCAGGGCGGCAAGGCGCGCATCTTCGGTGTACTGGTCGGCGTGCTGATCATGGGTACGCTGGAAAACGTGATGAATCTGCTGGACGTGGACGCGTTCTACCAATATCTGATGCGCGGCCTGATCCTGCTGGCTGCCGTGCTGTTTGACCAACTGAAAACGCGCGGCGCGCGACACTAATCCATGACTGACCGACTTAAAGGCAAAGTAGCCATCGTAACCGGATCTTCGCAGGGCATCGGCGCGGCCATCGCCCGCCTCTTCGTTGAAGAAGGCGCCCGCGTTGTGGTCAACAGCCACGCTTACGACCAGCACGCCGAAGCCATTGTGGCCGAACTGGGCGAAGAGAATGCCTTGTTCGTGCAAGCCGACGTGGCCGATCCCCTCGCCATGCAGGCGCTGGCCGACAAGGCAATCGAGCGCTTCGGCCGCGTCGATATCCTGATCAATAATGCGGGCGTGGACGTTTTTGCGGACCCGCTGCAAATGACGCCGGAACAGTGGCGCCGCTGCCTGTCCATCGACCTGGAAGGCGCCTGGAATGCGATTCGCGCCGTGTTGCCGGGCATGCTGACTCAGGGCCGCGGCAATATCGTGAACATCTCCTCGGTCCACGGCAGCAAGATCATTCCGGGCTGCTTCCCCTACCCGGTCGCCAAGCATGCGCTGAACGGGCTGACGAAATCGCTGGGCATCGAATATGCGGCACGCGGCATCCGCGTGAACTCCATTTCACCGGGCCTGATCATGTCCGAGCGCGTAGCGGACTGGCTGGCGGGACTAAGTGAAGCGGACCGCGCGCGCCAGACCGAAATCCTGCCGTGCCGCCGAATCGGCGAGCCGAGGGAAGTCGCTTATACTGCACTCTTCCTTGCGAGCGACGAGGCGCGCTTTATCAATGCCACCGATATCCTGATCGACGGCGGACGCTCGCAGATCTATCACGACTGACGAGAACTGGAGAACCATGAGCCTTGCCAATTCCGACCGCTTTGTTCGCACCCACCTGAAGACCCGTCACATGGTCCTGCTGGTGGAACTCGGAAGGCACGGTTCCATTCTTCATGCGGCCGAAGCGGCCAATCTTACGCAGCCGGCCGCCTCCAAGCTTTTATCCGAACTTGAATACGCGCTGGGCGTGCAGCTGTTCGAACGCCGTGCACGCGGCATCGTGCCAACCTGGTACGGTGAAGTGATGATCCGCCGCGCGGGCGCCGCTTTGGCGGAGATGGACGCCGCGCACCAGGAAGTGATGGAGTTGCTGGCTGGCCTGTCGGGCCGCGTATCGATCGGCGCTGTGATGGCGCCTTCCACCAGCCTGCTGCCGGAAGCCGTGACCTTGCTGAAATCGCGCCACTCGCGCCTGCACGTGGCCATCAGCGTCGATACCAGCAAGATCCTGCTGCAGCGCCTTCGCGCCGGGGAGCTGGATATGATGATCGGCCGCGTGCTCGACAGCGATTCGGCCAACGAACTGAATTTCGAGCCGCTGACCGATGAACCGCATCACCTGATTGCGCGCAGCGGCCATCCGCTGGCGGACCGCAAGGACCTGACGCTGGAAGATCTGGCGCATGCGTCGTGGATCATGCCGCCCAGCGGCAGCATTCTGCGCGACCGACTTACTTCGATGTTCCTCTCGCAGGGCCTGGACCAGCCGGCAGAAACCGTGGAAACGGCCTCACTGCCCGTCATTACCAGCCTGCTGGCCCGCAGCGACATGATCGTTCCACTGCCGCAGCAGGTGGTCGAGCCTTATATCAAATTCGGCGAGCTCGCCGTCCTGCCATTCGATCTGGGCTTGCGCATGGATGTCTACGGCATCATCACGCGCCGCCAGCACCGCCTTGCCCCGGGCGCCCAGGCCATGCTGGACACCCTGCGCGAAGTCGCCGCAAAGCTGCCCCACTCCGCCTGAGCTATCACCATTCGGCATAGCAAAACGCAAATTAGTAATTGGATCGGCATCGCCGTAACGGGTACGATCTCCATGAATAAGTGGTGCGTTTTGACCGGCCTTCGGGGCCGGTTTTTTTATTCCACCAGCACCGGATAAAGCGAGGCAAGCAGCAGCGCTGCCATCGTCAGGTTGAAGATGCGCACCGACTTCGGATCGCGCAGCACGCGCTGCATATTGGCTCCGAACGATGCCCAAGCGCCGACGCAGGGCAAGCCGATCACGATGAAGATCGCGGCAATGATCAGCACATCGCGCAAATGGAAGCCGTGCGGCAGATAGTTCGTGACCGCGCTCACGACCATCATCCACGCTTTTGGATTCAGCCACTGGAAAGCCGCCGCGCCCACAAAGCCCATCGGCTTCGCGACTGCCTTGCTGCCCTCACCCATCGGCTTCGCATTGGCCAGCTTCCATGCCAGCCAGGCCAGATATGCCGCGCCCAGATACTTCAGCACGACCTGTAACACCGGCACAGTCTCGAACACCACATGGAGCCCCATCCCCACGGCCAGCACCATGATGGCCACGCCGCAGCAGATGCCAATCAAATGCGGCACCGAACGCGCAAACCCAAAATTCAGTCCGGACGCGAGCATCATCATATTATTCGGTCCGGGTGTGATGGTCGTAATGACCGCAAAAGCGCAAAACGCAAGCAGCTGATCGGAAGACATGGCAGGACTCTCAGGACAGGTATTGTTATCAATACTCTATCCCGACAAACCAATACAGTCCCTGCACACTTTTCCATTCTTCCGCCAGAACCGTACTGGCCGCCGGACCGGTACACCGATGCGCCGGAAAGTTGGCAGCTCAGCGGCCGGAGGACGACACAGGGCAAAAGCCGAGGCGCGGATCAAAAGGATCGAGCCACAACGCCTTGCGCTCGTACAGCGCCGGGTCAAGTTCCCGGTTGGGCAGCTCGATCCGTTTGCGTCCGCACAGCGAGGCGCGCTGGAGATCCGCGCCGTGAAAGCGCAGCACCAGCTTTTCAAGCGAGCCATCCCTCACCATGGCCTCCATGCCCGCCGCCAGGCGCGCGTGCAAGTGCGGCGCGTGCGGCGACACCATGAACATGGACGGGATCTGATCATGCAGCAGAAAGCTGTCCTCCACGGCCAGGTTGGGATAGTCGCGCCGCCGAGTATCCAGCTCGCGGAAGATTTCATTGACCCCGCGCGGGAAATAATCGAAGCGTCCCGCCATCAGCATATCGAACAGCCCATCGTAATTGCCGCCGGTGACCACGGTGAAGCCGTTATCCTGCAACGACGTCAGCGTGACCCAGGCCGAGCCCGAACCGGCCCGCATCTGCTTCAGCTGCGCCGCGTTCAGGGTGCGCAGCCGGGCCTGATTGCGCTTGTCGATCAAGGCAATACGCCAGGACTGCACGCCCATATCGATCGGCACCGGCACCATCTTGAGGGTGCTGGCCCATTCCGCATTGACGGGATAAGCCGTGACATTGATGATTTTGCCCTCCCGCAGCGCGGCAAACAGGCGCCGCCGCTCCATGTGGGCCGGGGCCAGTTCCAGCCGCCAGGGGCCATACTCGGCTTCAGTGCGTTTCAGGACGGTACGCAATAGAGCCTGTGCATATTCGCGCCGGAAGTCGTTCGGCGAGGTGGGACGGTCGAAGATGACCACGTCCATCGCCATCGCCGGCCCGGCCAAAAGAGCCAGGCAAAGCATCAAAGATCGCCGCATTGAGGTCCGATGCTAAAAATGCAACCTAGTATTGGTTATGTCCGAACACATCTTAGCGCAGGCGCGCCGAGGGGGCGACGGCTTTATAATGGCGGTTTTACATCCCACCCACCAAAATCATGTCTGCACAACTGATCGACGGAATCGCCCTCTCCCAAAAACTGCGCGCCGAAATCGCTACCCGCGCCGCTGCCCTCACCGCCAAAGGCAAACAGCCTGGCCTGGCCGTGATCCTGGTCGGCGAAGACCCGGCCAGCCACGTCTACGTGCGCAACAAGGTGAAAGCCTGCGGCGACGTCGGCATCCATTCCCTGCTCGAGAAGTACGATGCAGACCTGACCGAACAGGCGCTGCTGGACCGCATCGCGGCCCTGAACGAAGACCCAACCATCCACGGCATCCTGGTGCAGATGCCGCTGCCCAAGCACATCAATCCGCACAAGGTGATCGAAGCCATCTCTACTTCGAAAGACGTAGATGGCTACTCCGTGCTGAGCGCGGGCGAACTGATGACCGGCCTGGAAGGCTTCCGTCCTTGCACGCCATACGGCTGCATGAAGCTGATCGAATCGACCGGCATCAATCTGAAGGGCAAGCACGCCGTGGTGATCGGCCGCTCGAACACCGTGGGCAAGCCTATGGGCCTGCTGCTCTTGCAAGCGAATGCCACCGTCACCATCTGCCATAGTGCGACCCCGGACCTGGGCTACCACACCCGCAAGGCCGACGTGGTCGTGGCCGCCGTGGGCCGCCGCAATACGCTGACCGCCGATATGGTCAAGCCGGGCGCCATCGTGATCGATGTCGGCATGAACCGCGACGATAACGGTAAGCTGTGCGGTGACGTGGACTTCAACGGTATCAAGGAAGTGGCATCGCATATCACCCCGGTTCCCGGCGGCGTTGGTCCGATGACCATCACCATGCTGCTGATGAACACCATCGAGTCGGCGGAGCGCGTTTAAACCCTGACACCGGGGTCAGACCCAAGGGTCTGACCCGAATTGAGGGTCTGAAGAATGGAGAGAAAATGACTGACACTACCCTGGACAATCCGCTGCTGGACTTTTCCGGCCTGCCGCGCTTCGATGCGATCAAGCCGGAACACGTTACTCCCGCCGTCGAGCATCTGCTGGCAAAAAACCGCGAGGCTGTGGCCACGCTGGAAAAGCCGGGCGACAGCGTCACCTGGGATAACTTCGTGACGCCGCTGGAGAATGCCACCGAGCTGCTGGGCCGCGCCTGGGGCATTGTCAGTCATCTCAACAACGTGGTGGATACGCCCGAGCTGCGCGCCACCTACAACGAAAACCTGCCGAAAGTGACCGAGTTCTGGACCGCCCTGGCCCAGAACGAGAACCTGTTCGCCAAATACAAGGCCCTGCGCGCCAGCACGGAATTCAACACCCTGTCCCCGGCGCGCAAGCGCATCGTGGACAATGCGATCCGCGACTTCCGCATGGGCGGCGCCGAGCTCCCGGCGGACAAGAAAGAACGCTTCGCCGACATCCAGGAAGAGCATGCCGCCACCTCCACCCGCTTCAGCGAGAACGTGCTGGATGCGACCAACGACTGGAAGATGGTGATCGCGGACGAAGCCGAACTGGCCGGTCTGCCGGACGACGTCAAGGCCGCCGCCAAAGCGCTGGCCGACAAGGAAGGCAAACAGGGCTTCATGTTCACCCTGCACTTCCCATCCTACTACCCGATCCTGCAATTCGCCGATCAGCGCGAACTGCGCGAAAAGGTCTACCGCGCCAATGCCACCAAGGCTTCCGGCCTGGGTGAAATGTTCAGCGAGCGCGATAAGTGGGACAACACCCAGAACATCGTCAGCCTGCTGAAGCTGCGCGAAGAGGAAGCTTCCCTGCTGGGCTATAAGAATTTTGCCGAAGTGTCGCTGGTGCCGAAGATGGCGCAAAGCCCTGAACAGGTGATCTCCTTCCTGGAAGACCTGGCCAGGCGCGCCCGCCCCTTCGCGGAAAAGGATTTGAAAGAGCTGCAGCAATTCGCATCGAAAGAACTGGGCATCAATGATCTGCAGGCATGGGATCTGCCATACGCCTCCGAAAAGCTGCAGCAGCACCAATACGCCTTCTCGGCCCAGGAAGTGAAGCAATACTTCCCTGAACATAAGGTGATCGACGGCCTGTTCAAGCTGGTGCAGAATCTGTTCAGCGTGTCGATCGTGCAGGACCAGGCGCCCGCATGGCACAAGGATGTGCGCTTCTACCGCATCGAGCGTGATGGCAAGCTGATTGGACAGTTCTATCTGGACCTCTACGCCCGCGCCGGCAAGTCCGGTGGCGCATGGATGGACGATGCGCGCGGCCGCCGCATGAAGGAAGGCGCGCTGCAAACGCCGGTCGCCTACCTCACCTGCAACTTCACCGAGCCAGCCCTTATCGACGGCAAGCTGCAGCCATCGCTGTTCACGCACGATGAAGTGATCACGCTGTTCCACGAATTCGGCCACGGCCTGCATCACATGCTGACGAAGGTGGAAGAGCTGGCGGTGTCCGGCATCTCCGGCGTGGAATGGGATGCTGTGGAGCTGCCATCGCAGTTCATGGAAAACTTCTGCTGGGAGTGGGATGTGCTGAGCCACATGACGGCCCACGTCCACACCCAGCAACCGCTGCCGCGCGCGCTGTACGACAAGATGCTGGCTGCGAAAAACTTCCAGTCCGGCCTGCAGACCTTGCGACAGGTGGAGTTCTCCCTGCTGGACATGCATCTGCATTACGACTACAAGCCGGAGAACGGCAAGTCGGTGCAGGATGTGATCGACGAAGTACGCCGCAAGTTCTCCGTGATTGTTCCGCCGGCCTTCAACCGCTTCCAGAATTCCTTCGGCCACATCTTCGCCGGTGGTTATGCGGCGGGCTACTACAGCTACAAATGGGCCGAGGTGCTGTCGGCCGACGCCTACGCGGCCTTTGAAGAAGCGGCTGCGCTGGATGGCGGCAAGATGTCGACCGAAACGGGCAAGCGCTTCCAGCAGGAGATTCTGGCCGTTGGCGGTTCGCGCCCTGCACTGGAATCATTCACGGCTTTCCGCGGCCGCGAGCCGACCATCGACGCGCTGCTGCGTCACAGCGGGATGGCCGCATGATGCGCCGCGCCGCCCTGCTGGTGCTGCTGTGTGCCGCTGCGGCGGCCCAGGCGCAGATGTACAAATGGAAGGACGATAAGGGCGTAACCCATTACACGGACACGCCGCCTCCTGCGTCCGCGAAAAAGGCCGAAGTAAAGAGTTTCAACACCGGCGGCAATCCCGACCTGCCGCCCGAACTGGCGGACGCCGTACGCGCACGTCCCGTGGTGCTGTACACGACCGCCAACTGTGCGGGCTGCGAGCAAGGCCGCGCGCTGCTGAACAACCGCGGCATTCCTTTCCGCGAGCGAACCGTGACCTCCGCCGACGATCAGGCAGCGCTGAAGGCTGCCGGCAGCGATGGCCAGCTGCCGCTGCTGACTGTCGGCCGCACCAAACAGGTTGGCTTCGAATCGTCGGCCTGGGACGAGTTGCTGTCCAACGCCGGCTATCCGACCATCAAGGCGCTGCCGCAGGGTTACCAGAATCCGCCGCCTGTCGCCGCAGCGCCGCCGAAAGGCCCAAGCGCCGAGCAAGTCGCGCAGGACTCCGCGCGCGCAGCGGCGGCCGAAGAGGCTCGCCGCAAGGCCCAGCAACAATCCAACGCACCACCTGGTTTCCAGTTCTGATATGACGCAAATCGATTTCCACAGCAATGTGGCGGACAAGATCGCCTACGCTTGCCGCCTGCTGCGCAAGGCCTACGGCGCGCGCAACCGCATCGTCGTGATGACGGAAGATGCCGAGCAGTTGGCAGCGCTCGATCATGCGCTGTGGACGTTCTCCGACGTGGACTTTCTGCCGCATGCCCACGTCAATGATCCCAAGGCGCCGGATTCGGCGATCGTGCTGACCGAAACCGATGAAGTCGAGCTGCCGCACGCGGACCTGCTGGTGAATCTGTCGCGCCGCGCGCCGACGCAGTTCGAGAACTTCCCGCGCCTGATCGAAGTCATCTCCACCGACGAAGCGGATGCCGCTGCCGGCCGCCAGCGCTTCATTGCCTACAAACGCCAGGAATTCCAGCCGTCCCATCTGACCGTAGGTAAAGCATGACCAAGTTCGACGCCAGCATCCCCGTCCTGACCGAAGTGCTGCAAGACCAGCTCCCAGCGCCCGCCGCGGCCGACGCACCGGACTCTGCGCAAGCCGCTGCAGCCTTGCGCCCCACGCCAGCCGCCTCCGAGGCCGCCGCCGGCACGCCTGCCGGCGCGGCCGTCGTACACGCCGAGCGGGCCGCCGCCTGGCCTTTCCGTGTGGCGCCTGCCGCCTCACCAGCCGGCGCGGCTGCCGCTGAAGCGCAGCCTGCCGCAGCGTCGCCCGTCGCACTGGCCGCAGACGAATCGTCCGTCGCGCCACTCGCCGAAGAAGGCGCAGTGCCGTCCACGTCGGAAGCGGCCGACGCCACCGCGTCGATTCCTGCCGAACCAATGCACGCGCAGCCCGCGGCGCCGGCGCCAGTTGCAGACGCCATCGACTGGGCGCAGCTTGAGCGCCAGGTCAGCGAGCGCGTGCTGCAGCAGCTGAGTAACCGCGTCGACTTCGTGCTGGAGCAGCGCATCAAGGACAGCATGGCCGAAGTGCTAAGCCACGCCCTGCGCGGCCTGACCGACGAGATCCGCGACGGCCTGCATGACACCATCGGCAAGATCGTCACGCGCGCCGTGCAGCAGGAAATCACCCATCTCCAGGCAAGTGCACCAAAGCAGAGCGAAAAACGTTAAATCCATGCGGAATTCCTGCTTTGCCAATTGCACGTTTTGATGTACCTTGTTCCGTGTGCAATTTTTCTTGGAGAATACCCATGCAGTTGACCAGCAAGTTGCTTCCTTTCGCCGTAGCGATGGCCTTTACCACTGGCGCCTACGCCCAGGAAGTCATCAAGATCGGCCACGTCGCCCCTGTCTCCGGCGCGAACGCACACCTTGGCAAGGACATGGAAAACGGCGCCAAGATGGCCGTCGATGACCTGACCGCCAAGAACATCAAGATCGGCGGCAAGCCGGTCAAGTTCGTGATCCAGTATGAAGACGACGCAGGCGACCCGAAACAAGGCACCAACGCCGCGCAGAAACTGGTCGACGCAAAAGTGAATGGCGTGATTGGCCACCTGAACTCCGGCACCACCATCCCCGCCTCCAAGATTTATTACGACGCAGGCATTCCGCAGATTTCGCCAGCCGCCACCTCCCCGGTCTACACCAAGCAGAAATTCAACACGACCTTCCGTGTCGTCGCCAACGACAATAAGCTGGGCGGCACGCTGGGCACGTATGCCGTGAAGAACCTGGGCGCCAAGAAAATCGCCGTGATCGATGACCGCACCGCCTACGGCCAGGGCGTCGCAGAAGAATTCGTTAAAGGCGCGAAGAAAGCCATACCGGGCGTGCAAATCGTCGGCAAGGAATTCACGAACGCAAACGCCACCGACTTCAACGCCATCCTGACCAACATCAAGTCCAAGAATCCGGACCTGGTCTTCTTCGGCGGCATGGACTCCGTCGGCGGCCCGCTGCTGCGCCAGATGAAGGCACTCGGCATCAACGCGAAATTCATGGGCGGCGACGGCGTGTGTACCGACGCGCTGTATCGCCTGTCCGCAGGCGCCGCAGCTGACGGCGTGGTGACCTGCGCGGAAGCGGGCGGCGTACCGGCCGACCAGTCCAAAGGCATCGACGATTTCCGCGCCCGCTACAAGAAACAATTCGGCCAGGACGTGCAACTGTACGCGCCGTATGTGTACGACGCGATCATGACCATGGTCCAGGCCATGCAGGAAGCCAATTCGGCCGAACCTGCCAAGTACCTGCCCTATCTGGCCAAGATCAAGCACCAGGGCGTTACTGGTCCGATCACGTTTGACCAATATGGCGACATCAAGGATGGCGCGCTGACCCTGTACACCTACAAGGCCGGCAAGAAAACCCAAATGGAAGTTGTGAAGTAAATGCAAAAGAAACTCATCGCAGCAAGCGCAGCGGCGCTGGCCTTGTCGGCTGGCGCCAATGCGCAGGAAGTGGTCAAGATCGGCTATGTGGGGCCGCTGTCCGGCCAGTCCGCCCACCTGGGCACGGACACGGGTAACGGCGCCCAGATGGCCGTCGACGACCTGAACGCCAAAGGCTTCAAGATCAACGGCAAGGCCGTGAAGTTTGTGCTGCTGTCGGAAGACGACGCGGGCGAACCGAAGCAGGCCACGTCGGCCGCGCAGAAGCTGGTGGACAGCAAAGTGAATGGCGTGATCGGCCACCAGACCTCGGGCACCTCGATCCCCGCATCCAAGATTTATTACGACGCGGGCATTCCCCAGATTTCGGCCTCGGCCACCAGTCCGACCTACACCCACCAGGGTTTCAACACCACCTTCCGCGTGGTGGCGAACGACTACAAACTGGGCGCATCACTGGGCGACTACGCCGGCAAGAAGCTTGGCGCGAAAAAGATCGCCGTGATCGATGACCGTACCGCGTACGGCCAGGGCGTGGCAAATGAATTCATGAAGGCCGCGAAGAAAGTGCCGGGCGTGCAGATCGTCGGCAAGGAATTCACCAACGACAAAGCGACCGACTTCAATGCCATCCTGACCAGCATCAAGGCCAAGAATCCGGACCTGATCTTCTTCGGCGGCATGGATTCCGTTGGCGGTCCGATGATCCGCCAGATCAAGAACCTGGGCATCAAGGCCAAGTTCATGGGTGGCGACGGCATCTGCACGGAAGCCCTGCCCAAGCTGGCGGGCAATGCCGACGACATCGTCACCTGCGCGGAAGCTGGAGGCGTAACGCCGGAGCAGGAAAAGAAGATCGACGAATTCGCGGCACGCTACAAGAAGCGCTTCGGCAAAGACGTGCAGATCTACGCGCCGTATGGCTATGATGCGGTGATGGCGATGGCGACGGCGATGGCCGAGGCCAAGTCCGCCGATCCTGCCAAATACCTGCCATCCCTGTTCAAAGTGAAGTACCAGGGCAACAGCGGCCTGATTGCGTTCGACCAGTATGGCGACATCAAGGATGGAGCGCTGACGCTGTTCACGTTCAAGAACGGCAAGAAGTCACGGATTGAAGTCGTGAAATAAAAAAAGCCGGGATGATTCCCGGCTTTTTCTTTGGCGCGTGCTTATCGCGATTACTTCTGCGCCAGCACCCATTTCACCAGGGTACGCGCTTCGGCTTCGGACACCTGCGGATTAGCAGGCATCGGGATGGCGCCCCAGTTGCCGGAACCGCCCTTCATCACTTTCTGCACCAGCTTGTCCTCGGCGTCTTTCTGGCCGGCATATTTCGCCGCGACATCCTTGTACGCAGGGCCGACCAGCTTGTTCGCAACAGCGTGGCAAGCCATGCAATTCTTGGCTTTGGCCAGATCCGCGTTAGCGAAAGCGGCTTGCGAAGCGAAGGCAGAAGCGAGCAACATACCAACCATCAGGGAACGTTTCATCATTTTCTCCAAAGTAAATCCTGCCACAATTCTAACGGTTAATACGCAGGCTTGTGCGAAATCAACGCGGAGTTGGCCGGGTGGGTTGACTCGCTGGCGAATATTGCTCCACGACAAGCAGAATCTTTTGTAAGATGGCGTTATCGGGGGAGAGACCAATGCCTATCATTCTTGTTATCGTGGCGCTGTGTGCGCTGAAGTATTTCGAAGTCTGGAAATTTGCCGAGCTGCCATGGCTGTGGATTATCGGGCTGATGGTGGTGGCCTTCATCTGGTTCGAATTCATCGAACCCATGCTCGGCCTCGACAAACGCAAAGCCCACGATGTCGATGCGCAACGCCGCAAAGACCGCGTCAAACAAAGCTTCGGCGATAAAAAAAAGAAATAACCCCACCGTGGGGTCAGATCCGACATTCGGACAATTTTTACTTTGCGCGCAAATTCAACGCGCCGGTGCTGCGCCATGACCCTTGTGCGGCTTAAGAAACTCGCAAAATGAGTCCAAATTCGCAGCCCAGGACCAGAGCCGTCATAGCGGACACAAAAAATGTCCGAATGTCGGATCTGACCCCAGGGTGTTAGCGGTGGAGCTGGGTGAGGTCGCGGACGGCGCCGCGGTCGGCGGAGGTCGTTAAGGCGGCGTACGCTTGCAGGGCTTGCGAAACGACGCGGTTGCGGTTCAGCGGTTTCCATGCGTCGGCGCCGCGCTCTTCCATCCTGGCGCGGCGATGCGCCAGTTCTTCGGCCGAAACGCGCAGGTTGATGGTGCGCGCCGGGATGTCGATGTCGATCATGTCACCTTCCTGCACCAGTCCAATTGCGCCGCCTTCCGCTGCTTCCGGCGATGCGTGGCCGATCACCAGGCCCGACGAACCGCCCGAGAAGCGGCCGTCCGTGAACAGCGCGCAAGCTTTGCCCAGGCCCTTGGATTTGATGTACGAAGTCGGATACAGCATCTCCTGCATACCCGGTCCACCCTTCGGACCTTCATAGCGAATGATCACAACATCGCCCGCCTGCACCTTGTCGCCGAGGATATTCTCCACCGCCTCATCCTGGCTTTCGAACACGCGCGCCTTGCCGCTGAACTTCAGGATGGACTCGTCCACACCCGCCGTCTTCACGATGCAGCCCTTCTCCGCGATATTCCCGTACAACACAGCCAGACCGCCGTCCTTCGAATACGCGTGCTCAAGGTCGCGGATGCAACCACTGGAACGATCCAGATCCGAAGAGGCATAACGCTCCGATTGCGAGAACGCCACCTGGGTCGGCACGCCGCCCGGCGCGGCGCGGAACAGCTGGTGCACCGCCTGGTCGTCGCTACGCTTGATATCGTATTTTTCAATCGCCTCGCCGATGGTCTTGCTGTGCACCGTGTGCTGCGACACGTCCAGCAGGCCGGCGCGCGCCAGCTCGCCCAGGATCGAAATGATGCCGCCCGCGCGGTGCACGTCTTCGATGTGGAACTTGTCCGTCATCGGCGCGACCTTGCACAGGCAAGGCACCTTGCGCGAGATGCGGTCGATATCCGCCATCGTGAACGGCACTTGCGCTTCGTGCGCCGCAGCCAGCAGGTGCAGCACGGTGTTGGTGGAGCCGCCCATCGACACATCCAGCGCCATCGCGTTCTCGAATGCTTCCTTGGTGGCGATGGAACGCGGCAGCACCGTGTAGTCATCCTGCTCGTAGTGGCGCTTGGCCAGTTCGACGATCAGGCGGCCCGCGCGCAGGAACAGCTCCTTGCGGTCGCTGTGGGTTGCGACGATGGTGCCATTGCCCGGCAGGGAAAGGCCCAGCGCCTCGGTCAGACAGTTCATCGAGTTCGCGGTGAACATGCCCGAGCAGGAACCGCAGGTCGGACAGGCCGAGCGCTCAGTCTCCGCCACATCCGCGTCCGAAACCGAAGAATCACCCGCCTTGATCATGGCGTCGATCAGATCCAGCTTGATGATCTTTTCGCCGCCATTCACAGACTTGATCACCTTGCCGGCTTCCATCGGACCACCCGACACGAACACCGCCGGAATATTCAGGCGCATGGCCGCCATCAGCATCCCCGGCGTGATTTTGTCGCAGTTGGAAATGCAGACCATGGCGTCCGCACAGTGCGCATTGACCATGTATTCCACCGAATCCGCGATCAGGTCGCGCGATGGCAGGGAATACAGCATGCCGCCGTGTCCCATGGCGATGCCGTCGTCAACGGCGATCGTGTTGAATTCTTTGGCAACGCCGCCGGATGCTTCGATCTCGCGCGCTACCAGCTGGCCCAGGTCCTTCAGATGGACGTGGCCCGGTACAAACTGGGTGAAAGAGTTCACCACAGCAATAATTGGCTTCTCGAAGTCGCCGTCCTTCATGCCAGTCGCGCGCCACAAAGCGCGCGCGCCTGCCATATTGCGGCCTTGGGTGGTTGTACGTGAGCGGTATTGGGGCATGACGTTCTCCTCTATCAAGAACTTTCAGCTTGCCTTGCCACCGCCATGTTGTCAAATATATGATTCGCATATCAGTGAGTCGCAAAACATATCATGGCAACCAATATCGAACTGCGCCAACTACGTTATTTCGTCACCGTCGCCGAGGAATTGCACTTCGGGCGGGCCGCTCGACGCCTGCACATGACGCAACCGCCCCTGTCCCAGACCATTCTCGCTATGGAGGAGATGCTGGGCGCCGACCTGTTCGACCGCAACCGCCGCGGCGTGGCCCTGACGCCCGCCGGCGAGGCCCTGCTGCCCGAAGCCCGCCGCCTGCTGGTCCAGGCGCAGCAACTGCCGGAACTGGTGCAGAAGGCCGCTACGGGCGCCGTGGGGCATCTTTCGCTGGCTTTCGTGTCTTCGGCCGACTACAGCGTGCTGCCGCCCTCCCTGCGCGCCTACCGCGCCGCTTTTCCCCATGTACAGATCACCCTGAAGGAGGCCACCTCCGATGTGCAGCTGGATGATCTGCTGCAGAACCGCGTCGATGCCGGCTTACTGATTCCTCCTCTGCCGGATAAGGCCAAGCAGGAGCTGGATTACATGTCGGTCCTGAGCGAGCCCTTGATCCTGGCCTCCCCGGCGGGGCTACCGGAATTAAAGGGCGTCCACATGGCCACCTTGCGCGAGCTGCCCAATCTCCCACTCATCATCTTCCCCCGGACGATTTCGCCCGGCTTGTATGACTCTATCCTGGCCGTTTTCCGCAGCGCGGGCATTACGCCCGTCATCGGTCAGGAGGCGATACAAATGCAGACCATCGTCAGCCTGGTTTCGGCTGGCATGGGCATCGCACTTGTGCCACAATCCGTGTCGAATCTGAGACGGCCAGGAGTAGAATACCGGCCGCTCGCGCAGCACTCGCCAATGGTCGAAACCGGCCTGGCCTGGCGCCGCGACAATGCCTCGCCCGTGCTGCGGGGCTTCCTCGATTTGATGAGAAAGAGAGTCTGAATGCCGCTTGTTCACCCGATGCCCGATCCGGTCGCTTTCCAGCTTGGCCCGGTCGCAGTCCATTGGTATGGCCTGATGTATGTACTGGCCTTTGCTTTGTTCATCGCGCTGGGTCGCGTGCGCATCAAGCAGCCCCATATCGCCGCCCAGGGATGGAAAAATCAGGATCTGGACGATATGCTTTTCTACGGCATGCTGGGCGTGATTGTCGGCGGCCGTCTGGGCGAGGTGCTGTTCTACCGTCCGGGCTTCTTCTTCTCCAATCCGCAAGAGATCTTTATGGTCTGGCACGGCGGCATGTCCTTCCACGGCGGCTTCCTCGGCGTGCTGATCGCCATGGCGCTGTGGTCGCGCAAAACGAAGCGCAACCTGCTGGACGTGTATGACTTCATCGCGCCGATGGTCCCGCTGGGCTATGCCTGCGGACGTCTGGGTAACTTCATCAATGCCGAGCTGCCGGGCCGCGTGGTGACCAATCCGGACCTGCCCTGGGCGATGATCTGGCCGAACGTGGATGCACTGCCGCGCCATCCTTCGCCGATTTACCAGATGCTGGTGGATGGCATCCTGGTGTTCTGCATTCTGTGGCCGTATGCGCGCAAGCAGCGCCCGCGGCTGGCGGTTGGCGCGATGTACACGCTGCTGTATGGCTGCGCGCGTTTCTTCACCGAGTATTTCCGCACGCCGGACTGGGAAATCAATGTGGCCGGCATTCCGGTCACTTCCGGCCAGATGCTGTCCCTGCCGATGATTCTGGCGGCGATCGCTATGCTGGTGTGGGCTTACCGTCAACCACACCAACTCGCACCGAAAGCGGCCAGTTAATCGTCATCAGGCGCTGCGGGTCGCCCCAGCAGCGTGCGAATTCATCACGGAACGGCGCCAGTGGATCGGCGCCGTTTTTTTCTTTGTAGGTCTGAATCGCAGACCAGCTTTCCAGGTAAGCCATGAAGCGCTTCAGGTCCCATTGCGCCGTGAGCATGGCGGCGGGCGTTTCAATGCGCTGGAATGGGAAGGGAATCGAGCGATAGCCGTTTTCCACGTGGGCGCGCTCCGGCGCCCAGTAGCCGTTCAAAACTTCGTTATACAGTTTGTGGATCAGCACATCGACTTGCGGACTCGCTTCCAGCAGGTTGTATGAGATCACGGCCAGCGGCGCGCCCGGTTTGCTGACGCGGCGCACTTCGTTGTAGAAGCCATCAATGTCGAACCAGTGCAGTGCCTGTGCCACCAGGGTGAGATCGACACTGCCTGCTTCGAGGCTGCTTTGCTGCGAGGGCTCGCAGCGGTAGCTGACATTTGCCGCAGCGGGCGCGCGGTCGATCTGGGGCTGGCTGACATCGGTGGCGATGACCTTGTCGAAATGCTTTGCCACATCGATGGTGGCCTGGCCGGAGCCGCAACCGGCCTCCCAGGCCAGCGCCCTGCCCGGCGCCAGTTCGGCCAGCCAGGCAAACAGTTGCGGGTCGTAGCCGGGACGCGCGGCGCGGTAGGCGTCGGATTGCTTGGTAAAGAGTTGATCAGTTGTGCTCATGGCTCTGTCCTTCAAAGTATGCCCGCAGCGCCGGCCAGCGCGCCGGCGGCGATCAGGTAGACGGGGTTGATTTTTGTGCCGTACACGATTGCTGCCGCAAGGAGCGCAAGCCCGACCGCCAGCAGGCCGGCGCCGGACATGCTGAGGAAGCTCCAGGCAGCGGCAGCCAGCATGCCCGCCGACATCGGCGCCAGCGTGTGACGCAAGGCTTGCGTCCAGCGCGACGCCGGTTTGGCGGCGTCCACGCCGCGCCGCTGGGCGAGCTTCGCAGCGCCCAGCGCAAAGAGCGATGACGGCAAAATCACCGCCAGCGTTGTCGCCAGTGCTCCCGGCAGACCTGCGATCAGCCATCCGACCAGTGTGACAAATAAAACGTTGGGGCCGGGCGCGGCTTGCGCCAGCGCGTACATGGCGGAAAACTCCTCGCTGGTCAGCCAATGGTTCTGTACCGCCACGTAATGATGTATATCCGGTGCCACCAGCACTACGCCACCGCCAATCGCGCTCAGTGAAAGAATGGCCAGGTGCAGCGACAGGCCTCCGAGTTTGGCGTAGCTCAAGGCAGCCTCCATACGAATGCAAACATCACGAATCCAAACGGCGCCAGCGCACAGACCACCGTCACCAGACTAAGCTTCATCACGCCCAGGCCGAAGAAGGCCATCGCCAGCAGGACAAACTGCGCTATTTGCCGAGCGATATGCGTTTCATCGTTCGCGGCCGCGGACGAGCCGGGCGTGCCCGGCGCGCCGACGGTTTCGGGCGCGGCAGATCGCGCTGCGCCCTGCTTCCACATGCCGTGCGCCAGCTTGGCAGCCGTGGCGAGAATCAAGCCCGCCGCGACGGCCGCCATGCCGTGCAGCGCATTGGCGAATAAGGCGGAGGTGGCCAATTGTTGGTAAGCCACGCCCAACGCAATCACAATGAAGAACGGCGCCACCAGCAATCCAGCCAGAGCAGCCATCGCACCGCGCGTTCCTGCGAATCGCTGTCCGACAATCACAGCCAGATTGCAGATCGTCGGGCCGGGCAGAAGCTGGGCGACACCAAGCAGGGCACCGAATTCCTCAGCAGTCAGCCAGCGCGCCCGCTCAACCAGGTAGCGGTAGGCAAACGGCAGAACGCCCCCGAATCCCAAAAGCGCCATTTGCGAAAACAGCTTGAATAGCGCGCGGCAGTTGATGTTCATGATGACCTCCCCTTCCATGAAACCCAGTATAGTTCGGTGCCGAACATATGAAAAATATATAAAATAAATACCATCCATATATTCTAGGTATGCCACCATGAACCTGCGCCAGCTCGAAATCTTCCTCGCCGTTGCCCGGCACGGCAGCTTCACGGCCGCGGCCGAAAAGCTGCCGATGGCACAACCAGCCGTTAGTCTCGCCATCCACAAGCTGGAGGATTCGCTGGATGCCAAGCTTTTCGTGCGCGACAAGTCCGGCGCCACGCTGACCGATGAAGGTCATGTGCTGGTACGCCACGCCGAAGCGGTGTTGTCGCAGCTGGAAAATGCGCGCCAGGACATCAGCGCCTTCAATAAGCTCGCGTCGGGCCACATCACACTGGGCGCGCCGGCGATGGTCGGCGGCTATGTGCTGCCGCCGATGCTGAGCAGCTTTCGCCGCAAATACCCAGGTATTTCACTGTCGGTGCGCCAGGCGGGCGCCAAGGCGATCGAGGAGGAAATCCGCAGTGGCCAGATCGACTTCGGCCTGATCTCGGATTGGCGCAATTCGGACGACTTGCACGCTGAGCACATCAGCAGTCACAAGATCGTCGCTTGCGTTGCCAAGCGCTCGGCCCTGTCGCGCATGAAGTCACTCAGCTGGCAGCAGCTGTTCGAGCACCCGCTCATTCTGTTCCCGCAGGATTACTACATGCGGCAAGTGCTGGAGCATGCATCAACGCGGCTGCACGCCAAGATGCAGGTTGCGATGGAGGTTGAGACGGTGCCGCTCATCGTCGGCCTGGCCGAACACGGCGTGGGTGTCGCAACCCTGCTCGATAACGCCGCCGAAGCACATGCCAGCCAGGTTGCGCGCATCGCACTGCCGGCGGACGCACGCATTGACGTGGCGCTGTGCCGCCGCAAGCACGTCCCTCTGAGCCGCGCCGGCGAGGCGCTATGGACGCACTTGCGCAACAGTGGCGCTTAGCCTTGCACGTCTTTCAGCAAGCGGCAGGCGGCACTACGGTATTCGTCCACCAGGCGGCTGACCAATTGCCGTGTCGGCAGGACTTCGCGCACACAGCCCGCACCCTGTCCAGCGCCCCAGATATCCTTCCAGCGGCCGCGCGCCGCCATGCTGCCTTCCGTATCCTGTGCCGGCAGATTGTCGGGATCAAGCCCGCTGGCGGCGATGGAGCCGCGCAGATAGTTGGCAGGAAGCCCCGAGAAATAAGGCGTGTTGACGATGTCGGCCGAGCCGCTGCCGACCACCATGCGCTTGTAGGCGTCCGCCGCCGCCGTTTCGGTCGTGGCCAGGAAGCGCGTGCCCATATAGGCGAGGTCGCAGCCCATCGCTTGTGCCGCCAGCACATCGCCACCGCTGCTGACCGCGCCCGCCAGCACCAGCAAGCCGTTATAGAAGCTGCGCACCTCGCCCACTAGCGCCATCGGATTCAACGCACCGCCGTGGCCCCCGGCACCCGCAGCGACCAGCACTAGGCCATCGACGCCCGCTTCCAGCGCCTTGCGCGCATGGCGCACCGTGGTCACATCGTGCAGCACGATGCCACCGTATGCATGCACCTGCTGCACCAGCTCGCGCGAGGCGCGCAGGGAAGTGATAATGATCGGCACCCGATGGCGGATGCACACTTCCAGGTCGGACTCCACGCGTCTGTTGGCGGGATGGATGCCGATATTGACGGCAAACGGCGCCGCTTCGCCTTCCGCCAGTGCGGCCTTGATATTGATGATCCACTCTTCCAGCACGTCGGTTGAGCGCGCATTCAGCGCTGGCACGGAGCCGACCACGCCAGCCTGGCATTGCGCGATCACGGATTCGGTGCTGGACACCAGGAACATCGGTGCTGCAATGACCGGCAGCGTCAGACGGCCATTCAGAATTTCAGGTAACGCCATTGGTATTCTCCTCAGATTGATGTAGTGACGGCGTAGCGCTCAAGCACGTCCGACGCCAGCGTCAGGCCATGTCCCGGCTCAACGCGCCCGATCAGACAACCCTTGGTCATCGATGGCCAGCCTTCGAACAGCGGCTCCAGCAAAGGAAAGTCCTCCAGCCAGTTCACGTTCGGACAGGCCCAGGCCAGATGCACGAACAGGCCGGGAAGAAAATGCGGCGCCACGTTGATGCCGAAAGCGGACGCCAGCCGCGCCGCTTCCAGCGCAGGCGTCAGGCCACCGATCAGTGCCAGGTCAGGCTGGAGCACGCTGCACAAGCCTTCGGAGACGAAGGGCAAACACTCGTCGGCGCCTTGCAGATGTTCGCCTGTCGCCGCCATATAAGGGAAGGCACGCGCCAAGACCCGGTAACCCGCAATATCCGATGCCGGCAGCGGCTCCTCGACAAAGAGATAGCCCGCATCCTGTGCCACCTCCAGCAGACGGCGCGCCTGCACCGCGCTGCACTTCTCGTTCGCATCGCACATCAATTCAATATGCGACGGCGCTGCATCACGCGCCGCCTGCAGCAGCGTGGCGCCCTTGCGGCTGCCGTCGACACGCGGCTTCACTCCACGGAAGCCGGCGGCCACGTGGGTGCGCGTGACGTCGGCCACTTCGTGCGCGGACTGGCCGGCATGATAGCCTCCGCTGCCATATACCGGCACGCTGCGTGGTTCGCCGCCCATGGCGACGCCCAGCGGTTCGCCGCGCGTGCGGGCGTAAGCGTCCCACAAGGCCATATCGATGGCGGCCAGCGCCAGATAATTTGGTCCGCGGCGGCTACGGTTCAACGTACCGTTCAAGCCCCGCCAGGTAGCGGCGGGATGAAACAGTTCGGCGCCTGCGAGCGTCGCCGACAGCATGCGCGCGCACGCCAGCATTGGGGCGCCCGACCCTGCCAGCACATAAGAAAAACCCAGGCCCGTGCAACCATCTTGCAGCGTCACCTGCGTCAGCAGCACGTCAACGCTGGACACGCCGGAACCGCCCACCGGCTTTGCCAGCTGGTAGCGCAGCAGCTCATGGCTGCAAGACTCAATCTTCATCATTTACTCACATCGAAAAAATCCCGCAGCGTCGCCGCTGCGGGCAAATCCTTCCCACTGGAAGGAGGAGTAAGCGGGCGAGGGAGCCCGCTTCCACGAGACTCAGAAAGCGTGGCGCATGCCGACGCTGATGATGGTTGTGCGTGCGTCCATATTGGTGCCCGCGCCAGAGAACAGAGGGATCTCGTTGGCGCCGATCGGCACCAGCAGCACCGTCGGGCCTCCCGCAATCGGCACCGGCGTCAGGGTGCCGCGAATGATGCGGCCGCGGTCATCCTTTACAAAGCCGCTGCGCATGTACAGAGTGGTACGCTTGGACAAGTCGTAGTCCAGACCAATTACCGCGCCCTTGTCCTTACCCTGCGTGAAATTGGTGAACTTGGTCATCATGCCGGCCAGGATCAAGGTCCAGTTGCCGAAAGGCTGGCGCGCACCGATGGCGTAGGTGTCGACCTTCGGATTTTCCGGACCTTCGAATTTGAAGGTGCCCGTGTGGTAGTTCGCCGCCACCGTGGTGCCGGTGCCGGCAAAGGTGTACTTCGCGCCAACCATGGCCGCGTGATAGGAGTTCGCCTTCACCAGCGGCACGAAACCGGTGCTGCTGACAAAGCCCATCGGCGCGCGCAGCTCATTACGGTCGTAGGATGCCGTCAGCGTCACTTCATCGTTGGTGTAGGCGAGCAAGGCGCCGATAGACCGGCCACGATGGTCCGCCGATTCCGCGCCAGCCGTCAGACCACCCAGAATCTGCCCGGTGGCGGGGGTGGCCGGCGGCGTAGTCGGCGTGGCCGTCGACCGCGCAGGGCTGATGATGGCCGGGACACCGGCATTGGTCGAATAGGTCAGGAAGCCGACCCATGGGCCTTTCATCACAGCGTAAGTGACCGCGTTATCCTGGAACATCTGCAGGCTGTTGGTCACCAGGCCGCGCGCCATGATGTCGGAAGAACCCAGTTTGTCCGTGGTGGCGAGGTAGTAGCCGATCATCATCGGCGATGCCTGGCGGCCGAGACGCACTTCACCCACGGGCGTGGTCAGCGCCACATAGGCCTGGCGGCCGAACAGGCGTCCATCATTGGTCGTGATGCCGCCATCGATCTGCAGGCCGCCTTCCAATATGAAGTTCGCTTTCCAGCCATTGCCCAGGTCTTCCACACCTTTGAAGCCAAAAAAGCTTTGCTGCGACAGGCTCGGCGTCATGCGGGTGACGCTTTGCGATGGGGCGGACACCGCATTGGGCAGCGGCGTCGTGCCATTCATGCCGAACACGGTGCCGGCGGCATTGCCTTCAGTCTTGCTGATGTGGTCAACTGCCGCATCCAGCAGGCCATACACCGTCACGGACGATTGCGCCCATGCCGGGCCGCACGCCAGCGCACACGACGCCAGCCCGGCGGCAGCCTTGAAAATCCTGTACTTCATGAAGTCTCCCAATTGTGATTTATATGCGCTCTTGTTTTATGCCGCAGCACGGAACGGCGAAGCCTGGCGATAACGGCCAAGCGTGAGCAGGGCCAGGCCCGCCGCGCCCAGCATCCACGGATAGAGTTCAAGTACCAGCCGATAGTGGCCAGTGAGGTCGAAGTAGCGGCCCATCGCCACCGGTCCGATGACGCCGCCCAGTGCATAGGCGGCAAACGCGATGCCATACAGCGCGCCGAAAGCGCGCAAGCCGAAATAGCTGCGTACGAGATAGGAAATCAGGTCGCCTTCCGCCCCGATGGCCAGGCCGATCAAGGCGCCGCCCGCCAGCAGCAGCTGGTAATCGCTGGTACTGCCCAGGACCACCAAACCGGCGGCGCCTGCAAACATGAAGGCCGCGCCAACGAGCGGAGCGTGCAGCCGGTCCAGCAGCAGGCCTGTCAGAATGCGTCCGATGAACAGTCCAATGCCCATCAGCGACACGCCTTTCGCTGCTTCCTCTGGTGTGTAGCCCTTGTCGACGAAGAGCGCGGGCAGGTGCGGCCCCATGGATAGCGTCGCGATCGACGCCACCAGGAAGGCCCCCACGATCAGCCACAGACGCGGAGAACGCAAGCCTTCACGCAGCGTCAGGCCATCCACTTCCCGCACCGCCAGACCGCCGCCCGCTGCGTTGCGAGGCGCGGACGCGCCGGCCTGCCGTTCGTGCAGCAGCGCTGACGCCAGCAAGGCGGCGCATAGCGCGAACAGAGCCAATCCCAGATAGGCGACGCGCCAGCCGCCTGCGGCAATCAGCTTCTGCGCCAGCAGCGGCATGCCAACCATGCCGAGGCCAAGACCGGACATGGCCAGGCCAAGCGACAGGCCGAGCCTGCGGTCGAACCACTGCGGCATGACGGCCAGGTAGCCAAGCGGTGAAGTACCGGCGCCCAGCAAACCGATGGCCAGCGCCAGGGCGGCCCAGGCGGCAACGTCGCCGGTCTGCAGCGTCAGCGCCCCCAGGCAGGCTGCCATCAAACAGGCCGACAACAGAGCGACACGCCGCACGCCATGGCGGTCAATCAGCAGGCCAACCAATGGACTGGCCAGCGCTATCCCCAGCATGGCGCTACCGAAAGACAGGGCCGTCTCTGCCCTCCCCCAGCCGAATTCCTGCGCCAGCGGATACAGGAACACGCCGACGGTCGCGGTGAACAGCGGCCCCACGCCGCTGCCGAGGCCAATCGCGCCTCCCGCCACAATGCCCGCCAGGCGCCATTTGCTGATCATGCCCGCACCCGCTTTTCCTGTTCGACCAGGCCCGCGATCATGTTGCGCAATGGCTGCTTGTCCGGCTTGCCGACCTTGGTAGTCGGAATGGCGTCAATCGCTTCGATGCGTTCCGGCCATTTATACTTTGCGAGGCCAAGTGCTTCCAGGTGGCGGCCCATTTCTTCCACGCTTGGCACCTTGTGCTTACCGCGCAGGACCACGTAGGCGCAGGCCTGTTCGCCGTGCATCTCGCTCGGCATCGGCACCAGCGCACAATCCGCCACTGCGGGATGGCTAGACAGGCAGGCTTCCACTTCTTCGCAGTTGATCTTCTCGCCGCTGCGGTCGATCACGTCCTTGATGCGGCCTTCGAAGTAGTAATACACACGGCCATCGATCTTGCGCGAAGAAATCAGGTCGCCCGAGCGGTAGAAGCCATCGCTGGTGAACACCTGGCGGTTGCGCTCTTCCGCGTCGTAATAGCCATGGAAGGTGTACGGGCCTTTCGCGGCCAATTCGCCCACTTCGCCCACCGCCACTTCTTCTTCCGTGCCGGGCTTGAGCAGCTTGACCTGATCCATTTCGCTGATCGGGTAACCCACCGAGCGGTCGCGCACTTCGTCCGAGTCGCTCTGACGGGTGAAGGTTACCAGGCCTTCCGTCATGCCAAACACGTGGATGCCGACCGTTTGCAGGTCGCGCCGCACGATGTCCGAACCGTTGGTGCTGATGATCTTCACGCCTTTGAAGTTCAGCAGCTTGCCCGCGATCGCTTCCTGCAGCTTGAGCATGATGGGACGCACCAGACCAATCCAGGTCGGTTTGTAGAATGCCATCACCTTGAAGAACACGGCCGGATTCACTTCCGGCGTGATGATGTTGCGCATGCCGCTCAGCAGCGCCGGGCCCCAGCCACACACCATATTCGCGTTGTGGATCATCGGCAGTGGCAGGAACAGCACGTCCTTTTCGGTCCAGCCGTGGGCGCGCGCCACCATGCGCATGTTGTAGGAATATTCGCTGTGAAAGCGCGGGATGATCTTCGGCACGCCGGTGGTGCCGCCGGACAGCTGGAATACTGCCACCTGGTAGGGATCGTGCTCGATGGGTTCCAGCATTCGCCTGGCGTCTTCGAAACTGACCGATTCCATCAGATCTTCCAGGTGAAGACCCTCCGTCTTTTTCGAGAACAATCCCATTAGGCCTTTGCGCTTGGCGCGGGCGATGATGATGTGCTCCATGCTGGGAATCTGGGCCTTGAGCCTTTCCGCGAAGGCGACCATGTCGAATTTCGCGTTATCGCCCTGGATGATCCAGGCTTTGGCCTTGGCGTGATTGGCGAGGTAGCCGATTTCCTTTTCGCGGTGCGCTGCCAGTGTGCAGATCGGGATCAGGCCGGCCTTCCAGCAGGCCACCACGGCGTACACCAGCTCATAGCAGTTCTGCAGCTGGAACACCACACGGTCGTACTGCTTCAGGCCCAGCTTCAACAGGCCTGCGGCCAGACGCTCCGTGCGCTCATGCAGTTCAAGGAAAGTGATATCGCCTTCCGGACCGGTCAAGGCCACTTTGTCCGCGTAACGAGCAAAGGCTGCGTGCAAAGCGCCGGGCATGGTTTCCTTGCCCAGCAGGCCATCCCGCACATAGGCTTCCAGTTCATGCTGAGGTGGATAGACCACGCCCGGCATGCGGTATTTCACGCCAACTTCCATTGTTTGTCTCCTGATTATGATGTGTGCCGCAGCAGCGCTTCACGCAATGCCTGCGGAATGGGAACCTTGGTTTTGTTTTCCCTGTCGATGCAGATCAGCGTGCACCGGCCTGCGAACAGCGGTTCGCCAGCGAGCCCGCTGGCCTGGCAGTGCAGCTCGAAGCTGTGCTCGCGGATCTCGCCGACGCAGTAGCGGATGTCCGCCACATCGCCCGGCGCCATTGGCCGCATGAATTCGAGCGCCATGCCGCGCGCCGGTGTGCTGATGCCTTCCCGCCGAGCCAGTGCTGCCATGTCGCCATCCGCGATGTGGTTGGCGAACAGGCGCGCTGAGTCCAGCAGGTACTCGGTATAGCGGCCCGTGTACACGATGCCGGCCGGGTCGCAGTCGGACCAGCGCGCAGTGCGGCGCACCACGAAGGGCACGCTGCTCAGCACATACTCGGCGGCGCCGTTCATGGCGTGTCCGCCAGTTCCGGCAATTCGCCGGAGGCTTCGATCTTTTGCATCAGCTCCGGAAACTGGGCGCGCAGGCGGTCCGGGTTGATGCGGCCCGTGCGCGTCATGAAACGGTAGATGAATTCATGCGGGCCGTAGCTGTCCATCCAGCGCGGGAATTCCTCGTACCACATGGCCGAAATCTCCGAAGCGCCGATCAGCTTTTCCTTTTCCGGACGACGTTTGGCGACATAGCTTTCCAGCGCCGCCGCAACGTCTTGCGGATGGGCGCAGATGGCTTCCGCCAGCGCAATCGCATCCTCCATCGCGATGCGCGTGCCGGAGCCGATCGAGGGATGGGCGCTGCTCAGCGCATCGCCGATCAGCACGGTGCGTCCGCTGAACCAGTTGGCGTTGCGGATGACGTCGAACTGGCGCCAGGTGGTGTTGTTCGAGATCAGCGCATGGCCATCCAGCTCCGGCGCGAAGATGGCTTCGAACATGGCTTTGCGCTCTTCCAGCGACATCGCCTCGATGCCCAGCTCCTGCCAGGTGCGGTCGTCGCATTCAGCCACGAAGGTGCTCATCGAGTCGCTGTACGGGTAGTAGTGCGCCACGAAGTAGCCGCCTTTGTATTTGCGGAAGACCAGTGCCGCCGTCGGAAACACCTTGCTTGTGCCGAACCAGGCAAAGTGATTGCTCAACGTACGGCGCGTGGTGCCGAAGCCCTCCTTCGCGCTGTCGCGCACCACGGAGTTCACGCCGTCGGCCGCGACCACCAGGTCCGCATCCAGCGTGGCGACATCGGTCAGGCGCACTTCGTAGCGCACATCGATATCCAGTTCCGCAGCATGCTTGCGCAGGATGCCGAGCAGCGCGATGCGCGGCAGCGTACCCGCGCCCGGCCCCGGCACGCGCACGCTGATGGGCGTGTCGCGGGTATTGATCACCTGCTCCTTGAAGAAACTCAGGGCCTTCACGATATCCGTGGTGACGGCGGCATCGGCCGCCTCCAGCCGCGCCAGACCGCCTTCCGCCAGGCCGACACCGAAGCCGTAAGTGGCATCGCGCGCATTCTGCTCATACACCGTGATGCCGATGTCCGGCAGGCGCTTGCGCAGCAGGATGGCGAGGAACAGGCCGGATGGACCGCCGCCTACAATCGCAACCTTCATGCCGCCTCCGCCGCGCCGATGACCAGCTCATTCATGTCGAAGCGCTCAATGCGTCCGGCAAAACCGCCGGTCAGCACGCCGTACCAGACGGCAGGCTTGACACCCAGTTCCTTGCGGTTGAACTGCAAAGTCGGATTGCCATCGATGCGGATATAACCGTTCTCCAGCTCGGTGGTGGTATAGCCGCCGTGTGCGCGGGCTGCGTCAACCAGCGGACGGAATTCCGGCACGTCCAGCACGAAGGCGGAAGCCGCCGCGCTGCGCGTTTCCCCGACCGAACGGCCCTTGCGCAGCCAGACGTCGTCAATCGTCTTGAAGTCCTTGCCTGCCTTCTCCATGGCGATGGCAGCTTCGATGGTATTGGTCGCATCCACCGCGTCTTGCTTGCCGAAGTCGCGCAGCTGCATGGTGATTTCGACGGGATAGCCGTTCGGGTCCTCGAAGTACAGCGACTCGATCACCTCATGGCGCACCTGCATGCGCAGCGGCACGCCCATCTTTTCGGCGCGGTCGCGCCATGCCAGCAGCTCTTCCTGCGTATCGACACGCCACGCGGTGTGGGTGGCCAGGTCAAAAGTGTGGTCGCGCACCGGCAGCCAATCCGGGCGTTCCGTGCCGATGTAGTAGAAGAAGGCGATGGTGGCGCCACGGCCCGCATCAAAGAAGAAGTGCAGGAAGTCGGGATGCGCGTGCGGCCCCCAGCCACGGGCGGAAACGGCGTGCACCAGCGGCAGGCCAAGCAAATCGCGATAGAAATGCACCGTCTCGGCCAGTTTCCAGGTGGGGCGCGCAGTGTGATGTACGCCGCACAGTGCGGGCATTGGAATAGTCTTCGTCATGGTTTTCTCTCAGTTGAATGCACGCAGCCAGTTGCCGATGTGCTGCGCAGCGATAACGCGGCCCGGCTGTTCGCCTTCGGCCAGCGCGGCGCCATGGTGGTTGCCGCGTACGGAATGCATCACCTTGTCGGCGCTGCCGATCTGCTTGTAGATCTGCTCCATATCGGACGGGAAAGTGGCCTGGTCGCCGGTGTAGTAGATGACCAGCGTCGGCTGGGTCATGGACGCGCCGCACTTCTCGATCGAGGCGTTCGACGACAGCCCGGACCAGGTGGACAGCCAGGATTCCGGCGTCACCGTGCGCGCAAAGCCCACGCTGCCCAGGTTCGATACGAAGGGATCGCGGCCCCACAAGCCACCGGCTGGCCGGTCGCTCGGATCGATGCTGGTGTCCCAGGTGCGCAGGTCGGCATCGGTACGCCAGACGTTGAAGATCGGCGCATACGAAGCCTGCATCTTCAGCGCCAGGCTCTTTTCTTCGGCCAGTTTCTTTTTTGCGCCGATTTTCAGCTTCAGCATTTCCTTCGCCTTCCTGTCCAGGCGTTCGACGCGCGCCAGCTGGGCGGCGCGATAGCGATCGATGAACTCCGGCGCGTATTTGGCCTTGCCGGTCATCGGATTGAAGCCATTGGCCGGCAGGAAGGGATCGAGCGCAGGATCGACGTTCAGCGGATCGTTTTCGTCGGTGACCGAAGGATCGATCGCCGCCATCAGCAGCTTGCCCTGCCCAGCGTGCGGCGCCACGAAGATGAAGCCATCGGCCTGGGGCATATCGAGTTCGGCCAGCCTGGTTGGACGGCCGCCAGGGGTGCGCTCAATGCGCAGTTCGGGCGCCAGCCTGGACTGCTGGTTGTACAGCGCATACAGGCCCGCGCCGCCGGAATTCCCCAGCAGGACGATCTTCTCGAAATTCAGCTGGCGCAGATGGCTCATGCCAGCCGCCACATCAAACAAGGCGATCTCGTGTTCCAGTCGCAGGTCATTGCCGATCGAGCGCGGCGCCTGCACCCAGCACGCGCAGCCCGCGTCCAGCACGGCCGGCACCAGGTAGTGCGAAAGCTGGAATTCACGCGGATGCATCACGGAGACCACGGTGGTTTCCTTGCCTGTTACGGTGAACAGGAAGCCCATGGTCTTGCTGCCATCGGCGGTGTTCAGGGTGGCCGAGGCCACCTGATACGGGCGGTCCATCAGGGCCGCATCCCAGCCTGCGCCACGCAGGCCCGCAGTTTGTTCTCTGTCGCTCATGTCTCTCTCCAATTAATTGATGCGTCGTCAATTAGTGTAGGACGCGAATTTTGGGAAGTCAATAAAATTTGATGGTGTATCAATTAAATCGCAACGGAAGGTTGCGTGGGCGGCAGGAAGGCCGCAGAATAGGCAGGTTTTCAATCCTGCAGAAGAAGCACATGAGCAAAGCAGCCAGCACGGACAAGACAGTCCCCGTTGCGCGCCCGCGCGGACGCCCGCCCAAAGCGTCGGCCGCCATCGGCAACGAGGCGGACCTGTCGCGCAACGCCATCATCGACAAGGTGCTTGAGCTGACCAAAAGCGAGCCGCTGCAGGACATTTCGATCACCCTCATCGCCAAGGAGTTTGGCGTGGTGCCGGGGCTGATTTACTACTACATCGGCAATCGCGACAAGCTGGTGTCGGGCGTGATGAACCAGTTCCACGAGAACCGCATGCGCAATATGCCGCCCCTGAGTGGCGATTGGCGTGCGGATGTGGAGGAAGTTGCGCGCGCCAATCTCAAGCTCACCAACAAATATCCGGGCGTGGCGCAGTACATCGCCTCGCGCGGACCTTACCGCCTGTTCCAGATGGTGGCGGAAGGCGAAACTGACTACGGCATGGTTTATTTCGACCATATCGCGGCGGCGTTTTTGCAGGGCGGCTTCAAGCCTGCACAGGCGGCGATGGCCTACCGCCTGCTGGCGCAGTTTGTTGCCTCCTGCATTTCGGCACGGCCCGGCCAGCCCGGCCCTTCCACGCAGGAGGAAGCCAGGGCGCGCTTCGAGGCGCTGGACGAGGAGCTTTATCCCTCGGCCAAAACGCTGGGCGTGCCGTTTTCAGCCCTCAATACCAAGACCCTGTTCGACGCAGGACTCCAGCTGCTGCTGGATGGGTTCGAGGCCTGGTTGTAACGCACGCAGACGGCGGATCAGTGATCCGCCCCACGCTTCGTTGTAGGGCGGGTCATTGACCCGCCGTGCATGCTCCGCTCATGGCCCTGCCAGGTAGGCGTTTACCGCCCTCACTTCCTCCTCACCGAGGTCCCCGGTCGCCGCGGACAGGCGCAGGCTGCCCATCAGCCAGTTCACGCGCGCTTTCGACAAGTCATACATCGACGAGTACACATTCTGCTGCGCGTTCAGCACATCGAGCGTGGTGCGCATGCCGACTTCGCGTCCCAGCACCGCCGCTTCCTGCGCCGTGCTGGCCGCTTTCACGGATTGCTCCAGCGCCTGCACCTGGGCCGCGCCGTCGCTGACCGCCAGCCAGGCATCGCGTACTTGCAGGCGCACGTCGCGCCGCGCGGCGTCCACATTGTGCTGGGCTTCGCGCAGTTTGGCCGCGGATTCGCGCTGCTGGGAATCCAGCGCACCGCCCTGATACAGCGGAATATTCAGCTGCAAGCCGATGGACGTCGTGCGCGTGCGTTCCGGCGACACCAGCGGCGACACATCGCCCGTCGTGCGCACTTCGCCATGGCTCGCCA
Organism: Pseudoduganella sp. RAF19; assembly: GCF_052114165.1. NCBI lineage: Bacteria > Pseudomonadati > Pseudomonadota > Betaproteobacteria > Burkholderiales > Oxalobacteraceae > Pseudoduganella > Pseudoduganella sp. RAF19. Next base: position 121,637 of record NZ_JBFREF010000003.1, on the reverse strand, counting down.
CCAGGTCAAGCGTTGGACGGCTGCTGCGCTTGTTCTTGTCCGCATCGGCACGCGCCGCATCGAGCTGGCGCAGGCGAGTTTGCAGCTGCGGGTTATTGTTCAGCGCCCGCTGTTCCCAGTCCGTCAGCGGTTTCGTGCTGGCCTGCGGTGCAAAGCCATCGCGCATTCCGGACAGGTGATCCGCCTCGACGCCGGTGTACTCGAAGAACTGAACGCGGCGCAGTTCCAGATCGCTGGCCGCCGCAATACGCGCCGAAGCCACGGACTCGTGCCGCGCTTCCGCATCGCGCAGGTCGATGATGCGCGCCTTGCCCGCGTCGAAGCGCGCCCTGGCATCGGCCATCTGTTCGCCGACGGCGGCCTGCTGTGCGTCCAGCAAATGCAGGCGCTCTTCCGCCAGCAGCACGTTGAAGTAGGCTTGCGCCACGCGCTGGATCTGGTCCTGGCGCGCGCTCGTGTAGCTGGCTTCAGCAATTTCCGTCTGCGCATGCAGCTGCTTGCGGTTGGCGCGCAAGTCGGCGCGGTAGATTGGCTGCACCAGCGTCACGCTGGCTTCGCGCCGCGTGCCCTTGCTCTCGCTCGGCAGCAGTGACGACAGTTGCGGCGGACCGAAACTGCCGGTGTTGGCATCGAGATGAGTCAATCCGGCGGACAGGTTGACGCGCGGCTTGAGCAGCGCATCGCCCTGGATCGCCTTTTCCGCGCCGGCTTCGCGTGCGGCCACCGCCGCCATCAGGCTGGGATCGATGTCCAGCGCGTGCTGCCAGGCCCCCATCAGGTCCATCGCATGCACCGCGGATGGTGCTATCAGCGCGGCGAACAAGGCCGGCGCAATGAGAATGAAAGTACGTTTCATCATGCCCTCACTGGTTTTTTGACGCCATACCAGGCCGCATACAGTGCAGGCAGGAACAGCAAAGTAAGCAGGGTTGCCACGATCAGGCCCCCCATGATGGCCCATGCCATTGGCCCCCAGAAGGTGGAACGGGTCAGCGGAATCATGCCCAGCACGGCCGCCAGTGCAGTCAGCACAATGGGGCGGAAGCGCCGCACGGCCGATTCCACAATGGCGTCGTTCAGTGAAGCGCCGCGTTCCAGGTCCTGGTCGATCTGCACCACCAGAATCACGGAGTTCCGGATGATCATGCCGAACAGCGCGATCACACCCAGCATGGCCACGAAGCCGAACGGAATCTGGAAGCCGGCCAGCATCAGCGACACGCCGATCATGCCCAGCGGCGCGGTGACCAGCACCAGGGCCATCTTCTTCATGTCCTGCAGCTGCATCATCAGCAGGAGCAGAACGACCACCAGCATCATCGGCATCACGGCCTTGATCGATGCCTGCGAGCGGGCGCTCGACTCCATGGTGCCGCCCACTTCGATGCGGTAGCCCAGCGGCAGCGTGGCCGCCAGCTCGTCGATCTTCGGCTGCAGGGCTGCCGCCACGTCCGGCGCCATGGCGCCTGCCACATCGGCACGCACGGTGATGGTGGGTACGCGGTTGCGGCGCCACAGCACACTGTCTTCGCTGCCGACGATCAGGCGCGCCACCTGCGACAGCGGCACGAATTTCCCGTCGCGGACATAGACCTTCACATCCTTCAGGTTGTTCAGGTCACCACGCTCCACGGCGCTCAGGCGGGCCACCACATCGATGCCTTTGTCGTCTTCGATGTACTGGGTGATGGCCTGGCCTGTCATGGATGTTTGCAAGGCATTTGCCACCTGGTGCGAGGTAACGCCAACGGCGCGCGCCGCGTCCTGGTCGATCTCGACACGCATGGTCTTCAGGCGTTCGCCATAGTCGCTGTTCACGCGGCGCACGTTCGGGTTGGCGCGCATGATGGCAGCCAGCTTGTCGGCGACCGGCGGCAGCAGATTCATGTCCGGGCCGGAAATACGGAACTGCAGCGGATAACCAACCGGCGGGCCGTTCTCCAGACGGTTCACGCGGCCGCGCACAAAGGGGAAGTCCGTCTCAAACAGCTTCTGGATCTTGGCCAGCACACGCTCGCGGGCTTCTTCGCCCTCCGTCACGACCATGATCTCGGCCAGCTGCAGATTGGGCATTTGCGCATCCAGCGGCAGGTAGAAGCGCGGGCTGCCGCCGCCGACGTAGGCGGTCACGGAAACGATGTCCTTGTCGCCTTTCAGCTTGGCTTCAAAGGCTTTCACTTGCCCTTCAGTGGCGCCATAGGTCGCCGCTTCCGGCAGCCACAGATCCACCATCAGTTCCGGACGGTTGGACGAAGGGAAGAATTCCTTCGGCACCAGTTTGAACAGCACCAGCGAGCCAATAAACAGCGCACCGGTGATGGCGATGACGATGCGGCGATTGTCCAGGCATGCCTGTACCAGCTGGCGGAATTTGACGTAAAAGCCGCGCTGGTAAACCGCATCTTCGTCGTGATGATCGTGGCCTTCCTTCGGCGTCGGCAACAGCACGTAGCCGAGGCAAGGCGTGAACAGCACCGCCACGATCCAGGACAGCAGCAGCGCCAGGCCCACCACCTGGAAGATCGAGAAGGTGTATTCGCCCGCCGAGGACTTGGCAAAGCCCACCGGCAGGAAGCCAGCAGCGGTAATCAGCGTACCGGTCAGCATGGGGAATGCCGTCGCGGTGTAGGCATAGGTGGCGGCCGCAAACTTGTCCCAGCCTTGCTCCAGCTTGAGCATCATCATTTCGACGGCGATGATGGCATCGTCCACCAGCAAGCCGAGCGCGATGATCAGCGCGCCCAGCGAAATGCGCTGAAGGTCGATGTTGAAGGCATACATGGCGAGGAAAGTAATTGCCAGCACCAGTGGAATCGACAGCGCCACCACGATGCCGCTGCGCACACCCAGCGAGAAGAAGCTCACCGCCAGCACAATAATCACGGCTTCCATCAGACTGTGCGTGAACTCGTGCACCGACTCCTTCACCACCTTGGGCTGGTCCGACACGGAATGCATCTCCACGCCCACCGGCAGGCCACCTTGAATGCGCTTGATCTGCGCATTCAGCTGCTCGCCGAGACGGATCACATCGCCGCCCTTGCGCATGGAAATAGCGAGGCCCACGGCTTCCTTGCCGTTGAAGCGCATCTTGAAGGTGGATGGATCGGTTACGCCGCGCCTCACATCGGCGATATCGCCCAGGCGGAAGCTGCGGTCACCGGCGCGGATGCCCATCTCGCGAATGCTTTCGACGGATTTGAATTCACCGGACACCCGCACGAACACGCGCTCATCGCCCGTTTCCACTACGCCCGCCGGATCGATCACATTCGTGGCGCGCAGGGCGTTGACGATCACGTTCGGGTCCAGACCCAGCGACGCCAGCTTGGCGTTCGAGGTTTCGACGTAGATTTTCTCGTCCTGCACGCCGATGTAATCGACCTTGTTCACATCCGGCAAGCGCAGGATTTCATTGCGCGCTGCATCGGCAAAGTCTTTAAGCTGCGGGTAGTTGTAGCCGTCGCCCGTGATGGCGTACAGATTGCCGAAAGTGTCGCCGAATTCGTCGTTGAAGAACGGGCCTTTCACACCGGAGGGCAGCGTTGGCTTGATATCGCCGATCTTCTTGCGCACCTGATACCAGGCGTCGGCGACTGCTGCGGCATTGGTGTCTTCACGCAGCACGATGGTGATCTGCGTGATGCCGGGACGCGAATAACTGGTGGTGTAATCGATCTGCTCGACTTCCTGCAGCTTCTTTTCCAACTTGTCCGTGACCTGATCGGCCATCTGCTGGGCCGAAGCGCCCGGCAGCTTGGCCTGCACCACCATGGCGCGGAAGGTGAATTCAGGGTCTTCCTTCTGGCCCAGCTTCTGATAGGCAAAGATACCGGACAGCGCCAGCAGGCCAATCAGGAAGATCATCATTTGCGGGTGCTTGAGCGCCCAGCCGGAGAGGTTCAGGTCTTTCATGGCTGGCTCCGCGCCGCCACACGCACCTTCTGGTCGGTATGCAGCATATGCACGCCGGCGGTGACAACTTTCTCGCCATCCTGCAGGCCGCCGGAGATCAGGGCCGTATCGTCTTCCACTGCCAGCAGTTTCACCGGCCGCTGGCGCACACGCTCAGTCTTGGGATCGACCACCCATACGGTCGGCTTGCCCTGGTCCGTGACGGCGGTCAGCGGCAGACGAATGGCTGCTTCGCCTTCCACGTCGGACAGATTGAGCGTGGCGGTCATGCCCAGGCGCAGATTGTCGTCCGGTTCGAGAATGGTGGCGCGCGCGATGTAGGTGCGGGTGACGCTGTCGGTATCGGGCGCCAGTTCACGCAGGCGCGCGGCGTAGACCTTGTCCGGCTTGGTCCATGCGGTGACCTGCATTGCGCGGCCCGGCTTCAGTTCGGCCACGCGCGACTCGGGCACGCTGACCACGATCTCGCGTTCACCTGCTTCCGAGATGGCGAGTACGGCCTGGCTCACGCCCACCGTCTGCCCTGCTTCGGCATAGATCGCCGTGACCACGCCGGCGCGTTCCGCGCGCAACTCGGTGTAGCCGCGCTGGTTGGCGGCCATCGCGCGCTGCGCGGTGGCGGAGCGCAGCTGCGCGCTGGACTGACGCACCAGCATGCGGTTCTGGTCCAGCTCCGCCTGCGAGATGAACTTCTTGCGGAACAGTTCTTCGGCACGCGTGAGATCAGCACTGTCTTTCGCGAGACGGCTTTCGGCGGAGTCGGCTTGCGCGCTGTAGGCCGCGAGATTGAGGGCCGCGTCCTGGGGATCGAGGCGCATCAGCACCTGGCCGGCCGCCACCTTATCGCCCACGTCGACCAGGCGTTCGGTGATCTTGCCACCGACACGGAAGCCGGCCTTGTGTTCATGCCGTGCGCGGATCTCGCCGGAATAGGCGGCGCCCACGGTGCCCTTGCTATGGCTGACGGTGGCAACCCATACCGGGCGCACGTCTTCGTATTGCTCTGGTTCGCGGTGGTGGCAGGCGCTGAGGAGGATTGCGGCCGCCAGTCCCGTTGTGATGCTGGTCTTCATGCGTATCTCCGTTCGGTGTGCAGCCTGCACGAAATGGCAGGCTGCGAACGGGATACTAAAGAAGGGAGGCAGATGCTTTCTTGTACTAACCCGACATTCGCGCTTGTCGAATTTTCACAATGGACTATCGATTACCAGTTGGCGGTCGGCCCCGGTGTAGCGCAGCAGGCGCCCGGCAAGGTCTTCTTCCTCGCCGTGGATCGACTTGATCAGCGCGCTGGGCGTCATGTTCGCCATCTCGGCAAAGTCGCGCACCATATGGGCCTGGTCATAGTAGCCCGCTTCATGCGCGACCTCGGTCAGCCGGCCGCGCCCCGGCGGATTGCGCATGATGGTGGTCATGGCGAATGCATGCCGCATCAGGCGCCGTGTATCGCGCAGGGACACGCCATACGAGGCGAGGAAGCGGCGTTCGAACTGCCGCAACGACAAGTTTGTGTATTCGGCCAGTATCTCGGCTGGCTCGCTCAGTGTCGACACCGGCAGACATAAGGGCGCTACGCGGTTCTGGCTCTCCAGCTGCATGCGCGCCAGCAGCCACTCGCCGATAGCATTGATCCATTGCGCTGCCGTGCAGCCCGCGCGCACGGCGTCCGTCAGCTGATGCACGGCGCCGGGATCGATCAGGAACTCAAGCGGAATGGTGCGGTTGGCCAGCTCGCTGACCGGCGTATCCAGCACGCGCCCCATACGGCCTACGCGCATCACCGACACCACCAGGCTGGTGCCGGGCATCCATTCCAGCCGGATCGGCCGCAGGTTCGGGCCGCGCACAAAGGCTTCCGTCACCAGCAGGCCGTCCGGTCCGCCCAGCCGCACGCCGCCGCTGACGATCACGCACATCGAAGGGAAAGCAATGGAGGGCAAGAGCACCGGGCCGCTGGCGCCGACTTCCACATGCAGATAGCGCAGCAGCGACAGCAGCCGCGCTGGCGCGGCGTACAGGCGGCGCTGGGGAGCGCTGCATTCCGCTATCTTGCGGAGCATTTGATCGTTATCGGCATCCATGCCCTTCTCCGGGGACGCCTCAATGATGCGCTTCCCCGGCCATACTGGCAATGCCCGGGGCTGGGCCTACTTCAGCAGGGACATCAGCGTCTTCCACTGGCCTGCAGTGACGGGCGTGATCGACAGGCGGCTACCTTTCTGCAGCACGACCATGTCTTCCAGCGCAGGGATGGTGCGCAGTTCGGCCAGCGACAGCAGGCGCGTTTTGCGCACGCCTTTCACGTCAACAGAAATCCAGCGCGGCGTTTCCTTGGTCGCCTTCTCGTCGAAGTAGTGGCTCTTCTTGTCGAACTGCGTAGCGTCGGGATAAGGCCAGCTCACCACTTCCGCAATGCCTGCAATGCCCGGCTCGGGACAGGACGAGTGATAGAACAGCACACCATCGCCGACCTGCATCGCATCGCGCATGAAGTTGCGCGCCTGGTAGTTGCGTACACCGAACCAGGGAACCGTCTTGTCCGGTGCGGCCATCACATCATCGATGCTTACTTCATCGGGTTCGGACTTCATCAGCCAATACTGCATGCGACTCCTCCAGACGTAAAAAAACGGTTGCGCGTCTTGCGACGCATGCAACCGCTTCATATGGAATAAGGCCCCGCCTGTGCCGTTATGCCGGCATCCCGAACCTTACGGTTCAAGGTGGTTGCAGTTAGTTCAACTTCGGGTTCATCGGACTAGCGACGCTCACGCCCGTCAAACAAATTCCCGCAACCGATGCATGTAAATGGTTCAAGGAATATATGGCAAATCTCGAACACCGCAGGGTGACACGAAGTTTACTCCTCCACGCCTTTTCGCGAAAGGCCTTTTGGACAATAAATCAGAAGAGATTTTCTTGCGGCGTCAGTGCGTTGTCGAGGACAGTTTGCATGGCGCGCATCTTCTCCTGCACTTCCAGCATCGACATTTGCGACAGCGGGCCCTGTCCAGTTTTCGCGCTGAGGAATTCACCGGCCATGCTCAGTGCCGCCATCACCGCGATACGGTCATTGCCCTTCACTTTGCCGGCGTCGCGGATGGCGCTCATTTTTTTGTCGAGCAGTTTCGACGCTTCGCGCAGTGCTCCTTCTTCGCCTTCTTTACACGCCAGCTTGTAGGTCTGGCCCATGATGGTCACATCAACCTGGATCATTGTGCATCCTCTTGTGCGGGCGCAGGTGCGCCAGGGATTTTTTCAAGCAGTGCAGCGACGCGTTCGTGTGCTTCACGCAGGCGGCGATTGAAATCGATGTTCTCCGAAATCAAAACAGCGTTGGCCTGACGCAGATGGGCATTTTCCCGGCGCAGTGCCTGGGTCAATTCCGCCAACTGGTCGATTTTGTCGGAAAGGTCTTGGAAGTCTGAAATCATCTCGCAACTATAGGGCCGCACGATAAGGCGGTCAACCCGTTTGTAACTGTGTGAATTGCAGGTGAGTACTCGCCAGCGGTAAGAATTTCTTGCCTCTCCGTAGGCACTCTCCTACACGCCTATCCCAGCCGTTTCACGCTCTGCCGTTAAGTCCCTGATTTTGCATGAATGACATGGTTGAATATTTCACAAATTCAACCCGAATTTCCTATTGGAGAGTTGTAAGCGCTTGTTAATAAACAGTTTTTAAGAAATGTATGTTTGATACCGTGACGGCTCCTTAAGCGGCCCCAACCGTAGCAAATCAACTAGGAGCAAAGGCATGACTTATCTGAAGCAAATTGCAGCAGCACTGGCGCTCACCGGCGCCACCCTGGCGGCCCACGCGGCCGATATCAGCCTGTCCCCCGCGCCGATCGACCTGACGGATGGCGTAGGCCTGGCCAGCCGTCTGATCACCGGCAACAACTCGGGCAATACCTTTGCCGATCAGTACACGTTCAGCCTGTCCGGCGTTTCCAACGTACTGGCCGACGTGTATTCCTTCAGCGGCAACGCCAAGAACGGCCTGGATATCACCGGTTTCTCGCTGTTCAACGCCGCCGGCACCCTGGTCAGCTCCGGCAACCAGCTTTCCACCGGTCAGACTGACCAGTGGGTGCTGGACCTGGGCAAACTGGCGGCCGACAACTATTACCTGCAGGTCAGCGGCAGCGCGCTGTCCAAGTCGGCAGGCAGCTACACCACCAACCTGAGCGTATCCGCTGTGCCAGAGCCTGCCACCTACGGCATGCTGCTGGGCGGCCTGGCCGTGCTTGGCCTGGCCACCGCTCGCCGTCGCAAACAGCAGTAAACCCAGGGCATAAACCGGGTGCCTGCCACGACCTGGCAGGCACCTGCTCCTCGCCTCTGGTTCAAAAAAGGACGCCGCCTCCGCTGCAGCAAAAAGCATGGGCCCGCCTAGGAGCGGAGCCGGTGTCCTGTCTCGTCTTGACCTTCCGCAAACAAATTCTCTTGAAAAGCCCCAAGGCCGTCCATATAATTGTTGGCACTCGTTAGCCGAGAGTGCTAACAGCTGATTTACTTGCACAACTAGCAATTACCAACTGAATAAAGGAGTTTTGTATGAACCTTCGCCCATTGCACGATCGCGTCATCGTCAAACGTCTGGACCAGGAAACCAAAACTGCGTCCGGTCTGATCATTCCTGATGCCGCTGCTGAAAAGCCGGACCAGGGTGAAGTGCTGGCTGTGGGCAACGGCAAAGTGGCTGATAACGGTACTGTCCGCGCTCTGGAAGTCAAAGTCGGCGACCGTATTCTGTTCGGCAAATATTCCGGCCAGGCCGTCAAAGTTGACGGTCAAGAGCTGCTGGTGATGCGCGAAGAAGACATCCTGGCCGTCATCAATAAGTAATCGGCCTTTCAATCCAGAATTCAGGAGAAATCAAACATGGCAGCTAAAGAAGTTATTTTCGGCGATTCCGCACGTTCCAAAATGGTAGAAGGCGTGAACATCCTCGCCAACGCCGTTAAAGTCACCCTGGGCCCGAAAGGCCGCAACGTGGTGCTGGAGCGCTCCTTCGGCGCCCCGACCGTCACCAAGGACGGCGTCTCGGTCGCGAAAGAGATCGAGCTGAAAGACAAGCTGATGAACATGGGCGCGCAGATGGTCAAGGAAGTCGCGTCCAAGACCTCCGACAACGCCGGTGACGGCACCACCACTGCAACCGTGCTGGCACAAGCCATCGTGCGCGAAGGCATGAAGTACGTTGCAGCCGGCATGAACCCAATGGACCTGAAGCGCGGCATCGACAAGGCAGTTGCTGCCACCGTTGAGCAGCTGAAGTCCATGGCCAAGCCAACCACCACCTCCAAGGAAATCGCCCAGGTTGGCGCGATCTCCGCCAACTCCGAGTCCTCGATCGGCGAGCGTATCGCTGAAGCGATGGAAAAAGTGGGCAAGGAAGGCGTCATCACCGTGGAAGACGGCAAGTCCCTGCACGACGAGCTGGACATCGTGGAAGGTATGCAGTTCGACCGCGGCTACCTGTCCCCGTACTTCATCAACAACCCGGAAAAGCAAGTTGCCGTGCTGGAGAACCCATTCGTTCTGCTGTGCGACAAGAAGATCACCAACATCCGCGACCTGCTGCCGGTACTGGAGCAAGTAGCGAAAGCCGGCCGTCCACTGCTGATCATCGCTGAAGACATCGAAGGCGAAGCGCTGGCGACCCTGGTGGTGAACAACATCCGCGGCATCCTGAAGACCTGCGCAGTGAAAGCTCCTGGCTTCGGCGACCGCCGCAAGGCCATGCTGGAAGACATCGCTGTCCTGACCGGCGGCCAGGTCGTGGCTGAAGAAGTCGGCCTGACCCTGGAAAAAGCTACCCTGGCAGAACTGGGCCAGGCCAAGCGCATCGAAGTGGGCAAGGAAAACACCATCGTCATCGACGGCGCCGGTGAAGCCTCCAACATCGAAGCCCGCGTGAAAATGATCCGCGTGCAGATCGAAGAAGCGACCTCCGACTACGACCGCGAAAAACTGCAAGAGCGCGTGGCCAAGCTGGCTGGTGGTGTTGCCGTGATCAAGGTTGGCGCAGCCACCGAAGTCGAAATGAAAGAGAAGAAGGCCCGCGTTGAAGACGCCCTGCACGCAACCCGCGCTGCTGTGGAAGAAGGCATTGTTCCTGGCGGCGGCGTAGCCCTGCTGCGTGCACGTGCTTCCCTGAACGTGAAAGGCGACAACGCCGACCAGGACGCAGGCATCAAGATCGTTCTGCGCGCCATGGAAGAGCCACTGCGCATGATCGTTACCAACGCCGGCGAAGAAGCCTCGGTGGTGGTGAACGCCGTGCTGGCAGGTTCCGGCAACTACGGCTACAACGCGGCCAACGGCACCTACGGCGACATGGTCGAAATGGGCGTTCTGGACCCAGCCAAAGTGACCCGCTCTGCCCTGCAGAACGCGGCCTCCATCGCTGGCCTGATGCTGACCACCGACTGCATGGTTGCTGAAATCGTGGAAGACAAACCGGCCGGCGGTATGGGCGGTATGGGTGGCATGGGCGGTATGGGCGGCATGGACGGCATGATGTAAATCATCGCCAGCTCACGCTGACAAAAGCCTGCAAGGTTCGCCTTGCAGGCTTTTTTTATTCGGGGTCAGATCTCCGAATTTTTAGTAGTCGAATTTGTTGCTGCGGGCGTTCTTGCTGAACTTGCGGGGAGGAGGGTCTTCTTCGGCTTTGCGGACGGCGGCGCGTTCAGCGCGGCGTTCTTCGGCGGCTTCGCGGGCTTGCTGGGCGCGCGCGTATTGATCGTCGAGGCGCTGCTGCACGCGCAGCTGCTCGGTGATGTCCTGGTAGCGCATGCTGCCCTGGATCAGCGCCACAAACCACGCCAGCGCCACCGCCCACAACATCCAGTGAAATCCGCTTTGCCATGCGCCGTAAGCGATGTCGATGAAGTCGAACAGCGGGCGCGCCTGTGCCAGCGCGCTCTGCCCGACGAACGCCAGGCATGCCGCCATCAAGCCCATGATGACCGTGCCCGTCAAATGGCGTTTGGCATCTTTGGCCTGAAGGTCAAGCTCGGCTTGGGCGTCTGAAACGGTATGCATCGGTGCGGCGAAAACGGCAGAAACGGCGGGAAGCATAATTCTCTCATCAATTTTTCCTAAAAGAAAGAATATGTGTCAAGCGGAATCTTCTTTCGCAACAGAGTTGATAGTGATACAATCTTGCTGTCTATTTGGAAACTATTGAAAACTAAATGAAACTTTCTGCCCTTACCGTCGCCGCTGCTGCCCTGCTGGCCAGCGCTTCCGCTAACGCCACCGTGATCCAGCTGGTCAAGAACGGCAGCTTCGAAGCCAATGCGGTCGGCAATGGCAGCTGGACCACGCTGTCCAGTATGAACAACTGGACCGTTGGCCAGAACGGTGTCGAAGTGCGCAACAATGTGTCCGGCGCCGCCTCCAACGGTTCGATGTACGTCGAGCTGGACACCAGCGCCAACAGCTGGATCAGCCAGAGCTTCAACACCATGGCGGACTACTCGTACACCGTGTCCTTCGACTACTCGCCGCGCGAATACACCAGCTGGAGCACCAACGCGATTGAAGTGCTGTGGGCTGGCCAGTCCGTTGGCGTCTTCAGCGGTAATAGCAGCACGGCCGGTAATCACTGGCAGCACATCGCCTTGCAGCTGCAGGGCTTCGGCCCGTCCACCGAACTGCAATTCCGCGCAGTGGGCACCTCGGACAGCGTCGGCGGCTCGCTCGATAACGTCTCCGTGAGCACCACCGTGCCGGAACCAGGCACCCTGGCCAGCGTGGTACTGGGCCTCGGCCTGCTCGGCTTCACCCTGCGCCGCAAAGCCTGATCGCTCTGTGCCCCACGCAAAGCCTGCCCCGTGCAGGCTTTTTTATTGCCTGTAGCTCCTTAGTTGCACAATTGCTATTTCGATGGCAGGATCTCGCACATGCGAAAAATACTTCTGGCACTTCTTCTCATCACTACCTCAACTGCCGCAAGTGCTTGCAGTTGTCCTAGCTTATCCCTTGAGGAACAGGTCAATGAAGCTGATGTCGTCTACCTGGCAACTGCTGTCGAAGCGAAGTTCAAGAAAAGCGATGACAAGGAAGGATGGCCATACATTGAGGGAAAATTTCAGGTCAGCAGAGTCCTGAAGGGCCAGATTACAGATCAGTTCACCATTCTCAGGACAGGCACTGGTGGCGGCGATTGTGGCATGCCCATGAGGGTTCCCGAAAAATTCATTATTTTTAATCGCAATGGGGAGAATGGCATATCGATATGTGGCGGAGGATGGCCTATTCACTTCACACAAGAAGAGGAAATCGCAAAAAAGGTTCTGCAAATTGTTGAACAGACTGCGGGCCAAAAATGATCGCACAAAGATTTGCAGCGTTGTTGCTGCTCTTAACGCTGTCCAACGTCGCGTCCGCAAGTAGTTGCCTGCGGTCGCCGTTGCGAGAAAAAGTGCATGAGGCGGATCAAGTGTTCATTGCGACGCTCGTTGAAGCGAAACTGATTCCCGCGGAACTTGAAGGACTGGGACCTCGAGTGGACGCCGTGTTTCGAATTGACAGAGTCTTCAAAGGCCTGCTGAAAGATACAAGTATCCTGCTTAAAACCGGATTGGATATTGATGCAGTCCCGTTATTTGTCGGTTCGGAGTATGTCATCTTCAAAAGGAAGGACTCGGATTTCATTTCAACTTGTAGCGGTTCTGGCTCAGTGTACGGATTCGAAAAGGACAGAGTAATCACAGAAATCCGATTCTCGCTTCGACAACGGGTCAGGAAACAAGCGCGCTAAGATCAACAAGGAGAACGAATTTGCAGAACTGGTCGATTCCCAAAGCAGTTTTAATTGGCGGTGGCATTGCGGGGCTGCTGGATATCACGTTTGCGATCTGCTTCGCGATCTATAACGGGCTGACGGCGGAGCGCTTGCTGCAGATTGTGGCCAGTGGCTTGCTTGGTAAGGCGGCGTTTGACGGCGGGGCGACGACGGCGGTGCTTGGGCTGCTTTGTCATTTCGCCTTGAGCTTTGTGTGGATGGCCGTGTTCCTGCTCGCCGCAAGACAGATTCCGGCGCTGACGAACAAGCCAGTGATCACCGCCATTGTCTTCGGCATCATTGTCTTCCTGGTCATGCGATTGGCCGTGCTGCCACTGTCCGCCTTCCCCGGCAAGGTATCGTTCAAACCGCTGGCGACTACGCTGGACCTGTTGTCGCATATGTTCTTCTTTGGCCTGCCCATCGTCTGGGCCACCGCGAAAACGCGCCGTGCATAAACGTTTATCCTAAACGAAGGTATAGTGCCCAGCGCGGGCAAAGGACCTTAAGCTGACCATCATCGGATTATGGAGATGGTCGTGAAACGTTACGAGGCACTGGCTGCAGACATCACATCCCTGATTGCACAAGGAGTGATCAGGGAAGGCGAGCGCATTCCGTCCGTGCGCCAGACCAGCCAGCATCATTGCCTGAGCATCTCCACCGTGATTCGCGCCTTCCTGCTGCTGGAAAGCCAGGGTGTGATCGAGAGCCGTCCACAGTCCGGATACTTCGTGCGGCGCCGTCCCTTGCTGCCGCAGGCGGCGTTAATTGAATCGCCGTCTCCCGCCGTGCTAGCACGTACCGCGGACATGGACAGAATGGCGCTGGTGCTGACCACGCTGCGCTCCATCACCCAGGGCAGCATCCCTCTAGGCTCGCCTTATCCCGATCCGTCGCCTTATCCCTGGCTCAAGCTGAATCAGTACGCGCACAATATCGGCCGCCGCAACGCGCACTGGAATATGATGGCCGACCTGCCGCCAGGGAATCCTGAACTGATCAGGCAAATCGCGCGCCGCCATCTGGAGCACGGGCTGGCAGTCAACGCGAATGAAATCATCGTCACGGTCGGCGCTACCGAGGCAATCAATCTCTGCCTGCAAGCGGTGGCAAGTCCCGGCGACGCCATCGCCGTCGAATCGCCCACCTACTACGCCCTGCTGCACGCCATCGAGCGCATGGGCATGCGCGCGGTGGAAGTGAAAACCGACCCGCAGACCGGTATCGATCCCGAAGATCTGGAGCGCGCCATCGTTGAAGAATCGGTCACGGCCTGTATCGTCATGCCCAACTTCCAGAACCCGCTTGGTTTTCAGATGCCGCCCGGCCGGAAACGCGAGCTGATGGACCTGCTGAACCGCTACAACCTTCCGGTCATCGAGAACGACGTGTACCACGAGCTGTATTACGGCGATAGCCATCCCGGTTCGTTGAAGCAGCTGGATACCCAAGGCCTGGTCCTCTACTGCAATTCCTTCTCCAAAAGCCTGAGCAACGCCTACCGCATCGGCTGGACGCTGCCGGGCCGCTACAAGGCCGCCGTCGAAAAACTGAAATTTCTGAACACGCTCACCACATCCTCCCTGCCGCAAATGGCCATTGCCGAATACCTGCAGAACGACGGCTACGATTACCACCTGCGCCGAATCCGCAAAGCCTACACCCAGCAGGCGAAGATCATGGCGTCCGCAGTGCAGCGCTTCTTCCCCGACGGGACCACGGTCAGCCAGCCGCAAGGCGGTTACCTGCTGTGGGTCGGACTGCCCGACGGCGTGGACGCGCTGGAACTGTACGCCCGTGCGCAGGAGCGCGGCATCAGCATCGGTCCGGGAAGCATGTTCTCCTCGGGGGACGAGTTCCGCCGCTGCATCCGCCTCAATTACAGCTATGCGTGGAGCGCGGAAATCGAAGCCGCGGTGCGCATGCTCGGACTGCTGGTGGGCGAAATGTGCGGACGCCGTCCCCTGCACCCTGCTGGCTGTACCGTTCAATAAAGCCCTGAACTGTAGCCCTCCGATGCTGATGCCGCAGCATATCCTGTCGCTGTGCCCCTCAACGGATCGGACCCAGCATGAAAACCTCTCGCTTCAAGGTCGCCACCTTGCTCATGGCAGGCTATGGCACCGTATGCGCTTTCCTTGCCGTCGTTATCGTCCTCGGCCTCAGCGAACAGGCCAAGCTGAACACCCTTACTGCTTCGATGGCGGACGACCGCTGGCCCAAGATCGAGCTGGCGACCGACGTCCGTCTGCGCCTGACCGACATCGCCGTTTCGCTGCGCAATCTCATGCTCACCAGCGATGCGGCCGTGCAGCAGCGCCAGATTGACAATATTGCCAAGTACCGCGATGAGGCCGAAGCGAGCATGGCCAGGCTGCGCCAGCGCGTGTCAACCCAGGAAGGCCAGGCAGTGCTGGCGCGCGTGACAACGGCCATGCGCGCCTATGCGGAAGGCCAGCAGCAGCTAATTGGCATGGTACGCAGCGGGCACGATGCGGAAGCGCGTGATTACCTGAACAACGAAGTCAAGCCCATGCTGCAGTCCTGCCGCGATGCCTTGTCCGGCGAGATCACGCATGAGGTGGATCTGATGAACGCAACGCGCGAGCAGGCCGCTGCCGCTTACGCCCACACGCAGATGCAAATGCTGGTGCTGGGCGCGCTGGCCCTGCTCTTCTCCGGCACCGTGGCCACGCTGATTACTCGCCGCCTGCGCAGCCAGCTCGGAGGCGAGCCGGATGAAGCGGCGCGTACCGCCGCACGCATTGCCGACGGCGATCTGACCGGCGCCATCGCGCTGCGCGACGGCGACCGCAGCAGCATGATGTACGAGATGGAGCATATGCGCGATCACCTCGGCCAACTGGTAAGCGACGTGCGGGCCGACACCGACCAGATCGCGTCCGCCTCCGCGCAGATCGCGGCCGGCAATCTCGATCTGTCGGCGCGCACCGAGCAGCAGGCCGCCAGCCTGGAGGAAACCGCAGCGGCAATGGAGCAGCTCAGCGCCACCGTGGAGCAGAACAGCGCCAACGCCGACCAGGCCGATCACCTTGCGCGGCAGGCTGCAACTGCCGCGGCACGCGGTGGCGAGTCCGTAGCCGCCGTCACGCAGCGCATGCAGGACATCGCCTCCTCCGCCTCGCAAATGGCCGAAATCATCGGCCTGATCGACGGCATCGCCTTCCAGACCAATATCCTGGCCCTCAACGCGGCCGTGGAAGCAGCGCGTGCCGGCGACGCGGGCCGTGGCTTTGCGGTCGTCGCAGCCGAAGTGCGCCAGCTGGCCCAGCGCTCGGCCGCAGCGGCGCATCAGATTGGCCAGCTGATTTCTGCCGCCACCCAGCACGCCCAGTCAGGGGCGGTGCTGGTGAAGCAAACCGGCAACGCCATGCACGATATCGTGAGCAGTGTGGCGCGCGTGGAAGAGATCATGGTGCAGATTCGCCATGCCAGTGCGGAACAGCATGCCGGCATCGTGTCGTGCAGCCGCGCGGTGGTGGAAATGGACCAGGCCACACAGCAGAATGCCGCCCTGGTTGAAGAAGTGGCCGCCGCTGCGCAATCGCTACAGCAGCAATCGGACAAATTGGCGCGCGCCGTCAGCCGCTTCCGTATCGACCGGCACAGCGCCGCATCCGTGCCGCAGCCGATGGCCAGCAGGCGCCCCGCCGCCCTGAAACTGGCCGCCAGCCGCTGAGCCCAGCAAACTGCGGCCCCACGGGCCAACGGTCTGGTAGTATGAGCGCTCCTGTCAATCCGGACCACCGATATGAGCGAGCGCAATCCCATCAGAAATTCCGCCATTGCCGGCATCGTTGCCGGGCTGCTGGCCGTCGGGCTGGGAGCGTGGTATCTGAAGGCCGGGCAAGCCACGCCACCTGCCATGGCAGCGGCGGTGGCTAGCGTCGCGCCGGCGCCATCGAAGGCTGCGGGTGCCGCGGATGCCGCCCTGTCGCGCGACCAGGCAGCGGAAATGCTGATGTCCCTGCCCGAACTGAAAGCGTGGTCGGATGCGATTGAAAAGCGCAGCGGCGGCAAGCTGCATGGCGCCGTCATTGAATACGACCCTGCGCCGCGCGACGTCGAGGGCAAGCCTTACTACCAGTTCACCTTTGTTGAAAACGGCGAGGATGCTGCGCAAGCCTGGCAGAGCTTCCTCGTGCCCACCCAACGCGGCGATATTCTTGTGGAGGACGACGTCAGCGGCGAGTTGCTGACGCTCGACCGCTGGCGCAAGGACAAGCAGCCGCTCCAGCGCGGCAGCGCACAGTAAGGAGACTTCATGTACACGCTCTACTACGGCAAAGGCGGCGCCAGCATGGCCATTCATGCGGCACTGAAGGAAATCGGCGTTCCCTACGAACTGGTGGAAGTGGACCTGGAAGGCGGCCAGCAGCGCAGCCCCGAATATCTGCGCCTGAATCCTGACGGCCGCGTGCCCACCATGGTGGTGGAAGGCAAACCGCTGCGCGAAGCGGCGGGCCTGATGATGATTCTGGCCGACCGCCATCCGGATTCCGGCCTGGCGCCGCAATCCGGTACCCTGGCGCATGCCGAATGGACCGAACTGATGATGTGGATGGTCTACAACCTCGCCGTGCCGTTCCGCGAATGGTTCTACCCCAGCGATATCGGCTGCAGCAAGGACCAGCCGGCGGTGATGGATGCGCTGCGCAAGAAAATCGAAACCGGCTTTTCCGCGCTGGATGCGCGCCTGTCGGCCGGCGGCCCTTACCTGCTGGGCGAGCAGTTCAGCGGCGCGGACCTGATGCTGACCATGTATATGCGCTGGTCGCGCAATATGCCGCGTCCCGCTACCGAATGGCCGGCATTGAAAAAGTATGCCGACATGATGCGCGCCCGCCCCAGCTGGCGCCATGTCAATGAAGTTGAAGCACTCACTGGATGGTAAATGATGTTCAAGAAGTTATTTGGCGCGAAGAAGTCCGCGCCCGCGGCACCGTATAAGACCGATGAACTGAATACGGTGCACGCCATGCTGTTCTGCGACGATCCATCGCAGGGCGGCTCGCCGCTGTTTGGCGATCAGCCGGATGTACGCGTGGTCCAGGCCATCGTGCAAGACGCGAATGAAGAAAGCCGGGTGCGCCTGCTGGCGGCGCATTGGCTGCGCACCAACGGCCACGAAGTGCCGTCCGCCGAATTGCTGGGCCTCGTGGTCGAAGTGCCGCTGGAAGGCAGCCTGGATACGCTGGCCGCTTACGCCGACGGGCGCGTGCGCTACATCAATCACACCGGCCGCATCGCTGTCTACGATGGCGCGCCGGAAGACGTGGCGCAGCAAGCCAAACTGCTGGTGGCTGCGGCGATTCCTGCCGCCGCCAAGGCCACGGCGCAGAAACGCGGCGGCGCTTCCACTCCCGGTCTGGTGCGTTTCAGTTTCCTGTCCACCGAAGGCCTGCGCGTACGCGAAGGCGGCTTCGGCGACATCGCGCGCGACCAGCTGGCGGCGCCAGTGCTGGAAGGCGCGCAGAAACTGCTGGACCTGATCGTCAAGCAGGCGAACGAATAGGCGCGGCAGGCGCAGGTACGCCCTGCACGCGTCCCACCCACCATACCGCGAACAGCGTGGTGCATGCAGCGATCAATCCATTGGCGCCGTAGCCGCTGATGCGGCCTGACGCTTCGGTGTTCAGCAGCAGGCCACCCAGCAAGGCGCCGAGGCCGGTCCCCACCTGCTGTACCGCGGCGTTCGCGCTGAGGAAGGCGCCGCGCTTGTGCGGCTCCGGCACGGTCGTCAACAATGCCTGCAGCGGCACCACACGGCCCGAGATCGACACCATGAAGAATGGGAAGAATGCCATCAGCGCCAGCAGCGGCCAATGCGGCAGGTGCGTCATCAGCAGGATCGGCAGCATCGAGAACAGCGCCACGAAGCGGAACACACGGTGCTTGCCGACGCGGTCCGCCCAGCCGCCGATCAGGCGAGAGCTGAACAGCGTGGCAAGCCCGCCGCACATATAGATCCAGGTGATATCCGCCGGCGCCACGCCGAGATTGCCGACCAGGACAGGCGAAATAAATGGAATCACCAGCATGCCCGACATCACCGTGACAAAGGTCAGCAGAAAGGCGCGCAGATGCGCCGGTACGCGGAACAAGGCCACCAGATCAGGCAGCACCCGCGCCAGCGGCGCAGCCTTGCCGAGATGCTCGGTCATGGACGGCATCACACGCCAGGCGGTGAGCCAGATCAGCATCGAGAACACCACCAGCAGATAGAACGGCATCTGCCAGCCGAAGTGCGCCGCCAGCATCACGCCCATCGGCACGCCCGCAATGGCGGCCATGCTGAAGGACGTCATCACGATGCCGGTGGCAGCGCCGCGGCGTTCCTGTGGAATCACATCGCTGATGATGGCCATGCCGATGGCGCCCAGCACGCCCCCCGTCAGTCCGGCGAAAGCGCGCGACAGCACCAGCGTGTGGAAATTCGGCGCCAGCGCGCAGGCCAGATTCGACACATTAAACAGCAGGAAGACTATCAGCAGCAGGCGCTTGCGGTCGAAGCGGTCGATATAGGTTGCGGCCAGCAGGCCGGAAAGGCCGGCGCACCAGGCGTAAGCCGATACTGCGCCGGAAACCTGCGCCGCACTGGCTGAAAAGGCCTTCATCAGCTGTGGCGCCAGCGGCATCATGACCATGAAGTCCATGATGACGGTAAATTGGGTGAGCGCCAGCAGCCACAGGACTGCGCGCTCGCGTTGAG
The DNA here is from genome assembly GCF_052114165.1 of Pseudoduganella sp. RAF19. Classification (NCBI taxonomy): domain Bacteria; kingdom Pseudomonadati; phylum Pseudomonadota; class Betaproteobacteria; order Burkholderiales; family Oxalobacteraceae; genus Pseudoduganella; species Pseudoduganella sp. RAF19. The sequence continues at coordinate 102,184 of NZ_JBFREF010000003.1, read as the reverse complement.
GTGTTAGTGTTGTTGTCATCAGGGTAGTTGGTTGATTTCGTCGGTTGCACGTTTCAGGATAGCCCTGATCTGATCCAGCCGCTCGCGAGGTGCTGCGTGGTCGCGGGCGCGCACGATCACGGCCTCTTTCAATGCATGCATCAGCATGCGGATATCGCCACCGCCCTCGCCCGACTCGGACAGGCGGGATACGAAGGCGTCCACCATCTGGCGGTTCTCATCCAGGAAAGCCTGGCCTTCCGGGGTAATGGTGTGCAGCTTCTTGTTGCCGTCCAGGCTCACGGACACGTGGCCCATATCGCACAGCATCGACAGCAGCGGATAAATGGCGCCCGGGCTGGGCGAGTAGCCGCCACCGGCGCGCTGCTCCAGTTCCTTGATGATTTCATAGCCGTGGCGCGGCTTCTCGGCGATCAGCTGCAGCACGACATAGCGCATGGCGCCCGCATCGAACATTTTCGGACCGCGTCCGCCGCCGCCGCCGCGGTGGAAATGATGATGGCCGTGCATACGTGGATGGTGGTGACCTCGGAAAAAGTGGAACATGTGGAATTTCTCCTTAAGATATATCGCAATAAGATATATCGTAAACCATTCCCGGCAAATTGCAAGCCCTGCGTTTAATGTGAAGTGCCGCATGGAAGCCGCGCCGGCGCTTACCCACAATGGCTTCATGGACAACGACATCAAATACGCGGCATTCCCTGGCCGCCTGCTCATTCTGGGATTTGGCAGCATCGGGCAAGCCATGGTGCCTCTGCTGTTTCGGCATCTTGATCTTCAGCCATCGCAAGTGCGGATACTGTCGCGCGACCCGGACGACAGCGGCATCGCCGGGGAGTACGGCATAGCTTTCGACGCCTTGCCCCTCACCGAAGGCAATTACGAAAGCATTCTTGGCCAGCACCTGAAGGAAGGCGACTTTCTGCTGAATCTGTCGGTCGACGTCTCCAGCCTGGACCTGGTGCGCTATTGCTGGCGGCACGGCGTGCTGTATCTGGACACTTGCACCGAGCCCTGGGCCGGCTTTTATCAGGACGAGCGTCTCACCCTGTCGCAGCGCTCCAACTACGCCCTGCGCGAAGCCATGCTGGCCTTCCGGCTGGACAAGCGCCATGGCGCCACGGCCGTGATGACACAGGGCGCCAATCCCGGCCTGGCCTCGGTGTTCGTCAAGCAGGCGCTGATGAATATGGCGCGCGACCTGCATCTCGATGTGGAGCGGCCAGACTGCTATGAAGAGTGGGCGCGTCTGACGCGGCAACTGGACATCAAGGTGATCCACATCGCCGAGCGCGACACGCAGTTCTCCGGCCGGCGCAAGCAGCGCGACGAATTCGTCAACACCTGGTCGGTGGACGGCTTTGTCAGCGAAGGCCTGCAGCCGGCGGAACTGGGCTGGGGCAGCCACGAGCAGCACTGGCCCATCGATGCCGAGCGCCACGGCTATGGCAGCGATGCGGCCATCTACCTGAAGCGGCCCGGCATCGGCACGCGCGTGCGCAGCTGGACGCCAGGCGAAGGCCCCTACCACGGCTTTCTCGTCACCCATGCGGAATCGATTTCGATCGCCGACCATCTGACGCTGCGCGAGAACAATGAAGTGATCTACCGCCCTACCGTGCATTACGCCTATCACCCCTGCGATGACGCCGTGCTCTCGCTGCACGAAGTCGCGGGCAAGAACTGGAAGCTGCAATCGCAGCGTCGCATCATGCGCGAGGAAATCGACAGCGGCATGGACGAACTGGGCGTGCTCCTGATGGGCAATGCGAAAGGCGCTTACTGGTACGGCTCCCGCCTGAGCATAGCCCAGGCGCGCGAGCTGGCGCCGCACAACTCCGCCACTTCCTTGCAGGTCGTGGCCGGCGTGCTGGCGGGCATGGTGTGGGCAATCCGCAATCCCGACTGCGGCGTGGTGGAACCGGACGATATCGACGACCAGCTGGTGATGCAGATCGCCGCGCCCTACCTCGGCGAGCTGGCCGGCGTCTATGACGACTGGACGCCTTTGAAGGGCCGAAGTCCGCTGTTCGAGGAACCGCACGATCCGGCTGATCCCTGGCAGTTCCCCAACTTTCGCGTTGGCTGATCATGCTGCTGCAAAAGGAACTCGGCGTCATCGAAAACTCGTTCTATGAAGCGGACGTGCAGCGCCCCGCTCCTCTGCCACCGTTAAGCGGCAGCATCAGCGCGGACGTGTGCGTCATTGGCGGCGGATTGGCGGGCTTGTCCGCCGCGCTGGAACTGGCGGAGCGCGGCTATTCGGTGGTGCTGCTGGAGGCCCAACGCATCGGCTGGGGCGCCTCGGGACGCAATGGCGGACAAGTGCTGCCGGGCTTTGGCTCCGATGGCGAATGTGCCATCGAGCGCCAGCTGCCAAAAGAGGATGCGCGCCGCGCCTGGGACGCATCCGTGGCGGGCATCAAGCTGATGCACAAGCGCATGCAGAAATACCAGATCGACTGCGACTACGCGCCCGGCGCGCTGAGCCTCGCCGTCAAGCCCGGCAAGATGCGCGCGCTGGAACAGTGGGGCAAGCATGTGGAGTCGGTGTATGGCTATCCCCTGCACTGGATCACGCCGAAAGAGATGCCGCACTGGATCTGCAGCAAACGCTTTTACGCAGGCGTGGCCGACGCGGGCGGCGGCCATGTGCAACCGCTCAAATACACGCTGGGTCTGGGCCGCGCTGCGCTGGCAGCGGGCGTGCGCATCTTCGAGGACTCCCCCGTGCTGCGGCTCGAACGCGGCGCGGCGCCTGCCGCGCAAACGGCGCAAGGCCAGGTGAGCGCGCGCTTCCTGGTGCTGGCGGGGAATGTCTATCTCGCGGAATATGGCCGGCTGGCCCCGCGCATAAGTGCGCGCATCATGCCGGTTGGGACTTACATTGTGGCCACCGAGCCGATGTCCCAAGCACGCGCCGAAGAATTGCTGCCGCGGCGCAGCGCCGTGTCGGACACCAATTTCGTGCTGGACTACTTCCGCCTGAGCGCAGACAATCGCCTGCTGTTCGGCGCCGGCGACAGCTATAGCGGCAAGACGCCCGCCAATCTGGTTGAGCGCATCAGGCGCCGCATGGTAGCGGTGTTCCCGCAGTTGCAGGACGTGCCGGTGCAATATGCGTGGGGCGGCTTCGTGGACATCAGCATGAACCGCGCGCCCGACATCGGCCGCGCCGATCCGAACATCTACTATATGCAGGGCTTTTCGGGGCACGGACTGGCCTTCACCGGCATGGCCGGCCTGCTGGTCGCCGAAGCCATCGCGGGACAGGCAGAACGCTTCGACCTGTTCGCCCGCGTCAGACACGCCGAATTCCCCGGCGGCGCATTGCTGCGCACTCCCGCCCTGGTACTCGGCATGCTCTACTTCCAGCTGAAGGATATGCTGTAACGGCGGCGCATACACGGCGGGTCAATGACCCGCCCTACGCCTGCTTCTCCAGGTGTAGGGCGGATCATTGATCCGCCGTTGCGTGCTAATTGTCCAGGTGGGAGATCAGCAGCTTGCGGCTTTCCTGCACGGTGCCGTTCTGCTTACGCTCCAGCACCAATGCGGAATTCTGTTCGTCGAGCGAAATGCCGACGGACAGGATGTCGATCAGCAGCAGTTGAAGAATGCGCGAGATCATGGACAGGAAGGTGGAGCTGTCCTCGGTGTGGTCAACCGCCAGGCAGACCGTGGCCTTCTTCGCCAGCGGCGACTGGCTGGTGGTGATGGCGATAACGTCGGCGCCCGATGCACGTGCGGCTTCGACGGCTTCCAGCAGCTCCGGCAGTTTGCCGGAATTGGAAATCGCAATCACAACATCGCCCTGGCTCAGCAACTCGCCCGCCAGCGTGAACAAATGAGAATCGCCATACACGGCGGTCGGAATGCGGAAGCGGAAAAACTTGTGCTGGCCGTCCAGCGCCACCACGCGCGAATTGCCCATGGCGTAGAACTCGACCTTCTTCGCCTTCGCCAGCAGCGCAATGGCGCGGTCCAGCGAGCGCACGTCCAGCTGATCGCGGAACTTCAGAATGGCCGACACGGTATTGTCGATCACCTTGGCGCTCAGGTCGTGCGTGCTGTCGGAGACGCGCACCTGGCTGTGGCGCACAGGAATGGCGCCGGTCAGCGAAGATGCAAACTTCAGCTTGAAGTCCGCCAGCCCCTGGAAGCCCAGCGAGCGGCAGAAACGGATCACGGTCGGCTGGCTGACATCGGCCAGACGCGCGATATCGGCAATCGGCTCGTTCAGTACAAGACGCGGCTGCTCGATCACCAGTTGCGCCACGCGCTGTTCCGCTGGCGTCAGCTCGCTCTGCATCTGCTGCACGCGGTCCATCAGGGTGTTGGCGCCGGTGCGGCCGCGCAGGTGCTCGGACAGAATCGTCGCCACGCCGTAGAAAGCGGGGTTCGGCGTGGTGATGACAAAGGTCGGGATATCGGCCAGGTAGGACGAGAAACGCCCCTTGGCTTCAAAGCGGGAGCGGAATGGCGAAGCCTTGAACCACTCGCCCATGCGCGGCACGATGCCGCCGCCGATGAAGATGCCGCCGAAGGAACCCAGCGTCACCGCCAGGTTCGCCGCCGCGCCGCCCAGCATGGCGCAGAAGCATTCCAGCACTTCGATGCACAGCGCGTCCTTGTCTTTCAGGGCGCCGGCAATAATCTGCTGCGACGTCAGGTCGCGTACGTTCAGGCCATTGCGGCGCGCCAGCGCGCGGTAGATGATTTCCATGCCGGGGCCGGAAATCAGGCGTTCGTTCGATACGTGCGGCCAGGTCTGCCATGCATATTGCAGGATGGCGTATTCGCGTTCATCGGCCGGCGCGAAATTCGTGTGGCCGCCTTCAGAACCCAGCGTGACGTAGCCGTCCACCGTCGGAATCACGCCGGAGCAGCCCAGACCCGTGCCGGGGCCGAGCACGCCGATCACCGACTGCTGCGCCGGCGCGCCGCCCCCGACCTTCATCAGGTCTTCGTCCTTGAAGCCCGGGATGGCCATCGCCAGCGCGGTAAAGTCGTTCACCACCAGCAGCGTGTGCAGGCCCAGTTCGCGGCGCACTTCGTCGGTGGAGAATTGCCAGTCGCGGTTGGTCATGCGAATGTAATCGCCATGCACCGGATTGGCCAGCGCCAGCGCGCCGTGATTCAGATTGATGTTGCCATGATCCGCAAGATAACTGCGCAACAGAGGCACGATGCCCGTGAAGTCGTCGCATTGGAGCACACGCACGGACTTGAATTCGCCGGGCGCCGTTTGCAGCGCGAGACGGGCGTGGGTGGCGCCAATATCCGCCAGCAGGCGCGGTCCGTCGGCAAAGGCGCCGCGGGTCGTTTTGGTGTCTGCCTCTACTTGTTTCATGGTCTTTTTTATTTCTTGAGTTTTATTCAACAACGGCCGCAAGGATACCCGAAAAAACAAACCCCGTGCAGTGACGGGGTTTGTTTGTTGTTACTTCGCGTAGCCGAACCAGGCGCCGTAGCCTGGCAGCTTCACCTGCCCTTCCACCACTTCGCCCGGCAGCCCAGGCTGCGCAAGCTTTTCTGCGCCCGCCGCTTGCGGCAGTGCGACGCTGACCGGCTCCGCGCCGAGGTTGAACACGGCGATCACGCTGCGCTCACCGGCAGCGCTGCGCTCCAGCGCCAGCACTGGCTCCGGCACATCGAAGAAGCGGATATCGCCGTGCGTCAGCTGCGGCATGGTCTTGCGCCAGGCGATCATGCGGCGAGCGAAGTTCAGCGGTGACTCCGGATCGGCTTCCTGCACGGAGGCTGCAACGGCAATGTGTTCCTTCGCCACCGGCAGCCAGGGCGTGCCTTCGGTGAAGCCACCATTGGCTTCCTGTGTCCAGGCGATCGGCGTGCGGCAGCCGTCGCGGCCTTTGAATTCGGGCCAGAAGGTCTTGCCGTACGGGTCCTGGATCAGTTCATATGGCACATCCGCTTCGCTGAAGGCCAGCTCGTCGCCCTGATAAAGACAAGGCGTACCGCGCAGGGACAGCTGCATGGCCAGCACCAGCTTGGCGAATGCGAAAGGATTGGACTGGCCTTCCCAGCGCGTGACCACGCGGGCCGCGTCGTGATTACCGACCGACCAGGAGCCCCAGCCATCCTTCACGCGCGTGCCGAAGTCCTCCACCTGCTTGCGAATATGGGCGGCGGTGTGCACGGCGGTCAGCAGATTGAAGCTGTAGGCCAGGTGCAGCTTGTCGCCGCCTTCGGTGTATTCGGCCATCACAGCCAGGGAATCGTCGGCCCCCACTTCGCCGATGGCGACCGCGCCGTATTCATCCAGCAACTTGCGCAGCTTGACCAGGAAAGCCACGTTCTCAGGCTGCGTCTTGTCGTGGATGTGGGCCTGCATGCCGTAGGGGTTCACATCGCTGACGGTGGAGGTGTCGCGCACCAGGGCTGGCGGATTGCTCTTCAGCGAACGGTCGTGGAAGTGGAAATTGCAGGCGTCCATGCGCACCCCGTCAACGCCGCGCTCCAGCCAGAAACGCAGCGCATCCAGGTGGGCCTGCTGTACTTCATGGTTATGGAAGTTCAGGTCCGGCTGGCTGACCAGGAAATTGTGCATGTAATACTGCTTGCGGCGCGAATCCCACTGCCACGACGAGCCGCCAAACACGGACAGCCAATTGTTAGGCGGGTTCCCGTCCGGCAGAGGGTCGGCCCACACATACCAGTCGGACTTCGGGTTATCGCGCGAAGAGCGGCTCTCCTTGAACCACAGGTGGTCTTCGGAGGTGTGCGACATCACTTGGTCGATCATGATCTTCAGGCCCAGGCTGTGCGCCTTGGCGATCATCACATCGAAATCGGCCAGCGTGCCAAACAGGGGATCGACATCGCAGTAGTCGGAAACGTCGTAGCCGAAATCCTTCATCGGCGACTTGAAGAAGGGCGAGATCCAGACGATGTCTACGCCCAGCTTGGCGATGTACTCCAGGCGGGCGGTGATGCCGGGCAGGTCGCCCACACCGTCGCCGTTACTATCCTGGTAGCTGCGCGGATAGACCTGATAGATAATCGCCTCTTTCCACCACTCTTTGTTCATGTCGCTTCCTCAAATGTCTCTGTAGATAATATACAGCATTAGAGCCCAGGTCGCAACATAGCAAAATCCTTTAATTTCAAAGACTTAGTGTTTTTACGAGTAGTCAAACTACAACGATTCGGGAGATTTGATGTCACAAAATGACCAGCAGGGATACGGGCCGTTACCGCGGCAAATTCCCTACATCATCACGAACGAGGCTTGCGAACGCTTCAGCTTTTACGGGATGCGCAACATCCTGACGCCTTTCCTGATCAGCACCCTGCTGCTGTTCATCCCTCTGGCCGACCGTACCAGCGAAGCAAAGCACGTCTTCCACACCTTCGTGATTGGTGTCTATTTCTTCCCGCTGCTGGGCGGCTGGCTGTCGGACCGCTTCTTCGGCAAATACAACACGGTCTTCTGGTTCAGCCTTATTTATTGCGCGGGCCATGCCTGCCTTGCGCTGTTCGAAAACAAGCTGGAAGGCTTCTATCTTGGCCTGTTCCTGATTGCCTTCGGCTCGGGTGGCATCAAGCCGCTGGTGGTGTCCTTCGTTGGCGACCAGTTCGACCAGACCAACAAGAAGCGTGCGAAGGTCGTGTTCGACGCCTTCTACTGGTCCATCAACCTCGGCTCCTTCTTCGCCTCGCTGCTGATGCCGATCTTCCTGCGCGATTACGGCGGCGCTGTGGCCTTCGGCATTCCCGGCATCCTGATGTTCATCGCGACCATGGTGTTCTGGATGGGCCGCGGCAAATACGTGCACGTGCCGCCGGCCGAGCCGAATCCGGATTCCTTCACGCGCGTGGCCAGGACCGCGCTGGCGAGCGCCGCGCCGGGCCAATCGCGCCCCGGCCTGACGGTGGCCATCATCGGCGTGCTGGGCGCCCTCGCCTCGCTGGCCATGACGCCTTCGTGGGGCTTCGTGATTGCAGCCTGCACGGCGCTGGTGCTGCTGCTGGCCTTTGGCGGCATGGGCACCTCGATGCAGCTGGAGCGTGCACGCGGCAAGCATTCCGACGAAGCGGTGAACGGCGTGCGCGCCGTGCTGCGCATCTTCATCGTGTTCGCGCTGGTGACGCCGTTCTGGTCCCTGTTCGACCAGAAGGCTTCGACCTGGATCGTGCAGGCCAACGATATGGTGCACCCGACCTACGAAATCCTCGGCTACAGCTTCAGCTTTGTGCCGGCGCAGATGCAGGCGCTGAATCCGCTGCTGGTGATGCTGCTGATCCCCTTCAATAACATCGCCCTTTTCCCCATCCTGCGCGCGCTGGGCATCGAGCCGACCGCGCTGCGCCGCATGGGCGCGGGCATCTTCTTCTCGGCACTGGCGTGGATCGTGATCGGCACCATCCAGGTCATCATGGATGGCGGCACCCCGATGTCGATGGCCTGGCAGATCCTTCCTTATCTTCTGCTGACCATGGGCGAGGTGCTGGTGTCGGCAACGGGCCTCGAATTCGCCTATTCGCAGGCGCCGGCGTCGATGAAGGGCACCATCATGTCGCTGTGGTACCTGGCGGTCACGGTGGGCAATCTGTGGGTGCTGATCCTGAATTCCAGCGTGAAGAACGACACCGTATCGGCCTACATTTCTAGTACGGGTTTCTCGGTGATGGCCTTCCAGATGTACTTCTTCGCCGGCGTCGCCGCGCTGGCCGCCGCCGTCTTCGCCTGGTACGCCATGCGCTACCGGATGGTCGACAACTACCGCGTCGACGCCGCACCGAACGCCTGCTACGGCAGCGAGCCGGTGGCAAAAAAAGCCTGAGAAGGTGCGATCAACAGCCCGCTTCGGCGGGCTTTTTTTTGGCTGAAAGACATCTGTGTTTCCCTTACGACAAATCCTTACAATTTGATACAATCTGCACTATTCGATACACACCAATCCTTGAGTTCGTACTCCCGGGCAATTAGCCTAAGCTCATGCAACATGATCCTCACCACGAGCTTCAATTCGCCCTGCTCAGCAAGCTGCCGTTCAAAGAACTGAAAGCGTTCCGCGAAGACGCAGGCTGGCAGGAAGCCCCTCCGCCGCCCAAAAATGCCCGAGGCAAGGTCCAATGGGCCGTCGCCTGCATTGGCACACGCCGCGTGGCCATCGCGCGGCTGGAAGAAGCGCCGCCGGAATTCTGCTTCGTATCCGAACTGATCGTCAGCGGCAAGCACCGCAGTCATGGCGTCGGCAGCTGGCTGCTGCAATGCATCGAGCAGCACTGCCTGAAACAAGGCATCCGCCGCATCATTCTCCAGCCAGCAGAAGGCACGCGCGACTTCTACCATTCGCGGCATTTCACGGACGATCCACTCGTGCCGACCTGTATGAAGAAGGAAATCTCTCCCTTAGCTCGGCGGCGCTTCATTCCGTAGTATTGCTACATCCAATCGGGTACCATTGCAGGAGCAAGCGCCCCATACTTCGGCGCAGCTGTAATGGAACTACGGAGACTTTGATGGCAAGCACTCGTGATGAGCATCGGCGCGCAGCCCGGATTTCGTTCACTTTAATCGCGCTGGCGGCGTCTGCAGCCGTGCATGCGGCGCCTGCCGCCCCGCCTTCGCTGGCAAGCTGCGAAGGTTCATATCAGCAAGCGCTGGGGCAGACAAACACGTTTGATGCGCGCGGCGTATGGCTGGATGGGCATCGCATTGCGTGGCCGGGCGTGGCGGCCGAGGGGCAGTTCAAGCTGTATTATTCGGCGACGGCGGGCATCGCCGCAACAGTGGGCGGGAAAGTCAGCGGTGCGGATGGGTCAGTGGCGCTGTCGGTCAGCGCAGAGCCGCTTCCAGCCCGGTTCAAATATCTTGGCGCTGGCGTTGCGCTTTCGACGAGTGAATTACCCGCCCTGCAAAAGCAGATCGTGCTGGTGCAGGAAAATACCGACGGTACGGTGCGCGACGCGACTGCGCTGCAAATCGCCGGTGCGCTGGACGAGCTTTACGCCGACGCCGAGCGTGTCAGCGATCTTGGCGCGACCGCCGCGAAAGGCGGCACGAGCTTCAAACTGTGGGCGCCGACCGCGCAGCAGGTGGCCGTCTGCACTTACGATAACGGCAGCAGCAAGGCCAGGGCGATCACCCCGATGAAGATGGATGCGCGCACCGGCACCTGGTCTGCTACCGCGCGCGGCGGCCAATACTACAAGTACGTGGTAGACGTGGTCGCAGGCCGCGCGGGATTGGTGCGCAATCTCGTTACCGATCCATATTCCGTCAGCCTGAACACTGATTCGCAGCGCAGCTACATCGCCGATCTGGCCGATCCGCGCCTCGCGCCCGGCGGCTGGAAGCAGGACACTTCGCCGCCAACGGTGAAAGCGCTGCCGGACATGTCGATCTACGAGCTGCACGTGCGCGACTTCTCGATCAACGATCGCAGTGTGAGTCTTCAGAATCGCGGCAAGTACACCGCCTTCCACGAAACCGGATCGAACGGCATGAAGCATCTGACTGCCCTCGCCCGCGCTGGCATGACGGATGTGCATCTACTGCCGGTCTACGATATCGGCAGCGTGCCGGAGAAAGGCTGCGCCGTGCCGCGTCCATCGGGTGCGCCGGATAGTGATCAGCAGCAGGCTGCGGTTACGGCCACGCACCTGACCGACTGCTACAACTGGGGTTATGACCCCTATCACTACAGCGCGCCGGAAGGCAGCTACAGCACCGATCCGGAAGACGGTGCGCGCCGTATTATCGAGTTCCGCGAGATGGTGATGGCGTTGCACAAGGCAGGCCTGCGCGTGGGCATGGACGTGGTGTACAACCATACCTATCGCGGCGGCCAGGATGAGCGCTCCGTGCTGGACCGCATCGTGCCAGGCTACTATCACCGCCTTGATCTGAAGGGCGAGATCGAACACTCCACCTGCTGCTTCAATACCGCCACCGAGAATCGCATGATGGCGAAGCTGATGATTGATTCGGCCGAGTTGTGGACGAAGTTTTATCACATCGATTCCTTCCGCTTCGATCTGATGGGGCACCAGCCGCGTGCCGCAATGGAGGCCTTGCAGGCGCGCGTCGACAAGGCGGCCGGCCGACACATTCCTTTGATTGGCGAGGGTTGGAATTTCGGCGAAGTCGCGGACGGCGCGCGCTTTGTGCAGGCGTCGCAACTGTCACTGAACGGCAGCGGCATAGGCACGTTCAGCGATCGTGGACGCGATGCTGTGCGCGGTGGCGGTGCGGGAGATTCGGGACAGCAGATGATTTCGCAACAAGGCTATATCAATGGCCTGTCTTACGATCCGAATGCTGGCGCAGGCTTGCGCCCTATCGCAGATTTGCTGCAGGCGGCCGACATGATTCGCGTGGGCCTGGCTGGCACGTTGCGCGATTATCCGATGCAGACTTATACCGGCGAGACGCATGCGCTGAAGGACATTGCCTATGGCGGCAATCAGCCGGCGGGCTATGCGAGCCAGCCGGGCGAGGCGGTCAACTATGTAGAGAATCACGATAATCAGACGCTCTACGATATCAACGTGTTCAAGCTGCCGCTGGCCACCAGCACCGAGGATCGTGCGCGCGTGCAGATGCTGGCTGCGGCGATCAATGCGTTCAGCCAGGGCGTGGCTTATTACCACGCGGGCTTTGATATTCTGCGTTCGAAGTCCCTGGACCGGAACAGCTTTGAATCGGGCGACTGGTTCAATCGGCTGGACTGGACCTATCGCGATAATAACTTCGGCGTGGGCCTGCCGCCGGCTGCGGACAATGGCAAGGACTACGCGCTGATCAAGCCGCTGCTGGGCAATCCGGCCCTGAAGCCATCGCCTGCCGATATCGCCTTTTCTCGCGACGTGTTCCGCGATCTGCTGCGCATCCGCGCCAGCAGCACGCTGCTCCGCCTGCGCACTACGGATGATGTGAAGCAGCGCCTGCGCTTTTTCAATGTTGGTCCTTCGCAGGTGCCGACCGTTGTTGCAGCGACCATTGATGGCGCAGGCTACGACGGCGCGGGCTTCCGCTCGCTTACCTATCTGATCAATGTCGACAAGGTGGCGCGCACGGTGAATGGCGAAGCGGGCAAGGCGTATCGCCTGCATCCCGTCCAGGCCAACGGCGCCGACAAGCGCGCCCGCGAAGCCGCCTACGCCGCAGCCACCGGGCGCTTCACCATCCCCGCCCGCACCGCCGTCGTGTTCGTCGAATAAGCCACAAGCCACGCCTCTTCCGCGGCCGCGGCGCCGCCAGCGGCGCCATGCCGCCGGACGGTAGCGTTCTCGCACCAGGGCGCCCCGCCGCCGTGGCGGCTGGCCACGGCGGCGGGGGCGCGCCGGATTGCGTTAGCGGTCGGCAGCCAGCAGGATTGTGCTGGCCTGGCCGCTGGTGTGGACGGTGCCGCCTTTGACCACATAGCGGGTGCCGGAGTAGTAATCACGCACCTTTGCGCCGTCGGCGAAGACGCCGCGGACGGTGATGTCAGCGGCGGCGCCTGTCGGTACATCGAGCGCGACGACGACCTTGTCCGCGCCAAGCGTGCGCTTGAAGGTGTACGGCGCATCCGCCAGTTTCTCGTGCACGCCGGCTCCGATGGATGGATGCGCCTGACGGAACAGACCCAGCTTGCTCCAGTGCGCGCGCACATCCGCCACGCGATAGCCGTCACGCTGAACGTTCTGCGCCAGATCATCCCAGTTCATGAACGAGCGCAGCTTCGCGTCGCCAACGGCATCCGCAGCATCGAGGCGGCGTGCGGTTTCGTCGCCGTAGTAAATCTGCGCAGCACCCGGCGCCAGCAGCAGTTTGGTAGCCGTTTCAAACGGCTTCACGCGCGCGGCATCAAAAGGATTGCCGTCGTCGTGAGAGTCCATGTAGTTCAGCACCGAGTAGCCCTTCAGCGGGCCATGCAGCTGTGCCGAGTATTTGCTGAACACCGACTCATAGGATTGCTTCGCATCCCATGGCAGGCCGAAGTTGATCAGGCTATCGAACCCATTCTGATAGAAATTGACCGTCGCACCACCGCCCATGTCGAACTGCTGGCCATGGGCGATGTTGTAGTTGTAGACCTCTGCCGTCATGAAGAACTTGCCATCGCCAAGCACCTTCTTGGGATTGGCGCGCTTCCACTCATCGTGGGCAGCTTCGGCGACTTTGCGCAGCTCCTTCCACACACCGGGCTCGGTGTGCTTGACCGTATCGCCGCGGAAGCCGTCAATGCCGTATTTACGCACCCAATCCGCATGCCACTTCATGAGGTAGTAGCGCGGCGCACACGGATAGCCGGTGCGCGCGAAGAAATCATCCAGTTCTTTCAACTCACGTTCGTAACGCCCCTCCGCCTTCCACTTCGCGATCAGGATTTCAGGCAGCACAACGGACTCATTGCTGTCAGTGCGCACGTCCGGCAAATTCTTCACCAGGGTGCAGCTGACCGTGGTCGGCACATCCTTGTACTGGCACTGCGGCTCGGTGCGCACCCAGTCGGCAGGCCAGACCGGATCTTCATCGGTGACGGGGCCAGTATGATTCATCACCACGTCCAGCAGAACGCGAATGCCGCGTGCATGGGCCGCCTCAACGAAATCGCGGAAATCCTGCTCCGTGCCGAGGTTGGCGTCTACCGCCGTCCAGTCGCGCGCCCAGTAACCGTGGAAGCCATAAGACTTGCCGGTGCCTTCATCCGTGCCGGCGTGGATTTGCTCCACCGGAGGCGTGGTCCAGATCACGTCCACGCCCAGGTCATCGAAATAGCCGGACTTGATTTTTGCCGTCAGGCCTTTCAGATCGCCGCCCATGAAACCGCGCAGTGGCGCCGCATCGGCCTTGCGGTGATATGAAAGGTCATTGGATTTGTCGCCGTTCGCAAAGCGGTCGGTAACAAGGAAATAAACGGTCGCATTCTCCCACATGAATGGCTTCGGTTTCGCAGGCGCCGCGGCGTGCGCGCTGGTAGCCAGCAGAACGGACAATGCAAGAGATGTGAGTTTCATGCGACCTTTCCTTTTATCGTTGATTATGTGATGACGGACGGATTGGTCCGCCCGGTGTGCATGACGATGCTCGCCATGCTGTCAGCCAGCGCAATCAGGCTTGCCAGTGCCTGCTGCGTCGGAATATGTTGTTGCGAGACGTCCGCTTCGTAGCGCTCCAGGTAGACGCGCAAGGTCGCGCCTTCCGTGCCGGTGCCCGACAGGCGGTACACGATGCGTGAACCATCCGTCATCATGATGCGCACGCCCTGCTGGCTCGCATGCGAACCGTCGACCGGATCGGTGTATTCGAAATCGTCCGCCGCAGCGATGGTGTAGTGGTTCATCGTGTTGCCCGGCAGGTTGGGCAGCTTGATGCGCAGGTCCTGCATCAGCAGCTTGGCGGCGTCGGCATCGATACCTTCGTAGTCGTGGCGCGAGTAGTAGTGGCGGCCGAAACGCGCCCAGTGCGCCGTCACGATTTCTTCCACCGACTTACCGGTTGCCGCCTGCAGATTAAGCCAGAACAGCACCGCCCACACGCCGTCCTTTTCGCGGATATGGTCGGAGCCAGTACCGTAACTCTCTTCGCCGCAGAGCGTTGCGCGGCCCGCGTCCAGCAGCGTGCCGAAATACTTCCAGCCAGTTGGCGTTTCATAGCATTGAATGCCCAGCGCTTCGGCCACACGATCGGCAGCCCGCGATGTCGGCATGGAACGGGCGATGCCCTTCAGGCCAGCGGCATAGCCTGGCGCCACGCGCGCATGCTCGGCAAGAACAGCCAGACTGTCGGATGGCGTCACGTCGAATTCGCGGCCGAGGATCATATTGCGGTCCGCGTCGCCATCGGATGCGGCGCCGAAATCGGGCGCATGGTCCGCCGCCATCAGCGCTACCAGTTCGGATGCGTTGACCGGATTCGGATCGGGATGGTGTCCACCGAAGTCCTCCAGCGGCACGGCATTGATCACCGTACCGTGAGGTGCGCCCAGCATATCTTCGAGAATCGTCTTTGCGTACGGGCCGGAGACGGCGTGCATGCCATCGAAGCGCATGGTGAAGCCGCCCGCGAACAGCTTGCGGATCGCCTCGAAGTCGAACAGGCGGGACATCAGTTCAGCATAGTCGGCAACGGGATCGATGATTTCCACCGCCATGTCTTCAATGTGCTCGGTGCCCAGCGAGTCGATGTAGATATCGAGCGCGTCGCTGATGCGGTAGCGCGAGATCGACTGGCTGCGTTCGTAGATTGCCTCGGTCAGCTGTTCCGGCGCAGGTCCGCCGTTGCTGCTGTTGTACTTCACGCCGAAGTCGCCGTCCGGACCGCCGGGGTTGTGGCTGGCGGAGAGGATGATGCCGCCGAACGCGCCGTGTTTACGAATGACGCAGCTGGTCGCCGGGGTGGACAGGATGCCGCCTTGCCCCAGCAGCACGCGCGCGAAGCCATTGGCTGCCGCCATCTTCAGGATGATCTGGATGGCGTCGCGATTATGAAAGCGGCCGTCGCCACCCAGCACCAGGGTTTTGCCGCTGGTGTCGCCGAGCGTGTCGAACACGCTCTGAATGAAATTTTCGAGATAGGACGGCTGCTGGAAAACCGTTACTTTCTTCCGCAGCCCGGAAGTCCCCGGACGCTGCCCGGGGATCGGAGTCGTTGCTACTGTCTGGATGGCCATCGTTCGCTCCTACTGGTTTCTTCGAACCACAGTTTGCCGCGAATGGCGGAGGTAGGGCGCACGCACGGCGGATCGATGATCCGCCCTACAGGGCCGCCGCGATGCCTCGTAGGGCGGGTCATTGACCCGCCGCCCAGCAGACGCATCAAGCCGCGGGCTTGGCCGAATCCTTCACAAACATCGTCAGCACGCCTGCCAGCACCATGCAGGCGCCGCCCAGCGCCAGCGTGTTGACGGTGTGGCCGCCCAGGAAATGCCTGGTCACGAAGCCCAATACCAAACCGCTCAGGATTTGCGGAATCACGATGAAATAATTGAATACGCCCATGAAGTAACCCATGCGCTTGGCAGGCAGCGCGCCGGCCAGAATCGCATATGGCATGGTCAGGATGCTGGCCCAGGCAATGCCCACGCCGACCATCGGCACCATCAGCATATTCTTATCGTGAATCATGAACATGCTGATCAGGCTTACACCGCCAATCACCAGGCAGCTCATATGAACGAATTTGCGGCTGGTGGCGCGCGCAAACACCGGCAGAATGAAGGCCGCCAGTGCGGAGAAGCCACTGTACACCGCGAACATGATGCCGACCCAGTTACCCGCGGACTGGAAAGCGCTGGACTGCGCATCAGTAGTGCCGAATACATTGTCCGCTACCGCAGGCGTGGTGTAGATCCACATCGCGAACAGCGCGATCCAGGTGAAGAACTGCACAAAGGCCAGCTGCACCATGGTCGCAGGCATGTGCACAAAGCCGCCGAAGACTTCCTTCAGCGAGTGCGCGAAGCCGCGCTTCACTGCGCGCTCCATGCGGAATTGCTCGATATCTTCCGGCGGCAGTTCGTCGGCGGTCAGCACGGTCCAAAGCACGGCCAGGAAGAAGGCAGCACCACCGGCGTAGAAGGAGTAACGCACCGAGTCAGGAATGCCGCCGTTGACGGCTTCGTTGCTCACGTGGAGAAAGTCGGTGAAGATGGTGGGCAGCAGCGATGCGATCACCGCGCCGCAGCCGATGAAGAAGGTCTGCATCGCGTAGCCGGCCGTCTGCTGCGACTCATCGAGCTTGTCACCGACGAAGGCGCGGAACGGTTCCATCGACACGTTGATGGATGCGTCCATCATCCACAGCACGGCCACGGCCATCCAGATGCCGGCGGAATTCGGCATCAGGATCAGCGCCAGCGTCGCGAGCAATGCACCAATAAAGAAGAAGGGACGGCGGCGGCCCCACTTCGGGTGCCAGGTGTTGTCGCTCAGGTAGCCGATGATGGGCTGCACCAGCAAGCCGGTGACCGGCGCGGCGAGCCAGAACAGCGGCAGGTCATCGGGGGAAGCGCCGAGGGTCGCGAAGATGCGGCTGGTGTTGGTGTTCTGCAGTGCGAAGCCGAACTGAATACCGAAAAAGCCGAAGCTCATGTTCCAGAGCTGCCAGAATGTCAGCCTGGGTTTCTTGATTGCGACTTGCATCAGCCTGTCCCCGATTGTTTTGAGTAAATTTGTAGCAAAATAACATGGCGATTTCGGGCTGTCAATTGAGAATTAGCCCTGAAATCGCCCTATTTGTAGTCAGATTACAAAATTACTGACAGTTTCGACTGCATCTGGCTACGTGCCGGAATGACCACTTCCAGCTTGCCCTCTTTCCACTTGAAGGACACCGCTTTGCCGTCCAGCGTCACGCTGCGTGGACGCGCCACGACGTTGTGCGCGGTAAGCGTGTAGCCGCGCTGCTGCGCCTGGGCCGCTTTGCCTACTTCGGTAGCGATGCCAATTTCGAAGCCCTTGGCGTCAGCCGTGCCGCTGAAGCGCACCAGCTCATATTTGCCCTGCTCGAAAGCGTTGGCGGTGGCGCCGTCATCGTCATACAGCTTGCCGGACGACTGCGCCGCGCCGGCGTCGTAGTAATAATGCAGGTCGATGTGCCTGGTGCTGTAGTCGCGCGTGGTCTGCACCACCGGCGCCAGCGGGATGAAGGCGCCGGCGCGCACGAAGGCCGGTATATGTTCCGCCACCGGCTTCACGGTTTCGGTGATGCCGCCGCGGTGGCGCTCGTCGCTGTAGAAATCGAACCACACGCTGCCCTTGTTCGGGAAGTAGACTTCCTTGCGGGTGGCGCCCGGCTCGGTCACCGGCGAGACGAGGAAATCGTGACCCCAGAAGTAAGTGGAAGACAGGCCCGCACCTTCCGCATCCTCAAACAGGATAGGACGCATCAGCGGAATGCCGGTCTGGCTGTTGTCGAAAGCAGCGGTGTAGTTATATGGCAGCATGGCGTAGCGCAGGCGGATTGCGTCACGCGCCAGCGCTTTGGTGCGCGGCTCGCGGAACACCGCTTCGGAAGGCACCTCTTCCTGCGCATGGGGACGGAACACCGGCTGGAATACGCCGTACTGTAGCCAGCGCACGTACAGTTCATCGTCCAGCACCGGATTGGCGAAGCCGCCCAGGTCGGAGTGCATATAGGCCATGCCCTGCATGCCCATCTGCAGCGCGATCTCCAATTGCGATTGCAGGCCACCCCAGCTGCGCGATACGTCGCCCGACCAAGGAATCATGCCGAAGCGCTGCGAGCCCGAATAGCCGGCACGCATCAGGATGAATGGGCGCTCCTGCGGGAACTCTTTGGCATAGCCTTCCGAAATCAAACGCGCCCAGTCGTGGCCGTAGATATTGTGGACCTGGTCGGCGGAACCGGTGGCGTGCTGCAGCGCGCTCGGATGCACCTCAGGTTCACCCAGATCGCCCCACCAGCCGGCGACGCCGTCGGCCTTCAGCTGCTTGTAGATATTCCAGAACCACTGGCGCCCTTCCGGTTTGTACAGGTCGATCAGGCCGGTGTGACCAAAGTAGAAGTCGTAGGTGTAAGGCGCGCCGTCACGCGTGGTGGCGAGCGCCTTGGCATCCACCGCCTGCTGCCAGCGGCTGGAGGTGGTCAGCACGAAGGGCTCGGTGATCACGACCGTCTTCACGCCTTTCTTCGCCAGGTCGGCCGTCATGCTGCGCGGCGTGGGGAAACTGTCCTTGTCCCAGGCCAGATTACCCATCGTGCCCTGCACCGTTTTGCCGAACCAGTACAGGTCCAGCACCACCGCGTCGACGGGGATTTTCTCTTCGATGAACTTGTCGATCACGGCGCGGGTTTCCGCTTCCGTGTGATAGCCGAAGCGGCTGGCGAAATTGCCGAAGGCCCAGCGCGGCGGCAAGGGCTGGTGGCCGGTCAGGCTGGTATAGCTGGCCAGGATGTCATCCCATTTGTCGCCCGCCACCACCTGGTAGGTCTTGCGGCCACCGATGGTTTCGTAGGCCAGCGTGCCGTTCTTTTTGCTGTCGAAGTCCAGGTAGCCGATCTGCGGGTTGTCGAAGTGGATGGCGTACTTCTTCGATGACAGCGCCAGCGGCATGGTGAAGTTCAGCAGCGTGGAGCGGTTGGCGTAGCCGTAGTCCGCCTTGTTATACAGCTGGAAGCGGTTGCCGCGGCGATTCATGCCGACCGCGCGGGCACCAGCGCCGTACAAGGCCTCATCATCGTCCAGCGCGAACTCGATGGTCTCGTTGCCGGCGCCATGGACGTAGCCGCGCTTCTCGGCCACCAGCGGCTTGCCCTTGTAGACATAGCTTATGCGGAAAGGCTGCTTCTCCACGTGCACGGTAATACCGGGCGTCGCGAAGTCCAGCGCCGCGCCACGATCGCTCAGTGTCGATGCAAGCGCCGAGGTGGCCGCCGGCGCGAGCACCACTGCGTGCGAGGACGCATCGAAGCGCTCGCCGTTCGGAATAAAGGTCGTCTCGACGATCGTCGCCGAGTAAGGCTTGATCAGGTATTTGCCGTCGCTAACGGTGATTTCAAGCGTGTTCTGATTCTGCGCAGCGGACACAAAATGGCGATCCGCATTCTGCGCCAACGCGGCCTGGGAGGCCAATGCCAGAAGGGTAAAGGTGAAATGTTTCATGGGCGTCAATGTTATATTAGCGTGCAGTTTCACACATGAGGAGATTGAATTGTTCAAAACTATGACCAAAAAACCGCTGGTGCTGGCTACTGCGCTCGCCTTGAGCGCTGGCCTGGCACACGCAGCTGAAGCCCCCAAGAAGGGCAAGGCGACGGCGGCCGATGCGCATAAATTCATCGCAGCGACCGAAGAAAAATTCGACAAACTGGGCGACGATGCCAACCGCGCTGACTGGGTTGCGGCCAACTTTATTACCGACGACACGGAAGCGCTGTCCGCCTACTTCGGCGAACTGGGTCTGGATGCAGCGGGCAAGGCTGCGCTGGAAGCACGCCGTTTCAATAGCCTGAAGCTGTCGGAAGACGATGCGCGCAAACTGAAGCTGCTGCAGCTCACGCTGATGCTGTCCGATCCAAAAGAGCGCGCCGCTTACGCTGCGAAGAAGGCTTCGCTGCAAGGCGCTTACGGTAAAGCCAAATACTGCCCGACCGACGGCCGTCCTTGCATGCCGCTGGGCGAGCTGGAAAAAGTGCTGGCCAACAGCCGCGATCCGAAGCAGCTGCTGGATGCATGGAACGGCTGGCACATGCAGTCGCCTGCTTACAAGAAGATGTACACCGAATACGTCGACCTGTCCAACAAGGGCGCGCGCGAAATGGGCTATGCCGACACCGGCGCCCTGTGGCGTTCGCAGTACGACATGACCCCGGAGCAGTTCTCGGCAGAGATGGAACGCCTGTGGCAGCAAGTGAAGCCGCTGTACGACTCGCTGCATGAATACGCGCGCTACAAGCTGCGCGAAACCTACGGTCCCGACGTGGTGCCGCTGACCGGCCCGATTCCGGCTCACTTGTTCGGCAATATGTGGACCCAGACCTGGGACAATATCTATCCAGTGCTGATGCCCGCAACAGGCGCCAGCAAGTTCGACCTGAGCAATGTGCTGGAAGGCCGCAAGACCACGGCCAAAGAGATGGTGCAGTACGGCGAGCGCTTCTACACCTCGCTCGGTCTGCAGAAGCTGCCGGACACCTTCTGGACCCGTTCCCTGCTGGTGAAACCGCAGGACCGTGAAGTGGTGTGTCACGCCTCCGCATGGCAGCTGGATGGCAAGGATGATGTGCGCATCAAGATGTGCATCCGTCCGACCGCCGAAGAGTTCACCACCATTCACCACGAACTGGGCCACATCTACTACGACCTGGCGTACAAGAACCAGTCCAACCTGTTCCGCAACGGCGCCAACGACGGCTTCCACGAAGCGATCGGCGACACCATTGCGCTGTCGATCACGCCTGACTATCTGAAGAAGGTCGGCCTGATGGACCAGGAACCGGATGCCAATGCCGATATGGGCGAGCTGCTGAAGCGCGCGCTGGCCAAGGTGGCCTTCCTGCCGTTCGGCTACTCGGTGGACAAATGGCGCTGGGATGTCTACTCCGGCAAGACCAAGCCGGCCGACTACGACAAACACTGGTGGGAACTGCGCGAGCAGTACATGGGGGTGAAGCGTCCGCTGCCACTGCAGGCTGACGGTTTCGATGCAGGCGCCAAGTACCACGTCGCTGCCGACGTGCCTTACGCGCGCTACTTCCTGGCTGACCTGCTGCAGTTCCAGTTCCATCGCGCGCTGTGCCGCGAGGCTGGCTACACGGGTCCTCTGCATAAGTGCTCCATCTACGGCAGCGAAAAGGCAGGCAAGAAACTGCAAGCCATGCTGACCATGGGCACCAGCAAGCCATGGCCGGAAGAACTGAAAGCCATCAGCGGTGAAGACAAGATCGACGGCAATGCGCTGATCGAATACTTCGCTCCGCTGAAGACCTGGCTGGACGAGCAAAACAAACAGCTGGCCGCCAAGGCCAAATAAAACCAACGGCATAAAACGGGTGGCTGCCACGACGTGGCAGCCACCTGCTTCACGCTGTAGGTTCAAAAAAAATCGGGGGCAGCGGCCCCCGATTTTCTTTTGTCCTGACAGATCAGAACTTGTAGTTCGCGCCGAACAGCACGGTGCGGCCATACTTCTGGTATTCCAGCTGCTGGTTCTTGTTGCCGTTGTAGGTTTCGTACGCTTCGTTGGTCAGGTTGTTCACCTGCAGCAGCAGGCCGATACCTTTCATCGGACCGCTTTCGAAGGTGTAGCCCAGCTGTGCATCGATCACGCGCTCGCCGACAACATAGCGCAGGGTACGTTCTGCGGCGAAGTTGCTGATCTCACCCACGAAGTCCGAACGCTGACGCTGGCTCACGCGAGCTTCGAAACCGTTCTTCTCGTAGTACACGGTGATGTTGCTGACGTTCTTCGACAGACCTGGCAGCGTGATGTTGGAACCGATATTGCTGCTTGGGTCCTGGATCGCGATGCTGCTCTTGTTGTACGAGTAGCTGCCGCTCACGCCGAAGCCGTCCAGCACTGGGGTCAGCATATTCAGCGGCAGGGAAGCCGTGAATTCCAGACCTTTCAGCTGGCCACCGTTGCCGTTGTATGGCGCGGAGTAGTTACCGATCGGGGTGATGGCATTGGTACCAGGGATCTGCGCCGAGAAGTCGTGCTGCATCGTCTGGGTGTAGATGTAGGTATCCAGGTGCTTGTAGAAGCCAGCCAGTGCCACATATGCCTTCTTGCCGAAGTACTTCTCATACGAGATGTCGAAGGCCTTGGCGCGCCATGGGTCCAGCTGCGCGTTGCCGCCGCTGCCGCTTGGCTTGAAGTCGTTGGTGCCGACGTTGAAGTCCAGTGCGGAACGCAGCTGGTCAACACGTGCACGGGCGATCTGTTTCGCAATCGCCAGACGCAGGGTCTGATCGTTCTCGAAGCCGAACGCCAGGTTCATGCTAGGCAGGAAGTCGTTGAAGCTCTTGCCATCGTGGATAGGCTTGACCTGGCTGCCCGGAGCGGCGGTGCCGTCCCAGTAGTTTGCTTCCGAGGACTGGTTGGTGTGCTGAACTTGCAGACCAACGTTACCACGCATGGTCACGGCGCCGAAGTCGTGCTCCAGATTAGCCTTGGCGTAGGTGGTGGTGATCTTCTCGTACACGTTCCACGCTTTGGCGATCAGGTAGCTCTGATCCGAGGTTGGAGCAAACACCATGTACTTGTTCACCACGGCAGGCACGTTCCACGCTGGGATCATGCCCAGGCCGGCGAAGCCCAGATCAACCTTCGAATATTCCAGGTCCGACGAGATGGTCGATGGATCTCCCTTCAGGTTGATATTGCCTTCAGGCTGGGTCTTCTTCTTCGAACGGTCGGAGTAGTGGATGCCGACGTCAAAGCTGGTGATCCAGTTTTCGATCGCGCCAGGCGCATCGATCTTGGCGGCCAGCTTGAAGCCATTCAGCTCGTCTTCCACGTGCGGCGTCTTGCCGTAGCCGGAACCGTAGATGGTGTTACGCACGTACAGGGTCGCCGGGTTGCTGTAATCGCGGCCCGGAGTCATGGTCGGGAAGCCGCCGCTGGTGAAGTGCAGGTTCACGGAATCCAGGAATGGATCACCGGCTGCGTTGCTGATCTGGGTATTGTTTTCCAGGCTCAGTTCATCCTTCTTGGCGGTCGAGTGGCTGATGTCGGTGATCAGGGTCACGCCGTTCAGACGCCATTCGTTGTTCCAGCCCACAGCGCGGATATCGTCGCGGCGCTTGTCGTACATGCCGCGGATCAGTGGGTACACGCCGGTCGCAGTGCCGCCACCCAGGGCGCCATTGTTCAGGGTCACGCCGGTAAAGTTCAGGCCTGGGGTGTAGCCGCCGTTGTAGCCGCCGATATGGGTTTCGAACTGGTTGGCGGTGTCTTCATGCTTGAACACGGACGCGTACACGTCGATCATGGACGTGAAGGTCTTGGTCGGACGGTACTGCAGTACGCCCATCACGCCATCGCGCTTATCGTAGCCGCTACGGCCCAGAGCTTTGATACCGTCGGTGATGTAGGTACCGGTTGGTACGCCTGGACGGTCTTCTTTTTTCCAAGGCTCATACACGCCGGTTTCATTGTCCAGCACTGGGGAATCCAGGTGAGCGAAGCCAATTGCCACGCCGACGGTGCGGTCCATGAACTGGTCGATGTAGCTCGCGCTGAAGCGGTTGCCCCAGGAGTTGGTGTTGGCGATGGTGCCCAGCGAGTTCTTCTCGCCGCGCACGTTCAGTGCCACGGTGCGCTTGCCGAAGTTCAGCGGACGCACGGTTTGCAGATCCAGCGTACCGGACAGACCCTGGCCGACCATGCCCGCATCAGGGGTCTTGTACACGGTCACGCCGCTCAGCAGCTCGGATGGATACTGGTCGAATTCAACGCTGCGGTTGTCGCCGGTCGAAACCTGTTCGCGGCCATTCAGCAGGGTGGTGGAGAAGTCCGGGGACAGACCGCGCACCGAGATCACTTGCGCACGGCCGGCAACGCGCTGAGCGGCCAGGCCTGGCAGGCGGGCGATGGATTCAGCGATCGAGGAGTCCGGCAGCTTGCCGATGTCTTCAGCGGAAACCGCTTCAACGATGGAGGTTGCGTCTTTCTTGACGGAGATCGCGTCCTCGATACCACGACGGATGCCGGACACGGTCACGGTCTGCATCTGCACGTCGGCAGCCTGGCCGGTGGTCGCGCTTTGCGCGTACGCGGAATTGGCCAGGATGGTCAGGAACACGGCGCAGCCAGCGGCGACCGGATTCAGTGGGAAAGCAGCGGTGGTGCGTCGCTTGCTTGCGAAGTTATTCATTAAATGTCCCCTCACACATTAAACACATTTCCCGCAACCACTTGCTCAGTCGGTTTAGCTTAACTACACGGGAATCCAAGGATGTCGAACGTTCTACTGGACGCTCTGGAGCGGATTCTGTACTAAAACTAGATTCAATGTCAATGAATGACTTTCATCACTACAATCTATTTCTGCCCTTCCCTATAGGCTAAACTATGCGCTCCGTTGTATTTCGGCTACAAGACCACGTCAAAATTCATGTAGTAGAACTACACCAGAAATAGGTGTATTGTCCCGTTCACAAGCTTATCCGGAGACCAAAGATGACCCGTTCCCGCGCCGCCCTGCTGCTCGCAGGCGCCCTGCTCTTCCCGCTCGCGCATGCCCAGGACTACCGCGTCCAGCATATGGAGCCGGCTTTCTGGTGGAGCGGCATGCACGACCCGCACCTGCAACTGATGGTGCATGGGCCGAAACTGGGCGATCTGGAACCGAGCGTGAATTACCCGGGCGTGCGTATCGCCTCCGTCGCGCACGTGGCGAATCACAATTACCTCTTTATCGATCTGCAGCTGGATGGCGCCGCGCCCGGCAAATTCGACATCGTCTTCTCGAAGAACGGCAAGCCTGCTGCGCGCTACACCTACGAGTTACGCGCCCGCGCTGCCGGCTCGGCCCAGCGCCAGGGCTTCAGTAATGAAGATGCTATTTATCAGGTGATGCCGGACCGTTTCGCCAATGGCGATCCATCCAACGACAGCGTGGCCTCGCTGGCCGACAAGCTTGACCGCAAGAATGGCTCCGGGCGACACGGCGGCGATTTGAAGGGCATGACCGACCATCTGGATTACATTGCGTCCATGGGTTACACCCAGATCTGGCCCACGCCACTGGTCGAGAACAACCAGCCGGCCTACTCCTATCACGGCTACGCGGCGACCGATCAATACAAGGTTGATGCGCGCTACGGCAGCAATGAGGACTACGTGCGCTTCGTGGCGAAGGCCCGCGAAAAAGGCATCGGCGTGATTCAGGACGTGGTGCTGAACCACATCGGCAGCGCGCACTGGTGGATGAAAGACATGCCGATGCAGGACTGGATCAGCTACGACGGCAAGTTCGTGCCGACGGCCCACCATCGCGTGGCGGTGCAGGACCCTTACGGCAGCAAGGAAGATCGCCGCAACTTTACGCAAGGCTGGTTCGGCTCGCACATGCCGGATATGAACCAGGCCAATCCTTTCGTCGCAAGGTATCTTATCCAGAACAATATCTGGTGGATCGAGTACGCGGGCCTGTCCGGCCTGCGCGTGGACACTTACGGCTATTCGGATTCGGCTTTCCTGACCGAATGGTCGCGCCGCATCCGCGAGGAATATCCGAACCTGACCATGGTCGGCGAGGAGTGGAGCATGCATATTCCTATCGTTGCGCACTGGCAGGAGGGCAAGCAGAACTTCGACGGCTATGTGTCGCACATGCCGAGCATGATGGACTTCCCGCTCAACGATACGCTGCGCAAGGCGCTGGCCGATACGGACGGCACGTATAGCCTGACTGACGTGTATGAGGCGCTGTCGCAGGATTATCTCTATCCGAACGCGTCGAAGCTGGTGCTGTTCGAAGGCAACCACGATATGGCGCGCACCTTCAGCGTGGTCAATGACGATCCGGCGCTGTGGCGCATGGCGATGGCCTTTACGCTGACGGTGCCGCGCATTCCGCAGCTTTATTACGGCACGGAGATTCTGATGCCTTCCACCGTGAAGGGGCGCGATGATCCGTCCTACCGCCGCGACATGCCGGGTGGCTGGGCTGGCGACACGATCAATGCCTTCACCGGCGAAGGCCTGACGCCGGCACAGCGCGAGTCGCAGGCGTGGCTGAAGAAGCTGCTCAACTGGCGCAAGACCGCCAGCGTTGTCCATCACGGGAAGATGATGCACTATGGGCCTGAAGAGAATACCTATGTCTACTTCCGTTACGACGGCACAAGCAAAGTGATGGTTGTCTTCAACAAGAATGCCAAAGACGTGCCGCTGGCCACTGCGCGCTTCCATGAAATGTTGTCCGGCGTGCACACCGGCACCGACGTCCTCACCGGTAAATCCTACGCGCTGGACGCAACAGCCATCACCCTGCCCGCACGCTCCGTGCTCGTGCTGGAGGTGAAGTGATGCCGCGCCGCCCCGACCCGCTGCCTCTTACCCAGCCCGCGCGCGCCCCAACGCCTGTGCGGCAGCTCGGCCTGGCGGCTGCGGGCGTCGCCTGCATTCCGCTGGCTGCTGCGCTGTTCGCCGCCGCCTGCGCGAGCGCCGCGCGCGCTGATACCGTCTCCGGCCCATTCTCGACGTCAGACGCTGCTGCGCCGCTGCGCAGCTATAAGCAGACGACCGTCGTCCCCTTGCGCGACGGCGCCCCGCAAACCGTCGAATACGCCGAGCTGGAAAACCTCCCGCGCGTGCGTAGCGGCAGCCTGCCTTTCGATGCATTGTTCGCGTTGGCGATCAGCGAAATGAAGCAGGACTCCGTCAGCGCCATCCAGGACGGGAGCTACAACGGCGGCGCGCCGATTCCCTGCGAGTGTTTTGAAACCGGCGAAAAATGGCATTACGTCTGGACGCGCGACCTTTCGTACGCCGCCAATCTCGGCCTGGCCATGCTGGACCCGCAGCGCGCCCGCAACTCGCTGATGTTCAAGCTGTCCGGCTACCGCGGCGCCAAGCCAGCAGCGGCGGCTGGCAGCGAAGACGGCCTGCAGATCGTGCAGGACACCGGAAGCGGCGGCAGCTGGCCGGTCAGCACCGACCGCGTGACCTGGGCCTTCGGCGCTGAAGAAACGCTGAAGTCCCTGTCTGCCGCGGACCGCGAAACCTTCGCGCCGATCGCGCTGAAGGCACTCAGCAACACCATCGAAAACGACCGCCTCGCCGCCTACGATGCCGCCACCGGCTTGTACAACGGCGAAGAATCCTTCCTCGACTGGCGTGAACAATCGTATGCCTCGTGGATCGTCAACGACATCGCCAGCCTTGCCACATCCAAAGCGCTGTCCACCAACGTCGCCCACTACAAAGCCATCACGCTGGCCGCCGAACTGGCGCGCCGTGCTGGCGATACCGTGCGCGCAGACCGCTACGACGGCTGGGCGCTTGATCTGAAACTCGCCATCAACGCTCGCCTGTGGCTGAAGGACGCCGGCATGTACGCCAGCCTGACCGCCGGCCACTTCGACGGCGCACCGCTGCACAAATTCGACTGGCTCGGGCAGTCGCTCGCCATCATCACCGGCATCGCCGACGCCGAACAGGCGCGCAGCATTCTTGCGCACTATCCGCACGGGCCAATGGGCGCGCCGGTGATCTGGCCACAGCAGCAGGATGTGCCGGTGTATCACAATCGCGCGATCTGGCCTTTCGTGACCGCCTACGGCCTGCGCGCTGCGGCGATGACGCGCAATGTTTCGGTAGCCGACGAGGCTTATGCAACGCTGATGCGCAGCGCGACGCTGAACCTGTCGAATATGGAGAATATGGAATGGATCACGGGCGACCCGATTCCGCCGGTCGTTAATTCGAAGCGTCAGCTGTGGTCCGTGGGCGCTTATGTGGGCATGGTCGTGCAGCAGGTCTTCGGTCTGACGTCAACGACTGAGCGCTTGTCGGTACGGCCATTTATCACGTCGCGCCTGCGCCGCGAGGCGCTGGCTGGCAGCGATATGATCGAGCTGACGGGACTCGTGCTGCACGGGAAGCGAATCAGCGTGAAGATCAAGCTGCCGCCGCCGGTGCAGATCGAAGGCTATTATGAGATTCAGCGCGGAACGGTGAACGGCGTTGAAATGCACGAGGCACCACGCTGGACGGAACTCGCCGACGACAACGTGATCGAACTGGAACTCGGCGCGCTGATGCCAGGCCGTCAGCAAATCACACGCGTGGACGTTCAATCCACAGACACAGGCCCGAAAGCCTTTGCGCCGCACGAGCCAACCGCCACGCTTGCCAGCGCGGCGGCGGGCGGAGCGACTCTGCGGATCGCGTCGGGGGCGGCGGACGAGCGCGTGACGTTTAACGTGTATCGCGATGGCATGCAGGTCGCGGCGGGCGTCAACGCCGGCTCGTGGATGGACCGGGCGCCAGGCGCGGCAGCCAGCGCACGTACGACGCGCGCTGCGCCGGTGGGAATGCCCGCATCGCGTGGCGCGGCTGCGGAGGCCATGCGCTCCGTGTGCTACTCAGTGGAGGCGGTGTTCCAGCAGTCCGGCAACCGCAGCCACCACAGCGCGCCGGTGTGCACAGGCGTCGGCGCAGTCGAAGCGTCCGCGGATGCGAAGACCATCAGCATCACAAGCAGCGGGCGCCACGCCATCCAGGTGCGCTACACAAACACCGCCAACAAGATCAATCTCGGCATCAGCAACGGCGTGAAGTGGCTGCGTCTGCGCAATGCGGACGGCAAGGTCGCCGCAGAAGGCGTCGTGCAAATGCCGCATGCGCTGGCCGCCGCCTGGTCGACGCCAATCTACACCGACCTGAAACCCGCCAGCTACAGCTTCGAGCTGGACGACTTCACCAACATGAGCTACCTGCAATCGAACAGCACCTTTGCTGATGCAGGCGGCAGCAGCGGACCGTCGAACAACGCCACAGTGGAAGCCATCCGCATCCAAGCCACAGCCCCAGCGCCCGGGGCCGTGCGTCACGGCACGCTGCAAATCATCGAGCACTTCAAATCGCCGCAGCTCGGCAACGAGCGCAATCTGCGCATTTATCTGCCACCGTCCTACGCGGACAATCCGCGCAAGCGCTATCCCGTGCTCTACATGCACGACGGCCAGAATCTGTTCGACCCGAAGACCACCTCTTACGGCACGGAGTGGAACATCGACGAAGTTACCGACCGCATGGTCGCGCAAGGCGATATGCAGGAAGTGATCGTGGTCGGCATCGACAACACGCAAGATCGCATTGGCGAATACACGCCCTGCTGCGATCCGAAGTACGGCGGCGGCAAGCTGGATACATATGCGAAGTTCGTCGCAACCACCGTCAAGCCGTATATCGATAGCCATTACCGCACGCTGAAGGACCGCAAGCACACGGCCGTCATGGGCTCATCGCTGGGCGGGCTCGCCTCTGTGTATATCGCTCAGCATTATCCACAGACGTTTTCGATGGCGGGCGGCGTTTCGAGTTCCTTCTGGTGGAACAAGTCGGCCATGGTGAAGCATCCGCCGAAGCATTTGCCGGTGAAGTTCTATATTGATGCGGGAACGGCGATGGATGGCATGGACGAAACGGCGGCCTTCCGCAAGGCCATGCTCAAGCAAGGCTATCAGCAGGGACGGGATTTCTACTTCTATACCGACGAAGGCGGCATCCACAACGAGCAGTCGTGGGCCAGCCGGGTGCATGTGCCACTCGGCTGGTTCTTCGGGCGCTGAGATGCTGGCAGCGGCGGATCGATGATCCGCCCTACGAGCCGGTGGGATCGAAGATCCGCTCCGCGCATACGGCGGCCGCCCGCGCTGGCTGAATTTATGCGCGGATTGCGCGCAGGCGCGGCACGCCGAGGGCCGCGCGCTTGGCGTCCGGCTGGTCGCGCAGTTTGAAGATGGAGACTGATTCTGCCAGGTTGGCCGCCTGCTGCTGCAACTGATCGGCAGCAGCGGCGGCTTCTTCCACCAGCGCGGCGTTCTGCTGCGTCACGCTGTCCATCTGGTTGATGGCCGTGCTGATTTGCTCAATGCCGTTCTGCTGCTCGT
Organism: Pseudoduganella sp. RAF19; assembly: GCF_052114165.1. Taxonomy (NCBI): domain Bacteria; kingdom Pseudomonadati; phylum Pseudomonadota; class Betaproteobacteria; order Burkholderiales; family Oxalobacteraceae; genus Pseudoduganella; species Pseudoduganella sp. RAF19. Next base: position 72,134 of record NZ_JBFREF010000003.1, on the reverse strand, counting down.
TGCTGGCGACGGCGATTTCCGCGATGATGGCCGTCACGCGTTCGACGCTGGCTACCACTTCTTCCATCGTTACGCCCGCCTGTCCAACCAGCTTGCTGCCCGCCTCAACACGTTCAACGGAATCGCCAATCAACTCCTTGATCTCTTTGGCGGCGGCGGCCGAGCGATGCGCCAGATTGCGCACTTCGCCTGCAACCACGGCAAATCCGCGTCCCTGCTCGCCCGCGCGCGCCGCTTCAACGGCCGCATTCAGCGCCAGAATATTGGTCTGGAACGCGATGCCATCGATCACGCCGATGATGTCCACAATGCGGCGAGAGGACTCGTTGATCGCGCCCATGGTCTTCACCACTTCCGACACCGTGGCGCCGCCCTTCACTGCCACCTCCGAAGCTGCGGAGGCCAGGGTGCGCGCCTGGTGCGCGTTCTCATTGTTCTGCCGCACGGTGCTGGTCAGCTCCACCATCGAAGACGCCGTCTCTTCCAGCGAACTGGCCTGCTCCTCCGTGCGCGCCGACAGGTCCAGATTGCCGGACGCGATTTCAGTAGACGCATGCGCAATCGTCTCCGTGCCCGAACGCACGCGGCCCACGATATTGGAGAGGTTGTTGTTCATGAGCTTGAGCGCATCAAGCAGCTCGCCCACTTCGTCCTTGCTCTTGACTTCGACGTCGGCGCGCAAATCGCCTGCCGCCACGGTCTTCGCTATATCGATTGCCTGCGTCAGCGGCCGGGTAATGCCCAGCACCATCCACCACACAATCGCGCCGCCCAGCAGCACGGTAATAACGATCATAATCCCCAGCGACATGGCGGCGCTGCGGTGCGCCTTGGCGCTGTCCTCCGCCACGGCAGCAGCCGACACGCGCGCCTGCTCATCGATGTAGGTGACGATGTCGTCGATCTTCTTGGTCGGCGCACGGTCCATGCCCTTTACCAGGCCGTCCACGATCTTGTAGCTTTCGGGATTGGCGGTATCGAACTGCTTTAGCGCATTGAGATAATTCTTGCCCAGTTCATCGAGCATGCTGACCGCCTCGCCCACCAGCGGCGTGCGCAGCTTCAGGCGCTCCAGCTGGCCACTCAGCTTCTTCAATTCGCCGCTGGTCTTCTGGCCGCTCGCGACAAACGCCTTGCTGTAGTTTTCGAACTGCTTCGGATCGTGGCCGCGGATCAGGATGTTCTTCCACTCCTGTACCTGAATCTTGAACTCGACCTGCGCGCTGCGGGCCGTATCGACCGCTTCAGTGAGCGCCACGGAGCGCTGCAGTCCTTCGGTGTTCCGGGTTTGCATGAAACCCAAGGCGCTCCAGCCCTGGTAGCCGACGATGAGAACTGCCAGCAGGAAAAAGCCGCCCAGCAATGCAAGACGTACACCGATCTTCAAATCCGCCAGTTTCATGATTTCTCCCTTGCTTTGTTCTTGCAAGTTCATCATGCGCCCATCGGCGGCAGAAGCCAAGGACGAGCGGCATCAAATGTGGCGTGGCGGGAACTCCAGGCAGTAAAGATTCGTTCCCGTCGACTCATCCTTCAGGAACTTCAGCGCGACAAAGCTAAGGCCAAGCTTTTTCAGCAGCTGATTTGAAGCAACATTATGTGGGGCAACAATCCCCAGCAAGCGTTTCAGCCCCATTTTGTCGCGGGCAAAATCGACCACAGCCGCGGCCGCTTCATAGGCATAGCCGCGGCCCCAGTAGGCGGGCATGTAGGCATAGCCTATATCAGTATCGGGCAGGATGTCGCGCTTGATCAGGCCACACATGCCGACAGGGACGTCGTCCGATTTCTGCAGCACCAGCATCAGCGAGTAGCCCAGCGCGCGCTGCATCGCCATCGGTCCGGTAATGATGGCGTTGCGCGCGTCTTCCAGCGTGCGCACGCCTTTGTCGCCGATGTTCTCGATGAAGGAAGGCTCGTTGACCAGTTGCAGATAAAAGGGCGCGTCGTCCGCGGTCAGGGGACGCAGGTACAACCGTTCGGTTTCAATCATTGTTCAGGCCATTCGCTGGGATCGGCCAGGAAGCGGTACATCACGTACACATCGACAAAACCGAGCTGCTGGTGACGATAGGCGCGCGGCAGCGTGCCGATCACGGAAAAACCGAGCCGCTTCCACAGCAGCACGGCGGAGACATTGGTGCTCACTACATAATTGAACTGCATCGCCAGGAAGCCCGTATTGCGCGCCTGCTCCAGGCAGTGGCGTCCCAGCAGCTTGCCGATGCCCACGCCTTGCGCGGCGGGGCTGACCATGAAGGAGGCGTTGGCCACATGCGAGCCGCGGTCGCGCTGGTTGGGCAGCAGGCGATACATGCCGAGCAGGCGGTCCGTGTTGCGCAGCACCGCGACCCAGGTCTGCATCTCTTTGCCGAACCAGAATTCGCGGCAGTCATCAAGGCTGGTGTCCGCTGCGAAGTAATAGGTATCGCCGCTCGCGATCAACTCCTGGAAGATATTCCACATGGAGTCAAAATCGGCTTCGGTCGCCGGACGGATATCGATGTCTTTCAAGGCAGCTCCAGGGCACTGGAATGATGCTCGATTGTCATCTATTTTCTTATGCAAGTCCAGTCGTGCGGAAATTCACGTGCGTCGGCCGCCCCGGCAGATCCAGGCGCGAGATGGCGGGTGGCGCTTCGGCCACCACCCTGCCCCGTCGCAGCACTAGCCGGCGCGCGGCGCGCAAGCGGATCGCTTCGACCGGATCGCGCGCATCCAACAGTACCAGATCGGCGTGGCAGCCCGCTTGCAGACCGTAGCCTTCCAAACCGAGAATACGGGCCGGCGTTTCAGTCACGGCGGCGAAGCAGGCGCGCATGGCTTGCTGGCCCGTCATCTGGGCTACGTGCAGGCCCATATGGGCCACTTCCAGCATGTCGCCGGAACCGAGGCTGTACCAGGGGTCCATCACACAATCGTGGCCGAAGGCGACGTCGATGCCGGCCGCCATCAGTTCGGGTACGCGGGTCATGCCACGGCGCTTCGGGTAAGTATCGTGGCGGCCCTGCAGGGTGATATTAATCAGCGGATTGGCGATGGCTGCCACGCCGGACTCCTTCATCAACGGCAGCAGCTTGCTCACGTAGTAGTTGTCCATCGAATGCATGGACGTCAGGTGCGAGCCAGCCACGCGGCCGTGCATGCCCAGGCGATGCGTCTGCGCGGCCAGGGTTTCGATGTGGCGCGAGAGCGGGTCGTCGGATTCGTCGCAGTGCATATCGACGCGCAGCCCCTTCTCCGCGGCGAACTCGCATAACAGGCGCACCGATTCTGCGCCGTCGGCCATGGTGCGCTCGAAATGCGGGATGCCGCCGACGACATCCACGCCCATGGCGATGGCGCGCTTCAGATTGTCGAAAGCGGTGGGACTGCGCAGCACACCGTCTTGCGGGAAGGCGACCAGTTGCAGGTCCAGATAAGGCGCGACGCGGCGCTTGACGTCGAGCAGCGCTTCGACCGCCAGCAAGCGGTCATCGCACACATCGACGTGGCTGCGGATTGCCAGCAAGCCGCGCGCGACCGCCCAGTCGCAATACTGCATCGCGCGTTCGACCAGCGCATCCTGCGTTAGCTGCGGCTTCAACTCGCCCCACAGCGCGATGCCCTCCAGCAGCGTGCCTGACTGATTCACGCGCGGCAGACCGTAGCTGAGGGTGGCGTCCATGTGGAAGTGCGCATCCACGAAAGGCGGCGTGACGAGGCCGCCTTCTGCATCGATCTCGCGGGCGCCTGTTACGGCCACCGCGGGACCGACGACAGCAATGCGGCCATCCTTGACTGCTATATCAATACCCACTCGGCCGTCGGGCAGGCTGGCATTCCGGATCACTAGCTCCATCGAAGACTCCGCTGATGAGGACGGCTGATTGTAGACAGAGCTCCGTCCAGGACGCAATGTTGCGCCGCATTAATTTTGCTACACTGCGGGGCAAAAATGACTTTTCAATACGTTAATTCGTCGCTAGAATGGCTTTATTGCATCGCACCATTTCTTATCGTTCCTGGGAGAAGATATGTTTTCGTCGATCACCGAGCAGTTTTCCGCAGCTACCAAGTCGCAACTTGAATCGCAACTGAAACTCCTGAATACCTACGCGACCACCGCCTTCGAAGGCGCGCAAAAAGTCATCGCGCTGAACATCAGCACGACCAAGGCGTCGGTGGAGAAAAGCGCTGAAGCAGCCAAGCAGCTGCTGGAAGCGAAAGACCCGAAAGAATACTTCAGCGTCGCCAAGGCCCAGTCCTTCGACGGCGTGCTGGCTTACGGCCGCGAACTGTTCAGCATCGCCAGCAAAGCACAGGCTGACCTGCTGCAAGCCACCAAAGACCAGCTGAAAGAATCTAACGTGCAAGTCAAGCCGCTGGTGCTGGAAGCGCCGGTCGTCGCCAAGCCTGCGCCTGTCGCTGTGGCCGTAGCCAAGCCAGCCGTGGTGGAAGAAGAATTCCCATCCGAGCCGGAAGAGCCAGCAATCGAAGCCGCTGCTCCGAAAGCCCCGAAATCCAAGCCAGCCAAACCGGCCGTCGAAGCCGCCCCGAAAAAGCAATAACCCCCGCCTTTGGGGTCAGGCGCCAAATGCGACACGGCCTCGGCTGTGTAGCGAGCTCATGTACCATTTGGTGCCTGACCCCAAAAACATAAAAGCGGCAGGTGTTGTATCCTAGCGGCCTCTTTGCTAGGAATATTTCCAATGAGTTTATCGCGGCTTATCGGCGGCTTTGTGCGCTCGCATTGGCGTCCTTACGCGCAGGCGGGTGCGATGCTGGCTGGTGTGGCCGTCATCGGCATCTGGATTCCGCGCCAGGTCGGTAAGATGATCGACGGACTGGCCGGACACACGCTCAGCCATCACGATCTGCTGCTGAATATCGGCCTGCTATTGCTGGTCGGTCTGGCGAATTACGGCTTGCGCGTGGCATGGCGCATGAAGCTGTTTTCGGCCGCTTATCAACTTGGCGTCGAGCTGCGCACACGCTTTTACCGCCGCCTGTCCCTTCAAGGCCCCTCTTTCTACCAGAAGCAGCGCACCGGCGACCTGATGGCGCTGGCCACCAACGATATCGATGCGATCGAGATGGCGGCCGGTGAAGCGATGCTGGCGGGTTTCGACGGTTCGCTGTCCCTCGTCATGGTGCTGGGCATGATGCTGCTGGGCGTGGACTGGCGCCTCGCGCTGTTCGCGCTGATCCCCTTCCCTTTCATGGCCTGGGCGTTCTGGCGCATTTCTTCGCACATCCACACCGCGTCCGCCGATTCGCTGAAGCGTTTCAGTGCGCTGAACGATCATGTGCAGGAGACGCTATCCGGTGTGCGCACCCTGCGCGCGCTGGGTCTTGAGCAGCGCAGCAGCACACGCTTTTCCGAGCTGGCCGAAAAGGCCGCCGGCGCCGCGCTCACGGCGCAGAAGTGGGAAGCCGCTTACGAACCTGCTGTCGGTTTAACGCTGACGTCGGCCACGGCATTGTCGCTGGGCCTGGGCGGCTATCTGGTGTGGCAGGGCCAGTTGACCATCGGCGCACTGACCAGCTTCAGCATGTATCTCGGCCAGTTGATCTGGCCCATGTTCGCAGCGGGCTGGGTGCTGTCCCTGATCGAACGGGGACGCGCCGCCTACGCGCGCCTGCAGCCCATGCTGGACGCGCCCTTGTCGATCGATGATCATGGCACGCTCAACACGCTCACGCCCGGCCCGCTGCACATCGCGGATCTGAGCTACAGCTATCAGGGCCAGACCGAGCCCGCGCTGTCGCACATCACCCTGACCCTGCAGCCTGGGCAGACGCTGGGGCTCGTCGGCCCCACAGGCTCGGGCAAGTCCACCCTGCTGCGCGCTATCCTGCGCCAGATCGTGCCACAGCATGGCGCACTGCGCTGGGGTGGGCATTCGCTGGACGAATACACCCTGTACACCCTGCGCGGCGCCATCTCCTGGGTGCCGCAGGAATCGTTCCTGTTCTCGGCCACGATTGCGGAGAACATCGCGCTGGCGCGTCCGGAAGCCAGCCGCGCCGAAGTGGAACGCGCTGCGAATCTCGCGGCAATCCACGACGATATCCTGCTGTTCCCGAACAAATACGAAACGGAAGTCGGGGAAAAAGGCATCACGCTGTCCGGCGGCCAGCGCCAGCGCGTGGCGATTGCGCGTGCCCTGCTGTCCGATAACGAGATGCTGCTGCTGGACGATGCCTTGTCCGCCGTAGACACCGGCACCGAGACGCGCATCCTCGAACATCTGGAAGAACTGCGCCAGGCACATCCCGGCCGCAGCGCCATCATTGCCAGCCACCGCCTGAGCGCCGTCGTGAATGCGGACCTGATCGTGGTGCTGCAGCACGGCCGCATTACGGAAACCGGCACGCACGAACAGCTTCTGGCGCAAAACGGCTGGTACGCCAGCCAATGGCGCTACCAACAACTGGAGGCCAGCCTCGATGCAGCCTGACGAGAAAATCAACGCCAAGGAGCAAACAAAGCGCGCCTTCGGCCTGCTGCATCGCGCGTCCGCACCGGACCTACATCACCTGTACTGGGCCGTGCTGTGGCTCGCGCTGGCGGCAGGCATGGAAGTCATCGGCCCACTGCTGGGCAAGCGCCTGATCGACGAACATCTGCTGCCGCACCATCTGGACTGGACGCGCATGGCACTGCTGCTGGGCGGCGTGCTGATTACCGGCTGGATCGCCACCATCGTGCGCTACCTTCAGCTGGTGCGCTTGTCCGGCGTGGCGATGCGCTCAGTGCAGCGCCTGCGCGAGCGCGTCTACGGCCACGTGCTGCGTCTGCCCATGGCCTTCTTCGACCGTGCCATCACGGGCCAGCTGGTTTCGCGCGTCACCAACGACACCGAGGCGGTCAAAGGCCTGTACATCCAGGTGCTGTTCGTGATTCTCGATTCGTCCATCGTGTTGATCGGCACGGTGGCAGCGATGGCCTGGCTGGACTGGCGCCTGATGTCGATCGTGGTCGCGCTGCTGCCCTTCGTGCTGGTCATCGTGTGGGCTTACCAGCGCCTGTCGGCACCTGCCGTCACGCGTGCGCGCCAGCTGCGCAGCGATATCAATGCGCAGATCGCCGAATCGATCGGCGGCATGAGCGTACTACAGGCGAATAATGCGGAGCGGCGCTTCGGGGATCGCTTCGCGAAAACAAACGACGAGCACTACACCCAGCGTCTGGCCGAAATCCGCGCCAACGCCTGGCTGCTGCGTCCCGCGCTGGACATGCTGAACATCATCCTGCTGGCATCCGTGATCTTCATGTTCGGCCAGCGCGAGATGAGCGCGGCCGAAGTGGGCGTGCTGTATGCCTTCATCAATTACATCGCCCGCGTGATCGAACCATTGATCCAGATCACCATGCAGTTCAGCCAGTTGCAGCAATCGGTGGTGGCCACGTCGCGCGTATCCATTCTGCTGGACGAGGCCAGCGCGGCCGAGCATAGCGGTGCCGAGCGCCGTCCGCGCAGTGCCGCCAACGATGCCGCGCAGGCGGTGCAGATCCGCGATCTCGATTTCGCCTATGTGGACAAGCAGACCGTTCTCCACAAGCTGTCTCTGGATATCCCGCAGGGCGCCTTCTTCGGCATTGTGGGCCACACGGGCAGCGGCAAGTCCACCCTGCTCTCGCTGCTGCTGCGCTACTACCCTGCGCCGCACGGCAGCATCCTGATGAACGGCGTGCCGCTGGATGAAATCGACAACGAGGAGTTCCGCGCCGATGTGGGCCTGGTGCCGCAAGACCCCTTCCTGCTGGCGGCATCCGCACGCGAGAACATCGACATGGGCCGCGGCCTCACGCAGCAGCAGATCGAGACTGCCGCCCGCGCGGCGCACGCCCACGACTTCATCATGGCGATGGAGGAAGGCTACGATACCGTGCTTGGCGAAGGTGGTTCGCGCCTGTCCACAGGCCAGAAGCAGCTGATCGCCATTGCCCGCGCGCTGGCGGGCCAGCCGCGCATTCTGCTGCTGGACGAAGCCACTTCCCATATCGATTCGCAGACCGAGCAAATCGTGCAGGAAGCGCTGAATGAATTGCGCGGGCGCGTCACCATCATCGCCATTGCGCACCGACTGTCCACCATCCGCGAGGCGGACCGCATCGTGGTGCTGAACCACGGCCGCATCGCCGAAATCGGCCCGCACGATGCGCTGATGCAGATCGAAGGAGGCCTGTACCAGCGCCTCTATCTGCTGCAGCAGCTGGCTGCTTAAACAGTGCGGCGGCTCCACGCATAAGCCGCCGCCAGCAGCACCACGCCAGCCTTGGCAAGATTGGCGATGGACTCCACTGTGGCCACGCCATTGAAGCCGATAAAGTCGAGCGCCGGAATATTGGTGGCATTGGCCGCGACAAACAAGGCAAACAGGAACAGCGCCAGGAACAGCCGTCCCGTGCGCGCCATGCTGCCCATGGCCACAGCGGCAACGGACAGCGCCAGCACGCCGACCAGCACCGCCAGCGCGCGCACCGGCTCAGCATCCACCCAGCGCAGTGCGACCGGCAGGGCAAACGGCAGCGCCAGCAGCACGCAAGTGCTCCATTGGCGCAGATAACGGCGGCTGATACCCCCCGGCGTTGCAAGGCTTAGTGCTTCCATGCCTGCTTCCGCATCGCGCGGCGCAATGCCGCTCACCAGGATGCCCCAGCAGGCCACGCCGGCCACCATCACGCCCGGCAGCGCGGAGTGCGCTACAAACGGCGCAGCGGCGCCTATGCCCACCAGCGCAACCAGCGCGGACGGCGCGCTGCGCAGCGCCAGTACCAGTTCGCCCAGCACATCGCCAGCAAGGCCGGGCGCGCGCAGCGATAACAGCGCTACCGGATGCAGCAAACGCGCGACGGGCTTCAGCCAGCCATCCACCATCGCCAACGGCGAACGCCGCTTGCTGCCCGCCGACACGCGCACGCGCTCCGGTGCATAACGGTGGAAGACCAGAGCCGCCGGAATCAGCGGCAGCATCGCAGTGAGCATGGAGCCGACACGGATGATCCAGGCCTGCATGGTCCAGATGCCGGGCGGCAGCACCAGCGGCGCCAGGCTCGCATCGAAGCCACTGTTGCCAATTGAGAGATCGGCAGTATTCATCAGGTCGCGCATTGACACCATCAGAACGGAAATGCCGGTAAAGTCGAACAGCATCGGCAGCTTCATTGCATTGCCCCGATCGAGCTGGCTGGCGACCGCAATCAGGCCAATCCAGCCGAAGAAGTACAGCACGTCGCCTGCCCTGCCCATCAGCCAGCCGATGCTGTCGAACAGCACGGCGCAGCTGGCGCCGAACAGGATAGCCGGCATCAGCATCAGGAAGTAGGACTCCAGATAGACCGACAGCATCAGCGGCCCCTCGCCGCGCACGAGATGCAGCACGATCGAACTGCCCAGCACCGCCAGCAACAGCAGGAGCAAGTACGCAACGCCACCGGCCCAGCGCGAAAACAGCAGGCGCGCATTGCCGATGGCGCTGGCGCCAATCACGCCCGCCATGCCGGTGCGCAGATCTTGCGTCGTGCGTCCACGCACCAGGTAGAAGGACGCCATGCTGAGAGTCAGGCTCCCCAGCACACCGGTGCCAAAGGCCAGCGTCTCGCTGGTGTACAGCATGCGCTGATGGCCAACAACGATCAGGGCCTGGCCGCTGTTCGGGTCGGCAATCATGCTCCAGCAAACCACCGCCACGGCCAGCAGCACCATCAGCGTGGACAGGCGCCGCAGACGCATGCGCACTTCATTGGCGATCATGCGGCCTCCTGTAGCGCGTAGCGGCGTGCCATCAACGCTTCTTCCAGACTCGGCTCGACGGATGCGGCGCCGGCGCAAGGCATGCTCGATGCGCTGCGCGCAGCAGCACGCGCCCACCCTGGCGCTGCGCTTGCAGCACGTGCACCTGTCCGCGCAGGGTTTCGTATTCCGCTTCCTCCACGCTGGCCGACCAGACCTGGCCACGCGCATCATTCAGAATCGCGTCCGGCGTTTCGAAGGCCACCACGCGGCCCTGGCGCATGATGGCAAGCTGGCCTGCGATACTTTCAACGTCGGACACGATATGCGTCGACAGGATCACCAGCTTGCGGAAGCCCAGCTCCGACAGCAGATTGCGGAAGCGGATGCGCTCTTCCGGGTCCAGTCCCGCCGTTGGTTCATCCACAATCAGAATGTCCGGATCGTTCAGCAGCGCCTGCGCGATGCCCAGTCGGCGCCGCATGCCGCCCGAGAAGCTGGCTGCGGTGCGCCGCGCATGCTCATGCAGATTGACCAGCTCCAGCAGATGCCGGATGCGCGCCGGATCGCGCACGCCTTTCAGCGCTGCGAAGTATTCCATCAACTCCAGCGCGCTCAGATTCGGATAGACGCCGAAGTCCTGCGGCAGATAGCCAAGGCGGCGGCGCATTGCATCCGGCTGGCGCACGATGTCGGCGCCATTGAAGCGGATCGTGCCCGCGCTGGGTTTCGCCAGCGTGGCGATCATTTGCATCAATGTGGTCTTGCCCGCGCCGTTGTGGCCGATCAGGCCGACCACGCCCGGCTGAAGGGTCAGCGATACGTTGTCCACCGCCTTCACGCCCTTGCCGAAAATCTTGCTCACGCCTGCCAGTTCCAGCATCTCATCCCCTCTTCGTTATTAGATGTCGAAAATGTAACCGGGCGGCTAAGGCCGGCGCTTTGCAATGCGATGAAATGCGGTTTGGCGGGGACGAAGCGCCAATATGGGCATTTCTACAAGTTGAGACATTTCCCCCACAGATAATGTGATTTTTGGTGACAATTGGCCGGTTTTATGGACTTTCCCACTTGCAAGGGGCATATAATTGTCTAGACACGTTGCCCTCATCAGGGGGCAGTGATGACAAGGAAAACCCAACTTGCCAGGCATTCATGTCACGACCTTAACGCGCCGCATACGCTTGCTGACAGGGGTGTGCATGCTCGCCCCGGTACTTGCGTTTGCGCAGTCGCCGCTGGATAAGGAAATCTCAGAGATCCGCGAAAAGGTGCGTTTCGTCCCCGAACAGGCCCTGGCGCAATTGCAGCAGATGGAGCCTGCCGCCCGTGCTGCGCCGCCGCTGACGCGCGGCGAATTCCTGTCCCAGTTGGCACTGGCCTGGCGCAGCGTCGGCCGTCACAAGACCGCCCTCTCGCTGACCGATGAGCTGGACGCCTACGCCAAGTCCCAGAACAATCCCATCCTGCAGGCCAAAGCCCTGCTGACCCGCGCTTATGTGCTGTCCGCCATGGGCGAGCAGCAAACCTCTCATCAGCTGGCTTTTGACGCAGAGAAAATCGCGGCCAACACCAGCGACCTGCCGCTGCGGGTACAGTCCACGATTACTTCCGGTCAGTCTTATGCGGAGCAGGGCAACTATCCTGTCGCGCTGACCGAGCTGCAAAACGCGGTGGATCTGGCACATCAGGTGAAGGACGACCTGGTGCCGCTGGCCAGCGCGCTCAATGCCCTCACCCTGCTCTACACCCAGATGAAGGAGTACGACAAGGGCTGGGAGGTACTGAATGAAACGATCGCGGTGTCGGAGCGCCTGCAGTCGCCCGGCCGCCTCGCCATGGCCAAGAGCACGGAGTACGGACTGGCCATTGATTCCAACCAGAACAAGCGCGCCATGGCCGCGCTGCTGACCGGGCTGGAACTGGTCCGCAAGATTGGCGCGAAGAGCATGATCGCTTCGACGCTGGTGAATCTGTCCGACATCTCGCTGAAGGAGCACGACTTTGCGCGTGCCCTGCGCTACGGGAATGAATCGATTGCAGCGGCGCGCGAGATCAATAATATTTCGGTCGAGGCGACGGCGTACGTGAATATCGGCCAGGCCTATATGGGACTGGGCCGCCTCGCCGAAGGCCGCAAGAACTTCGAGCTCGGCCTGGCTTATTACGAAAAGGCGGGCGATAAACCGGAGCTGCAATCACTGCTGGCTGAATACGGCGATGCGCTGGAGCGTGCCGGCGATTACGCTGGCGCCATTGCGGCCTACCACCGCGAGCGCAAACTCTCCAACGAGATTTTCGAGAGCCAGCGCAAGAAGGCCATGTGGGAGCTGCAGGAAAAGTACGACACCGAAAAGAAGAAGCGCCAGATCGAAATGCTCAGCCACGAGAACCAGGCCAAGAGCGCGGAGATCGCCAACCGCCGCTTACAGCAGCGCGTGTGGTGGCTACTGGCTGTGGTATTCGCGCTGGCGTCCGTGATCGTCGGTCTCCTGTACCGCAAGGTGCGCCACGCCAATGCTCAGCTGCAGGTGAAGAATCTGGAACTGAAGCAGCAGAGTGCTCTCGATCCGCTGACGGCGCTGTATAACCGCCGCCACTTCCAGGAGTACATGCGCTCGCAAAATCATCTCGAACGCCGCCACCCAAGCGGTGAAGATATCGTCGGCGCCCTGTTCCTGCTGGACGTGGACCACTTCAAGCACGTGAATGATACCTACGGCCACGCCGCGGGTGACGCCGTGCTGAAAATGATCGCCGATAACCTGCGCGTGGCGCTGCGCGAAACGGACATGATCGTGCGCTGGGGCGGCGAAGAATTCCTCGCCTTCCTGCCGGCGATTCCGCGCGCGGGCGTGGATGAAATTGCTCGCCGCATCCTGACCAGCATCTCGTCGCAGCCGATTGAATTCCAGGGCCACACGATCCACGTGAACGTGTCGGTCGGCTTCGCGCCCTTCCCTCTGGCGCCGGACAACACGCCGCTGCCATGGGAGCGCGCGGTGAACCTGGTCGACATGGCGCTGTATCTCGCCAAGGCCCACGGCCGCAACCGCGCCTACGGCGTGCACGGCTTCTCCAAATTCGAGCAGACCTCGATGGAAGACATCGAACAGGACCTCGAACGCGCCTGGCGCGCCGGTTTCGTCGACCTCAGCGTGGTCCTCGGCAACTCCCCAGACGGCACACCGCCAAACAACGTCGTGCCGCTGAAGAGCAAGTCCGGCAACTGAAACCCATAACGCAAAGCAGGTGCCTGCCACGGCGTGGCAGGCACCCGGTTCACGCTTCAGGTTTTATTACCACTTGCCGTTGTGGGCGCCGCCGTCCACGTTCAGGATTTCGCCAGTGACGTTCTTCGCTTCGGTCAGGTAGACCACAGCGTCCGCGATTTCCTGCGGGCTGGAGATGGTGCCCAGCGGTGCCAGCGATTTCATGAAGTCGCGCGGGGTGTTGGCGTGCAGCGGAGTGTCCACAGCGCCCGGCGCCACCACGTTCACGCGGATGCCTGCCTGCGCATATTCAGCCGCCAGGTTCAGGCTCGCTGCATCGATACCACCCTTGGTGAACATTGGCACGGCGCAGGTCAGGGACGCGTTCGGCGTGCGGGTCAGGATGCTGCTGATCGACACGATGCTGCCGCCGCGCTTCTGGGCCAGCATCTGCTTGATGGTCAGCTGGGTGATGTACAGATAGCCTTCCAGATTGGTGTGCACCAGGGCGTTGAAGTCTTCCGCGGTGTAGTCGATGAAAGGCTTGGCGATGAAGATGCCGGCGTTGTTGACCAGGCCATCGATGCCACCGAATTTGCTCAGGGCCACGTCCACCACTTTGGCGGCGGTCGCTGCGTCGCCGATGTCGCCATCGACCAGCGCCAGGCGCTCGGACGGCTTCAGGTTGGCGGACTTGCTCACACTGCGCGAGGTGGCGACCACGTTGTAGCCGCGGTCCAGGAAGGCTTCAACAACAGCTGCGCCGATACCTTGCGATGCGCCGGTGACGATGATGGTTTTTTGCTGGGTCATGGTGAACTCCATAAAGTTGATTGGTGGAGTGCACTTTACGTTTGGCCGCGCTCCAGATAAACACAGCGGCGCGCGATTGAGTTATTACTCGATGTAAGTAATGCAGGGAGAATTTCGAACTATTCTTACGTTCAAATCATCTCTGAGGCATCATCATGCTGGAACTTCACTACTGGCCGACTTCAAACGGCAACAAGATCCCGCTCTTCCTGGAAGAAGCGGGCCTGCAATATCGCGTGGTCCCGGTGCGCCTGTCGGCCGGCGATCAACTCCGGCCGGAGTTTCAGCGCATCTCGCCCAACAACCGCATACCAGCCATCGTCGATCTCAATCCTGCCGACGGCGGCGAAGCATTCAGCCTGTTCGAGTCCGGCGCGATCCTGCTCTATCTGGCCGAGAAGACGGGGCACTTCCTACCGGGCGATCCGCGTGCGCGCAGCGTGGCAATGCAATGGCTGTTCTGGCAGGTGGGCGGACTGGGTCCGATGGCGGGACAGAGCTATCACTTCCTGCACGCGGCGCCGGAGCAGATTCCCTACGCCATCGAGCGCTATCGCAAGGAAGCTGCCCGCCTGTACGGGGTGCTGGAACGTCACCTGAGTGATGGACGCGAATATATCGCCGGTGAATACAGCATCGCGGACATGGCCAGCTATCCATGGATCGCAGGTCACAAGAAACACGGCATGTTGCTGGACGATTACCCGGCCGTCGCGCGCTGGGTCGAACGCATCGCAGCGCGTCCCGCCACGCAAAGGGCGTACGCGCTGGCCGACAAGGTAATCAGCGGGGCGCTCTGATTATTTGCCCGTGTCTTCCTTGCGCTTCTCGCGGGCGTTCTCCTGAATTTCCTCGCCCGCGCGTTCGACCTTCCGGCCCACCACTTCGGTAGCGCGATTGAGCTTCTGGCTGGCCTCGCCGGCCGCCTTATTCAGCTTGTCGCCGGTTTCCTGCGCCGCCTGGGTCAGCTGGTCGCCGGCCCGATCGAGCTTCACGGACGCCTTGGCGGTGGCCTCGTCGATCTGGCGGCCGGCCTGTTCGGCAGGGCCAATGCGTTTGTCGTCGGGCTTGTTGCAGGCGCTCAGTGCGAGCACCGCCATTAGCATTGCAAGTGTCGTCGTTTTCATGGTCGCCTCCTTTACGTAAAGCTTAGCAAAATTTCCATTCGACACGCGCACGCATGCTAAGCTGGCCGGCATGAAGAAATTGCCAACACTTCTTGCCCTGGCTGCCCTTGTGCTGGCCGATGCCCGGGCGCAGACGGTGTACACAGATTTGTCCAGCCAACCCACGGGACTGGTGCACTTCAACAGCGTAACACCTCGCAACCGTTTCGAGCTGGCGCACGGGACTTACGAGGCGCAGCCAACGATCATCCAGGGTACGCTGGTGCTGCCGAACCACGGCAAGCCGCCCTACCCGGCCATGGTGCTGTCGCACGGCTCCGGCGGCATCGAACCGAAAGACTGGGGACGCTGGGTGCTGCTGTTCAGCGATATGGGCATCGCCAGCTTTGTGGTCGATTCCTTTACTACGCGCCATATCACTTCGACCGTGGACGACCAGTCGCAGCTCGATCAGGCGGCCAATGATGCGGATGCGCTGTCGGCCCTGAAACTGCTGGCCACCGATCCGCGCATCGACGGCCGGCGCATTGGCGTGATCGGCTTTTCGCGTGGCGGCGTGGTGGCGCTGGACACAGCCAATAACTACTTCCGCCAGGGGATCATCAAGGACAGCCTGCAGTTCGCAGCGCACGTGGCTTTCTATCCCGGCTGCGGCCTGCGCTACTGGACCAAGCCTCAGCCGATGACGGGTGCACCCATCATGATGGCATTGGCTGGCGCCGACAATTACACCTTGCCGCAGCCCTGCGTGGCCTATGCCAAAGTGCTGCGCCAGGCAGGCCAGGACGTCACGCTGCATGTCTACGCCAACGCCAGCCACGATTTCGACAGCTTCGTACAACGCCCGGTCTATCATCCGAAAGCGCAATCGGCGCGGGCTTGCCCGGACCGTGAAATCGATCTGGCGACGTGGGAGTACCGTATTCTGAAAACCGGCCAACGCTTTCAGGATCTGGATGAATTCACCACGGCCATCGGTCATTGCATCACCACCGGCGCCACCACGGGCGGCAACGCGGCGCAGGCGGTCCGCGCTGAAGCCGATGTGCGCGAATTTCTGACACGAGTTCTGCAACCATGACTATCTCCCATCGCATTTGCCCTTTGTGCGAAGCCGCTTGCGGCCTCACGATCGAACACGCCGACGGCGCGGTCCTGCGCATACGCGGCGATGACAACGATGTGTTCAGCAAAGGCTTCCTCTGCCCGAAGGCTGTGGCACTGAAAGATTTGCATGAAGATCCGGACCGTTTGCGCACGCCACTCATCAAGCGCGACGGCCAGTTCGTGGAAGCGAGCTGGGAAGAGGCTTACGCGGAGATTGAGCGGCGCCTGCTGCCCATCATTGCACGCGATGGCCCGCATGCCGTGGCAACCCTGCTGGGCAATCCCGTCGCACACAAAATGAGTTTGATGCTGTATTTCCCACGGCTGGCCAAGGCGCTGGGGACACGCAATATGTATTCGGCGTCCAGTGTGGATCAGGTACCGAAGATGCTGTCGTCAGGGCTGATGTTCGGCACCTGGCTGTCGGTCCCCGTGCCGGACATCGAGCGTTCGCAATTCCTGCTGATTATCGGCGCCAATCCGATGGTGTCGAACGGCAGCCTGTGGACAGTGCCGGATTTTCGCGGCAAGGCCAAGGCGCTGCGCGCACGCGGCGGCCGCATTGTGGTGGTCGATCCGCGCCGCACTGAAACGGCGGAGATAGCGGATCAGCACCTCTTCATCCGTCCCGGTGCGGACGTATTCTTCCTGCTTGGCCTGGTGCATACGCTGTTCGATGAGCAGCTGGTGCAGCCTGGCAGTTTGTCCGATCACGTCGCCGGTGTGGAAGAAGTGCAGGCAGCGGTATCCGGTTATTCAGCCGAGACAGTGGCTGCTCGTTGCGGCATCGCAGCGGACGAAATCCGCGCACTGGCCCGCGAGATTGCCGCCACGCGTCACGCCGCCGTGTATGGCCGCATTGGCACGTGCACGCAGCAGTATGGCACGCTGGCATCCTGGCTGATCGATGTGATCAATGTGTTGACAGGCCACCTGGATGAGGAAGGCGGCATGCTGTTCCCGAAAGCTGCAGCCTTTGCCGCCAACACGCGCGGCAAGCCGGGCATCGGCAAGGGCGTGGTAACGGGGCGCTATCAGGCCCGTGTGTCCGGGGCGCCTGAAGTGGCGGGCGAATTGCCGGTGACCTGTCTGGCCGAGGAAATCGATACGCCGGGGCCGGAGCAGGTGAAAGCGCTGATTGCCATCGCAGGGAATCCCGCGCTGTCCGCGCCGAACGGAGCGCGGCTGGCGGCGGCGCTGGATCAGCTGGAATTCATGCTCAGCATGGACATCTACCTGAACGAAACGTCGCGCCATGCGGACGTGATCCTGTCGGGCGTGTCCCCGCTGGAGGATGCACATTACGACGTGAGCTTCACCCAGTTCTCGCATCACAACCACGCGCGCTACAGCCCGCCCATGCTGGTCCGCAGCCACGGCCAACCGGACGAGTGGCAGTCGTTGCTGCACCTGATCGCCATCCTCAAAGGCCGAGGCGCCGGCGCCGATATCGAGGCGCTGGACGATGAATTGCTACAGGAAGACCTGGAACGCAGCGTTGGTCCGCTGGCACCGGCCGTGATGGCGGCGCTGGCGCCGCAGCGCGGCGTCGAGCGCCTGCTGGATCTGGGCTTGCGCAGCGGGCCATACGGCGACCAGTTCGGCCGCGCGCCCGGTGGGCTCACACTGGCGGCGGTGCGCGCAGCGCCGTCCGGTATCGACCTCGGGCCGATGACGCCCCGCGTGCCTGAGGTCTTGCGCACGCCGAGCGGCAAGATCGAGCTGGCGCCTTCCATGCTGATCGACGATCTGGCCCGCGTTGCAGCCGATCTCGCCGCGCCGGCGCCATCGCTGGTACTGGTGGGACGCCGCCAGCTGCGGTCCAACAATAGCTGGATGCACAACCTGCCCGTGCTGGCCAAGGGAGCTTACCGATGCACGGCGCTGGTGCATCCGTCGGACGCGGCGCGCTATGGCGTATGCCATGGCGGGGCCGCCGAGCTGTCGCGCGATGGCAAGCGCATCACCGTGCAGGTGGAAGTCAGCGATGAAATGATGCCGGGCGTAGTCAGCCTGCCGCACGGCTGGGGACACGGCCAGCCCGGCACGCGCCTCTCCATCGCCGCCGAGCGCCCCGGCGCCAACATCAACGCGCTGCTGGACGAGCAGCTGCGCGATCCCCTGTCCGGCAACGCTGTCCTCTCCGGCATCCCCATCACCCTCCGCCCTGTGCCCCCGCCACCCATCCCAGCCTGACTCCGCCCCCACTGATTCCGCCCGTCCCGCAGCCGCCCGCCAGCCGCGCGGGCCAGCCGTCGCCACTTGCCAAGGTGGCGATTGCCATGCTGCATCCGACTCCCTCGGCCGCGCGGCGCGACCGCGATTGGCCGCGTGCCGCGCCAGCCAGCTACGTCCACGCGACACAACCGCTTTTGGGGGCGCTCCGCCTGATCGCCGCGACCGCGCAGTGCTCCGCCTGATCGCTACGGCCTCGCGGCGCGGGGACGAAGCAGCGCGTGCATCGGAGCCGTGGCGTGATCTTGCTGGCATCTGGCGCGCTGGGCTCTGCTCCGGCGGCGCGGGGGCGGTGAGAATGGCTGCATGACGACTATCCGCCCCGCCCTGCCCGCCGACGTGCCCCTGCTGATTGCCATGATGCGCGAGCTGGCGCGCTTTGAAGGCTATCTCGATCACTTCCGCGTTACCGATGACGAACTTGCGATCCGCGCCTTCGGCCCACGTCCCCAATGCCATATTCTGGTGGCAGGCGGCAAAACGATCAGCGCGTATGCCGTCTGGCTTATCACGCCCTTCACCTACGACCTGCGCCCCACGGTCACGCTGAAAGAGCTGTACGTCGCGCCGCAGCAGCGCGGCAAAGGCACTGCGCGTGCTCTGCTCGACCGCCTGCGCGAAGAAGCACAGCACATCGGAGCGGGCCGTATCCAATGGCTCGTGCTGCCGTCAAACGACGCTGCCAAACGCCTCTACAAAGGTTTCGGCGGCGATATCGACCGCTATTGGGAACACTGGCAAGCGCCTATGCCCGCCGCCGGCCTGTGAACAAGGCCGCGGCGAGCGAGGCGATGCCGAACACCAGCAGTGTCCCCGTCAGCGCGACATTCAGGAATTTGGTGATATGCCAGGCGCCGAGGGCCGCCGTGGCGAGAAAGGCCAGTCCGAAAAACAGCAGCCAGCCGGCCGTATCGGCCGTGCCGGACGCCACCTCGCGCCTGCGCAGGCGGCGCGACCAGGCTTTGCCGACATAGAAAAACATCAGCAACAGAACCGAAAGTAACACGAGCGTCTGAATCAGCATCGCCACCTCCTGCGGCCAGCTTAGCATCCATGCGGCTTCGACGCCGACTGAGGACTGTTTCCGCGAAATAATACCTGCTAGACTTTTGCCTTTGTAGCAAATAACGAGGAAGTACCCCCTATGGCGAGCAAGCTGGCAGTTCTGATTTCGAGCATCATGTCGGGCGCAGCCCTCGCGCAGGAAGCTTATATTCCTGAAGTTGTTGTCACTGCGCAACGTACCGCCGCACCGCAATCGAAGACCCCGATCGCCATGAGCGTGATTTCCGGCGAGCAACTTACCAATGGTGGCCTGGACAGCCCGTCCAATATTGCCGCGCGCCTGCCCAACACTTATCTGGAAAACGCCAACGACGGCCTGAAGATCACCATCCGTGGCGTGTCCAATGCCGACACCACCGAAAAGGGCGATCCTTCGGCCGCCTTCATGATGGACGGCGTTTACATCGCGCGTCCGCAAATCCAGAATCTGGCTTTCTACGACCTGCAGCGCGTGGAAGTGTTGCGCGGCCCGCAAGGCACTCTGTATGGCCGCAACGCCACCGCAGGCGTGATCAATGTGATCTCGAATGCGCCAGGCCGCCAGATGGAAGCGACCGTCGGCCTCGAACTGGGCAACTACGCCAGCCGCAAGGCCAGCGCCATGTTCAACCTGCCGGTGAACGATATGCTGGCCCTGCGCCTCGCCGCCGCCTACAACAAGCATGACGCCTACCTGATTAACGGCTCCGGCGACGGCCGCTCGCTGGGCAACGACCGCGACGACCTGTCCGTGCGCCTGTCGGCCAAGCTGGAACTGAACAAGGCTGCGTCCCTGCTGCTGCGCTATGACCACAGCAAAGTGGACGACAATCCGGACAACATCGTACCGGACACAAACTTCTACCACGGCGTGATCACCGGCCAGCCTGTCTGGTATGGCTCCGGCACTGACACCCAGCTGACCAATGCCTTCGTGCCCCCGAATGTGCGTCCCGATCAGGCCTTCAGCCACAAGAAGACCAACGGCATCAGCGCTGAAGCAAACAGGGACTTCGGCCCCGCCACACTGACCTATGTGGGGTCGCATCGCAGCTTCGATCACGAATTCCTCACCAATTATTACTACCGCGCGATTCCGACTTTCCCGATCGGCGTGCGCCAGAGCTTTGACGCGGACTACGCCCAGAACTCGCACGAGCTGCGCATCGCCACCAATGGCAGCGGCCCATTGAGCGCGCAGGCAGGCCTGTACTACTTCCGTGAATGGTCGGATCAGCTGTACACCTTCCGTGACCTCCAGCTGCTTGGCCTCACGCCTTACTACGTCTTCCCGCACGGCCCGACCATCGCCCGCAGCAAGGCCGCCTTTGGCCAGGCCACCTATCGTGTGATGGACGGCCTGCGCCTGACCGCAGGTGCGCGCTACACCGAAGATCACAAGTCCCGCGTCGGCTCCACCAACTTCCAGCAAGGCCCGGTATTCAATCCGTCCACAGACCTGAGGTTCCTCAACGCGGCCACGCTGGACACGCACAAGACAACCTGGCGCCTCGGTGCGGAATACGACTTCAACCCGGCCACGCTGCTGTATGCCTCCGTCGCTACCGGCTACAAGGCGGGCGGTTTCAATGATGGCTGCCAGGCCGGCACCAGCGCGCTGGGCATTCCCTGCCCGGCACCAGTGGCCGTTGCCGCGTCCACCCTGTACTACCAGCCGGAGGAGCTCAAGTCCTGGGAAGCGGGCGTGAAGTCGCGCTTCTGGAACAAGCGCGCCAGCCTGAATGCCTCGGTCTTCTACTACGACTACACCAACCTTCAGGTGTCCGGCGTAGACGTGATCATGGGTGCACCGCAGTTCGTGACCAAGAACGCCGCCGTGGCAGCCGTGCGCGGCATCGAGGCCGATGGCGTGATTCAGCCGACGAAAGCGGACCGCATCAGCTATGGCCTCACCCTGCTCGATGCCCACTACCGCTCCTACACGCCGGACGGCATCCATTCGCTGGCCGGCACCAGGCTTGACCGCGCACCGGCACATACCTTCACGCTCGGCTACGAGCACGCCTTCCAGCTGCCGGTGGGCGAGCTGACCGCCGGCGCCGTGGCGCGCCGCAGCGCTGCCTATGAGATTGGCGTGCCGACCAAACTGCTGCATTACCACATTCCATCGCGTACCCAGAGCGACCTGCAACTGGGCTACCGTCCGGACAACGCCAACTGGTCCCTGCATGCCTACGTGAAGAACGTGGAAGACAAGGTCCAGCCCATTGCCATCGACAGTTTCGGCATGATTGTGCCGAGTGACCCTCGCACTTTCGGCCTGCGTTTCGACTATCGCCTCTAAACCAAAGGAGCTTCGCGCATGACCCAGCTGAACCGCGTCACCTATATCTTGCTGCTTGCCTTCCTCGCCGTGACCGCGGCGCGCGGCGCGTCCGACACGACGCTGCTGCTGATCGCCAGTTCGATCCTGATGTTCGCGTGCTGCTGGACCAGCGCGACCCACCTGCTCGGCGCACGTCCGGCCGCCAACTTCGTCGTCATCGCCACTTCCGTCGGCTGGTTCGCTGAAGAGATGGGCGCCAACTTCGGCTGGTTTTTCGGCGACTACCACTACACCAATGTGCTCGGTCCAACGCTGGGCACCACGCCCATCGTCATCCCGCTGATGTGGTTCGCGCTGTGCTACACCGCTTATGTACTGTCCAACCTGATCGTATGGCAGACGCCTTCCGATGGCGTCTCCCCGCTGGGTAAAGGCCTGGTGCTGTCGCTGCTGGCTGCCCTGCTGGTGACGGCGTATGATCTCGGCGCCGATCCTTACATGGTGTTCAAGCTGAAGGCCTGGATCATGGTGAAGACTGATGGCTGGTGGTTCGGTGAAACCCTGCAGGGCTTCTTCGGCTGGGCGACCGTGTCCTTCACCATCGTCTTCCTGTTCCGCCTGACGCTGCGCCGCTGGGCGCCAACCCCAAAGGCCCAATTCAGCAAGTTCGATATGGGCGTGCCACTGACCGTGTACGCCGGCAGCATGGTGTTCCAGATGTGCGCCGGCACCCCGGTGGAAACCCGCACCATCGCTTTCTTCGCCATGGGTATTCCGCTGCTGTGCGCCGTTTGCGGCCTGCAGCGCTGGCAGCATGAAGTGGTCGCTGCACCTTCCGATGAACCGGTGCCGGCACGGAGGGCTGCATGAGCCGCGGCGACACGCCTCAAAGCGACGCCCGCCGCACGGCGGACCCGCTGGCGGACGATACGATCTCGCGCATCCTCGGCGCTTGGGAAAACCATCCCGATCCGGACCTGAACCACACCCAGTGGGACGCCATCGCCATCGTGAACCGCGAAATCGCGCGCTGGGAATACAACGGCCAGCTCGATGGCTGGCAGGCTTCGCCCGGCGTGCCGC
Source organism: Pseudoduganella sp. RAF19 (assembly GCF_052114165.1). Lineage (NCBI taxonomy): Bacteria > Pseudomonadati > Pseudomonadota > Betaproteobacteria > Burkholderiales > Oxalobacteraceae > Pseudoduganella > Pseudoduganella sp. RAF19. The sequence continues at coordinate 49,504 of NZ_JBFREF010000003.1, read as the reverse complement.
CGCATATCGCTGAAGCGCTGGAAGACTATGTGCGCATCGGGCGCATCCTGCCTTCCTGGGCCGACGCGGCGAAAATCGCCCGCGCCGAGGACATGTTCATCGACGGCAGCATGCTGTCCTGCACTCTGCTGTTCTGCGCCAGCCTGCCGGAGTGTTATGTGATTCCCGACCTGGCGTCCGTGCTGCATGCGGCGGGCCAGCTGGAGCAGCACACCGAATACCGCATCCGCTCCACGGCCGCCATGATTTTCCCCGTGATGATGCGCGGCGGCCTGACGGCGCCGGAAGGCGGCGGCGTAGCGCAAACGCTGAAAGTACGCCTGATTCACGCCACCATCCGGCACCTGATTCTGCGCGGTAACCCAGGCGACGCCGTGGCCAGCAATGCACCGGCCGAGATTCCGCCGCTGCCGATGGCGGGTCCCGCCGCCAGCTTCCACCAGTCGCTGTTCACCCAGGGCTGGAATGTGCAGCGCGCCGGCCTGCCCTGCAATCAGGAAGAACTGGCCTACACCCTGCTGACCTTCCACTATGTCTTCCTGCGCGGCCTGCGCACGCTGGGCCTGCGCGAAACCCGCCAGAACGAAGAGGCTTATCTGCACGCCTGGAATGTGCTTGGCCACGTGCTGGGCATCGAGCGCCGCCTGATGACCGATACCATGGACCAGGCCAAGCTGATGTTCGACAGCATCCAGCTACGTTCGCGCGGCGAGCATTGCGATCCCGATGCGCGGCCGGACCTGGGCTGGGCGCTGATGCAGACCATGCAGGGCTACATCCCCTTCCGCGTGCTGAAGCCTTTCCCCGTGCTGCTGACGCGCTATCTGTGCGGCAGCCCGTGTCAGGACGATCTGGCGCTGACCAAACGCGTGTCCATCTTTTCGCGCGCAGCATTTGTCCTGATCATGGGCACCATCCGCTGCATCGATTCCTTTGTGCGCCTGTTCCTGCCGCAGTTCTCGCTGTCGCGCATGCTCACGCGGGCGGCGGGTTACCAGCTCACCGTGAAGATATTGATGGACCAGACACGCCCACTCAAGCTGCCATCGGCCCTGCTCAATGAGGTGAACACGGTCACCCAGGCGTGGCATAACGATCCGAAAGCGCCGGGCTGGGTCAATTGGGTCGAGCGCTACATGACCGGCCGCAAACAAAGAAAGGCTGCTTGATGAAGCGTTTGTGCTGCCTCCTTCTGCTGCTCATCGCGCTGGGCCCACGCCTGGCGCTGGCGGCGGACAAGCTGCTGCTGGACGACCAGGCCGGCAATGTGGAAGCCTGGCCAGCCGTCACCATCCTGAATGATCCGGCCGGCACGCTGGCGCCGGAGGCGGTGCTGTCTTCGCATGAATTCAGCGTGCCGACATCGGCCTACGCCACCCTGGGCGTGCACAAGGAAGTCGTCTGGCTGCGCGTACCGGTCAGCGTATCCCCCAATAGCGACGGGCAGTGGGTGCTGAACATGGACTTCGCGGTGCTGAACCGCGTCGATGTCTGGGTTGAAAATCAGGGCCAGCTGGCAAAGCGCGCCGTGCTGGGCAATCTGCAGCCGCGCTCCGCCGGTATCACGGGCGGCCGCGCACCGGCCCTGTTGCTGCAACTGAAGCCGGGACAGGATTACACCCTGCTGCTGCGCATTCAGAACCGCGGTGCGATGCTGCTGCCGATGCATCTGTCGCGTCCCGGCGCCTTCCATGATGCGGCCTTGAACGAGCAGATGCTGCAAGGGATGCTGACGGGCCTCAGCCTGTGCCTGCTGCTTTACAGCCTGGCGCAATGGGCCAATCTGCGCGAACCGCTGTTCGGCAAGTACGCGCTGCTGGTCGGCGGCACCACCATGTTCTCGGTCGAGTTCTTCGGCCTCGGCACGCAATACATCTGGAAGGACAATGCCTGGTTCTCGCTGCACGCGGGCGGCCTGTTTGCGCTGATGGCGTCCTGCGGCGCTTATCTCTTCGTGGAGCAGGCGCTGGCCCGCCCCGGCATGGACCGCATGTTCAGCCGCCTGATGAAGCTGGGCGCTTCGCTGACCGTGATCAGCGCCGTGGCGTATGCGCTGGACCTGATCGGCGTCGATGTGCTGGTGGCCATCGTCAGCACGCTGGGTGTGATGCCCATGCTGCTTGGCCTGCCGGGCGCCTTCATGCGCGCACGGCGCGGCGACCGCGTGGGGATCTTCTTCCTCGTGGGCTGGGCCGTCAGCTTTGTGTCGTCCGTGATTCTGAGCCAGGTTATCAGCGGCAAAGTCGCGGCTAACTTCTGGTCCATGCACGCTCTCCAATTCGGCAATGCCTTCGACATGCTGGTGTTCATGCGCATTCTCGGACTGCGTACCCAGGCCATGCGCACCGCCATGCTGCGCGCTGAGGAAGCAACGCGCATGAAGTCGGACTTCCTGGCCAATATGAGCCACGAGATCCGCACGCCGATGAATGCCATTATCGGCATGAGCCGCCTGGCGCTGATGTCCGGGCCGGATACCAAGCTCGCCAATTATCTGCACAAGATTCTCGGTGCGGGCGAGCACCTGCTTGGCATCATCAACGACATTCTCGACTTCTCCAAGATCGAGGCGGGCAAGCTCGCGCTGGAGAAGGTACCTTTCGACCTGAACGAAATGCTGGAGCACTTGTCCAGCCTGACCGCTTCGAAGACGGACGCCAAACGCGTGGAGCTGGTGTTCCGCGTCGATCGCGGCGTACCGGTGCGGCTGGTGGGCGATCCGCTGCGCCTGGGCCAGATCCTGATCAACCTGACCGGCAATGCGGTGAAGTTCACCGAGCGCGGCGAGATCGTGGTGGCGGTGGAAGTCGTGTCGCGCGAGGCGGATACGGTGTCGCTGCGCTTCTCCGTCAGCGATACCGGCATCGGCATGGACGAAGAGCAGCTGGCGCGCTTGTTCCAGTCCTTCAGCCAGGCCGACGGTTCGATCACCCGCAAATACGGCGGCACTGGCCTGGGCCTGTCCATTTCGCGCCAGCTGGTGGAGCTGATGGGCGGGGCGATCCGCGTGACCAGTACGCCGGGCGTGGGCAGCCGCTTCAGCTTCACTGTCAAACTGGGCATCGGCAATGCAGATGCGCCGGGCGTGGCGTCGCCGGTGGCGGCCCTGCATTCGCTGCGCGTTCTGGTGGTGGATGATGTGGAGACGGCGCGCGATGCGCTGACCGAGATGCTCAGTTCTTTCGGCATCACGGCCGATACGGCCAGTTCTGGTGAGCAGTGCTTGTCCATGCTGGCACGCGCAGTCGAAACGGGCACGCCTTATCAGGTGGTGCTGATGGATTATCTGATGCCGGGGCTGGATGGGGTGGAGACGATTCGCCGCATTCGCACCGAAATGCGCTACCCTGCGCCGCCGGCGATTCTGATGGTCACGGCCTGCACGCGCGAACGCGTGCTGCAGCAGGAAGGCGAGCTGACGCTGGACGGCTTCCTCACCAAGCCGGTCGGCCCGGCCCTGCTGTATCACAGCCTGCTGCAGGTGCTGAGTCCTGACAGCGATCCGGCCGTGGCGCCGGCCGCCGCGCCCGCGCCTGCGTTGGCGCGCGACCTGTCCGGCGTGGCTGGCGCGCGCATCCTGCTGGTGGACGACAATCCGAATAACCGCGAAGTGGCGCAGGACTTCCTGGCCGCGGGCCAGGTCGAAGTCGATATCGCCCACCACGGTGGCGAGGCGCTGCGCATGGTGCAGGAACGCGATTACGATCTGGTGCTGATGGATATCCAGATGGCGGAAATGGACGGTCTCACCGCCACCCGCCATATCCGCGCCATCGAGCGCCTGCGCGGACTGCCGATCATTGCGATGACGGCGCACGCCATGGCCGGCGATCGGGACAAGAGCCTGGAAGCGGGCATGAACGATCACATCACCAAGCCGATCGACCCGGACCTGCTGTTCCGCACCTTACGCAAATGGATTCCGGCCGGCCGCCTGGCCTCCCGCGCGCCGACCTCGCTCGCCACGGCCACCCCAGCCTCCGCGGCCCTGCCGCCCGCTGCCACCCCGGCCTCCGCGCCTCCGCCGCCGGCCGCCACACCGGCCGCGCGCTCAGGCGTGTCCGCCGCCGCACCCATGCCTGCGGGCGCCGCGGTCGCTGCCGATGTCGGCGCTGTGCCTGCCGGTGCCAATTCAGGTGCAAGCCAGCCTGGCTCGCCGGTCACGTTCGTCTGGCCGGCCGGTGCCGGCGCGGCGCCGCCTGCGGTGGACGCGCACGTCACGCCGCTGCCTGCCATCGCAGGCGTCGACTGGCAACGCGCGCTGGCGACGGCCGACCATCAATATCACCTGGTGGTGAAGCGTGCAGGCAGCTTCCTGCGCGGCTATTCGTCCGGTCCGCAGACCGTGCAATCCGCCTTGGCCAGTGGCGATTACGAACCGATACAGACTCTAGCTCACAACCTGAAGGCCAGCGCCGCCTATGTCGGCGCAACGGAACTATCCGAGCAGGCAAACACTCTGGAGCAAGCGCTGCGCGATGGGCGTAACGATGCTGCGACCGAGCTGGCGCCGGCCATGGCCGCCACGCTGCAGACCGTGCTCACCGGCCTCGCGCAACTCGTTCCGCAGGCCGTCGCCGGCACGTTCAGCGGCGCGCGCCCGGATGACGGCGCGACGCGCTCCGCCGGTGCCAGCGCCGGCCCAGGCGCCGGCCTCGCCACCAGCGCAGGCACCGCAGCTGGCGCGATTCCAGTCACCGGCGCTGCAACCGAAGGCGCTGACGCAACCGCCCGCGACCGCGCGGCGCAGGCGAGTCCGTACGCGCCCGTCCCAGGCCACTCGGCGGCGGCGACCGCGCGCGCTGGCCTGGTTGGCGCGGCGGACATCGCGCCGCTGCTGCGCCACCTCGATACCTGTTTGCGTAACGACGACGCGCGTGCCGAGGACACGCTGACCACCCTGCAAAACAAACTCCCGGCAGGTGCACCGCCGGCCGCGCACGCTGCGCTGGCAGCGGTGAGGCAAGCGGTGGAAGACATCGAGTATGATGCGGCCTTATCCCCGCTGGCCGAACTGGCCCAAGCGCTGGACATCGAACTGAGAGAGAAGGTATGAACCTCGCGGAGATGCAGAAAGTCCTGGTGGCGGACGACGATGCCATCAACCGCCAGGTGCTGGGCGAGCTCCTGAAGCCCGAGTACACGGTCCTGCTGGCCAAGAACGGCGCGCAAACGCTGGAGCGCGCGCGCCGCCACCTGCCCGACCTGATCCTGCTCGACGTCGTCATGCCCGACATGGACGGCTACGAAGTCCTGCGCGAACTGCGCGACGATCCCGCCACTGAACACATCTCGGTGATCTTCATCTCCGGCCTTGACCGTCCTGAGGATGAAGCGAACGGCCTGAAAATGGGCGCCTCCGACTACATCGCGAAACCGTTCAACGCCGTGGTGGTGATGGCGCGCGTGGCGCTGCACCTGCAGCTGGTACGCCAGCGCCGCATGCTGGAACATCTGGCAAATGTGGACGCGCTGACCAGTCTCGCCAACCGGCGCCGCTTCGACGACGTGTTTGCCCAGGAATGGCAGCGATCCCAACGCAGTGGAGAGCCGCTGTCGCTGGCCCTGCTCGATATCGATTGCTTCAAGCAGTACAACGACCTGTATGGCCATCCTGCCGGCGACCGCGTGCTGCGGGCCGTGGCGCGCACTGCGGCGGGCCTGATGCGCCGTCCCGCCGACCTGGCGGCGCGCTACGGCGGCGAGGAACTGGCGCTGCTGCTGCCCTGTACGGACGCCGTGCATGCGCGCCACGTGATGGAGACGCTGTGCGCCACCATCGCGCAGCAGAATATCCCGCATGCCGCATCGGCCGCCGCGCCCATGCTGACGGTGAGCATCGGCGGCGCCACCCATCTCCCGGGCGGCAAAGCAACCGACTATGACTTACTGGAAGCTGCCGACACTCACCTCTACCAGGCCAAGCAGGCCGGCAGAAACCGCGTGCACTGGCGCGACGCGGGCGCGGCGTAAAGACTCAATCGTCGGCGACGATCTTCTTGGGTGGTGGAGGCGGCGCGAAAGCCACGGTGTCGGATTCGGGAGCGGAATCCATCGCGTCGGATTGGGTCAGCCAGCGATCCAGGCTATCGCGGCGGCGGATGCTGATGCCCTTGGTGCTGATATAGCCGACCTGCTCGAACCAGTCGGCCTTGCAGACCATCTTGGACGTTGTCGGCAGATTATCGAACAGGCGCTCATACGCCTTGCGCGCCTTGTGCTCCCATTTCTGCAGGGTCGGTTCGTTGAAGCGATTGCTCTCGTAATAGATGGTCAAGGTGCGGTCATGGTTGCCGAAGCCGACAACGGCGGCGCCCAGGCGCACGGCCGCCAGCACTTCCTCCTTGATCGCGGCAGTGGGCACGAACAAGGCGGCGCGGCTGTCCTCCTTGTCGGGCCGCTGCAGCGGCAAATCCTGTCCAAACTGTACAGCCATCGCTCCCCCGCACTATGGTGGGCCGGACATGCAACAATGTTTCTTTCCGGCTATTTTTCCCGATTCTACCCCGGAGCCTGCCCTGGGACAAGCTTGGAGGCCGCGTATAATGCCGGTACTTCCGTTATACGACAAAATGATGTCTTTTCCATCTGCCGCCTTCGACACGGCAGCGCGCAATGTGCGCGACCTGCTCACCTACGCCATTGAACACGCCGCCCCGCAACAAGCCCTGGTCGTGTATGACCGCCGCAGCCCGCTCAACGCGGTGCTGACGGAGGCCTACCGCCGCGCCTTGCCGGAGGGCCGCTTCATCGACTTCGACAGCGTGGAGTCCCAGCAGGTGCTGGATGCCTTCGCGTCGCTGCAGGCCGGGGACCTGGTGGTGCTGATCCAGACCACCAGCTTCCGCCTCAACGAATACCGCATCCGCATGGAGCTGTTCAAGCAGGGCCTGAAGGTGATTGAGCACCTGCACCTGTCGCGCATGCCCGAACATCAGGGCCTGATCTATATCGACGCCCTGGCCTACGATCCGGCCTACTACCGCGGCACCGGCCATGCACTGAAAGCGCGCATCGACCGCGCGCAATCGGGCATGGTGGACAGCGGCGGCGAGCGCCTGGTGTTTGCATCCCCGTTCGAAGAAGCCAAACTGAATATCGGCGATTACAGCGCCATGAAAAACGCGGGCGGCCTGTTCCCCATCGGCGAAGTGTTCACCGAGGCGCAGGACCTGGAAGCAGTGAATGGCCGCGTGAAAGTGTTTGTTTTTGGCGACACTTCCTTCCACGTCAACCGCCCTGAAACGCCAATCACCATGATCGTCGAGAAAGGCCGCGTGGTCGGCGCCGAGAACAGCACGCCGGAATTCGACAATATGCTGGCCATCATCCGCGCCCACGAAGGCGAGGTGTGGGTGCGCGAACTGGGCTTCGGCATGAACCGCGCCTTATCGCGCGAGCGCATGGTGGACGATATCGGCACCTACGAACGCATGTGCGGCATCCACCTGTCGCTGGGCGCCAAGCATGGGCAGTATCAGAAGCCTCAGTTCAAGCGCAAGGATGCGCGGTATCATGTGGACGTATTCGCAGTCACCGAAGCGGTGTGGCTGGACGACGATCAGATCTACCGGGACGGCGCCTGGCTGCCTGCGTAATATCGGCGCCTCCCTTTTCGAAGGGAGACTATGCACGCTGCCATCACCTGGCTTGAATCCGTTTTTGCGGCCATTCCGTTAGGCCTGCTGGAAGTCTGGGGCCGCTTCGGCTACCTGCTCGGATTCGCCTTGATGCTATGTGCCTACGGCGGCTTTGTATTCGGCACCGACGGCCGCTGGGGCCTGGGCCGCATGCGCCAGAGCTGGAACGGCAAGGCCATGAGCAGCGCCGTCATCACCTTCGTATCCATTTTCGTTACGGGCTATATCGGTTCCTTTATCGTGCTGGTGCCGGGCGCCCAGACCTTCGAGTCGCTGAAGGACCTGTCCGTATTCCTGTGCGTGGTGCTGTTCGGCTATCCGGCCCTGCTGATTGTGCCCTTTGCCTACGGGCTGTCCGACCTGATCGAAGGCGTGCCGCCGGCCTTCCTGCTGGACTGGCTGCCCGGCTACTTCATCAACCCGGCCTGCTTCTGGCTGGCGCACCAGCTGATCGGCCGCAATCCGGACTTCCGCCGCAGCAGCGTATGGGCACGCTACGCGCTGTTCGTGTTCATCTTCATGGCGATCGAGCCGCAGCTGTGGGGCTACATCACCTCGCCCCAGTTCACGCCGGCGCTGGCCTATCGCAGCGTATCTTCCGCCCTGTTCTTCACCACCGCCATCACCTGGATTCTGGCGCCACTGGCCATGCTGCTCGCGCTGCCGCTGGCACGGCGCTATCACATGTTCTGGGCCGGGATTCCGGGCCATGTGCGCGAGCGGCCACTGGGCAGCAGCCAGTGGAAATGGGTCAATGCCCACGATGAACGCGAGCTGCTGCGCTGGGACGAAACGCCCGGCATGCCGCTGCGCATGCTGCTGGCCACACCGGTAATCGTGATGATGCTGGCGACGATCGGCATCACGGCCTGGCTGACGCTGGGCAGCGCGGAATCGGGTTCGGGCAAGCTGGCCAGCCGGCTGCATGAAGAGATCTCCTTCAATATCCGGCAGCAGCTGGATGATTACCTTGTGGCGGAACGGCAGTCCGGCCATGCCTTGCAACTGGAAGGCGTGAGCACGCTGCTGAAGGCGCAGGCCGTGGTAAAGCATGGGCAGGCCTTCATCATCAGCCTCGATGGCAATCTTCTCGCGTCATCGGCCGGGCCGACGCAGGTGGCACAGACCGCGATCAATGAACTGCGCCATGCCAACGGACCGCTTGCCTCGCTGGCCAGACCGATGCAGTACGAGTTCGATGTCGTCACCAGCAAACCGCTGGCGCGCGAAACCTGGATGAGCCAGGCCACGCCTTACCGCAGCCCCGACGGCAGTGCGGACTGGGTGCTCATCACGGTGATGCCGGAGTCCTATTATCTCGAAGGCGTCCGCACCGGTAACAGCCAGTCCGCCATGGTGCTGGCGTGGGCGCTGCTGGCGGCACTTCTGGCGGCCATCTGGCTGTCCGCGCTGGTGACAGGTCCGGTGCGCGGCATGGCGCGCGCCGCGCATGCCATCGCGGGCGGCGATATGGGCCAGCGAGTACCGGTCGGCCGTGTGCATGAACTGAGCGCACTGTCGCGTGCCTTCAACCACATGGCCACGCAGCTGCAGAAGTCCTTCAATGATTTGCAGACCATGGCGCGGGCTTTGGCGGCACGCGAGAAGTCGCTGGAGCAGAGCCAGGCGCGCTATCGCGAACTGTCCGAAGGCCTGGAGAAGCAGGTGGAAGAACGTACGCGTGAACTGAAGGTCGCGTTGCGCAATGCCGAAGCGGCGAACCAGGCCAAGAGCGCTTTCCTGTCGAATATGAGCCACGAGTTGCGCACGCCGCTGAATGCGGTAATCGGCTTTTCCGACCTGCTGGCGGGCCAGCGCGAAACCAGCGAAGACCAGCGCGGCAAGCTGGGCATGATCAACCGTGCAGGACATCATCTGCTTACGCTGATCAACGATATTCTCGACCTGTCCAAGATCGAGGCGGGACGCGCGGAGCTGAACCTCGTGCCGGTCGATCTGTCGGAGCTGTTCGCCACGGTGCTGGACATGGTACGCCTGCGCGCCCGCCAGACCGGCGTCGCCCTGCTGCTCGAGTGCGAGCATGCGCCGCATGCCGTTCTGGCCGATGGCCCCAAGCTGCGGCAGGTGCTGCTCAATCTTTTATCCAACGCCGTGAAGTTCACCACGCAGGGCAGTGTGACCTTGTCCGTCCGCAGCGAGGCGGCGGGCGCGCATCACGTGCTGCTGCATTTCGCTGTACGCGATACGGGTCCCGGCATCAGCGGCGACGACCAGGAACGCATCTTCCATCCCTTCGTGCAGGGTGCTGGCGCGCAGGCGCACAGCGGGACTGGCCTTGGCCTGGCCATCGTGCGCGATTACGTGCACCTGATGGGCGGCGCAGTAACGTTGGAATCGTCGCCCGGCGCGGGCAGTACCTTCTCCTTCTCGATTGCCGCGACGCTGGCCGATGAAAGCGCCCTGCCCGCGCGCCGCACCGAGCGCGTTGCGGGCCTGCCCGCCCACGAGCGCGGCAAGGTGGTACTCATCGTCGACGACAGCACCGAATCGCGCACCCTGCTGCGAGGGCTGCTTGAGCCACTGGGCTTTGTGACGATGGAAACCGCCGATGGAGAAGATGGCGCCGCGCGCGTGCTGGCCATGCAGCCCGATCTGGTGCTGGCCGACTGGCGCATGCCGAAGCGCGATGGCCTGTCGTTGACGCGCTTCATTCGCGCGCAGCAAGGCATTCGCCAGCCGCGCATCGTCATCCAAAGCGCCAGTGCATTCGAAGCGGAACGCCGCGAAGCACTGGCCAGCGGCGCAGATGAATTCATCCGCAAGCCGATCGAGCAGGACCAGTTGTTCGCCGCCATCGAGCGCCAGCTAGGCTTGCACTTCCTGCGCGAAGTCACGACTTCGATCGAGGTCCCCGACGCCGCCGCGCCCGAAACGCCCTTGCCCACGCCGACCGGCGCCGAGCTGTCCTCCATGAATGCCCGGTTGCGCGCCGAACTGCGCGACGCCATCGCCACCCTCAATACCCATCGCATCGACCACCTGCTGCTGACGATCGAGGCCACCCATCCGGCATTGGCGCCACGCATCCGCCACATGCTGGAACGTGCGGAACACCAGCAACTCTGGAGATTACTTGGCAATGCGGACTGACCTTAGGTAAAATTTGCTTATTTACTAACTTCGTTTGCATTCCCATGACGTCCGCTCCCAGCTCCTTCCACGTCGCCCTGACCGGATTAAGTGACGGCCATTCCGCCGAAGACGTCGCCCACCGCCTCGCCGGCATTTTCAAACAGCCGCCCGAAAAAATGCAGGCCATCCTCGATGGCAAGCGCCGCGTGTTGAAGAAAGGCTTGAGCGAAGCCGCTGCCCGCCAGTACATCGCCGCGCTGGAAGCGGCTGGCTGCACCTGCCTGTATGCGCCGGATGCCGTGGCACAGGCCGCGACCTCGCCTTCATCAATGCCTGCGCAAACTCCAGCGCCGGTAGCGCCACCGGCTGCATCGCCGGCACCGGCCCCCGCAAGCGCGCCGGCTCCCGCAACGTCAGCGCAATCCGCGGCACCGCCAGCCACATCTGGTGGCAGCATGGGCCGCAACTTCTCGGCGGGCACCGCTGCGGTTGGCGCACGGGTCAGCGCCTCACGCGGAGCCGCCGCACCAGCCGTGTCGGCGGAAGAGTTCCGCGAGCGCCAGGCCAAGCTCGCCCTGTACCGGATGGGCGCGGGACAAAAGCTGGTGATCGCATCGATTGTGCTGAACGGTGTCCTCGCTGGACTGAACAAACATATGGCGCTGCTGCCCAGCTTTATTGCGGCGCTGGCGGTGGCGGCGGTGATGCTGTCCGGCCTCCTCAGCATGTGCCGCGGCCTGGGCATCAACGGCATAAAGCGCGTGCTGCTGTTCCTGTCGCAGTTCGTGCCCCTTATTGGCCTGGTTGTGCTGCTGGTCATGAGCCGGAAATCGGGCAATGCGCTGAAAAATGACGGCATCCGCGTCGGTCTGCTCGGACCAGACACCGACGAACTGGCCGTACTGGCGCGCGAAGCCGGAATGCCGGAAGGCACGCGTCCACGCGTAGCGATGGCCGTGGTGGCCGTGCTGGTGGTGATCGGCGCCTGTTTCGCAGTCAGCAGCCACTATCGCGAAAAAGAAGAACAGCTGGCCGCGCTGGAGATGTCCTTCCCCTGCGAACTGGTGGGCGAATGGGACATCAGCAGCCGCCTCGGCGACTTCGCGCTGACGCTTGACGAAGGCGGCGCAATGCGCAGCAGCGACGGCAAGGCCGGTAAATGGGAACTGGGAGAAGGCGAGCTGCTGGTCACCGAGGGCAACGCGACGACGCATTACGCCATCGGCCGCACCGAGAACGGCTATATGCTGGAGCGCATGAGCGTCGCGCACACCATGACGCTGAAACGCCGCCTGCCCAGCAAACGCTGCAAGGCTTGATTTTGCTTTACAGACAACAAAACTTGGTTAAAAATATTTAGTATTTACTAACCACACGGTTTTGTTCGATGAGCGCAGCATCCTTCCAAGTTGCCCTGACCGGCCTGCAAGATGGCCATGTTGCTGAAGACGTGGCCCACCGCCTGGCGCGGCTGTTCACGCAGCCGCCCGAAAAGATGCTCGCCATCTTGGACGGTAAGCGCCGCATCCTCAAGCAAGGCCTGAACGAAGCCGACGCCCGCAAATACGAAGCCGCCCTGCACGGCGCAGGCTGCAACTGCACCGTATCAACGCTGCCCGCCGGCGCCGCAGCTAATGCTGCCGAGGGCCGCGCCACCCGCGACGTCGCCGCCGCCACTGATGCCGCACTCGCCGGTCTGGTTGTCCGCGCTGAACAGCATCGCGCCCGCACGGCCCAACAAGCCAACGCCGACCTGGCCGCCGGCCAAAAACTCGCCATCGACGCGCTGATCCTGCACGGCATCTACCTGGTCGTCCAAAAACACCTCGACCCAGGCGCCAGCGTTATCGCCTGGCTGCCGATCGTCGCGGTCATGGTCGCCAGCATGCTCCGCCTGTGCCGTGGCCTGGGCTACACAGGCGCCAGGCGCACGCAGTTCGTCGCGCTGATGGCCATTCCACTTGTCAGCCTGATCGCGCTGGGCGTCTTTGGCGCCACATCAAAAGCCCGCGTCGGCTAAGGCTTTGTCCCATGGCGGGACGGGCTGGTATTCGGCCAGCAGAAAATCGATCAAGGCGCGGACCTTGGGGGATGGCTGGCGGCTGGCGGGATAGAGGGCGCTCAGGTGATTCAGCGGCAGTGACCACTCACTGAGCACGGGCACGAGGCGGCCTTCGAGGATATCGCGCCAGGCGAGGAAAGTGGTGGTGTAGACGATGCCGAGGCCGCGCAGGGCGGCGTGCTGCAGCACCAGGCCATTGTTTGCAGTGAAGGCCGGCGTGATGCGCACTGTGGTTTCTTCTTTGCCGCGTTTGAAATGCCAGACGATGCCGCCCGTCAGGTGGCTGAAGTGCAGGCACTGGTGGCGGTGCAGGTCTTCCGGCGTGTCGGGGCGTCCGGCGCGTGCAAGATACGACGGTGCGGCACACAGCACACCTTTGCATGGCGCGAGCGGACGGATGGCCAACGCGCGTGAATCTGGAATGCCGCCAACGCGGATGGTCAGGTCGAAGCCATGTTCAATCGGATCGAGCAGCGCATCATCCACGTGCAGGGATGGCGTGAGCTGCGGATGCGGCAGACTGAATCGCGCCACGGCGTCGGCCAGCCACTCGCTGCCGAAGCTGGACGGGGCCTGGATGCGCAATGGCCCCGCCAGTTCAATCCCGGCGTGAGTAACCACTCTCGCCGCTTCCTGCGCCTGCGCTACGGCCAGCGCGCACGGTTCGAGATAAGCCTGTCCCACGTCGGTCAGGCTGACGTCGCGCGTGGAGCGATGCAGCAGACGCGCGTTCAGCTTTTCCTCCAGCGCCAGCACGTTCTTGCTGACCATGGCGCGCGTGATGCCGAGGCGGCGTGCGGCGCCGCTGAAGCTGCGCTGGCGCGCCACTTCCACGAAGATTTCCATTGCTTTGAGCTGGTCCATGGCTTAATTGTCTCCATTTTGGAGACAATGTGTCAACGGTTTGCCTGTAGATCGGCGCGAATCAAATCCCTACAATGACTCCATCGAATACAAGGAGCCGCATCATGTTGAGCGCAGAGCAGAAAGCCCAGTTCCAGAAGGACGGCTTTATCATCATCCCGAATTTCAAGACGGCCGAGGAAATCCGCGCCCTGCGCGCCCGCGCGGCGCAGATCGTCAATGACTTCGACCCGGCCGTGGCGCAAGGCGTGTTCACGACCAAGGACCAGAAGGCCGATGACTACTTCCTCGCTTCGGATAACACCATCCGCTGCTTCTTCGAGGAAGAGGCTTTCGGCGCCGACGGCCAGCTGAAACAGGCCAAGGAACTGTCCATCAACAAGATCGGCCATGCCATGCACGACCTTGATCCCGGCTTCCGCGCTTTCACGTCCGATCCGCGCCTGGAGCAAGTGGCGCGCGACCTGGGCCTGGACCAGCCGCAAGTCTGGCAATCCATGTACATCTTCAAGCAGCCCGGCATTGGCGGCGAAGTGCGCTGGCACCAGGACGCGACGTATTTCGAAACCACCCCAATCAGCGTGACCACGTTCTGGTTTGCGCTGGAAGACGCGACGCTGGAAAACGGCTGCATGTGGGCGGAACCCGGTGGCCATCGCACGCCGCTGCGCGAACGCTTCGTGCGCAATGGCGATGAAGTACGCATGGAAAAGCTGGACAGCATGCCCTGGCCGACCGACGCCACCGCCGTCCCGCTCGAATGCAAGGCCGGTTCGCTGGTGTGCTTCCATGGTCTGCTGCCGCACTACTCGGCGCCTAACCGCTCGTCGGTATCGCGTCACGCTTACACCCTGCACGTGACCGATGGCCGTACTGAATATTCGCCGCAGAACTGGATTCAGCGCGATGCAACCCTGCCGGTGCGAGGTTTCGTTTGAAGGTCCGTATCTTCGCCCCGCACTGGGGCAGCAATGAACTGGCGGCCGATGTGTTCATTGGCCGCGTACTGGAAGCGGGCTTTGACGGCATCGAAATGTCGCTGCCGCTGGATGTGGCGCAGCGCGACGATTGGGTATCGCGCATCCGCGCCGCAGGGCTGGATTTGATTGTCGCCCAATGGGAGACAGTCTTCCACACCGAGTTCGAGGCGCACAAACGCGCCCTGGCGGAGCTGCTGCACAATGCCTGCGCCGTCAAGCCACGCCTGGTGAACTCGCATACCGGCAAGGACTTCTATTCGCCTCAACAGAACGAGGAACTGATCGCTCTGGCCGACGCCATCTCGCAGGAGCATGGCGTGCCCATCGTTCATGAGATCCACCGCAGCCGCTTCAGCGGGCACCCGATGCTCCTGCTGCCTTATCTGGAGCGCTTGCCAAGGCTGATGCTGAATGCCGATCTGTCGCATTGGTGCGTGGCCTGCGAGTCGCTGCTGCAGGATCAGCCGGAAACGCTGGCGCGCACGCTGCCGCGCGTGCGTCACATCCATGCGCGTGTGGGGCATGCGCAAGGCCCGCAGGTGGCGGACTTCAGGGCGCCTGAATTTGCGGGCGAACTGGCGGCGCACCTGTCCTGGTGGGATCGGATCATTGAGCTGCGCCGCGCAGACGGCGCGGAGATCATGACGATGACGCCGGAATTCGGCCCGGCGCCTTATACCTTCAACCTGCCGTATACGCAGGAGCCGGTAACGAATGCATGGGAGCTCAACGTCGCCATGCTGAAACTGCTGCGCGAGCGCTACTAAGCTAGGCCGTCGCAGTGCTCTCTTCGTCCTCACGTTCCGGCACCGTCCGCGGGAGCGTGAGGATGACCAGCGTGCCTTCGCCCGGCTTCGATTCGATGTCGATCCGGCCGTGCAGTACGCCCGTCACCAGGTTGTAGACGATATTCATGCCCAGTCCCGAACCGCCCTGCCCCATCTTGGTGGTGAAGAACGGATCGTAAATCTGGCGCAGCACCTTGGTGTTCATGCCTACGCCGTCGTCGCGGAAGCGCAATTGAACGGTGTTGTCAGGCAGCTCACGGATGGAAATCGTAATCGTCCCGCGCTCGCGGCCTTCAAAGGCGTGCAGCATGGCGTTGTTGATCAGATTACTGAGCACCTGCCCCACGCTGCCGGGATAGGACAGGCAAGTCACACTCTCCGGCATCTCCACCTTCACTTCGCAATTCGCCCGCCGCAGCTGGGCCGCGTAAGTGGCCAGGGTATCGTGCAGCACGGCGCACAGATTGAAGCTGCGGCGCTGGTCGGAAGTCTGATCCACCGCCACCTGCTTGAAAGAGTTGATCAGGTCCGCCGCACGGCGCAGCGAACCGGCGATGATGGAGCAGGCCAGCTTTGCATCGCGCAGATGGGATTCCAGCGTGGAGCGGCGTACACCGCCCGCCTCCACCAGCTGGCGTTCGAAGTCCACCACCATATCGTTCAGCGCCGTCGATGTCAGCAGGCTGTTGCCGATCGGCGTATTCAATTCATGCGCAATGCCGGCCACCAGCGCGCCCAGCGAAGCCATCTTCTCGGACGTGATCAGCGTGGCCTGCGCCTGCTGCAAGGTTTGCAGCACGGCCGACAAATCCTTGTGCGCCACTTCCACGTTATTCTTTTGCAGCGCCAGCTCCTTCAAGCTGCGTTCCAGGCCGTACTTGGCATCCATCAGATCCGCTTCGGTGCGCTTGCGGTCACTGATGTCATTGATCACCCACACCGCACCCTTGCCCGCATCGGCCTTGTCCAGCAAGCGCCCATTGACCATGCACCAGCAGCGCGAACCATCCATGCGGCGCAGCTCCAGCTCGAAGTGGGCCTGATTATTTTCGGTCATGAAGTGGAAGGGATCGGGTTCGCCGGGCCGCACAAGAATCGTACAGCGCTCGCCCGTCAACGCGCCGGGAAGATAACCCATCAACTCTTCCAGACCGCGGTTGCAGCGCACGATCACACCATTGGCGAACAAACCGATGCCGACGACGGCGCTATCCTGCAGCGCGCGTTGCTCGTCCAGCGTTACGCGCAAGGCGTCGGCCAGTGCGCGGCGGCGCTGCAAGGTCATGATCAGTGCGCCAATCAGCGCGCTGATTACAAAGCCTGCACCACCGATCAGCGCGATCAGCGTGGTGTCGCGGCCATAGCGCGCGCCGGAGTGGCCATTGAATTGCATCACCCAGCGGCGCTCGCCCACATCCAGCGCGATGCTGCGCGACAGGCCATCCAGCGTAGGCTGGCGCCCCTTGCCGCCAACTTTGCCCGCGCTGTCGAACATCAGGTTATCCAGCGACGGCGGCTGCGGATTGGCGTCGCTCATATAGCCGGTATCGTTGATACGCACGTAGAGATGCTTCAGCAGCGGGCTATCGATCACTTCTTCCATCAGATCGTGCACGCGGAACACAATGGCGACAAAGCCGACCAGCGCTTCGTGGCGCTCCTCCGCTGTGGTCAGCGGAACACCGCGGCGATAAACCGGCGCACGCGCCACGAAACCGGGCTGGCCGGTGTTGTCCTGCACTAGCGTGATACGTTCGGTCGCCACCAGGCGGCCGCTGTCCATGCCCAGGCGCAGCGCCTGCAGATGCGGCGGCAGTGCGGCGAGATCGAGCCCGAAGGCATTCTCATTGCCGCGCATTGGTTCGTTGTATTCGATGATGAAGTGTTCATCGCGCACCGAGGCGGGATGAATCTTGAAGTCCGGGTAGCCGCCGCGCTGCAGACTGTCGTCGCGCCGCACGCTGTCGGCGTAGCGTTCAAGATTCGAGGAAGGGATGCGGCGCACAAACTGGATGGCCTGGAAGCCCGGATAGCGCCGCCTTACATCAAGCTCGCGCACATAGCGGCTGAATTCCAGGCGCGTGACTTCCTGGTCGATGGCGTAGATGCCTTTGATGCTGAGCAGCGTATCGAAATAAGTCTTCAGGCGCTGCTCGGTGTCGCGCGCGACTTTCTCGGTGTCGCGCTGGAAGGCCGCTGCGGACTCGCGGTCCTGCTGGTTCGTCACAAACATGCACACCCACACCGTGATGCAGATACCGACTATGAAGGCCAGGTAACCGTGGATGCGCATGAAGGGGCTCCGCTAGCTGGGATCGGGAAAGCGCGCTGCAATGTCCATGAACTGCTCCTCGATCGCCAGCATTGCATCCACCACATCGGGATCGAAATGCTCGCCGCTGCCCTGCCGAATCAGCTCGATCGCCGTCTCGTGCGTGAAGGCTGGCTTATAGACACGCCTGGAAATCAGCGCGTCGTACACGTCGGCCACTGCCAGCAGGCGCGCGGAAACGGGAATCGCCTCGCCGGCCAGGCCCTCCGGATAACCCGAACCGTCGTAGCGCTCCTGGTGCGAATACGTGATCTCGCGCGCGAAGCGCAGGAAAGTGGAGCTGGCGCCAAAGCGCTGCGCCACGCTATCGATGGCATCGCGGCCGTGCACCGTGTGCTGCTTCATCACCTCGAATTCTTCGGGTGTGAGCTTGTCCGGCTTGTTCAGGATGGCGTCCGGCACGGCGACCTTGCCGATATCGTGCAGCGGCGCCGCCTTGAACAGCAGCGGAATGTGCTCTTCCTTCAACTCATGGGCGAAACGCGGGTGGGCCTGCAGGCCGCGCGCCAGCGCTTCCACGTAATGCTGCACACGCGACAAATGACTGTCGGTTTTTCCATGGCGCTTTTCCGCCAGACTGGCCAGCGCCCACACGGCAGCATCGGCCAGTTGCGCCAGCTCGCGGGTGCGCTCAGCCACCAGCTGCTCCAGGTGGCGGCCCTGGCGCGACAGCAGCTCGCGCGCCTGCTTCAGTTCCAGCTGGCTGGCCACGCGCGACAGCAGCACTTCCGCCACGATGGGGCGGGTGACCACATCGGCGGCGCCTTCGCACATCATGTCCTGGCGATGCGCATCATCATCGCGGCCGACCACGATGATCAGCGGGATGGCGGCGGTATCCGGATTGGCGCGCAGTTGCTGGCAAAGCTGGGCGCCGCCGATATCGACGTCCGCCAGCACCAGATCGGGTCGCGGCAGCACCTGCGCCAGGCGCAAAGCGGCCGGCCCATCATCGGCCAGCCGTGTTTCATAGTGGTCCTGAAGCAGAGCGTTCAGGCGAACCAGGTTTTCCGCGGAAGCGTCGGCGATCAGGATGACCGGCTTCGTCTTGGCATTCATTGACAGCGTCTCCTTGCGGCCGGCGGCCGCACTCAGCTGAATGATACCGTAGGAAAAGCCTGATAGTCAGTCAGCAAGTGCTGGCGAGCCGTCGGAAAGGAAGGCGCCGAAGCAACGTGTGCACTCAATGCAGAACAAGTGCGCAACGCGGACGTTTTTTTGACGCAACACAAGTTGCAGATGGCCCTCTTCGCATACGGGGCAGGTCTCGCGCATGGTGCCGCAGGCTGTTACATCCTCGGCAAGGTAGTTGTCGTCATAGCGAACCCCATCTACAACAGATTGTGGGTCCATCTCGACGAGAAAGAGACTGGGCGCTGCTCCGCGTTGATCTGGCACGGGCTTGCCCGGCGTGTAAAAGTGATCCGCCTGATTCATTCTCATCCCCTTTGTGCCCTACGCGCGTGCGGGCACTTTAACCATAGCCAAATCGGCCACATGACGCAAGCGAAAACGGTCCCGGGAGAAATAGCTTGCAATTAGATCGCACACTATATATACTGCTTTCCATGGACACCAAGACACACAATCCTCTGCATCAGGTACCGCGGCTCGACCAGCAGCTGTGCTTTGCGCTGTACTCGACCTCGCTGGCCATGAACAAGCTCTACCGTAAGCTCCTGCGCAAGCTGGGGCTGACCTACTCGCAGTACCTCGTCATGATGGTGCTGTGGGAGCAGGATGAGCAGACCGTGTCCGCGCTGGGCGAAAAGCTGTTCCTCGATTCGGCCACCCTCACTCCGCTCCTGAAGCGGATGGAGCAAGCCGAGCTGATCAGCCGAAACCGTTGCCCGGACGATGAGCGCCAGGTCATCATCTCGCTCACGCCGCAGGGCCGGGCGATGAGCGATGAGGCTGCCGCTCTGCCCGAGTGCGTACTCAACGCAAGTGGCTGCAACCTGGACACTGTGGTCCGCCTGAAAAACGAACTGGGCGGCCTGCGTGACAACCTGATGAAGAATGTCTGACGCAGCATGTTTCGCGCCGTTAAGGCGTCCCAAATAAGTAGTGCACTATTTAATAGCAAACAATCTCAAGGAGCTCAAAATGAAAAGCCTGAAAACCTTCGCCGTTGCCTCTGCCCTGACCGTTTCCGTGACCGGCGCTTTTGCCGCTGACCTGACCGGCGTGGAACCGACCACTGCCGGCTTCCTGAAAGCGATCGAAAACGCGCCTGGCCTGGAAACCCTGACGCCGCAGGACGCGCGCCAGGTACTGGTGGGCGCACAGAAAGGCGCCAAGCTGCCGAAGGCGGATGTCTCCGAGAAGACTATTAAAGTAGATGGCAAGGATGTGAAGCTGCACATTGTGCGTCCGGCTGGCGCCAAGGGCACTCTGCCGGTGTTCATGTTCTTCCACGGCGGCGGCTGGATTCTGGGCGATTTCCCCACCCATGAGCGGCTGGTGCGCGACCTGGTGGTGGACTCCGGCGCAGCAGCGGTCTTTGTCGACTACACCCCGTCCCCTGAAGCGGGCTATGGCGTAGCAATCAACCAGGCTTACGGCGCGACCAAGTGGGTGGCTGCGCATGGCAAAGAAATCAATGTTGACGGCGCCCGTCTGGCCGTGGCCGGCAACAGCGTCGGCGGCAATATGGCAGCGGTGGTGGCGCTGAAAGCCAAGAACGAGCACGGCCCGAAATTGCGCGCCCAGATCCTGCTGTGGCCTGTGACCGACGCCGCCTTCGAAACCGGCTCCTACCAGCAATTCCAGAGCGGCTATTTCCTCACCCGCAACGCGATGAAATGGTTCTGGGATGCGTACACCACCGATGCATCGGCGCGCAAGGAAATCTACGCCTCGCCGCTGCAGGCATCCGTGGAACAGCTGAAAGGCCTGCCACCGGCGCTGGTGCAGACTGCCGAGTTCGACGTGCTGCGTGACGAAGGTGAAGCCTACGCCCGCAAGCTGTCGGCGGCTGGTGTTGAAGTTACGGCAACGCGCTACAACGGCATGATCCACGACTACGGCCTACTGAATCCGCTGGCCAAAGTCCCCGCCGTCCAAGGCGCCCTGCGCGCCGTCGGCACCGAACTCGCCTACCGCCTGAAATAACTTTTTTGGGGTCAGGCGCCAAATGCAACATGAGCCCGCTTGCCAAGCGAGCCCATGTCGCATTTAGCGCCTGACCCCAAGCACTGTCCGGGCGGACGTCCGCGGACAGTTGCCATGTATCAGGATTTTTACAAATGAATTGATCGGCCAGCGCCTGAGCTAGTCGTAGAATACCCCGGCATTTTCTTATAACAATGGGACAAATAAGGGGATTCAATGAAGCGCACGCTTTTCAGTTTGGCGGCTTTGTGGTTCGCCGCTTCCGCAGCCACCGCAGCCGATCCGTTTGACGATAAATTCCGCCAGCTCGACGAAATTCTGCCGACCGCCAACCAGTACCGCACCGCTTCCGGCGCGCCTGGCCACGCTTACTGGCAGCAGCGCGCGGACTACACCATCCGCGCCTCGCTCGATGAGGCCAACCGCGCCATCACCGGCACGGAAACCATCACTTACCACAACAATTCGCCCGACACGCTGACCTACCTGTGGGTCCAGCTTGACCAGAATATCTTCAAGCCCGATTCCGATGCCCGCATGATGATGACCGCGCCTTCGCGCGAAGCATGGGCCAAGGCGCGCACGGAAGAAGAAGGCATGAAGTTCGAAGGCATGCGCAATATTCTCACGCGCGACTTCGACGGCGGCTTCAAGATCACCGCGGTGAAGAACGCCAGCGGCGGCGCCCTGAAGTACACCATCAACCGCACCATGATGCGCATCGACCTGCCTACTCCGCTGAAGCCGGGCGAGCGCTTCGTCTTCGGCGTGGACTGGAACTACAAGATCAATGAGCAGAAGGTGCTCGGCGGCCGCTCCGGCTACGAATACTTCGAGGAAGACAAGAACACGCTGTTCGAAGTGGCCCAGTGGTTCCCGCGCATGGCCGCCTACTACGACGTTACCGGCTGGCAGCATAAGCAGTTCCTGGGCTCCGGCGAATTCACGCTGGAATTCGGCGACTACGATGTGAGCGTTACCGTACCGGCCGACCACGTGGTGGCCGCTACCGGCGAGCTGCAGAATCCGAACGATGTGCTGAGCGCGGCCCAGCGCGATCGCCTGGCCAAGGCCCGCACTTCGGACAAGCCGGTGGTCATCGTCACCCAGTCGGAAGCTGAAGCGGCCGAGAAGTCGGTCAGCAAAGCCACCAAGACCTGGCACTTCAAGGCCAAGAATGTGCGCGACTTCGCATGGGCGTCTTCGCGTAAGTTCATCTGGGATGCACAGGGCTTCAAGAAGGATGGCACCAATGTGATGGCGATGTCCTTCTATCCGAAGGAAGGCAATCCGCTGTGGGAGAAGTTCTCCACCCAGGCCATCATCCACACCATCAACGAGTACAACAAGTACAGCTTCGACTATCCATATCCGACCGCGATTTCGGTGAACGGTCCAGTGGGGGGCATGGAGTATCCGATGATTTCGTTTAACGGTCCTCGTCCTACCAAGGATAAGAAGACCGGCGAGATCACCTATTCCAAGCGCGCCAAGTACGGCCTGGTCGGCGTGGTGATCCACGAAGTGGGCCACAACTACTTCCCGATGATCGTCAACAGCGACGAGCGCCAGTGGACCTGGATGGACGAGGGCCTGAACACCTTCGTGCAGTACCTGGCCGAGCAGGCATGGGAAGAGAACTACCCTGCCACCCGCGGCGATCCACGCAATATCGTGGAGTACATGCGTTCCAAGAACCAGGTGCCGATCATGACCAACTCCGAGTCGGTCATCCAGTTCGGTAACAACGCTTACGCCAAGCCTGCGACCGCGCTGAACATCCTGCGCGAAACCATCCTGGGCCGCGAACTGTTCGACTACGCCTTCCGCGAATATGCACGCCGCTGGAAGTTCAAGCGCCCGACTCCGGCTGACTTCTTCCGCACCATGGAAGACGCTTCCGGCACCGACCTTGACTGGTTCTGGCGCGGCTGGTTCTACACCACCGACGCGGTGGACGTGAGCATCGACGGCATCACCGAGTACGGCGTCGGCACCATGAATCCGGAAACGGAGAAAGCATGGAAGAAGGCGCGCCATGATGAAGAGCCGATCAGCATCACCGATGAGCGCAACAAGGGCACCCTGCCGCGCCGCGTTGACGCGCATCCTGAGCTGAAGGACTTCTACAACGAGCACGACGACTTCACGGTCACCAACAAGGACCGCAACAAGTACGCCGAGAAGATGGACGACATGGAACAGTGGGAGAAAGACCTGCTGGCCCAGGGTAAGCACCTGTACCTGGTCGACTTCTCCAACCTCGGCGGCCTGGTCACGCCGCTGATCCTGGAGATCGAACTGAAATCGGGCAAGAAGTACATCGAGCGCATTCCAGCCGAAGTGTGGCGCTATTCGCCTAAGAAGATCACGAAACTGATCGTGACCGACGAGCCGATGGTGTCCATGGTGCAGGACCCGCGCTGGGAAACCGCGGATATCGACCAGAGCAACAACGCCTGGCCGCGCCGCGTGACCCCGTCGCGCGTGGAGCTGTTCAAGGCCAAGCGTCCGGATGATATGATGAAGGACTTTAATACTCCCCTGAAGAACGGCAAGGACACCAAAGCCAAGGCCGAACTCGATCAGAAGTAATGCGTCTTTTCAAAGCCGTCCTCGTGGCGGCGCTGATTTCCTTCGGCGCCGCCGCACAGGCCCACAATTATCACATGGGCTTGACCGAAATCAGTTTCAATGCCCATACGGGCAGCACGGAAATCGTCCATACTTACACGGCACATGATGTGGAAGCGCTGCTGATGAATCTCTATCAGCGTCCTTTCGATCTTGGACTGGAGGAGGATCAGGCCGTGTTCCGACGCTATATCGAAAAACAGTTCAGCATCACCGCCAACGGCAAGCGCCTGCCCGTGCAATGGGTAGGCGTCGATGCCAAGGCTGATAACATCATCGTCTATCAGGAAATCGAAAAGACGCCACTGCCGCACGGCGCTGTGCTGCGCGACGCGGTGATGAGCGACTTCCTGCCTACTCAGGTCAATACCGTCAACTTCGACGGACAAACGCTCGTCTTTACCACGCAGCGCAATGAGCAGCAGCTGCCTTGACCCTAACCCCGGGGTCAGACCCAAAGGGTCAGACCCGGGCCAGGGACAGCCGCGCACCCGGGTCCGCCGCTCCGGGCCTGCCCCGGTAGTTTGGACTTGCCTGATGCTGGCCTGCGCGCCAGCACATGCCGACGATCCTTTCCTGCAGCGCGTCTTGGTCGAAGGCTCGCGCGCCAGCCAGATCGGCATCGCCGACTCGGCCAGCGCCGGCACCGTCTCGCAAAGCCAGCTGGATGCGCGCACCGTGTATCGTCCCGGCGAGCTGCTGGAGGCCACGCCAGGCCTGGTGGTCAGCCAGCACAGCGGCGAAGGCAAAGCCAATCAGTTCTACCTGCGCGGCTTCAACCTCGATCACGGCACCGACCTGCGCACCACCGTGGACGGGATGCCGGTCAATGAGCGCAGCCACGCGCATGGCCAGGGCTGGACCGATCTGAATTTCGTCATACCCGAACTGGCAGCCCGGCTCGATTACAAGAAAGGCCCCTACTCCGCCGCTGAAGGCGACTTCGCATCGGCCGGCGCGACTTCGCTGGTCTATGCCAACCGGCTGATCCGCAATGAGGTCAGCATCACGGGTGGCCAGAACGGCTACGCCCGCGGCCTCGTTGCAGGATCGCAGGAGCAAGGTGATGGCAGCCTGCTGTACGCGCTGGAAGCCCTGCACAACGACGGTCCTTTCACGAATGGCGACAATTACCGCAAGCTGAACGCCGTGCTGCGCTATAGCCAGGGATATGCCAACAACGGCTACAGCATCACGGCCATGGCCTACCGTGGAGACTGGAACTCGACCGACCAGATCCCGCTGCGCGCCGTGCAGGATGGTTCACTGGGCCGCTTCGACGCCATCGATCCCACCGACGGCGGCAGCGCTCGCCGTTACAGCCTGTCCGCCAACTGGCGCCGCACCAGCGATGAAAGCAACACGCAGGCCAACGCCTACGTGATCAACAACCGCCTGTCGCTGTTTTCGGACTTCACCTACTTCCTCGATGATCCGGTCAATGGCGACCAGTTCGCCCAGCCGGACCGCCGCGTGACCAGTGGCCTGAACGCCAGCCACACCATTCACGGCCATGAGGAAGACATGGCCTGGCAGACCACCATCGGCCTGCAGGCGCAGAACGACAATATCTTCAACGGCCTGCAGCACACCAAGGCGCGGCAGACGCTGGAGGTCACGCGCGAAGACCACATCACCGAGTCCAGCGTGGCGCTCTACATCGAACAGCAGATCCGCCTGACGCCAACCGTGCGTATGATGGGCGGCGTGCGCGCCGACCATTACCGCTTCCGCGTCAAGTCAAACGAAGTTGAGAACAGCGGCGCGGCAAGCGACACGATGCTCAGCCCCAGCCTGAACTTCATCTTCGGACCGTGGGCCAACACCGAGTTCTACGCCAACGCAGGCAGCGGCTTCCACAGCAACGATGCGCGCGGCGTGGTCGCCAGGACCGATCCCGCCACGCCGCTGGCGCGCTCGCGCGGCTTTGAACTGGGCATGCGCAGCGAGGCAATCAAGGGCCTGCAAACCGTGGTATCGCTGTACCGTCTGGACTTCGATTCGGAACTGGTCTTCCTCGGCGATGCCGGCACCACGGAAGCTGGCCGCCCGAGCCGGCGCTACGGCATTGAATTCTCCAACTATTGGAAGCCGCTCAAATGGCTGTCCTTCGACGCCGATCTCGCCTACGCACGCGGACGCTACCGCGAGCGCGCAGCGGAGGGCGACTACATTCCCGGCGCAGTGGAAGGTGTAGCCCAACTGGCGCTGACCATCACGCCGCAAGGCCCGTGGTCCGGCGCCCTGCGCCTGCGCTATTTCGGCCCGCGTCCACTCATCGAAGACAATAGCGTGCGATCGAAAGGCAGCGCCACGCTGAACGGCCGCATCGCCTATAAATTCAGCAAGGCCACGCAAGTCGAACTGGAAGGTTTCAACCTCGCCAACCGCCGCGATTCGGCGATCGACTACTTCTACACCTCGCGCCTGCGCAATGAAGCCGAAGCGCATGACGACATCCACTTCCACCCGCTGGAGTCGCGGTCCTTCCGGGTGAGCCTCACACACACATTCTGAGTGCGTCGTACAATAGGTGGATGACACCTATCTTCACCCCGCTGGCGGAGCTGACCGCCTCCTTGCGCGATGCCGGTTATGCCCTGCTCTCGCCTGCCGATGTGGCCACGCTGGCCGGCTGCACCCTGGCCGACCTGGATGCACTCAAGCCAAGCTGGGACCAGCTGGCGCCGGACAATTACCTGAAAGACGGCGGCCGCTATCGCCGCCGCCGCCACTCCTGCTTCGTACAGGATGGCGACACGCTCACGCAAACCGCACACCGCGCCCACTGGCAACCGGTCGAATACAACGCCCTGCACGGCGGCATGCGCCGCATGTTCGAGCCGGTTGAAGCATCAACCGTGGCGCAGGCGGGTTGGCAGAAACTGGTGACGGCGCTGGGCCGCGAGTGCACCAAGGTGCGTGGCACGCATCCATGGTTTGTTGAAACCCACCAGTTCCGCATCGATACCACGGACGGCATCGGCCGCCCGACGCCGGAAGGCGCGCATCGCGATGGCGTCGATTGGGTCGCAGTGATCCTGATCGGCCGCGAGGGCATCAAGGGCGGCGAGACACGCATCTTTGAAGCCGATGGCCCTAACGGCAAGCGCTTCACCATGACCGAGCCGTGGACCCTGCTGCTGCTCGATGACGCAACTGTTATCCATGAATCCACTCCGATTCAGCCGCTGGCGGCCCATGGCCACAGAGATACGCTGGTCCTCACATACCGCGCCAACAGCTTCCAGGGTGACTGAGCCTCGTAGGGCGGATCATCGATCCGCCGTAGCTGCTCCGCAAGAGGCAAGAATCCGGTATAGTCTCACCATCCAACCAGCATGGAGGTGGTGAGTGGACTCGACCTACGAGATAGCCCCAGATGAGATTGAGATCCTCATCGTCGAGGACAGCCCGACCCAGGCCGAGCGACTGCGCCGCCTGATCCAGTCCATGCGCTATGGCGCCCGCGTGGCCGCCAACGGCAAATACGCGCTGGCCGAGATCCGCGAACGCAAGCCTCACCTGGTCCTGTCCGACATTGTGATGCCCGAAATGGACGGCTACGAGTTATGCCGCGCCATCAAGTCCGACCCGAAGATGCGCGATATCCCGGTAATTCTGGTGACCTCGCTGACTGACCCCAAAGACATCATCCGCGGCATCGAATGCGGCGCCGATAACTTTATCCGTAAACCGTATGCGGAAGACTATCTGCTGAACCGCATCGGACAGATGCTGGTGAATCAGAAGCTGCGCAAGAACTCCAGCATGGAGGTCGGCATCGCCCTCTATCTGGGCGACCAGAAGCACTTCATCAACGCGGAACGCCAGCAGATCCTTGACCTGCTGATCTCGACCTACGAACAGGCCGTGCAGGTGAACAGCGAGCTGCAGGCGCGCGAGCGCCAGGTGATCGAGCTGAATATGCGTCTGGCCCATCACGCCGGCGAGCTGGAAACCATCAACCGCGAAATCGCGATGAAGAACCTGGAGCTGGCGGAAGCGAGCCGCATGAAGTCGGCCTTCATCGCCAATATGTCGCACGAACTGCGCACGCCGTTGAACGCCATCATCGGCTTTACCGGTGCACTGCTGATGAAGCTTCCCGGCCCGCTGACCGATGAACAGGACCGTCAGCTGACCACCATCCGGTCCAGCGCGCGCCATCTGCTCTCGCTGATTAACGATATTCTCGATGTGGCCAAGATCGAAGCCGGCAAGGTGACCTTGTCGCTGGAGCCGGTGCAGGCACAGTCCCTGATGAACGAGGTAGCGGACACACTGCGTCCACTGGCCGCGCAAAAAGGCCTGAGTCTGGAAGTGGAAATGGTGTCCGAGCCGATCAACCTGAACACCGACCGCCGCGCCCTGACCCAGATCCTGATCAACCTCGCCAACAACGCCATCAAGTTCACGGAAAAAGGCCAGGTCAAACTGAGCCTGAAGCAGCGTCATGATGATGGCGCCGTGATCACGGAATTCAGCGTGGCCGACAGTGGCCAGGGCATCCGCGAAGAGGACCAGGCCAAGCTGTTCCAGGCTTTCTCCCAGCTCGATGCGACCTCGACCCGCCATGCCGAGGGCGCCGGACTTGGGCTGTACTTAAGCCAGAATCTCGCCAACCTGCTGGGCGGCTCCCTGTTCTTCAGCAGCGATTTCGGCAAGGGCAGCACCTTCACCCTGGCCCTCAAATCCAAACAGCAGCATTGAGCGCCCGCGCGGCGGAGGCAAGATGGCGGCACGCATCCTGATTATCGAAGACAACCAGGCCAATATGGATTTGCTGGTGTACTTGCTGTCGGCCTTCGGCCACGTGCCGTTGCAAGCCTTCGACGGCGAGCGCGGTGTGGTGATGGCCCGAGAGGAGCGTCCGGACCTGATTCTGTGCGATCTGCATTTGCCGCGCCTCGATGGCTATGGCGTGCTGGCCGCATTGCGCGCCGATCCCGTCACGCGCGACATCCCGATTCTCGCGGCCAGCGCGGTGCCGGTGACGGACGGCTGCGCGTCCCTGCGCCGCGCAGGGTTCAGCGGCTGTTTGCCCAAATCGCTGGAACCGGACGTGCTGCTGCCCTCTTTGGAGGCCTGGCTGCCGGCGGCCTTGCGCTCGTCGGTCAGCGCGCCCGGCTTGAACGATGGCGCTACTGCGCCGGCGCCCTCCGCCACGCACAATGGTGCGCGTCCACGTGCAAACATTCTTTTATTGGATGCCGCGCCGGAAAATGCCGGCCTGGCAGCCAGCATCCTGGCCCATACCGGTTATGGGGTGACGATCGCGACGACACCGGACCAGGTGCAGGCGGTGGCCCAGCAAGCCTTCGATCTGGTGCTGTGCGATCTGGGGTTGTACGAAGATGGACGCACTTCCTTCCTCGCCGATGCGCTGCACAAAGTTCCCGCGGCGCCGGTCATTGTGATCCGTCCGGATGATGATGACGATGTTTCACAACTGAGTAATGGCCGTGGGAAATCTCCTCTGCTGCTCTCTCACCCAATCGAACCACAGCAATTGGTCGCCGCCATCGAATCTTCTCTGGTGCAGTAGGAGCGATACAGTAGTTCTACGGTATTGCAGTGCAACATACCCGGTACTATATTGGAAACGTCTCCTCCAAGCGTTCACAGAACATTTGGACTTAGCCCGCCGCGCTAAAAGCGCCGCGGGCTTTTTTTTAAACCCACGGCAGACAGCAGGTGGCTGCCACGATGTGGCAGCCACCAGGTTTTGCGCCGTGGGTTCAAATAAGGTTGAGCGGCGCGCCGGATGGCAGGCTGGGGAAGCTCTTGCCGAGTGCCGCGTCGGACAGCCGCAGGTGACGCTCCCCGACCTGCGCCAGCACGCGCCGGAAATCGGTCGTCACAGGCAAATCGCGGCCTTCGTTGAGCTGGTTGTCGGCCAGGCCGCGCCAGTCGCCGTGGACTTTGCCGCCGTTGACCTTACCGCCCAGCAGCCACATCGCGTTACCGTGGCCGTGGTCCGTGCCCTTGTTGCCGTTCTCGCGCGCAGTGCGGCCGAATTCGGACATCACCACGATCACCGTATCGTCGAACATCGGCCCAAGGCGCTGCGCCAGCACGGCCAGGCCCTGCCCCAGCGGCGCCAGGCGATTCGCCAGCTGGCCGGAACCAGCGCCCTGGTTAGCGTGCGTATCCCAGCCGCCCAGAGCAAAGAAAGCCAGCTGGATATTGGGATCGTTGCGCATCAGCGTGGCGAGGCGCGAGGCGTCATCCGGGAAGCCGTTGGGCAGCGGCGCACCGCCATCGGCCATCTGCATCTCGGCCATCATCGGATTATTGGTCGCAGCGACCATCACTTCGCGATGCGCATCGCGGCCATCGAGATAAGCCTTGCCGAAGCGTTCGTGGCCCATATACAGCTGGTCGAAAGCATTGGCCAGCGCCGGGCGGTCCAGCACATTATTCTTCACGCCCGCCGCGCCATTGGCCAGATTCATTGCGGCCGCATGCCCGCTGAGGATGCGCGGCATCACAGGCCCGATGCTCAGAGCGCGGGTCGGCGTAGACTCGCCCGGCAACTGCGCCAGCAGACGGTTCATCCAGCCATCCTGCGTGCTCTTCACGCCCGGCGTGGCGGACTCCATATAGTCCTGCGCGTCGAAGTGCGAGCGGCTGGCGTCCGGCGAACCGCTGGCGTGGACGAAGGCCAGCTTCTTCTGCTGCCACAGCGGCATCAGCGGCGCCAGGGCGGGATGCAGGCCGAAGTAGCCATCGAGATCCAGCGCACCACCCTCGGAGCCCGCATGCGCCAAAGCGATATTCGGACGCAGGCGTGCATATTCGGGATCGGCCACCGGCGCCACCACGTTCATGCCGTCCACCGCACCGCGCAGCATGACGACAATCAGTTTGCGCTGGGTGGGAGCGGATTTATCAGCCATGGTCGCGGCCCAGGCGCTGCGGCCCAGCGGCACCATCAGGCCAGCGCCTGCGGCCAGGGTATTCAGGAAGTATCGGCGGTCCATATGATTACCTCTGCATGAAATCGGGTCCGCCCAGCAGCATGGCGGCGCGCAGTTTGTCGGGGCTGGATGCCACCATCGCAGCGGTACGCGGCGACACGCATGCGCCCAGCGCCGTCTGCACCATCTGCGGATCGGTGTTCGGCGCCAGCGAAGTGGCAAAGGCGATGCGGCGGCTCAGCGCGTCGGGATTGAGCCAGGCATCCTGCGTATTCTTGTAGCCGTCCGGCGTCTGGCAGCCATACAGTGGCTGGCCGAGGCGGTTCAGCGTGCCCAGCAGCGGCTTCACGTCCGTCACAGGCGCGCCGCTGGCGCGCGCGGCGGACACCACAAACTGGTATGGCGTCTTGAACTTGGCGCCGGCCACCGCCGAATCCATGAACTCAGGGCTGGTGAACATGGTGCGCAGCACGGCGCGGATATCGCCGCCCGTGTCGCGCCAGGTGGCTGCCATGCGCTCGACCAGTGCCTGCGGCGGCACGTCGGCCACAAAGTATTGCGCCAGCTGGGTGCTGATATGACGCGCCGTGGCGGGATGCACGGCCAGCACGTCCAGCGCATATTCGCCTTCCGCTTCGCCGCGCGCTTTCACCGGCAGCCCAAGCCAGACCTTCTGGCCATTGTCGTGGCGCTTCGGATCGAACACGAATGTCTCATTGCGGTTGACCAGGCGGCGCGGCGCGTAAGTCCAGCCGGTCAGCATGCGCGCCAGCTCGGTGACGTCCTTCTGGGTATAGCCATTGTCCACGCCCAGCGTGTGCAGCTCCATCAGCTCGCGGGCATAGTTTTCGTTCAGGCCACCGGCTTTGGACACCCAGTTATCAAGGTAGAACAGCATGGCCGGATGCTTGGCTGTCGCCTCCAGCAGGTCGCGGAACTTGCCGAAGACGTGTGGGCGGACCGCATCGCGCTCATAACTGGAAATGAGCACGCGGTCCTGGCCCTTGCCCTGGAATACGTTGAAGTGATTGAACCAGAAATCGACCATCACCTCTTCCAGCTGGCGCGGACTCTCGATGGCGCGTAACAGGCGGGCCTCGGCGGTTTCGGCGGCCAGCTTGCCGATCGTCTCGCGCCGCATGTCCTTGGCCTCGTCCTTGTCCTTCTTGGCCTCGGCCCGCACTTCCTGGAATTCCTCCAGCGCCTGGCCCGCCGTCAGCTTCTGAGTTTGCAGCCCGTCGAGGCGCTGCGCCAGCGCGGCCGGCAGCGGCGGCGGATTCAATTGCTCATCGATGTAGCGCTGCACGCCGATCTGCGCCACGCGCTCGATATCGCCAGGCCTTGGGCCATACGCCAGGCGGTTCAGCACATGCAGGGCGGCCTGTTCGCCCTTCAGCGGCTCGGCCTGCGCAGCCGGCAGCAGCACCGCCGACGCGCCGATCGCGGCGGCCAGAATCCAGCGTTCCATGATGTTTTCCCCAGTTTATTCGGTGTTTTCTTTATACCCCGGCTGTTGCGTGCTGCCAAAGACTGCTTTGTTTCGTTTGTATCAGGATGTTAAATACTTGATTATTATGATTAAATGTTCATTCACCTCAACTTTTTGTAAATTTGGACGCTATAACAAATAGATAAGTTAACGAAAAAGTTCGGTAGAAAGAAAGAATGAAGAGACTCCAGCGCACATTGGCCGCGGCGGCAGCATTGACGCTGTGCGCTTGCGGCGTGCAGGGGCCGGCGACCAAGGTCGCGTCCAACGCGCCGCCTGTCTGGCAGGCGCCGCTGCCCCATCACGGCAGCATGAGCGAATTATCGAACTGGTGGCAGGGCCAGGGCGACCCGCTGCTGGTGCAGCTGATCGAAGCGGCACAGGCGGCCAGTCCGGATGTCGCTGCCGCGGGCGCGCGCATTGCGCAGGCCCGCGCCGAGCGCGTGGCCGCCGGGGCCGCGCTGGTGCCCAATCTGAACGGAGTGCTGACGTCTACGCGTATGAGCCAGCAACAGGCCAATGTCCCGACCAACACCACCAGCCAGGCGCTGTTGCAGACCCAATGGGAAATCGACTTGTTCGGCGGCGTGCGTGCGCGGCGCAATGCCGCCCAGGCCCGCCTGGACAGCGCCCACGCCGGCTGGCACGAAGCGCGCGTCGCCGTGGCGGCCGAAACGGCCAACCAGTATTACGGCCTGCGCGCCTGCGAACGCCTGCTGACGGTGACCAGGCTGGATGCCGCGTCGCGCGCGCATACTGCGCGGTTGACGGCGATTTCCACGCAAGCCGGCTTCCAGTCGCCATCCAACAACGCGCTGGCGCGCGCCAGCGCGGCCGACGGCAACAATCGCGCCGTGGCCCAGCGCGCCGCCTGCGAAATCGATGTGAAAGTGCTGGTGGCCCTGACTGCCATCCCCGAAGCCCAGCTGCGCGAAAAGCTGGCCGAGAACGCGACGGCCGCGCCGCTGGCGCCTTCGTCCGGCGTCACCATCGATGCCGTGCCGGCGCAGCTGCTGGCCCAGCGTCCCGATGTCTTCACCGCGCAGAATGAAGTGGCAGCGGCCAGCTTTGAAGTGGCCGGCGCGCGGGCGCAACGCTTCCCGCAACTGACGCTGTCCGGCTTCATTGGCCGCGGCAATATCCGCGCGGAGGGACAAAGCGTCACAGCCAACGCCTGGCAGATTGGCCCGGTGCAAATGGTGCTGCCCATCTTCGACGCCGGTACGCGCGGAGTCAATGTCGATGCGGCGCGCGCCCGCTACGACGCCGCCGTGAGCCGCTACCAGGCCGGCGTGCGCCAGGCAGTCAGCGAAGTGGAACAGGCGCTGGTTACCTTGCACAGCACCCAGGAACGTACCGATGATGCACAGGCTGCACTGGATGGCTACCGCAGCTTCTTCCAGGCCACCGAGGACCGCTACAACAACGGCCTCGCCAGCCTGCTCGAACTGGAAGACGCCCGCCGCACCCGGCTGGCGGCGGAAAACACGGTGGTGAATCTGCAGCGCGAACGCAGCGCCGCATGGATTGCCCTGTACCGCGCAGCAGGCGGCGGCTGGACCGCCCCGGCAGCGACACAATAACAATGGATAAGCTGATGAATAAGACGTCCCTCCGCCGCAACCGCCCGTACCGCGCCGCCCTGCTGGCGGCCGTCTGCGCTGCTGCAGCCATGGCGTCCGGCGCTGCGCCAGCCGACGACAGGAAGACCGATGCGCCCCGTCCTTCGCTGACCGTGACCACCGCGCATCCGCAAAAAACCACGCTGCCGATCCGGCTGACGGCCAACGGCAATGTCGCGGCCTGGCAGGAAGCCATCATCAGCAGCGAATCGAACGGCCTGCGCCTGGCCGAAGTTTTCGTCAACGTGGGCGACGTGGTCACCAAAGGCCAGCTGCTGGCCCTCTTCAACGCCGACACCGTGAACGCCGACGTGGCACAAGCCAAGGCCGCGCTGGCCGAAGCCGAAGCCGCCGCCGCCGAAGCGAAAGCCAATGCGGCGCGCGCCCGCTCCATCGAAACCACCGGCGCGCTGAGCGCCCAGCAGATCAGCCAATACCTCACCGCCGAGCAAACTGCCAATGCCCGCATCGCATCGGCGCGCGCCGCCTTGGCCGTACAAGGCCTGCGCCAGAAGTACGCCCGCGTGGTGGCGCCGGACAATGGCGTGATCTCCGCGCGCAACGCCACCGTGGGCGTGGTGGCGGGGCCGGGCACGGAACTGTTCCGTATGATCCGCCAGGGCCGCCTGGAATGGCGCGCCGAAGTCACCGCGCCCGAGCTGCGCAGCGTGAGGATAGGCGATGCCGCCATCGTGAAAGCAGCCAATGGCAGCGTCCTGACCGGCAAGGTGCGCATGGTGGCGCCGACCATCGATCCGCAGACCCGTTCCGCCATCGTGTACGTGGATCTGCCGGCAAATAACGGCAAGCAGCCGCCGTTCAAGGCCGGCATGTTCGCCACCGGCCAGTTCGAACTGGGTGCGTCCGACGCGATGACCGTGCCGCAGCAGGCTGTCGCAGTGCGCGATGGCTTCAGCTATGTCTTCAAAATGAACAGCGACCAGCGCGTATCCCAGCTCAAGGTGCAGACCGGCCGCCGGCTCGGCGACCGCATCGAAGTGCTGGACGGCCTGCCGGTCAACACGCTGGTGGTGGTGGGCGGGGCCGGCTTCCTGAACGACGGCGATCTGGTACGCAGTGCCGGTACCTATGTGCCGGACAATGCGGCCACCAGCGCAGCCGCCGGCGCCGGCAAAGCGGCCCGCCGCTAAGGACGTGCCATGAATTTTTCCGCGCTTTCGATCCGGAATCCCGTTCCAGCGATCATGCTGTTTGTTCTGCTGACACTGGCAGGACTGCTGGCATACAAGGCCAATCCGGTACAGGACTTCCCTGACATCGAACTGCCGGTCGTGAACGTGACCGCCACCCTGCCCGGGGCCGCGCCGGCCCAGCTGGAAACGGAGGTCGCACGCAAGATCGAAGATTCCGTCGCCACACTACAGGGTGTGAAAAATATCCGCACCAAAGTCCTGGATGGCACGGCCAACGTGATCGTCGAATTCGTACTGGAGAAGAATCTGTCGGACGCGGTGAACGAGGTGCGCGATGCCGTTACCCGCATCAAGGCCGACCTCCCCGGCGAATTGCGCGAACCCGTGGTCAGCAAGCTTTCCACGGCGGGCCGCGTGGTGCTGGCCTTTGTGGTCGAGGCCCAGCCGGGCGTGAAAATGGACAGCCAGGAGCTGAGCTGGTTCGTCGATAACACCCTGACCAAGCGTCTGCTGGCGGTGCAGGGCATTGGCCAGGTCAAGCGCGTGGGCGGCGTAACCCGCGAGATCCGCGTGGAGCTGGATGACGAACGCATGGCCGCGCTGCGGGTGTCCGCGCTGGATGTGTCGCGCCAGCTGCGCCTGGTGCAAAAAGAAGCGCCGGGTGGACGCGGTGACGTCAGCGGCGCCGAACAGTCGGTACGCACCATCGCCACCGTGCAAACGGCGGAAGAACTGGCGAAAATTGACATCCCGCTGGGCGCCGGCCGCCACGTGCGTCTGGAGCAGGTAGCCAAAGTGACAGATACTGTGGCCGAACCTCGCGCCATCGCCATGCAGGACGGGAAGCCGGTGGTGGCGTTCGAAATCTTCCGCACCAAGGGCGCCAGCGAAACCCAGGTGGCGGCCGATGCACGCGCCGCGATTGAAGAACTGCGCCGCAAGCATCCCAACGTAGCAATTACTCAGGCCATCGACAATGCCGCGCCGGTTGAGGAAAACTTCCACGGCTCGATGGAGCTGCTGTATGAGGGCGCGATTCTGGCCGTGCTGGTGGTGTGGTGGTTCCTGCGCGACTGGCGCGCTACCCTGGTCGCCAGCGCCGCCCTGCCCTTGTCCGTAATTCCAGCCTTCCTTGGCATGTACTGGATGGGTTTTACCCTGAACACCGTGACCCTGCTGGCTCTGGCCCTGGTGGTCGGCGTGCTGGTGGACGACGCCATCGTGGAAATCGAAAACATTGAGCGCCACCTCCACATGGGCAAATCGCCAATGCAGGCTGCCATGGAAGCGGCTGACGAAATCGGCATGGCGGTGATCGCGACCACCTTTGCACTGGTCGCCGTGTTCCTGCCGACCGCCTTCATGGGCGGCATCCCCGGCAAATTCTTCAAGCAGTTCGGCTGGTCGGCCGTGCTGGCGGTGCTGGCGTCCCTGGTCGTAGCGCGTCTGCTGACGCCGATGATGGCCGCGCACTTCCTGCGCCCTGCCGTCAGCACCCATGCCCCGGACGGCTGGCTGATGCAGCGCTATATGAAGACCATGAAGTGGTGCCTGAAGCATCGCGGCATCACGGCGCTGGCGTCGGCAGCCTTCTTCGTCGGCTCCATCATGCTGGTCGGCCTGCTGCCTACGGGCTTTGTGCCGCCGGCCGATCGCGGGCAGACGATGGTGAATCTGGAACTGCCACCCGGCTCCACGCTGGCCGAAACCAGGGTGATTGCGGAACAGGCGCGGCAGGCCATCCTGCGCGTGCCGACCGTGACGCATGTGTTCAGCTCCATCGGCGGCGGTTCTTCCGGCGATGCCTTCGCGCCCGGCACTGCAGCCGAGGCGCGCCGCGCTGTGCTGACCATCACGACCCGGCATCGCAACGACCGCAAGGAAAAGATGTCGCAGATCGACAATCAGATCCGCGAACAGGTGTCGGGCATTCCCGGCGCGCGCTTTACCGTCGGTCCGCCGGATACGGGCATCAAGCTTCAGGTCGTGCTGCGCTCGGACGATCCGGTGGCGCTCACCGATTCCGCGCGCAAGGTGGAGCGCGAACTGCGCACGCTGCACGGCATCGGCAATGTGACGTCCAGTGCCTCACTGGTACGTCCTGAAATCATCGTGCGTCCAGACTTTGCCAAGGCGGCGGATTTGGGCGTCACAGCCAATGCCATCGGTGAAACGGTACGCGTGGCCACCGCCGGCGACTACGACTACGATCTGACCAAGATGAACCTGCCCGAGCGCCAGGTGCCGATCCGCGTGAAGCTGCCGGACGCCGTGCGCGCCGACCTTGATGCCATCGGCCGCCTGACCGTACCCGGCACCAATGGCCCCGTGCTGCTGGCCACCGTGGCCGACATCACCGTCGAATCAGGCCCGGCCCAGATCGACCGTCTGAACCGCAGCCGCAACGTGACGCTGGACGTGGAACTGGGCAGCCGCTCGCTGGGCGAAATCGATACGGAAGCGCGCAATCTGCCTGCTATGACGAACCTGCCGCCATCCGTCACCCAGGCGGATGCGGGCGACACCCAGGAAATGGCTGGCCTGTTCGTCAGCTTCGGAATTGCCATGACCATCGGCGTGCTCTGCATCTACGGTGTGCTGGTGCTGCTGTTCCACGACTTCCTGCAGCCGATGACGATTCTGGCCGCGCTGCCGCTGTCCATCGGCGGCGCTTTCGTGGCCCTGCTGGTCACGCGCAGCGCGCTGTCCATGCCGTCGATGATTGGCTTGATCATGCTGATGGGGATCGTGACCAAAAACTCGATCCTGCTGGTGGATTACGCGATCCTCGCGCGCGCGGCGGGCATGAGCCGCTTCGATGCGCTGGTAGACGCCTGCCATAAACGTAGCCGTCCAATCCTGATGACGACAATTGCGATGGGCGCGGGTATGATGCCACTGGCGCTCGGCTGGGGCGCGGACCCAAGCTTCCGTTCCCCAATGGCGATTGCCGTGATTGGCGGCCTGATTACTTCGACCTTGCTTAGCCTGCTGGTGGTGCCGGCGGTGTTCACCTATGTGGATGACCTGGAGCAGATCGTCGAACGCACTGTGCGCAGGCTGCGCCGCCGTTCGCACTCCGGCGGCCCCATAACCATAACGAAATAGGAGCAAGCGATGGATATCAAAGTGGTTGAACTCGATCCGGTACGCGTAGCTTTCCTGCGCCATACCGGCCCCTATGGTCCGTCGCTTGGCGAGTTCTGGCGCAAGGTGGTGCAGCCCTGGCTGGCGGCGGCCGGCTTGCAGGGCCGTGTGACGTATGGCGTGGCGCTGGACGATCCGACCACCACACCGCCAGAGCAGTGCCGCTACGACGCTTGCGTGGAAGTGGACAAGGACTATGAGGCCGAGGCGCCTGCTTCGCTGGCCACGATTCCGGGCGGCCGGTTTGCGAGCACGCGCTATTTTGGTCCGCCGGACGGCATCGGCTCGGCATGGCATCAGTTCTATGGCCAGACGCTGGGCGTTGAGGGACTGGGCGATCGTCCAGGCGCCTGCTTCGAGCGCTATGCTGCGGACTTCCGCACCGATCCTGCGACCGGTGCCTTCGAATGCGAGCTGTTTATCCCTATCGAGTAGGCGCCTGCCAGCCGCCACCCAGCGCGCGGTAGAGATCCACGGACGCGGTGAGCAGCCGCGTCCTCAATTGCAGGCGCGCGACGTCTGCGCTGTACAGGGTGCGCTGCGCATCCAGTTCCTCCAGGTAGGACGCATAGCCATTGCGATGTCGGTTGCGCGCAATGCGCAGCGTTTCGGCCGCCGTTTCGCGGCGCGCGTCGTTCTGCACTACCTGTTCCCGCAATCTGTATATCGCACCGATGCCGTTTTCCGCTTCGGCGAAGGCATTTCGCACCGTGCTTTCGTAGCCGAAGACTGCCTGGTCGCGCTGGGCGGCTGCGGAATCGGTTTGCGCTTGCACCCGGCCGCCTTCGAAGATCGGCGCCGTCAGCCCGAGGCTGATGCGCCACAGGTTCGCCGGCGTATGCAGGAAGTCGCTGAAGTCGGTGGACTGGATGCCATCGGCGGCGGTCAGGCGGAAGGATGGCAGCAGCTGGTCGCGCGTGGCCTGCAGGCTGGCGTTCGCGGCGACGATGTTTTGCTCGGCGCGGGCGATGTCCGGACGGCGGCGCAGCAGTTCGGATGGCAGGCCGGCCGGCACAGGCGGCGGGGTCAGATCGGCCAGCGCCGTACCGCGCGCGATGGCGCCGGGATTGGCGCCCGTCAGCAGGCTTAGCGCGTTTTCCGTTTCGAAGATTTGCCTTTGCAGCTGCGGAATCTGTTCGGCGGCGGTCTGATACTCGGCTTGCGCCTGCAGCCATTCCAGCCTTGAGGTGTAGCCAACCTCGAATTGGCGCTGCGCGAGCATACGTGATTCTTCGCGCAGCTTCAGGGTGGCGATGGCCAGCTCCAGTTGCGCATCCAGGCCGCGCAGGTTCAGATAGGCGTTGGCGACGGTGGCGGCAATGGACAATGCCGCTGCGTCGGCGTTGGCCTGTTCGGCGCGGTAGCTTGCCGCCGCTGCCTCCGTTGCGCTGGCGAGGCGGCCCCAGATGTCGATCTCGTAGCTGGCCTGAAATTCGGCGGAGAAGACGTTGGTGTCGTAGGGGACGCCGTTGTAAGCCAGCGTGCGCGTTCTGGTTGGCGAGGCAGCCAGCGCCAGGCTTGGCTGCTGCCCGGCGCGCGCTGCTGCGACGCGGGCATGGAAATCTTCGACGCGGGCACGGGCGATGCGCAAGTCTTCATTGTGCTGCAGCGCGGTGGCCACCAGCGACGTCAGCGCCGGATCGTTGAAGGCGCGCCACCACTCCTGCTCCACCGGCTTGCTGCCGTCCGCCGCCGCCACGCCTTCCCCCGGCCCCACCACACTGCGCCACTGCGCCGGCGTCGCCAGCGTACTTTCCGGCGCCCGCCCCACCTTCGCCGCACACCCCGCCAGCAAAACCGCAGCCGCCACCACCACCGCACGCCGCCCGAATCCCGCGCACGCGCACGCGACGTGAGCGAAGCGCTGCTCTCCGCTGGCCGCCGGGTGCGCGAGGGGCTGCGCGGATGGAGCGCGGGCGCTCATTGCTGGCGCCCTTTCGCGCTGGCCGAGTCGTCGAGGACGGCGGAGGTGTCGATGCTGACGATCACGGACATGCCTGGCCGCAGGCGCGGCGCGAGCTTCTGGCCGGAATCGATGCGGATGCGCACGGGAATGCGCTGGGCGATCTTGACGAAATTGCCGGTCGCATTATCAGCCGGCAGCACGGAAAATTCAGAGCCGGTGGCGGGAGAAATGCGCTCGACCTGCCCGGTCAGCGTGGCGCCGTTCAGCGCGTCGACAGTAAAGGTGGCAGGCTGGCCCACCTGCACATTGGCCATCTGCGTCTCCTTCATATTCGCGATCACCCACATCTGCGATGGCACCAGCCCCATGAGCTGGGCGCCGGAATTGACGTAGGCGCCCTTGCGCACGGTGACCTGTCCCAGCTGACCATCCTGCGGCGCAGTAATCTTGGTGTTGTCGAGATCCACCTTGGCCGCCTTCATCGCAGCTTCCGCGTTGGCGACGGAAGCTTCCAGTGCGGCGCGGTTGACCGACACCGCCTGCGACTGCTGCTTCGCGATTTCAACATTGGCGCGCGCCTGCGATACCGCAGCCACGGTCTGCGCGCGGGTGGCACGCTGGGCATCCTCTTCGCGCTGCGACAGCGAACCATCCTCGGTCAATTGCTCGACGCGGCTCAGATCCGCCGCCGAGCGCGTCGCCTGCGCTTGCGCGTTTGCCAGCGCCGCTTCGTTCAGCACAATGGTCGCCTCCGCGCTGCGGCGCGACTGTTCCCAGTTTGCCAGCGCTGCCTTCGTGCTGGCGACCTGCGCGACAGCCTGCTCATAACGCTGGCGGTAAGTGCGGTCATCGATATCGACCAGCAAATCGCCGCGCTTCACCATCTGGAAGTCCTGCACTTTCACATCCGTGAC
This sequence comes from Pseudoduganella sp. RAF19, assembly GCF_052114165.1. NCBI lineage: Bacteria > Pseudomonadati > Pseudomonadota > Betaproteobacteria > Burkholderiales > Oxalobacteraceae > Pseudoduganella > Pseudoduganella sp. RAF19. Next base: position 8,842 of record NZ_JBFREF010000003.1, on the reverse strand, counting down.
ATAGCCGGAAAGCTGGGTGCCGATCACGGTCACCTGCCCGCGCACCAGCGCGTTTTCGGTCGAGACAACGGGACTCTTGAACGGCGGCAGACGCCAGGCGTAAAGCACAACCAGCACGCCGATCAGCGCAAGCAGCGCGAAGCCCGCGCCAGCCATCCACTGCTGGCGCGTTTCGGGCTGGCCCGGCGTTGCTGATGCAGCGGGAGGCGGAGCTACCGGCGCGGCCGGCGGCGCAGGCGGTGCTGCGGACGCAGCGGGGGTAGCGGTAGGCGGTGGCGCGTTATTGTCGTCTGTTGTCATCGCATTCCGTGATCAGAAATAGGAGCTTTGGCCATACCCGTCTGGGCGTTTTCTGCCGGTACTACAGGGCGGCAGCGCGTGCAGACCTGCCAGAAGTAATGCGCCGCCATCCACACCAGAGAGGCGCAGGCGACCAGGAAAATAATATAAAACACGTCGTTATACGCCAGCACATTTGCCTCGCGCGTGGCCGCCGCGCCCAGCGACGCCACCCCTTGCACGGTCCGCAGCGAGGGATCGGCCAGCGCGCCGTTCAAGGCCGACCCCGTGCCCTGCACGCGCGCTGCGACCTGTGGATCGAGCAAGGTCAAATGCTCAACCAGCTGACTGGAATGGAATTTCTCGCGTATCGATTGCACGGTGCCGATCACGGCCGATCCCACCAGGCTGCCCAGGTTCTGCGTCATGGAAAACATGACCGAGAAACTGATCAGATTGCGCGGCTGCGCAATCACCGCGCCGAAGCCCGACACAAACGTCGGCCCGATAAAGAAGGTGCCGCTGAAGGCCATCAGAAACTGGCTCACATACATCTGTTCCGGCCGCGTCAGACTGGTCGCCTGCGAATCCATGTAAGCGCCGATCGCCATCAGCAGCATGGCAAACATCAGCATCTCATGGATGCGCCCCGGCGTAATCAGCAGCGCACTGACCAGGATGCCCAGTATGCTGGCGATCAGTACAATCATCCACAGCACATCCATCTGATCGTTGTTCAGGCCCAGCGCCTGCAGGAAACCGACCGAGCCGCCGGCCTCCGACTGCACTATCCGGATCAGCAACACCGAGGTCGCCAGCCGCGCCATGGTGCCTGTGGCGAGCCAGCGGATATTCAACAGCGGATGGGCGCGATTATGTTCGATCGCCACAGCCGTCGTGCCGAGAAGGATGGCGCCGACCATGGCCCAGCCCAGCCAGGGCGCATCGAACCACCATACCGTGCGGCCCAGCGCCAGCACTGCGCACAGCAGGGCCACGCCTGGCGCAAAGAAAGCAAACGTTAAAAAGTCCGTCTTCTCGAAAGCCCGGATGCGGTCACCGGGCGGCAGGGGCAAGAGCAGCACGCAGCCCAGCGACAGCAGCGCCATGCCCAGCTCGAACAGATACAAGCCGCGCCACTCCGCGACTTCCAGCAGATCGGACGAAAAGATGCGCGCCATCGGGATCGCCAGCTGGGCGAAACCGACGCCCAGCACCACCGCCTTCAACCGGTGTTGGGCCGGGAAAGCCTGCAAGGTGTAATAAAGCCCGAGCACCGTCAGCGCCGCGCCGCTGATGCCATGCGCGGCCCGCACCGCAATGGCGGACGCCAGCCCGTGCACGAACAGGTGGGCCATGGTCACGATCGCATACAGGATCAGGAACAGCTCCGTGAACAGACGCAGGCCAAACTGCTGGCGGAATTTCACCAGCAGCAGGTTCATGGAGATATTGGCCATCACATAGGCTGCGGGCAGCCATTGGATTTCGGCCTGATAAACGCCCAGCGAACCCTGGGCATACGGCAGATTGACGGAAATCAGCGCATTTCCGAGGCCGCCGGTAATGGCGACGATGAATCCTACAACAAGGAAGGCAATGCGCCGCGGCGTGGAATGCAGCGGATTGGAGGGCGAGCCCGGCAAAGTCGGGCGCTCATGGGGAAGCCAGGTCTGTGGTGCGTATACGTCCATGCATTCGTCCAGCAGCTGTCAATCTGCCTGAAAGCATACCACCACAGACGGGTTCCTACTCCTATACTTTAGGGTTATCGCTGTCGCGCTCCCAGATACGATGCGAGGCCAGCACCTGCCGGAAGGCCGCCAGCGCGCCGGTCAAGTCCCCCGGCTCGGTGCCGATGATGCCCCGGTCATGCGTGCCGTCCGGCAGCGTGGCCGGAATGCCCGCTGCGGCCAGCAGCTGCGTGCCGTCGTCCACCACCAGCAAAGGCTTCAGGTGACGGTACTGTAGCCGCACGAACTCCAGCGCCAGCGCCTGACCAGCCAGCGAAACCGCCGCCGCCGCACCGGCCGGAACCACCACCGCGTCATACAGCACGGCAGGCGTGGCCTCCAGCGAGACTTCGACATCCAGCGTGCCGCCGCCCGCGCCCTTCACCATGCCCATATTCGCACCGATCAGGCGCGGCACCGCGCCATCGCTCAGCAAAGCCTCATAGATGGTACGGACGATGCCCTCATCGCAGCCATCGGCCACCAGGATTGCCACGCGCCGCGAGCGGATGCCGCGTTCGCCGGGCCGCGACAACAGGGACAGCGCAGGCGAGGGTTCGTACTCCGGCAGCGTGCCGGTGAACGCCATCGGCAGCGGATCGGGCACTTCCATGCCCAGGCCGCCCGCCACGCCAGCGGAGAGAATCGGATCGACGTTGGCCAGCATCGCCAGCATGCGCTTGCGCACCATCGGCGTCTGCACCCGCGTCAGTTCGAAACGGAAGCCGCCTACGATATGCGCCTGCTCCACCGGCGTCTGGCTGCGCCAGAACAGGCGGGCCTGCGAATAGTGGTCGGCAAACAGTTCGGCCTTGCCGCGCACCTTGTCTTCCTGGATGTGCTCCGGGAAGGTGGTAAAGCCCATGCGCCCGGTCTGGAACGGACAACCACCGCCCAGCGAATTCGGCTCGTACGATGCCCGGCCACGATGGATGGCCTGGCGATGCATGCCGTCGCGCTGGTTATTGTGCACCTGGGCGACCGGCGCATTGATCGGAATCTCGTGGAAATTCGGCCCGCCCAGGCGGCTGATCTGCGTATCGATATACGAATGGATGCGGCCGTGCAGCAGCGGATCGTTGGTGAAGTCCAGTCCCGGAACGATGTGGGCGGCGCAGAACGCCACCTGCTCCGTCTCGGCAAAGAAATTGTCCGGATTGCGGTTCAGGACCATGCGGCCCACCGGCTGCAGCGGCACCAGTTCTTCCGGCACGATCTTGGTCGGGTCCAGCACGTCGAAGGGGAATTGCGCAGCCTGTTCTTCGGTGAAGACCTGCAGCGCCAGCTCCCATTCCGGATAGTCGCCCGCCTCGATGGCTTCCCACAGATCGCGGCGATGGAAATCGGAATCGGCGCCGCTGATGCGTACCGCTTCATCCCAGGCCAGCGAATGCGTGCCTTGCAGCGGCGACCAGTGGAATTTGACGAACACCGAATTGCCCGCCAGGTTCACCATGCGGAAGGTGTGCACGCCAAAGCCCTGCATCATGCGCAGGCTGCGCGGGATGGCACGGTCGGACATCACCCACATCAGCACGTGCATCGATTCCGGCGTCAGCGAGACGAAATCCCAGAAGGTGTCGTGGGCGCTGGCCGCCTGCGGAATGCCGTTATTCGGCTCCGGCTTGACGGAGTGGATCAGGTCCGGGAACTTCATCGCATCCTGGATGAAGAAGACCGGAATGTTATTGCCGACCAGATCCCAGTTGCCCTCGTCCGTGTAGAACTTGACGGCGAAGCCGCGGATATCGCGCGCCGTGTCGGTGGACCCGCGCTCGCCCGCGACGGTGGAGAAACGCACAAAGACCGGCGTGCGCTTGCCTGCCGCCGCAAACGGCGCCGCGCGCGTGATGTCGCTCAGGTCCTTATAGCTCTCGAAGTAGCCATGGGCGGCCGAGCCGCGCGCGTGCACCACCCGCTCGGGAATGCGCTCATGGTCGAAATGGGTGATCTTCTCGCGCAGGATGAAGTCTTCCATCAGGGTCGGACCACGCAGCCCAGCCTTGAGCGAATTCTGGTTGTCCGCAACCGGCACGCCTTGATTGGTGGTCATTCCACGGCCACCGGAATCGGTGCGCACGCGGTCCAGCGGACCATTGCCGGGATTTTCGCCCTGCGGCGGCTGGCCATTGCCAAGCTTGGCGGAGGCATTGCCTTCACTGGCGCTGCTGGCCGTAGCCAGCGGCGTTCCGGGTTTGGCGGACTGGCCCGGCACCGGTGTGCGCGCGGCATCGCCGTATTCCGAAGCCTTGGTAGCATTGTCTGGAATCTGTGCGGCGAGATCGATGCCGCCGACAACCTTCTCGCGCAACACCTCCGTGGCCGGGTCGGGGCTGCCGGTCCGGCCGGGAGGCGCTGCGTTGGAAGGTGCTGCGATGGTGCTCAATACCGAGCCTGCCCCGTCGGTGGCCGACGGGTCCTGTTTAGGCTTGGTCATGGCTCAATACTTGCGGGTGCCGAACAGTTTGGACACTGCATAACCGGCGGCCAGCGCCACCAATACCGAAGTGGCTGGGCTCTTGCGCACATAGGTGCGCCCCGACTCGGCGAAGCGCTTGTAAGCCACGGTCAGGCTTTCGCGTTTCTGGTCGAGCTTTTCGCCCATGTCGTTGATGGAGTCAGCCATCTTGTCGACACCCGTATGAGCCTGTGCCGCCAGGCGGTCTGCGGCTGCGGGCACTTTGTCGTGTGCTTTATCGATGGCGCTGTGCATGTCGGCGCGGGTATCTTTGCCGATGGTAGAGACGTTGGTATCGCTCTTTCCGAATTGGTTTTCCATGTCGTATCCCTTCATTTCTGGTTCAGGTGAAAGTGGCATGGATTACGATAGGCCGATCAGTTCTGCTTCACCGTGCGGCACCTAACAATGACAAGGGACCTGCCGGCACAATGCCATAGGGATTAAGCTGGCGATGGCTTTCGTAATAGTGGTGCTTGATGTGGTGGAAGTCCACCGTACCTGCAATGCCGGGCTTTGCGTACAACTGAGACAGATAACGGCTGAGATGCGGATAGTCTGCGATACGGCGCAGATTGCACTTGAAGTGGCCGTTGTACACCGCATCGAAGCGCACCAGCGTTGTAAACAAACGCCAGTCTGCTTCCGTGATGCGCGCGCCCAGCAGGTATTCCTGATGCGACAGGCGCTCTTCCAGCCAGTCCAGCGTATCGAACAGTGGAAAGACCGCTTCCTCATAGGCCGCCTGGGTGGTGGCGAAACCGGCACGGTAAACGCCGTTGTTGAGCGTTTCGTACACGCGCGCATTGATCTTATCAATTTCCTCGCGCAGCTCGACCGGGTAGTAATCGCCCGGCAGCGCACCCACGCCGTCAAAGGCGCTGTTCAACATGCGGATGATTTCGGAAGACTCGTTATTGACGATGGTGCGGCGATGCTTATCCCACAGCACAGGCACGGTAAAGCGGCCCTCGTAGCCAGGATCGGCCAATCGGTAAATGTCGGCCAGGCGCCCGGCGTGGTTGACGGTGTCCGGCACCACGCCGGGGCCGGGCGCGAAATTCCAGCCGCTGTCCGGCATCAGCCAGTGCACGATCGACACGCCGATCATCTCGTGCAAGCCTTTCAGCTCGCGAAAGATCAGCGTGCGGTGCGCCCAGGGACAGGCCAATGACACATACAGATGGTAGCGCCACGGCTCGGCGACGAAGCCCCCTTCTCCGCTCGGCCCCGCTGCGCCGTCCCGCGTGATCCAATTGCGGAACTGTGCTTCGGGTCGCAGGAAACGTCCCTGCTGATCGGATTTGACGGGCTTCATCAGGCGCTCCTTATTTCAGGAAGTCCAGCAGGACAGGCTTTACCTGCTCAGGTTTCTCATCAATCAGCCAGTGGCCGGAACCGGCGATAACGCGTCCGTCCACGTTCGTGGCGACCAATTTTGCCTGATCGATCAGGAAGGTGCCGCTCGCTTTCTCACCGGTCAGCACCAGCATTGGCTGGGTCAGTTTGGTTTGTGCGAACTGGGCGAAATCCTGAGCGTCCTGATCGAAGTTCTTGAAATACTGGAAGCCGGCGCGCATGCCGTTCGGCTGCGCATATGCCTTGGTGTAGAGCCGGCGATCGGCTTCGCTCACCGATCTGGTTTTGTCGGAGGCGAAGTCGTTCCAGAAGTGCTCGAAGTAGATGCGCTCGCGGCCTTTCACCAGTGCGACCGCGGTGTCGCTGGTGAAGTGGAAGTGCCACAGGTCGCGCAGCAGCCACACATTCTTCCAGTCGCCCACGCCGGGCAGGAAGGCATCCATCAGCGCGACCTTGCTGGTATCGGCGGGATATTGGGCGGCGTAGGCGTAGGCCACCATCAGGCCGATGTCGTGGCCGACCACGGCGGCTGGTTCGCTGCTAACGCCGGCAACCAGTTCGTGGATGTCCTTGGCCATGTTCTTCTTGTCGTAGCCTGCGTCCGGACGGGCGGACGCGCCGGCGCCGCGCAAGTCGGGAACGATCACGGTATGGGTTTTCGCCAGGTCGGCCAGGATGGGTTTCCACATATGGCTGGTCTGGGTGTAGCCGTGCAGCAGGACGACCGGGCTGCCATGGCCGCCGATCTGGTAGTGGATCCTGGTGCCGTTCACTTCTGCGGTCCTGTCGGTGAAGCCGGGTGCGTCGGCGGCGCTGGCGCTACCGAAGGCGGTCACGAGGGCGGCAGCAGCGAGGGTGCGGGCGATGTTCATGATCTTGCTCCTAAAGGTGGGTTGGTTGAGGTGAACTATAGGAGTTCCGGATCTTGCAAACAACGCCATGGATATCAATGAATTATTCAGTTTTTATGAATTTATTGTCTGTGTTCGCTATTGCACCGCACGATTGAGAAAATGCTGGCACTCTCGGCTATTGCGATTAAAGTGAGGGTAGGTATGTTCCCCGTTTCCGCCATTTCCGATGTGAACTCAACCGCGCCATTGGCGGCGGCTGGCCTTGTTACGGGCACTACGGACGTGACCTCCACCACTGATACCAGCGATGTGTCGGACGTGTCCTCCTTCGGGCAGGTGCTGTCTTCGCTGGCCTTGTCGCAGCGGCGCTTGCGCGATCTGGCGGCGGCTACGGGGTCAACGGTCAACACGGACCAGGTAACGCAGCTCAGCGATATCGTGCAGTCGCTGGCGGAAGCCTTCAACTCGGCGGACAGCACACCCGCCGCCCTGCCCCTGACGCAGGCGCTGCAAGGCCAACTGAACGGACTGCAGAATCTGGGCGTATCCCTGGTGCCTTCGCAGCTCAACGCCGGCACCACGGCGCTCGCGGTCGATCCCGGTGCACTGGAGTCGGCATTCCAGGCGAATCCGCAACGCACTCTGACCACGCTGTCCAGTGTCGCTACCTCTTTCGCGAACGCTGCGGCCAGCGCCGCGCCGGCCGTCATCACGGCCGCGCAGACCCTGCCCGACACGACACCCGAAGTGCCGGGCGCAGCCAACGATCTGGCGCTGCTGGATGCGATCACCAATACCGCGACACCGGCCACGCAAACGGCAGCGCAACGCGAAGCGGCGTTGCAGGCGCAGGCCACGGCCCAGCAGCAGGAGCAGGCGCGCGTCCAGGCGGCCCGCGATCAGCAGGCCCGTCTCGATGCGCAACGGCTGGAGCAAACGCAGGAGGATGCGAACCTCGCTGCGCAAAGCCAGCAGGCCCGTGCCGCCGCTGATCGCTTGCAGACGGCGCGTGACGTCGCCAATGCCCAGCTGTCCACCAATCAGGAGGCAACCCAGCAGCAGCGCATCGCCGAAGCGCAGGCCGCCACCGCGCGGCAGCTGACCAGCACACGCGAGGAAGATGCGGTGACGCAGGCGAATGCCGACCGTCTCACGGCAGAACAGCGCACGCGAGCGACGCAGCAGGCCACAGCACAGCAAACAGCGAACACGCAGGCAGCTACCCGTCTCGCCGCGCAACAGGCGACGGCACAACAGGCAGCGGCGCAGCAGACGGCCGCCCAACAGGACGCAGCGCGTCTCTCGGCCGCGCAGCAGGCCAGCACGCAGCAGGCGGCGCAACAGAACGCGGCGCAGCAAGCGGCTCAGCAACTGGCGTCGCAGCAAGCAGCCCAGCAGACCGAGAACACGCAGCTTGGCCAGACCCGCGCCGAACGCGCAGCGGCTGACCGCCTGAACGCTGCCCGTCAGGCGGTCGCCGAGCAGTCCGCGCAAGCCCAGGATGCTCAACTGGTGGCAGCACGCCTGGCCCAGGCGCGGCAAGCGGCTATCGACGAATTCAACGCAGCCCAGCAAGCCTTGCGGGACGCGCGCAATCAGGCGCAGCGTACGCAGGACACCCGCACGGCGCAGGAACGTTTGCAGCAGGCGCAGACTACGCAGAACCAGGTGCAGTCCACGCAGGAGGACGCAACACGCACTGAAGCCGCACGGCAGCAGACGGCTGCGCAGGACCGCCTGCAGCAGCAGCGTCTCACGCAAACGCAGTACGACGACCGGCTGCAGCAAGCACGCCAGACCACGCAACAAGTCCAGGACGAGCAGCAGGAAGAGCGCCTGCAAACGCAGCGTGAAGCTCTGCGGCGCGCGCAGGCTGCGGCGATTGCGGCCGATCTGGCCACGCGCACGGCGGCGGACAACGCGGCGCGCCAGCAGGCGGCCACTGAAGCATCGGCCAATTCGCAGACGGCGCAACGCGCGGCTACGGCGGCCAGCACGTCAGCAGCAGCTGAACGCACCCGCGTCAACGCCGAGATCACAGCGCGCAATCAGGCAGCCAGCGCGGCAGCGGGCGGGACGGCCGCCGCCGTGGGTGGCGCCGGGGCGACGGGCGCGGGCGGTGTCGGCGCGACCGGCGCGGGCGTGGCTGGTGCTACGGC